>CAWISU010000081.1:0-14926 GCA_963838765.1 uncultured Acidobacteriota bacterium | reverse complement strand
AGAGATCTAGTAGAGGTTTACAAACTTTTCCGTCATCCATTAATTGAGCAGACCAAGAACGTCCAATTCACTACCCGTGCCAACATATACTTTGCCGTTCATGACTGTGGGTACAGAAAAAGTGACTCCGGATCCTAACACATCTCGGGTTCCCGCCTGATTCGAGTTATACAGCTCTTGGGAAACATTGGTGGCGTTGTATGCGTGCAGCACGGCCGGTGGGAACGCATCCTTGACCTTCGGCAGCCGTTCAATCGCCCATACAATTCCGTCGGCCGATCCGTCGGCGGAAACCGAAGGTGTACTGCCCGCAGAAAATTTGGTAGGTGCGCTATGCACCGGGCTCTTGGATAGCAACCCTTTCGACAAAGCGTATTCGCTGAGAAAATCTTCTCTTCCTGCGTAATAAACGGCGTTGTTCCAATAGGCCGCGCTGCTCCAATAGCCGTTCGCGGACCCACGCACGGTTTCGATCACGTCGTTCTTCCGGCTATCGAACTTGCCCATCTTCGACCGATTCACGACGTAGATGAGTCCTTCCTTTCCAGCGCTGACCATTTCGTGGGGAAACTTGCCGTTCTGAGGAGGCAGGAGCAGGCCAGAGCCCGATCCCAAATCGAGGTCATTCTTTGACAGCTTCAATTGATCGTACGGGGTGAAGTAGTCCAGCACGGCCAGCGAGGAATCGAATTTGAGGAAACTGTCTCCCCAGTCGCTGCCTCCTTTATTAACGTCGAACGTCCCATTGCCTGTTATCAGGTAGATGTTGCCAGTGGCGTCGACCGATGGAGCAGCTCCGCCCTGCCATAGGCCTCCATCAGAACCATTCGGGGTGCTGTTGAACACGGCCATTTGACTCAGACTCGCCGCCCCGTAACCCAGGATCCAGCCGTGAAATGGCGCGACATCGCCGAACGAAGCCCAGCTAAGATAAACAATGTCATTCAACAACAGCAATCCCGGCCGCTGCAATTGGTGGTGGGCGTCGAAACTCACGACACCGTGCTTATTCCCTGAGCCCCGCCCTGGAACCGAGGCTTCAATCTGCACCGGCCCTCCGAACTTTTCCGCTCCACTCGTGATATCCAACGCATGAAGCCGGTTCACAAATTTGCCGTTCTCTTTCGTTGCCGCGACCAGGTAAAGAGTCCCGCTGCTGGGATCAATCACGGGCGTCCCGGTAATGCCTATGACCGAGGCGAATGGACAAGGATTGGCCCCGGTGTCAGCGCACGGAATGGGCGTGATGCCCTTGCTGGGATTGATGAAGCTGTCATACCACAGGGCGGTTGTGTTCGTGCCGTCGGCATCGAAGGCGTACACGCTATCATTCTCGGTTGTCACATAAACGACGTCGTACGTCCCCTTGCCGGGAATAGCGACATTGTAGACATACAGCGGCTGTCCGAAGATTTGTCCATCCACGGGGAACGAAAACAGCTTTCCAAATGTTTTGGAATTGACATTGGTTGGGGCTAGGACTGTCTCCTGGAGGTTCTGTCCCGTCCGGGCCAAATCGTTGTGCCAGGTGAGCATGCCCGAGTAGCTCTGCGCGTGGACGATGCCAACGCTTGAACTCCAGAGGCAGAGAACCACCAAAAGCTTCAACCGCGACGGGAAGACTCGGCCGAGGAATAAGTGCTGAATGCGAGTGGCTGGCATGGCCCATCCCCCTTCGGGTTATCAGAGGAACTTGCGAAGTGACGGCCTGCTGTTCTCCGGATAAAGTCCGTGCAGAGGCGCCGAAACTGCGCCATTGTGACCCCGCCCCGGCTGGCTGTCAAGGCGATAGGCAGCTAAATTTCGTTGGCCATGATAAGTCCAGTTGCAATAGCCAGGCACGCGTCTACTTTGCCCTTCGGCGGAGTAACGCCAGTGAGTTGATGTCTTTGAGATTCTCGCCAGGAAGAGATTACAATTGCAGGGGATTATGCCTGACCCCGTACCAGTTCCGCCGCCCACGCCCCGGAGCGAATCTGCAGCGGCTCCATCCGGCACCCCGTTTCAGATCGGTGAGGAATTCGGCACGGCGAAAAAGAATCTTCCGCCGGTGAAGATTGTTGTCATTGGAGTCGCGGTGATCGCGGTGATTGCCCTGATCGCCAGCCTGGCCCAGCGGCCCCATTCGGCGACTGCGGGGTCGATCGACGATATAGTCTCAGTGGAAATTCCCGACCAGAATTCGATCATGGTCGCGATCAACGTTTCTTTCCAGAATAATGGCACCAAGCCATATTGGATTCATACCATCAAGGCCGATCTTGAGACCAGCAGCGGCAACTTCAGTGACGATGCGGCTTCCCCATCGGATTTCGACCGCTATTTCCAAGCATTCCCCACCCTCAAGCAGCACGCGCTCGCGCCTCTGGAACGGGAAGCCAAAATCAATCCCGGCGGCCGGATTACGGGAACAGTCATTGTCGCCTTTCCAGTCACGCCGGACGGATTCGCCAACCGGAAGTCGCTAAAGGTCACAATCCAACCTTACGATCAACCGGTACCGCTGGTCCTGACTAAGTAAAACTATTTCATCACGCCCTCAAGGTTGCGCTCACGCCACCGATGCTTCCGTGAAGTTTTCTCCGCTCGGGACAATCACACGTTATTGACCCGTACCCGTGGTCACCGGGACGGGCGCGTTCTTGGGCGTGCTCAAGTATCCGACGGCCTGTTTCTTGTCCACCGTCCAGATCACCATTTCGTACAGCAGGTGATCGCGCCCGGAGTAGAACTGGATGGGCTCGCTGACGTTGCGGTCCCTCTTTTCGATGGTCTTGTCGTCAGAGGTCACGTTCACCGTGAACTTGCCTTTCTTGGGATCCGTTTTCTTTAGTTGCAGACTGACGGTCGAAACCGGCTGGGGCTTCGCTCCTTTGACCAAAGTGAACTCGTAGTAGTTGCGATCGCCTTTATGTTTGAGCACCTCGAGATCGCTGCGGGTATTGGCGATCAGGCCGCTCTGCACTCCCAGGTCGCCAACCGCGCTCTGCAGCTTGGCTTCGGCAGCTGCGAGTTCGGCCTTGGTGGAGGCGACATCGGTTTTGACTCCGCCGACATCTGTTTTGACATTGGCGACTTCGCCGTTAACCTGGGTGATCTGCTGTTTCTGCTCCTCGGCGAGACGTTGTTGTGAGGCCCGTTGGGCGACCTGCTCGCGTTGTAACTCAGCGGAGCGGGCGGCGAGTTCCTTCTTGGTCATGCCGAGCTGCGTAGCGAGGGTTTCCGAGTCGGCCTCGGCAGACTGCATGCGTTTGCTGAGTTCGGCGATCTGAGCGTTGCTAGTGCTTTGATCCTTGCCTAGCTGGTCGATGCGTTCGCGCAGGTTGAACAGGAAATAAAGTGAGCCCGCAACGTAGAGCACGGCAAGCAAAAGCATTATCCACTTCGCGGCGTTTCCGGAGCCGGTGTGGACCTCGGCTAGGTATTCGCCTTCGTCGGCCATAAGTTTTCTCCACCAGTTGTGATTTGAATGTTGCTCCTATTGTTGTGCAGAGCGTCAATGGTGTCAATTGTCACCAAAGACAACGGGCGGTCAGTTGAACTTGTAAGGTTCGTCCCCCTAGAATGAACGGTTCTCTTTTCTAATCTGGCTCTGACTATGGCTCTCAATCTTTACAACACACTCTCGGGCAGGGTGGAAGAGTTTCGGCCGCTCGAAGATAACGAGGTCCGCATGTATTCTTGCGGGCCAACGGTCTACGACTACGGTCACATTGGCAATTTCCGGACATTCATTGCGGTGGATGTGCTGCGTCGCTTTCTGCGCCAGAGCGGTTACAAGATACGCCACGTGATGAACATTACCGACGTCGATGACAAGATCATTCGCAACTCGGTGAGTGCCGGTGTAAGCGTCAAGCAATACACGGCAAAATATGAGAAGGCGTTCCTCGAAGACGCTTCAGCGTTGAACATTGAGCAGCCAATTCTGGCGCGCGCCACTGATCACATCCCCGAGATGGCGCAATTTATTGCCGAACTGCAGAAGAAAGGATTCGCCTATCGCACCGAGGACGGGTCCTACTATTTCAGGATCGCGAAGTTTCCAGCCTACGGAAAGCTTTCCAAGAAAGATTTTGCCGGAATGGAAGACGGAGCGCGCGTGGACGTAGACGAATATGAAAAAGACAGCGCGCGTGATTTTGCATTGTGGAAGGCGCCGAAACCGGGTGAGACTTCGTGGGAGACCACGATCGGCCCGGGGCGACCGGGCTGGCACATCGAGTGCTCAGTCATGTCCATGGAGGAATTGGGAGACACCTTCGATCTGCATGCCGGCGGCGAAGACCTGATCTTTCCCCACCACGAAAACGAAATCGCACAGTCCGAGGCGCTCAGCGGAAAGCCCCTCGCACATTTCTGGTTTCACGTTCGTTTTCTGCTGGTCGAGGGCGAGAAGATGTCCAAAAGCCAAGGTAACTTTTTCACGCTCCGCGACCTCGTGCTCAAGGGACATAAGCCGTCGTCGATTCGCTTTCTGCTGGCGTCGGTTCCGTATCGCAATCAGCTTAACTTCACTTTCGACGGGCTGAAACAGGCAGCTGTGTCGGTGGAGCGCTTGCGGAACTTTCAACTGCGTCTGACCAGCGGACGGTTTCCGGAGGGCGCTACGCCAAGCATGGCTGCTCTGGCGCAGGAGACGGCAGAGCGAATGCGATCGGGCATGAACGACGACCTTAATACGGCACTAGCCCAGGCTGCGATTTTCGATATGGTGCGGAAGGCCAATGCCGCGATGGACGCGGGGCAATTCGGGAGGGATGACATTCCAGCGCTGCTTGCCACGTTGGAAAGCTTCGATGAACTATTCGCAGTTCTGAAAGATGATGACGCGCCGAAAATTCGCAGCATTGTGGAGTGGGCGAGAGTAGAAGGTCGCGCGGACGAGATCAGTCCGGAACTGCTCGCAACCTTCGGAGCGCAGCAACTGTCAGATGCCGACATTGAAAAGAAAGTAGCGGAGATGGAAGCGGCGCGGCGATCGCGCAACTTCAAACTCTCTGACGCTTACCGCGCTGAACTCGGCGCCACCGGCATCGTTGTGGAAATAACAAAGGATGGCGCGCGCTGGAAACGCAAGTAAGCGCGTTGTTCCCTGACTCCTAAAGAAGCGCACCAGCGCTTGGGCGGGGAACGCATCCAGCGTCTAGCGGTTGAACAGTTTCCCCTGCCAGCAACGACAACAGATGCAGATACGAAGTCATATGGTGTTCACATGCAAGTTCACATTTGACCAAGAACTTCGGAGGACTCAGCGTGACCGAGTTTAACTCGTAGAGTCCCGCCGCATGTTCATAAAAAGGTGGCGAAGGCAACTTAGGAACAAGATCTGCTCGATTGACGATACGATAAGTTCTTGGGACGACCTGGTTGTACGTACTAACAAACAATGAGTTTCCGGTCCGCGGGCTGGCGTAAGTGTAGACCGTCAGATTTTTGAACTTAGTGTTGGCCGCCACATCAAGGGCGAGCAACGTAGCCAGCGCGCCACCAAGGCTGTGCCCGCAGATCGTTAATGAGTTTGTACCTTGACTAAATGGCAGCGCCGCCAGCGCATCCACTACGCGAGCGGAAGTGGATGCGACGCGGAGCGAGTTGTAGATTGCGGTGAACCCATCCTCTGTGTGCCCCGCGCTGGCCAGGAATGGGCACTTCGCTGCGAGGAATTCACAATCATGAATCCATTCCCAAATGCCCTCGGTGCCGCGAATGGCGATGACCAGATCGTTATTAGGAGCTTGAAGGATGAAACCGAACGACACGATCTGATGGCCTCGGCGAGGATTCATATTCGTCGCGAGATCATTACCAAGAATTGTACTGACAACTTTGTAGCCAACGTGGTAAGGGTCATAGATGGCAGGTACACTTTGACCAGCTGCATTGGTGGTATTCGCGGGTAGCACGGTTTCAACTGCTTTTACTAAGAGTCCGAACTGAATTGCTCGATTCAAGTCCATAATCGTCTCCTGTTCCACGCAATCTGGAATCGTGGTTTCGCCCGGCCAGAAAAAAGCCTCCACCTACGCGATGGGCACAGGAGGAGGCTTCGGTTGATCTGCAAGGAACTTAACGAATCGTTATCTAAGCGCGCACCCAGCGGTACTGAAGTCCAACGCAGAGTTTCCAGTGGGTCCGCAGACCTGCTGATTCCACTGCTTCTTCAAATCGGTTGCATTGGGAATCACAGCCTGTCGGCGTGTCACTTTTTGAATCTTGGCTTGCGCTGCGGGAGCCAGTTCGGTTTGTGGGATCAGCGCAGCGAAACTGGCGACCGTGGTAAGAATCAGATTGACTCCGGCAGCAATTCGGGCCGATAGAACCGGGTCGGCGATGTGCGCCGACTGCAAAAGCGCTGGCAGGCTCTGGTTGATGTCCGCGATCACGTTCTGGATCTTCTGCAGAGCGCTTTCGGTCGGGTTCGCTTTGTAGTCGTTGTAGAGCGTCTGCAGAAGATTTAGATCTTTGCTGGCCTGGGCCGAGATGTTTTGGATAGCCGCGGCATCCGTGGCACTAATCTGCTGGCCGGACTGCAGTGTTGTAACAATCGTGCCGATGTTCAATGCCATTTGTATTAGGGCCGGTAAATCGGCGAGAGCGATGCTTAACCATTGGGCACTGCAGCCGGTGGCCAGAAGTGAGATCGACAACACAATCGCGAGAACTGCTTTTGACTTCGGGATTGAGAGTCGGAGTGGGCGCGAGCTTGATTTCATGATGAAACTTCTCCTTAGTCTTAGTTAGGGATGCTTTGGGATCCTGACTATCTGCCGGTTCGCGGACTACAATGCAATGCAGGCGGCAACTGGCAACGAACAACTGAAATGAAATCTCTCGACGAATACCTTGTAGAGGCGGAGCAGGCGCATGGTCACCTCTGCGCCGGACAGGTCCTTGGCGTTCGCTTGGCCATGCTGGGCCTGACGAAGCTGGGTATCGACGATCCCGGCGGCAAGGATCGAAAACGCCTTGTCACTTTTGTGGAGATCGACCGCTGTGCCACCGACGCGGTCGCCGTGGTGACTGGCTGCCGTCTGGGTAAACGCGCACTGAAGTTTCGGGACTGGGGCAAAATGGCTGCGACCTTCGTCGACGTGAACAGCGGCAAAGCGGTGCGCATCGCGGCCAAGGAATCATCGAAGGCCCTGGCCCGCGAGATGCATCCCGAACTCAAAAATAAAAACAGCCAGCAGATGCTGGCTTATCGTGAAATGCCCGATGACGACCTTTTCACCACGCAATGGGTGAAAGTCGACCTACCCCCGGAAGAATTTCCCGGATACAAGGGCGAACGTATTGTTTGCGAAGTCTGCGGCGAAGGAATTAACTTTCGCCGTGAAGTGCATCGTGATGGAAAACTGCTCTGCCGCGCCTGCGCGGGCGAACAGTATTACCAGCCGCTATAGCAAAGAAATACAGACACGCTGGACAAAGCTACACCGCCTGCTCGTAAGCATGGGCCACCCGCAAAATCGTGGCCTCATCAAAGTGCTTGCCTAGAATCTGCAGTCCGATCGGCAAGTTCTCTTGTGTCTGACCGCAAGGGACTGAAATTCCAGGAATGCCCGCCAAATCCGCAGTTACCGTGAAGATGTCAGCGAGATACATAGCGAGCGGATCGTCGACCCTCTCCCCCAACTTGAATGCGGCCGTGGGACTGGTTGGAGTCACAATCGCATCCACCTTCGTGAACGCGTCGTCGAAGTCGCGGGCGAGCAGGGTGCGTACTTTCTGCGCCTTCAAGTAGTAGGCGTCGTAGTATCCCGCACTCAACGCGTATGTGCCCAACATGATGCGACGCTTTACCTCCGCGCCAAATCCCTGATCGCGGCTGCGACGGTACATTTCGGAAAGCGTGCGCGCATCGCGAGCCCGGTGACCATAGCGGACACCATCAAAGCGGGCCAGGTTCGACGAAGCTTCGGCTGTGGCCAGAATATAGTAAGTCGGAATCGCATATTCCGTGTGCGGCAGCGAAACCGGAATGATCTCGCAGCCGGACGCCGCCAACTTTTGAATCGCAGCTTCCACCAATTTTCGAACATCGGTGTCCAAGCCTTCTCCGAAATATTCTTTTGCAACGCCGAGCTTGAGCCCGCGCACGGGCTTCGCCAGTTCGGCCACGTAGTCGGGAACTGCCACTTCGGCGGAAGTGGGATCCATGGGGTCGCGGCCGGCGATGGTGCGCAGCACCGTGGCCGCATCCTTCACGGTTTTCGTGAGCGGTCCGATGTGATCGAGGGACGAAGCAAACGCGATTAAGCCATAACGCGATACTCGGCCATACGTCGGCATCAAGCCCACCACTCCGCAGAACGACTGCGGGTTGCCGGATTGAGCCACCAGTGTCTGAACCCAGCGTCGCCACTGCCATGTCCGCTGCCACCGCTGCCGCTGATCCTCCGGAGGAGCCTCCGGGCACGCGGCTCAGATCGCGGGGATTATGAACTGGGTGCCAAGCCGAATTCTCGTTTGAAGATCCCATGGCAAATTCATCGCAGTTCAGCTTGCCCAGCACAACCGCGCCGGCAGCTTCCATCCGAGCCACCGCCGTGCAGTCATACGGCGGAATATAGTCGCCCAGAATTTTCGAGCCGGCGGTAGTACGGATGCCGCGCGTGGCCATCACATCCTTGATGCCAACCGGAACACCGGCCAGCGGCGGCAGTTCCTCACCTTTTGCGGCCAAGGCATCGATCTCCGCTGCCTTGGCTAATGCCCGCTCCTTGGAAAGAATCAAATAAGCGCCAATTCTTGGATCATCTTTTTCGATCTTGGAGTAGAACGCCTCTGTGAGCGATGTGGCTGTGGTTCTGCGCTCCTGTATGGCGGAGCGAACGGCGTCGATCGTGAGTGAATTCAAGTCCATAAGGAATAATTGCGATAAGGCAAAGGGAGCGACTTTATCGCTCGATCACCTTGGGTACTTTGAAAAACGTTCCGTCCGTATCGGGAGCGTTTTGCAACGCTACCTCATGCGGCAGCGATTTTCTCAAGCCTTCGAGGATATCTTCGCGGCTGGCGTAAGCAAAGCGCGCGCTCCCGGTTTTTGACTGGTCGACTCCGTATCGGTCAGATACTTGTGCCATCGGCGGCACGTCTGTGGTATCCAACTGGTTCAGCCGATCCATGTAATCGAGAATCGAGTTCAGATCGCGCAGCAAGACGCTGCGTTCGTCTTCCGTTAACTCCAGATTTGCCAGGTCCGCAACGTAGGCGACATCTTTTTCGGTGATCTTCATCTGTGTTTGGCACGGGCGTTGTAGCCACGTTTCTTCCGCTTCGAGCCCACCCTTAATATTTTTCTCTTAATTTTCAGAATAGCAGTTCGCGCAGGGTAAACCCGCCATACTTTATAACAATATATTCCCAGTGTTGTCAGCGACTTAGATGAATTTACGCCTCGGGAGGGGCTTGACAAGATTTGGATACGATCGAGATTTTGCACCTTTTGTTGGTGGATTCGTCTGGAACTCTATGTTCACACCTCTTCATGAATTCCGGAGCCCGATGTTGTTCGCCCCGTTCGGAAACTCGCTGCCCACAAATGTCATAGCTTCGTCCCGGCTTCGCAGGATGCCTTCCAGTTGCCGATCCTCGACCGCTGAAAGAATTTTCTTGAATTGCGGGCCGGGCGGATAGCCGGCGGCGATCAAGTCGTCGCCGGTGATCAACGGCGCCGGACGCAGGGCCGCGGGCGTCATGGCAGCCATCTTCTCACGCGTGAAATTGTAGGAAGTAAGATCTTCATGGCTGGACAGACAATCCATTCGATGCAACTGCAGGTGTTCGTCGAAGCGCGGCATCCGCACAAACCTTTTGAATGTAGATTCCTTCATCTGCTGCACATGCGCGAAGCGCATGTGATTGTCGACAAGCGCGAGAATCCGGTTGGTCTCGTCTTTGGAAAAGCGCAAACGGGCGCAGATTTCTTCTGCGATTTTGACGCCGACGTCGACGTGCCCATCAAAGCGGATGCGGTCGGAAGCGACTCGGAATGTTGCAGGCTTGCCCACATCATGCAGCAATGCGCCCCAGGCCAGAGTGATTGGGCAGGGATGCGGCAACTTGTCGAGCAAAAGCAGAGTATGTATGAACACGTCGCCTTCAGGATGAAACTGCGGGGGTTGCTCAACTCCTTTCATGGTTTCGATCTCAGGCAGAACTTCGTGCAGCAGTCCGGTTTGGTCGAGAAGAAGAAAAGCCTGGCGTGCGTGGCCCTCGGTCAACATCTTGCTGAGTTCGTCGCGGACGCGTTCCCGTGAAACCTGATGAATTTGCGATGCCAGCTTTTGAATCGCCTGAAATGTTTCGGGTTCAATGGTGTAGCCAAAACGTGCCGCAAAGCGGACAGCACGCAGCATGCGAAGCTTGTCCTCGGAAAAACGGCGATCCGGGTTACCAATCGTTCGAATGATGCAGGCTTTGAGGTCTTTGCGTCCGCCGACGAAATCTAGAACCTCGTTTGTGACCGGGTCGAGCAGCAGGCCGTTGATGGTGAAATCGCGGCGTTCCACGTCTTCCCGCGGATCTTTGCTGAAACGAACCTGGTCGGGATGACGGCCGTCGCTGTATCCGATGTCGCTGCGAAACGTGGCAACCTCGACGACGTTGCCCTTGGGCGAGACGTAACAAGTTACGTCGGCACCGGTTTCTATAGAAACGTTGCTTGCAACGTCTCTTTCCGGCGACGGAACTAGCACGACTCCGAACTGCGCGCCGACCGCATAAGTCTCGGGAAAGATGCGCATGACCTGTTCGGGAGTCGCGTCAGTAGCGACATCGTAATCAGCAGGCTCGCGGCCGAGCAGCAGATCGCGTACGCATCCGCCAACCAGGTAGGCTTTGTGGCCATGCTCCCGCAAGATGCGAATGATCGAAATCGCAAAGTCTTTGAGCATGGCGGCCATGAAGTGCGCTCTACCAGATAATATAGGGATATGCCCGACGCCTACATCCTCGGCATCGAAACCTCCTGCGACGAGACTGCGGCGGCGGTGGTTCGATCGGGTGAGCAGATTGTCTCCAATGTTGTGTTCTCCCAGATCGCCACGCACCAGCCTTACGGAGGCGTCGTGCCCGAGTTGGCGTCCCGTGAGCATCTGCGGGCGATCGTGCCGGTTGTCCGCAAAGCATTGGCCGATGCGGGACATACTTATCAATCTGTGGACGCGGTGGCCGTCACTCAGGGGCCGGGGCTGGCGGGTGCTCTGCTGGTTGGCATCAGCTACGCCAAGGCGCTCGCCTTTGCTCTCGACAAGCCTTTGATTGCGGTAAATCACCTCGAAGGCCACATTCACGCTGTGCTGCTTGAAGAGCGCCGCAAGGGAAATCACGAGTTACGTTTCCCGGTGCTGGCGCTGGTCGTCTCCGGCGGCCACACCCATCTTTATCTCGTAAGTACGCGAGGCAACAATTGGTCGTACCGGAATATCGGACATACGCGTGACGACGCTGCTGGGGAAGCGTTTGATAAAGTCGCAAAGTTGCTGGGTCTGGGGTATCCGGGCGGTCCTATCGTAGATAAGCTTTCGACCCACGGCGATCCTCAAGCGGTGAAGTTTTCGCCTTCGCAGCTCAAGCACAGAGATCGGAACGACCGCAAAACCGCGCGGAGTTATGACGGTCCGCGCTTTGATTTCTCCTACAGCGGAATTAAGACCGCAGTTTTGCGCTATGTGGAAACTCACAACCTGCAAAGTTCGATTGCTGAGCGGCGTAAAGCGCTGTCGGCGATTACGCAGCCCAAGCTCGAACACTATTTGCTCCATTCTGACCAGCAAACGCTAGACCTTGTAGCTTCCTTCCAGCGGGCGATGGTAGAGGATCTGGCGGGAAAGACTCTGGCGGCCGCGCGCGCCTATGATGTCGTTACCTTGTTCATAACTGGGGGCGTAGCGGCGAATCAGGAATTGCACCAGCAGTTCGAGAAAGACGCCGCCACAGAGGGGCTGTCCGTGTATTTTCCCTCCCGTCCCCTGTCGACGGACAACGCCGCGATGATTGCAGCCGCCGCCTATCCAAAATTTCTCACTCGCGATTATGCGCCGATGGATTTCTCAGCAGAAGCAGGGATGGTGTTGAAGTAAGAGAGCACTTAGCCAGCACTCCGCACTCAACTACTGATGTGGCTACCCAAGAATCTTCAGGAGCTAAGTGCCAATTGCTAGGTGCTGCTTTTGGCCGCTTGTGCTTTCGCCGCTTTTGTACCCAGGACTACTCCGAGGGCCTTGGCCAGTTGCTCCTCGATATTAATGTCCTTGAATATGGTGAAGTTGGCTCGCTTCTCCGTTTGCTCGAAACCACTTTGTTTGCCGGCGACGATCACGATGGGGATTCCAGCCAGAGCCGGGTCGTTCTTGACCGCAGTGATGAGCTCGCTACCGCTCATCGTAGGCATCTGCATATCGGTAATAATGATGTCCGGGTGCACCCTCTTTAACGATTCGAGCGCCTCGCGCCCATTCGTCGCTGACTCTACCGCAAAGCCGCGCTCCTCCAGGAAGCGGCACACGGTGTGCCGGATGAGCATGGAGTCGTCGACGACCAGAGCCGCAACTGACATGACCTCTCCGTGAGCAATTGTTCCCATGCTGACACTAACAAACTGCGGTTCGTCCAAACAAGCGCAAGTTCCCGCGGAAGATTACCTTCGTCACTGGGAACATCCTACCGGCGCCGGGCGAGACTTATGTGCAAACGACAGGAAAGTGCTTTCAGGATTCGTTCTTCAGCCGGGTATCTTCGATCATCATATCCTTAAACTCACTAGATTCGAATATGTCGCCGCACTCCACGCATTCGACGAATTCGGCGTCTTCCTCACGGGCGACAATTCGCACACGCGGGTGCTTACACTCGTTCGAGTTGCTGCGCTTATCGGGGGGTGGCGACGGCGGGATTGAAGTCATAAACCCGGGCGATCACGTTCGGCCTGGCGAGGCTGCTGTGAGGTTTGCCGGAAATTGCGGTATTTTAGCCTGACTGGTTAGCTTGTCAAGTGTTTTCGAAAAAAATCTCGCGAGGGCTAGCGGCGGCAACTGCGCGGAGATGCGTCCCGTCAAATATTTCTCTGGACGCGGACGAAATTAAAATACGACCTTAAAGATCGCCATCCTGTAAACAGTTAAATACAATATAGTTACCGTTGGATCCGCAAATCTCGCCGTTCGCTGTACGGGTTGCAATTCTAAGTGATTGAGCCCTATAATATGCATATCCGACTGAAAAGGTCGGATTTCGGTTCCCAAATGCTGAAGCTGACCAAGAAAGCGGATTACGGCTTAATGGCGATGAAGCACTTGGCCGAGCGTGCGCCTCACGGTGCTTGCAGTGCAAAAGATGTTGCCGACGCGTACGGTATTCCGCAGGAAGCTCTAGCGAAGATTCTGCAGCGCCTGGTGAAGGCCGGGTTGCTGCACTCACAGCATGGGATGAATGGCGGCTACACCCTGGCGCGCGACCCGGGAACGATCAGCGCGTTTGAAGTGATTCGAGCTATTGATGGTCCGTTGTTTATCACTTCGTGCATCACCGTGCGCGGCGAATGCGACCAGACCGATCGCTGCACAATTCGCGAACCGCTCCGCCGAGTCAACGAGAGCATCGAACAGGTGTTGCGGCGCATCAGTATCTCAGAGATGAAGGAAGAAACTCATTCGCACGAAGAAGCAGAAACGAAGAAGCCGGCTGAGCTGGTGACGATTACATAAAGGTCAGGTAGGAGAGCAATTATGAGCACGGACGTAAAGACGATCCCCCAGGCAGAACACGTAGCTCCCGACGGAATCAAGCTGCCCGTCTACATGGACAACCACGCCACCACGCCAATGGATCCGCGGGTGTTGGAAGAAATGCTGCCTTATTTCATGGAGAAGTTTGGCAATGCCGCCAGCCGCAATCACTCGTTCGGCTGGGCAGCCGAAGAGGGCGTGGAGACCGCTCGCGAACGCATTGCGAAACTGGTCGGCGCCACCACCAAGGAAATAATTTTTACTTCGGGTGCGACCGAAAGCGACAACCTGGCCATCAAGGGCGTCGCCGAAATGTACAAGGAAAAGGGCAATCACATCATCACCGCCGTGACCGAGCACAAGGCCGTCCTCGACACCTGCAAGCGCCTGGAGAAATACGGCTTCCGTGTCACGTATATGCCGGTTCAGAAGGACGGCTTGGTTGATCTCGACGAACTGAAGCGTGCGATGGATGCCAAGACCATCCTTGTGACGATCATGTTTGCCAACAACGAGATTGGCGTGGTGCAGCCGGTGGCGGAAATTGGCAAGCTTTGCCGCGAGCATGGAATTATTTTCCACACCGATGCGACGCAGGCCGTGGGCAAAATCCCGGTGGACGTAAACAGGCAAAACATCGATGTGATGTCGATTTCGGCCCATAAAATGTACGGACCTAAGGGGGTGGGCGCGCTGTACGTCCGCCGCAAGAATCCACGCGTGCAGATTTCCGCCATCATCGACGGCGGCGGCCATGAGCGTGGCATGCGCTCGGGAACCCTGAACGTGCCGGGAATTGTTGGTCTGGGCAAGGCATGTGCGATCGCGACCGAAGAAATGCCGAAAGAAGCCTGCCATCTGGCCGGGCTTCGCAACCGTCTGCGCGACAGAATCATGGGTCGGCTAGACGAGGTATACATCAACGGCTCTATGGAACATCGTCTGCCGGGCAACCTGAATATCAGTTTCGCCTACGTGGAAGGCGAATCGTTGCTCATGGGCATCAACGATATCGCGGTTTCAAGCGGTTCGGCATGCACCTCGGCGACGCTAGAACCATCCTATGTATTGAAGGCTCTGGGCGCTTTCTTCGAAGAGGCCGCCGGCGAGGATGCGCTAGAATCTCCAGATCCGCTTCTCCGGGAAGCGAACGAGGACGAGGAGGGCGAAGTAGTTTCCGGCTGCGAGGACAA
>CAWISU010000080.1:0-6066 GCA_963838765.1 uncultured Acidobacteriota bacterium | reverse complement strand
ACCTTCCGGGACATTTTGGGTGGTCGTGCCTACAGTTTCATCGCTGATGTCGAGGCCGTCGACTTCAATTCGCGCTGTACGTCCAAAGCGTCCGCCAAATGAGATGGATGAGAATCCGTTCTTGGTGGGATCGAAGTTGCCACCATCCTGAATTTGCACTCCCGGTTCCAATTGCGCCAGATCGAGGAAGTTGCGTCCGTTAATAGGCAGATTCTCAATCTGCTGGGTCGTTAGCACTCCTTGAATCGTGGCTTGTTCGGTATTTACCTGTACGTCGGAAGCTTGCACTTCCACCACTTGAGCAGCCTCTCCGACTTGCAGCTTGATGTTGCCAGACGAGGTGACCCCGACTTGTACCGTGAGAGGCGCCTCCGAGGTCTTGAAACCTTTTGCTTCGATGCGCACCATGTAATCGCCTGGCGTTAATGCGCCCGATGTGTAAGCTCCCGCGGAAGTCGTGGTGGCATTGATCACTCGACCGGTAGATTTGTTGGTAATCGTGACCTTGGCCCCGGCGACGAGCGCACCACTTGGGTCGGTGACAGTGCCCTGAATGCTTCCTGTTGAAATCGTAGTCTGCGCGTACAGAGCGATGGAGGACGCAATCACAACGGCCATCGTCAGTAGTGCTTTTTCCAGCTTGCGAAAACGGAGACTGGGGGACATGATCAACCTTCCTTAAAAAATGCCAGAGGCATTCAGGGTATGAGCATTCGCGGACTGTCAGATAGTTATAGCAAATGGTAATCCCTTTAGAGATGTCGAATCCTGAAATTTTTCGCGAATAATGATGCGGAGAAGCTGACACTGATTTCGCGTTATGTCTAGCTCTGGGGGCTACAGGAGCCGTTTTCCCCAGCACTAGAAGCGTGACTTGGTAGTGTAATATCCGGTCCGGTGCCGCACCGTAAGCGGGGAAACGGTAGACGCTCCGTCGACTTTCACTTCGATGCGACGAAAACTGGAATCGGAGAGCCGCTGTGAAGGATAGTAGGCTAGCAGGTATTGCGTGCGTAGTTCATCGCTGATTTTCCGGAAAGCATCATCGAGTTGAGGCAGCGAAGTGGCGTAGAAATACTTTCCGCCGGTGTCTTCGGAAATCTGAATTAAGGCGTGTTCTCCGCCGATATCCCGCCCCGCGCTCGCCTCGATAGGAACGTCAATGATGCTGTAGACGATGGCCTCGGCTTCTTGAGCGGAACGAACCGCTTCTTTGTAATCCACGCGGCTCACCGTGTCCCCGCCATCGGTGATCACAACGAGCACCTTTCTCCCTGTTCGTGTCTCGAGCGCATGGGCCCCAAGGTAGAGAGCGTCGTATAGGGCGGTGGCCGACCCCAGGCGAACGCGGTCGACGCCGTGATCGATGGTCTTCAGGTCGGAGGTGAAGGGCACGACCTCGCTGACGACTTCGCTGAAACCGTAGAGCGAGAGCGCATCGACGGGCCGAAGAATGGCGTGCGCAAAGCGGCGCGCCGACGCCAGTTCGAGTGGCAGGTCTTTGCGCGTGCTCAAGCTGGTATCAATGTCGAGCACTATAGAAAGCGGCAGCGCCGACTCTTTGTCGAACACCGAAATGGTTTGGGGTTTGCCGTCTTCCGATAACCTGAAGTTATCCTTTGTCAAACCAGCTACGGGCGCGCCGTGCTCGTCCGTGACCGTGACGAACACGTTCACCAGTTTTACGTCGACCTTGAGCGTGGTTTCGGGATTCTGCGCTGCGTTCGTGCTGTCGCTATTCTTCGAACTTTCAGCTGACGCCGGTTTTGCCGGGTTTGATCCGCCTGTGGCCCAAGGTGGTTTTGGTACCTGCGCTTGCGAGAGCGAGACTGCGACAGTCAGGGAAAAAAGCAGGTTTCGCATTCGGAGGGTGAAATGGTTCTTAGCTGTCCTGGCGCGCTTCTTTTGGCGAAATTCGCGCACATCCTCTTTCTGAGGAAGAGGCTTTAACTGCAAAATTCGCAAACAATTTCTGCCGGAGCCGAGAAGAGGCAATCTGCTCACTTAGATGCAGGCCTTTCGGAATGGCTGCCTTCCGCCTTGGGAATGCCGGCAGGAAAGGGCTCGCCATCGGCCCAAACTGCGCCATCCTCGAAATGTTCCTTTTTCCAGATGGGCACGGTGCGCTTGAGCGTATCGATAAGCCAGCGGCAGGCATCGAAGGCAGCCGCACGATGCGCCGACGCGACGACGATTAGCACACTGGTCTCCCCGATTTCCAACCGGCCCAAGCGATGAACCATGGCAACATCGCGGATCGGGAACTGCCGCAGTGCTTGCTCAGCCAGCGCATCCATCTGCTTGAGAGCCATCTCTTCATAGGCTTCGTAATCTAGATAGAGTGTGCGCCGGCCGCGCGTATGGTCGCGAACCACGCCTTCAAATACGACTGCGGCCCCGTCCGCGGGCTGCTTGAGCTTGGCCAGCACTGCTTGCGTGTCGATTTTTTCGCGCACGATTGAAGAGTAGTGCCGGGGTCGCGCAAGCGTCTCGCCTTCGGAGTCCGTCAAGCCTCCGCTCACCGGCGGCAGAAATGCAATCTCGTCCCCTTCTTTCAGCTCCGACTCGAGCCCGGCAAATTCCTGGTTGACTGAAATGGCAATCGAAGCGGCGAGTTCCGAAAGCCGAGGCGCAATCTCCTCATAATGAATAAAGACGTCGCCCAACGTGGCATGTTCTGGCACGGTGAGGAGGTCACTGCCCCGTCCCGTCAGATCCTTCAGCATGCCGAAAAATAAAATGCGAACCTGCATGAAATTGGGATCGCCGTAATTGCTGGGCGCTTAGAGAATAGTGTAACGCGACCGCCCCACCACAGAGTCACAGAGGAAAAAGCAGAAGCGGTTTTCTGGGACTCTGCGTTTTTGTGGTGAACAGAAAAATGCCAGTTCCCTTTCGAGAACTGGCACGGGATCTGTTGCGCGCACGAATTACAGCTCGTTCATTTATGCTTCTCTTCGTGCGCAGGAGGCTGCGAGTGCGACGGCTCCGCCCGAGGCGCTGGCGGTCGGGGAGCAGAACTCTGCCGCTGCTGCTGCCAGTTGTTGAATTTAGTTTGCTCGTTCTGCTGGTGTTGAGGATTCTCCTGCACCGGAGGAGCGGGTTTCACCAACGGGTGCCCGCCCTGCGCCGCCGGTGGACGCGGCACCGAGCGTTCTGCCGGAGTTGCCGGTTCGGCGGGACGCGCTGCCTCAGAAGGACGTGATGGTTCCGCAGGTTGCGTTGATCCCGGACGCGGAGCAGTCGGCGATGCTGCCGGATGCTCGTTTGCTGAATTCGGAGGAGTCTGCGGACGTGGAGGCTGCCCGGCCGGGGGCTGCGGCTTAGCCGCAGGTTGTGCTGGTTGCGCTGGCCGTGGCGGCTCATTCGCCGCGCGGGCTGCAGGTTGAGGTTGTCCCGGGGTCTCCGTGCGCACGTTCGGCGCGGCAGCCTGCCTCTGTTCGAAAGAAGCACGAGGAGCGGGGGGCTGTTTGACCGCTACCACCTGCCGGTTCATGACTGCGGCTGGGGGTTTTACCGTTGCTGGCCGGCCGGCTCCCATGACGCTCGCACGGGCCGGCTGTGCCGGAATGTTGTGGACCACCGGAGCGCTTTCAATCTGTTTTTGATCCACCTTCACCATGCTGGCTGCGACCGGACGGGCATTGACAAAGGTGTCATGATTTACTGCGGTCACAGCATTGGTCACGTGCTGGTTGGCATATGTGATTCGCGTTACGTTGGTCGTGTTGTTGTTGATGATTGTGGTATTGTACACGTTCGTCACTTGGGTTACGGAAACCCGCGTGTTGGTGATGTTTACATTGTTAACGTAGCCCGGACTGGTGTGATACCAGGGTACGAACACTTCGCGCGGAGCCAGCGGGAACCAGGCCACGCCGACACCAACCCCTATGCCGAATCCGCCTCCGCCCACGAACGCGACCAGCGCCGGGGCATACACCGGCCGTACAACCACCGGACCCGGCACCCAGCACCACGAACTTTCCACAAACGCCCAGCGTCCATAGTGGAACGGAGCGAAGCCCCAAGGCTCGTCTTCAACCCAGGTCCAGCCCCAAGGCGCAACCCAAACCCAGTGGCCGTATCGATAGGGAGCCCATCCCGGAGCCACGGCAGCCGGGGCCCACACTGGACCGTAGTCCGCCACATAGCGCCAGTGGCCGTATTCATCAAGGTCTTCCGCACCCGTCACCTCTGGTGAGATGTAATTTGACGACTCGGCGTGATCTTCGCGTTCGTCGCGCTGAAATACGAAGTTGTCAAAATCGTCGCGATTGGGTATCTGGTCGATTTCATGATCCAATTGATCACCGCCGGTGAAGCGCGCCTTCTGTCCAGCGACCACGACATAACTGGCTCCGCCGCCGGTGACTTCCGCTCGGCCATGCCAAACCGTAGTATCGGTTTCATTTCCATCTGGGCTCACATCGATGCGATATTCCCCCGTGCGCTGAATCTGGAACGCCAGATTGGGCGTATCGATTTCGAACTGATCTTCGTCATCCAGGTGGCGTACTCGCACGATGATAGAACCCTGGGACAGCTTTAACTGGGTGGTGCGGTCATCGAGATCAAGAAACGTAACGCTGGTCTCCGAGTCCAGGCGGATCGAAGTCGAGCCGGTTTGCAGTTCGGCTCGCGAATCCTTGTCAGCCCATATGTTGTCCCCCGTGGTCAGCGGTCGGTTAGGGACTGCTTGCACCCAATCCCCTTCGCCGCTTGGCTGAAAGGAAACCGATCCATCCGAAAAACTTAGCCGTGCTACCCGGCCTGGAGGATCCTGCCCCGGCCCCTGCTGCTCAGCGGGCTGTACCTGATCCGGCGGTGGTGGTCCCTGGGCCGCCACTTTTAGCGGCGCTTGCAACATCAGCAATAGCCCCGCCAGGACAATTCCAACTACTAATGCCTTATGCGTCTTCATTAAGGTTATGCCTCTTCGCTGCGGTCGCTAACGCACCGCGTTGCTCTAAGTATTAACACTTCTCCGCCGATTAAGTTCCATACTGTGGAGGCTGTACACAGGTAACTTTATCTCATAAAGAATATGCCAGCCCCCGTTTCCGAAAGCTGGCATCTGATCCAACAACCCTGTTTGTTTCTTAGCCTACCGGTTGCTCGCTGAGCACTTTCTCCCGTTCTTCCGCGTCCTGCTTCTCTTCCCGCGGCGTCGAGGGCAGGGCCAGTTCCAGCACTTCGCTGATGAGCTTAACGTAGTGCATCTCGACGTTTTCCAACTGCTCCGGCGTGAGATCCTCTTCGACGTTGGTTTTGTTTTCCGCGGGCAGGATGATGTCATGCACTCCTGCTCTCTTGGCAGCCAGAACCTTTTCCTTCACGCCGCCAATTGGAAGCACGTTGCCGCTCAGCGTGATTTCTCCGGTCATCGCCAGCAAAGGGCGCACCGGCCGGTTCGTGAGCAACGAGACCAGCGCAGTCACGATGGTCACACCCGCAGATGGCCCATCCTTTGGGATCGCGCCCGCGGGAACGTGAATGTGAATATCGTGCTTCTCGAAGAAGTCTTCCTGAATGCCGAGCAACGCGGCATTGGAGCGCACCCAACTCAGGCCGGCCTGCATCGATTCCCGCATCACGTCCTGAATCTGGCCGGTGATGCTGAGGTTGCCTTTGCCCTTCATTGTGCTGGCTTCAACGAAAAGAATGTCGCCGCCAGATGGCGTCCAAGCGAGTCCCACAACGACGCCGGCGCGCTTGGTGCGTTCCGCGATTTCGCCTTCGCTGCGAACCTTGATGCCGCCCAGGAATTCGTGGACGATCCCCTCAGTCACCACCAACTTTTCAGTCTTGCCTTCAGCTAGACGGCGGGCCTGCTTGCGGCAGATCGTACCGATGTTCCGCTCCAGGTTGCGCACGCCAGCTTCGCGCGTGTAATGGCGAATGATGTTGCTGACCGATTCTTCCGGGAACTCGATCTGTTCCGGCGTGATGCCGTTTTCTTCGATCTGCCGCGGAATCAGATACTGAAACGCGATGTGTATCTTTTCTTCTTCGGTGTAGCCCTGGAGTTCGATGATCTCCATGCGATCACGTAATGGCTCCGCG
>CAWISU010000079.1:0-21041 GCA_963838765.1 uncultured Acidobacteriota bacterium | reverse complement strand
CGACGACCAGACCACGCTCCTTCGCTTCAATGATGGCAGCGCGCTCGATGGAGACGTTCAACTTCCAAAGCTCGACTACTCACCTGAAAGCCTGGCATTCATTCAGCATTCAGCCGGCACCACTGGCCTGCAGAAGGGCGTGGCACTCACTCACCTTGCCGTGCTAGGGCAGATCGAACATCTCGCGCACGCGCTCAAAATCGATCAGGCCACGGACCGCATCTACAATTGGCTGCCGCTATACCATGACATGGGGCTGATTGCCTGCTTCATCTTGCCCATGGTTTGCCACTTGCCGGTGGTGATGCAATCGCCGTTGGATTGGGTGATGCACCCGGAAACCATGCTGCAAATTATCAGCGAGCACAAGTGTACGCTGGCGTGGATGCCGAACTTCGCCTTTCAATTCATCCCCCGCCGCTCACCGAAGAGCCGGTGGGCAAGGTACGATCTTTCCTCCGTCCGCGCTTTGATTAATTGCTCCGAGCCGGTACGCGCCAGCAGCATGCAGGAGTTTCAGAACGCCTTCGCATCAATCGGATTGAAGAGCAACGCCCTGCAATCCTCCTACGCCATGGCGGAAAACGTTTTCGCCGTCACTCAGTCGGATGTCAGCCATCCGTCAGGCCCAGCCCGCATTTGGGCGGACGGCCAGCAGTTTCGTACCAAACATTTAATCGTGCCCGTCCCGGAAGGCACTCCTGGATCTGTTTGCTTTCAATCTTCCGGTCGCTTGTTGCTCAACAACGAGGTGCGCGTGGTCTCCGATTCCGGCGACCTTCTCGATCACGGCCAGGTCGGCGAAATCCTCATCAAGAGCGACAGCCTGTTTGAGGGATACTACAATCGCCCCAACCTTACCGCCCTCGCCATCATCGATGGCTGGTACCACAGCGGCGATCTTGGCTTCTATCTTGCCGGCGAACTCTTCGTGGTCGGCAGAAAAAAAGACTTGCTCATTGTCGGCGGCGAAAATCTGTATCCCCAGGACATTGAAGAAATTGTCGCCACTCACCCCGCTATTCACGATGGCCGCGCGGTTGCATTGGGCGTCTACAACCCCGATCTGGGGACGGATGACATCGTCGTCGTCGCCGAAGTCGAGCGCGAAGCGCTTCTCCCAGATTCCGCAGAAATCGAACAACAGCTCCGCAATCTGGTCATCGCCGGAGTCGGCGTAGCAGTGCGAACAATTTTCCTAAAGCCGCCAAAGTGGATTGTGAAGAGCACCGCCGGAAAAGCATCACGCTCGGCCACCCGCGAAAAATTGTTGCACGAACATCCAGAACTCAACCTCGAGCCCGAAGAAAGCCCCTCTCCATGACGCCCGAAGCCCAGCAGATGATTGCACACATTGTTCAGTTGATTCGGAAGCCAAATGTCAAAATCGACGAAAACACGCCGCTGGTTTCGTCCGGATTGATTGACTCGATGGCCCTGGTAGATCTGTTGCAGAAACTCGAAGATCTCACCCATATGCGCATCCCTCCGGGAAAAGTACAGCCGAAAGACCTGGACACGGTCGCCACCATGTTCACCACCGCACAGCGTGTAGGCAAAGTCAGAAAGTAGCCTGCAGACGACCGTTCGAGATATTCAGGGTGATGTACAGGTAACGGGTGCCCCACCCTTATTCGCGCTCTTTGCGAATAGGGTGGGCCTAAACCCAGCCCCCGGCATTGCATCATCGCACTTCGTCGTTGACGGCACACTTCAACCAAGATAAAATTAACCAACTCCTATTATCCAAGAGATAATACTCGATCTTTGACAACCTGACCAGGCAAGAAGTGTGCTCCGGGGCCACATCGCGCCGGCTTTGCAGCCGCAAAGCGGCGTAAGAATGCAGCCCATGGCGGAAGCCATGGGGAAACAGCGGCAAACCGAAAAGCCCCAGAGGGGCGAAAGACAGGGGAGTCGACCCACGCCGACCATTCCCAAAACGGAACGCCGACCGGGCGACTCGACGCCCGTAACTCCTGTGTTCTCTAGATTTTGCCCGTAACTCCTGTAAACTCAAAGATCTAGCACATAGTCGTCAAATAAATCCATTGTTTTCTAGATTTTGCAAAAACACAGGGGGGAGGGGGTACACGGTCGTAAGGAAACCCGACGTCCCACTATGGGAAAAAATGCCCAGCGCTCTCAACGATGCCTCCCGTCCCTCAAGCGGAAAAACCCCTGCTAAGATAGCTCGTTCATGGCTTCCACGCTACAAACCGCGGCAGTCCGACGCGAGGGCATCACATCGCCTCCGCCAACGTCACGGCTGATGTCGCTGGACCTGTTTCGCGGCGCAACCATCGCCGGAATGATTCTGGTCAACAACGCCGGCGACGAGCCCAGCTCGTATTGGCCGTTGAAACACGCCGAGTGGAATGGATGGACCCCGACCGATCTGGTCTTCCCCTTCTTCCTATTTATCGTCGGCGTGGCCATGGCCTTTTCCTTCAGCTCCCGCCTGAAGCGCGGCGAGTCGCGACGCGACCTTCTGCGGCACGTACTCTGGCGCGGCCTGGCGCTATTTGCTCTGGGCATGTTTCTGAACGGCTTTCCCAACCAATACCAACTGGCGTCATGGCGCGTCTACGGCGTGCTGCAACGGATCGCTATCTGCTACGTGATCTCCGCCATTCTCGCTCTATGGACCGACTGGCGAGCATGGATCCTCACCATCGCCACCTGCCTCTTCGGCTACTGGATTCTCATGCGCTTCGTCCCCGTCCCCGGATTCGGCGTCCCCACCCACGGCATCCCACTGCTCGATCCCGACCGCAATCTCGCCGCCTGGCTCGACCGCCAATTGCTGCCCGGGCATTTATACGAGGGCACCCGCGATCCCGAGGGCGTATTGAGCACCATCCCCGCAGTCGCCACCAGCCTGCTCGGAATGCTGACGGGGCAATGGCTTCGTTCCCAGCGCTCCCCACATAGCAAAGCCCTGGGCATGGCCCTATTCGGATTGGTAGGGGTGGTGGCCGGGAAAATTCTCAACCTCGGCTTCCCCATCAACAAAAAACTCTGGACCAGTTCCTACGTGATCTTCACCGCCGGTCTGGCTCTGCTCTGCCTGGCGCTCTGTTACTGGATCGCGGATGTCAAGCAGTGGCGGGACCGCTGGACAAAACCGCTGCTGGTGTTCGGAATGAATGCCATCGCCGCCTACGTGTTCGCCGAAGTAATATCGCACTTACTCGATCACATGCACACGCGCGCCGGAACGAGTTGGCAGGAATTCATCTACCAGCATACGTTCGCGCCGTTAGCCAGCACCGCGAACGCGTCACTGCTGTACGCGCTGGCTTACGTGCTGATGTGCTGGGCGGGCATGTGGGTGCTGTACCGCAACAACATTTTCTTGAAAATTTGATGGGGCTTTAGCCAAGCACTCAGCAGTGAGCATTCAGCACCCAGCGGTTGGCGGTAGCAGTCATCGCGCCGCACTTATTGCGCCCCAAGCAACGCGAGGGATCTTGGACGCCGAGACTTTCGACAACGCCCACTCTCTGTCATTCCGAGGAGCGTAGCGACGAGGAATCTGGGTTTCCGCTGCGCACGCAAAGAACCGCATACATTTTGAACCTGCCACCGATGAACGCTTCCGCAGCGAATAGTAACTCTCGCACTCGCATCCGCGCGCTACTGATCGCGTCCGTCATTCTCATCTCCTACGCATACTTCTACGAAGGCGGCGGCTGGAATCAGAACTCACGCTTCGACCTGGTCCGCGCCATTGCAGAGCAGGGCACGCTGCGCATCGACAACTTCCATCAGAACACCGAGGACAAAGCGTTCGCGAATGGCCATTACTATTCGGACAAAGCTCCGGGACTCGCGCTGCTAGCCGTTCCGGTCGCCTTCGCCGCGCGGCCCCTGGTGCGAGCGGCGGGAGTCGATCCGACATCGCCGCGTGGTCTGATCGACCTTAGCTACTGCGTCACACTATTTGCTGTCGCTCTGCCAATGGCAGCGGCCTGTGCATGCCTGTTCTGGATCGCGATGCAACTCGGAAGCAGCGAGAGCGCCTCGGCCTTCGCTGCTCTCGCGCTGGGACTGGCAACGCCCATGTGGGCCTATTCGACATTGTTCTGGGGACACGCGCTTGCCGGCGCCTGCCTCCTATTCGCGTTCGCCTGTGCCCTAAGGTTGCGTGGGAATGTGAGTTCAGCGGCGGATGTATTGTGGGGATTGGCTCTCGGGGTGACAGCAGGGTGGGCCACGGTTACAGAATATCCTTCCGCCCCAGCGTCCGCCATGATCGCGGCTCTTGCGCTGACCTGGGTCTGGAGAGACGGACCCCGGCGCCGCTGGCGCCTCGCTATCGCAATTGGCGCCGGAATATTGCCCTGTCTCATCGCACTCATGGCATACCAGTACGCCGCTTTCGGTTCCCTATTTCATCCCAGCTATGCCTACTACCCGGCAGGATCTTTCTCCTGGATGACCCACGGCTACATGGGTCTCACCTATCCAAGAATTGATGTCGCCTTGAAGCTGTTGTTCGGATGCCGGCGTGGACTGCTGTTTTCCGGGCCCGTAGCCCTGGCCGCCCCTTTCGGTTTGTGGCTGCTGTGGAAACGCCCCGCGACGCATGTTGCCGCAGTCGCAGCCGCTTCGATCGCTGCTTATTATTTTCTCTTTCACGCGTCCTTTTCCTCGTGGCCAGCCGGCTGGTCCTACGGTCCACGCTATATGTCACCCGGGCTGCCGCTGCTGTCTTTGGGACTGGCGCCGCTTTGGGATCGCGCCCGACCAGTCTGCAGAATCGTCCTCGGGGGCTTGGCCGCGGCTGGAGCCGGCCTTACGCTAATGGCCGTGTCGGTCGGGGCACAACCTCCCGACCAATACCATTGCCCGCTGCGCGAGTTCTATTGGCCCTCCTTTTGGGCGGGCAAGTTTTCCTTGAATCTCGGGACTGTGCTGATACCCACCGAGCAAGGGACAAACCGAGTACACGGCGCCTTCAACCTAGGAGAATTGGCTGGCCTACATGGCTTGGCGAGTCTGATTCCGCTGCTCGCAGTGTGGGCTGTCGCAATTGTGCTTTGGAGTTGGATCAATCGAGAGCAGCATCACCCACCGTTGAGTCCCAACTACTCATCCCTAACTACGCCAGGAACTCCCCTGAAATCAAATCGTCCGGCGCGTAACCTAGGTAACTTTAAGCGGGCCGAAACCGCGTGATACGCTCGTCGAATAAGCAAGAAATCAACGGTTTTCGAGGGGCAAATGCTTCGCCGCTGGTGTGTCTGCCTGTTGTTGTTCTCGTCTTTGGTTCCTTTGGCCGGCGCAGGAGTTGATCCGGCGCAGCCCACGCAGACGAATGCATCCTCCAAACTCCCGGTGACCACTTCCTCAGCCCAGGCGCGCAACCGCTTCGAAAAGGCGATGCGCGAATTCGAGCAATACCGCATTCCAGAAACCTTGCAGGATCTGCGCGCTGCAACGAAGGCGGACCCGAATTTTGCCCAGGCGTTCATCCTGCTTTCCCGGCTGAGCCCAGATCCGGGCGAACAGGCAACGGCGCGGACGCAGGCCAAGCATTTGGCGGCAAAGGCGAGGCCGAGCGAGCAGTTGCTGATCCGCTGGCTGGCAGGCGCGCAGGAGAATGATTACCTGCCCGCGATTAGCGCCATGAACGATTTGTTAGCGAAGTATCCGCGAGACCAGCGCCTTGCATATCTGGCCGGGGACTGGTTGATGCAACAGCAACGCTACGAACAGGCCGTCACGGTGCTCGAGCGTGCGCTTGCCTTGTTCCCCGATTACGCCGCGGCCCTGAACGACGTGGCTTACGGATATGCCGACGCAGGGAAGTTCGTCAAAGCTTTCGCCGCGATGGACCGCTACGTGGCGCTCCAACCGGATCAACCCAACCCGCACGATTCCTATGGTGAGATTCTGCGAATGGCGGGCGAGTTCGATGCCGCGCTCGACCAGTACCGCATGAGCATCCGCATCGATCCGAATTTCGGCTCGGAACTCGGAGTCGCCGACACCTATGCAGTGATGGGGAGGGAACGCGAGGCCCGCGAGGAGTACGACCGCGCCATTGTCTTCGCCCCCAGCAATGCGGACAAGGTGCAGCGCGAATTGCAATCGGCCCTGACCTGGATCCGCGAGAACAATCGCAAACAGGCCGAGCGAGCCCTGAACGATGTAGCCAAACACGCGCATGCCGCGGGTCTGGGACAATTGGAAGCGGAAGTCCATCGCATTCTGGGCATGTACGAGCCTGCTCCGAAAGCGGCGATGAAGCAATTGCAGGCGGCTCAGGATGTGCTGCGGGAAGAGCATCAAATCTCTGCCAGCGACCGGAATGAAGAGCAGGCACGAATCTTGCGAGTTCGTTCCACGCGCCTGGCTGAAATTCAGGACCTGAACTCGGCCTCGAAAACAGTCCAGCAATTGGAAAAAATGGCCGGAACCAGCCGCAGCCAAGTCATCCAACTTTGCTATCACGGGGCCGCGGGAGCACTGCTAGTGGCCCAGGGAAAATTCACGGAAGCGATTCCGCATCTGCAGGAAAACGCAACCGACCCAGAGTCCATGCGACTTTTGTGGCAGTCCTATGACAGAACGGGGGCTACCTCCGAAGCTCAGGCGACTGCCTCGAAGCTAGCCACACTGAACCTGCCCACGGTGGAACAAGCGCTGGTGGTGCCACAATTCCGGGTGACCCTGGTCAGCCGCGCCGGGCAACCGTAAGGCGAAAACAATTCCCGCTATGCCACGCATCCCAATCTTCAGCTTCGGACACCCAGAAGAAGGCCCGATACCTCCTCGCCTCAGCGGCTATACTGCCTCACTCTCTCTCGAAGGCCTGCAACTCGGCGTCGACAACCTCCGCCACGATGTTCACCTCAGCCCCAAGTTCGTGGCACAGACTCGCGCGCAGATTTCTCGCCTCATCGTGCGCCACGGCGAAATCGAAGGACTGCTGGCGGCAGAAGCGCCCCAGTCGCGGCAAGGCGGTCATTTCATCGGGTCGAATGCGAGCCCCAAGAGCAATGCCAAGCCCAGCGGTTCGGAATTAAAGCCTCTCTTGGCGGAAGTGCATTCGGCCGCGTTGAATCGCGCCAAAGCTGAAGGCAACCCCTCGCTGGATCTACTGGCTCGAGTAGCGATCATCAAGTTTCTGCGCATCGAACTGGGTTCGCAGTTTGCCCAGATCCTGGAACGCTGCCGCATGACGCTGAAGAGCTACGAAGGTGTCCGGCAGCAGAAGGCTCTGGAATATCGCGAGCGCGTAGCCGCCTTCCAGGTGGCGAAAAAAGTGATCCTTCGCAAGACCGGGCAGGAATTGTTTCGCACCCTGCGCGAAATCGAAAAGGAAACCCTGGGTCGCACCCGGAGGTCGCTGTTCGGAAACAACAACAGCAATAATAATGACGAGCAATACAAGCTCTTTCTCAATCCGCTGATTTTCACCTCCGACGGCTGCGACGCCTATGTCAACGCCGAGCAGTACGTAATGCTGGGCAACTTCGACCGCGATCCCGACCGATTCACCAATGTTCGCCGCATCGCCTATGAGTTCTTGCAGTCGCTGAACCTGGGGCTCGAGGCCGATCCCGAGCGGGCCATCAATGCGTGGCTGAACGTACCCGAAAATGCACAGGAATTGATCGGTTCCGGAACTCCAGACGACTCCACCGCCGAGGGACGGGCGCAGAAAGCGCGTCTGACCGCATGGTTAGCGCTGCTCGACCGCGAGAAGCTCATGGAGTATGTGGTGGCTTCCTATGAAGCAGTGCCGCTTCTCGCCGAGTACTCGCCCCGCATCAACGCGCAGCAATTGAAGAATGCCCTCATCTCCCGCGAAGAACGCGCTCGGGTGGAAAAGCTCATCATTGAGCAGGGCAAAGTATCGCGGGACAGTTTGCAAGCGGCAGTGCAACGCGTCGCGAATTGCCGGGGAGTCGAACGCGGCAGGATTGCGGCCAGATTCCTTCGCGACTTCATGCGCTACCACCGCGACTTGAGGAATCTGGAAACGCTCACCTCGGCGATGGAGTCCGTCAATCTTGTCGCCAACGAGAAAATGCGTCAGCTCTCTTCCATGAATGGCACGTTATACGAGTTCCTGTTGCCGGAGGAGCAGAAGCCGTCGGAAGAGAAAGTGCTGCGCCACGTGATCATCAAAGCCGATGTGCGCGACTCGTCACGGCTCACGCGATCGCTGCTCGAGCGCGGAATGAATCCCGCGTCCTACTTCAGTCTGAATTTCTACGATCCGGTCAACAAGCTGCTCTCGAAGTACGGCGCCAGCAAAGTTTTTCTTGAAGGTGACGCCATCATTCTGGCCATCCTCGAGCGCGAGCGGGAGCCGGGGCTGGCAGTCGGCCGCGCCTCAGTTTTGGCGCGCGAGATTATCGAAATCGTGCGCGGCTACAACCAACTGCTCGAGCGCGCCGGACTTCCCGGGCATTGAATTGGGCGTAGGAATCTCCTACCAGGATTCTGCGCCCATGTACCTGATGGACGGCGAGCAGCGCATCATGATCTCGGACGCGCTCAACGAGAGCGACCGCTTGTCCTCCTGCAGCAAACGCGTGCGGAAATCCATGAAGGCGATGGAGACTCCGTTTCAACGTCTACGCGTTTCAAACCGTGCCCGACGCCGACGTCGAAGACAGCCCCGACGACTTCATTCTGAAATACAACCTGAACGGAATCCGCATCAGCGAAGCCGCCTTCCAGCGCCTGAAGCAGGAAATTTCGCTGGAACTCTCCCCGCTCGATTTGCCCAAAGCCTGGGACGGCGAAGAATTTCATCTATGGAGCGGCCTGGTCCCGGTGGGCAACGACATCTTCCGCAAAATCGTCGTGCGCGGAAGCCGCATGCCCCAGATCGATCCCCACAATTTCTCCGTCCAACTCTGGACCGAGCGCTGGTACTACGAAGTCTGTTCCAACCCCGCCATCGACGCCAAACTGGAAAGCAAAGCCGCCGCCGGGAAGTAGGTTTGTGTGGCGCGGGCGCCCCTTCGACAAGCTCAGGGCAGGCTCTCGCCCGCGTTCGCCGCCATGATCACTTCGCGCCAGACGCCTTGTCCGTGATTCGGGAGCCCCGCATTCCCACGTTGGGACGGCGTCATTTCTGTGCTGGGGTACCCCCCTCCCCCCTGTCAGTGCGCAAAATCTAGAAAACAAACGCTTTATGTTGCGACTATGTGCTAGATCTTTGGGTCTAAAGGAGTTACACGCAAAATCTAGAGAACATTGGAGTTATTAGCGGAGCGCGAGTGTCTTGCGTCCCGTTTTGGAAAGGGGCCGGCGTTCTAGAGGTAGCACCCTCGCCTTGGTCAAATTGCCAAAGATCGACGATTATCTTGTGGATAATGTACGCTGTAATAGGTTATCCGAATTTGAACTTTGCGGTCAATAAGAAATGCCGGGGCAAGTACTCTTTCGTCCATCTGCTAAGGTCTGAGCAACCGGCGTACACCTGATAACATTCCCCACTCAAGCCACGGCTTGAGTGGGCCAACTCGCCTATTTCGGCCCGGCCTTGTGAAGATAAACGTTGTGGTCAGAGTCGCCGACAAGAAAAGCAAATGCGCCGGAAACATAACAGCCCGGTAATCCAGGGTATGTCCCTTCGTCATCGGAGCCATAGTCCGCAATCGGGTTCCCTTGCAGATCGACTACCTTGATAATGCCCTTCGTCGAGTACCTTTCGAGGAAACTGATCGCCAGCCTTCCCGGGCCGGGTCTCAATGTTCTCGCCACCAGCGCGGAATTGCCCGAGTCAATCCGTAGTTTGCGCATGACTTCGCCTCTGGGTGAGATCACGTAGATCAAGGCCGGTGAGGTCGAGCGCAGCAAATAGACGTTTCCATCGGAACCGGCCACGGCGTCGCCATACCAGACAAAGGTATTACCAGCGTTTGTGGAATCGGAAAGAAAGTCCCTGTCCCCGGATTCCGCCCTCTGCCTCGAATTCTCATCTTCGGGTTCATAGATTTTCTTGATCAACTTGCCGTCGGCACCGAAGACAGCGGTAAAAGGAGTGCGGTCCTGCGGCCCTGCGGTTCCACTTAGTAAGAACTCGCCGGACCTGAAAAGCGCAATCTGGTATGGGGTAAAAAACTCGGCGTCAAGTCTTGTCCTCGACTTGAACGAACCATCAGCTGGAATATTCAACAACATACACCGTGCCATCGGGCGTCCATGCGGCCTGGTAGACCCTCCCGCTGCCCGTAACGAAGAAGTTCTTGCCGATGCTATCGGGTGAAGCATCGGTAATCCTGAAGGTTGCTGCCAAGCTTCCGTCCGGCCTGATCTTTTCTATCGGTATTTGAGTTATGCCGTGATACTTCTTGGACATTTCAGCAGCCATAAAACGAATATAGAGGTTGCTGTCGTCGTCGCACCTCGCCTTGCCAACCAGCGTGCCTGAGAGCGGTACTTTGACATTAGCCGTTAACCGCAAGTTCGGCAGATTATCCTTTGAAGCAGCCGCCTTGTCTTGCGCGCGAGCCATCAAAGGAACCGCGCCGATAGCAATCACGAGAACCAAACAGAATTTCATTGGCCACCTCCGGAGTTGTTTGCTTTACAGGGCGGCCCCGAGCGGGTGCGGGCTGACCCATGCCGTCCAAAATCGATACGATCATCAAGGAAAGAGCTCTCGATGCGCTCGTCAACGATTATCTTGTGGATAATGTACGCTGTAATAGGTTATCCGACTTTGAAGTTTCCGGTCAATAAGAAATGGCGGGGCAAGTCACTCTTTCGTTCATCTGCCAAGGTCTGAGCAGCCGGCGTACACCAGGTAACATTCCCCACTCAAGCCAAAGGACGGCTTGAGTGGTCCACCCGGCCCTTCTTGCTCACCTGCCCACGTGGCAGCGATTGACTGAAATCCAGACGAAGCTAGCGCTGGTCGTTCATCTTGCTATGACTATTCAGCCAGTCCCACGCTTCCTTGGGCAGCCAACCTTTGAATTCAAAGGAGTGATTTCGCAACCAATACAGAATCAGTTGGTTAATATGTTTAACGAGAGCTTTGCAACTTTATCCACATTATGATAAGTGGACACGGCACAGGTCGCTTTAGAAGTGCCACCACTGCTGCGCTTCGCATAACGTGACAAAGAACGACTATAACCTTGTCTGGATTACGAAGTGAAAAGGTGATGCGAATGTGTCAAGCCTTCACTCATTGCGACCAACCTTCGGATTGAGTGCCTGGCAAACGCGAGTTCGCCTCCTGATTTCCCTGTTTCTGCTCCTAATCCGAGACGGAGTTCTGCTCTGTTGACCCGTCCTCACCATAAACCAGATGTTTTGGTTTTATCCAAGCGAATAGGCCGACTCCTACGCGAAGCAGCAGAAACATTCCATCTGCTACCAAGACAGACAATCAGTCTTTGACTAGGATCACAAAGCCATAAGCCCACGACCGTAATAAGAGCAATAGCGCCGACTACTCTGAAAAAGAAGGACAAACGGTGTTTTGACCTCTTTCCGCGAGAACAAGGAAAGGAACTTGCCCTGTAGTTCTCTGCAACTCATGAGCTTCAGCAGTGGTCGTACAACCGTCGACCCTTTCGCCAGCCTTAGTTTATCACTTGGCTGATGGTCAATCGCGAGAAGCCAACGCAAACTCATCTAAGATCGCGACCTGCTGGATTACGACCTGACGTAAAATCGTGACTAATATATGGAGGGTAGAACGATCATGCGTTTCCGCGTCGCTTTAATCGTCTGCTGCGCTCTGGCCTGTAAGCTCAATTCGAGTCGCCGCTAATGTACATCCGCACGGAGATACAGTAAAGCAGTGCAGACGCCTGGCAGACAAATTGGAACGCGAAAAAGCTCGATAACGTGGTCGCCTTGTATGCGGCTGACGCGACGCTCTTGCCGTCAGACGGAACTCGTAACACCGGAACATCTGAGATTAAAGCTGCCCTCCAAAAGCAACTTGGTTCGACGGTTGCGATTAATAGCGTCAAAGTCGATTGCTCTGGAGAGTTCGCCTATGACAGCGGGAGCTATACGGCGGATATTCCTGCTACTGGGGGAGCGACGATGACGCCAGGTTCAACTATGACGGCTGGGCCTCACTAGGCTCACCCGGTAAGCTATTGAGGGGCAAATTCGTGGTGCTCAAACACGAACGCGGCGGTGGTGTTGTGGGAGCGAGTGGTGGCTGGGGGCGAGTGGTGGCGTGGGAGCGAGTGGTGGTGGTGATAAGTTTCTAATCGTGCAACACCACGAACCAAACTGAGCATGGGTTTCATAAGCTAGGCATTATCGTTCAAAAGACGCTTTCGGGAAACGGCCTTTTCGGTGCTGCTATACTGGTCTGAAACCGATCTTCCGATGGTTACAGGAGGTTTATGCAAAGTTTGGCGCTAACAAAACCTTTCAAGCATACGCCGGAGGAATTCTATGCAGGCGGCCATAATGCTACGCGATGACGCGCGACGGGAAAAAGAGGACTTTGAAGAGTGGATTAAGAAGGCTGATACCGAGGAGGGTCGAGGCGCTCTCAAACGTCTAGCGCAAATTAGGGAGGCGGATTATGAATCGGGAATCAGCAGTCTCGAAAGAGCGAGTCGGACTTCGGAAAAAGCAACAGCAGCACGGTCCTGGTTGCCTCAGGACATTCGCGACGTTGAAGAGGGGCTGACTTGCCAGCACCATTACACCTCTCTCGACCCTTTCCCCGAAGAATGCTACCGCTTCAGCGCGGCGCTCTTCGCATTCCCGTTGCACGACGAACCTTCGTTGCACTTGCGGAACGCCGGCACGACCAGCGCTTGTTCCAGCGTGGGATCGTTCAGGTTGGTCAGCGTCTCGGTGGTCCGCTTCGCGCCCGCGCTGTAGCCGATCTTCTGGTACGCGGCTGCGAGCAGCTTCAGCGACAGCGGATTGTTGGTGTCTTCTTCCAGATGAGAAATCGCTTGATCGTATTTATGTTCGGAGAACAAAACCGCGCCAGCCGCTCCGTGATATGCCAGCTCGATCAGCTTATCGTTGGCGCTTTCTGACATGTCGGCCAAACGCGAAAGATTGGAGTTCGCCAATTCTTTATTGCCCATTTTCAAAGCGACTTCGACGCGCGCGCGCACAATCTGCGCCAACTCTTGCGTGATCGCGATTCGCAATGCGTTCTTGCCGTCCTGCGTAGCCGCTTCGGCTTTGCCTAAATAAACCAGAGCTTGCTTCGGATTCTGTTCGCACAGCGCCATCTGCCGGTAGGTATCGGCTTCGGCCTGGCTGTTCTGTCTTGAGTGCGCGTAATCCGCAATGGCCTGAAAGGCGTGCTGGGCGCCGTCGTAATCGCCCTCGCGGACATAAGTGGCCGCTTCCCGCGTCTTCCACAGAATCTGTTGCAGCTCGGGCACAGTAAATTTCTGGAATCCGATTTCGTATTCTTTGCGGGCGCGAACCTGATCGCCCATCAGCGAGTAGGTATCCGCGAGGCCGAATTGCGACGAATAAAATTCAGGATTGATCACCAGCGACGTCCGGTAATGTTCAATCGACTGATTGAAGCGCCCAGCCAGACGCAGAATCTCGGCATAAGAATCCTGCGGGTTGGAGTCGTTGGGCATGAGCGCAACGTATTTATCCATCATGGCGAACGCTTTGTCGAACTGCCGAACGTAGGCGTAGTTGTAGCCGATGTTATTGATCAGGCCAGGAGAATCGGTGATCCCCGAACGCTCGTAAATGGAAATGACGCGCTCGTATTGAGCCTGATTCTGCAACCACCACGTGGTCATCCAAACCACCCACTTGTCGTGCGGGTATTGGTTGAGCACGTCGTTCATTTTGGTGATGGCGGAAATCAGCTTGTGGTCGGCGGCGTCCTGGTACCACTCGATCACTTGTTGCTCCGAGGTGGTAGCGTGGTTTCTCGTGGCAAATGCTTTTTCCTGTTCGCCTACCTGCTCGGCGGAGTCGAGGCTGATCTGCGCCAGATATTCGTGGCCCATGGCGAAATCGGGATCGACGTGAACCGCTTTGCGCAGAATTTCGATCGACTGTTCCTGCTCTACCTTATCGAGATACAGGACCAAAGCTTCTTCGACCAGACGGCGCGCCTCCGGAGACTTCGTGGTCAAGGGGAATACGGCGGTCAGCGGATTAGTTTGCGGCGCCGCGGTTTGCTGTGCCATACCGACGGCGGCCCCGAGCAACAAACCACTGACTACGAAAGCTGCGACGGCTCTGTGGATGCTGACTGTGTCGCTGGTCATAGTTAATTTCCCCTCAATAAGTAGCCTTGCTCGACCGGCAGTTTGCCGTCGATTTTCACCACGTTTACATCCTGGGTCAGCGAATACAAATCGACCACGCCGATGGCTCCGGGCGAGGTCGAAACAAAGCGGAGGACGGCGTCATCGGAGTCGGCGACCATGATTGCATCGCGATGGGCCAGAACGAAGGCGTGCGCCTGTTCGGGCGTCATGTTCATTAATTTGCGGAGGACCAGTTGCATGTCCGCGGAAGAGGGATCGCGCATCACGACCGTGATGGACTTTCCATCCGGCCAATTGCGATTATGCGCTGTGAAGATTTTCGCCAACTCGGAAGCAGTAAGGTTCGAGGTCGCATTTACTTTGTCGGCGACGATGGCGAATTGTTTTGCCTGGACGGCACAGGGTAGGCTAACCACCCACAGCAACAGCATTAGAATTGATCGCTGCTTTTGCACAATAGCGCGATTGTAGCCCGCGTGCGGTTACCGTGATAGGTAACTGAGGTAACGGTTCACACTTCGTTTTGGGAGCGGAGTTGAGCTACTGACCCGCGCGCAGTGGGGTGATCAGCAAACGGCCTGTCGATTTCTTTTTAGTGTCGGATTTGTCTGGCTGATAAACGAGGTCTAGCGAGCCTTCGGCCGTGGGAGATGCGTCTGCCAGCGTGGCCGCCAGGCTGCGGAACGAGCGTCCCACATCCACGCCATCATGGAAGGCCACGGGAGCGCCCTTGTCGATGGCAGGCGCGATCGCCTGATGGTTGTTGGGAATTTTCCAAAGCAGCTTGCAGCCGGTAGCGGCTTCGACGTCTTCATCACCGAAGCCAGGAATCTTTTTGTATCGGTTCAATACCAGGCGGACGCGGTCGCGTCCGCCGCCCTCTTCGAGGAAAGACCGCAGGCGGCCGGCGCTCCACAGAGAGACCACATCGGACTGCGCCACGAGCAGCACGGCATTGGACAAATCACAAAGCAGCCGCGCGGTCTGGTCGGTGCGGTTGGAGCAGTCGACCACAACGTAGCGAAAATTCGAAACCAGCAAATCAAAAAGACGAGCCAGTTCGGCGGCGGTGGGCGTGGTTTGATGGGGCTCCTGCGGACCAGCCAACAGTTGCAGACCGTTTTTGCAGGTGGTCATCAGGCCTTGCAGTAACGAAAAATCCATGCGATGCAGATTCTGCAGGGCATCGCTGAGACCAAACGCGGGCCGGGCATTGAGATGAAGCGCCGCGTGCCCCAGGAGGGCAAAGTCAACCAGCAGCACTCCGCCATGCAATTCCTGAAGGGACACGGCGGTATTTACCGCGACGGTGGTAGCGCCGGCTCCGCCTTTCGCGTTGGCGATCACGAACACGCGGGCGCGGCCTGACGTGGTTCGCGTGCGGCCGCGGGAAGCAGCGAAGCGAGTCAAGGCATCGATCATGCTTTCGGCAGTCGCGTTGCGCTCCACATATTCGCGAGCTCCAGCCCTCATGGCGGAAACGATGGTGGCGGGATCGGTCATCGGCCCCACCGCAAAAATCACAATTTCGCTGGTGTTCGAGTGAATCAACTCGATGGCCTGCATGGCCCGCTGCACGTTCTGCGGATCAATGTCGACCAGTACGACATCGGCGCGAACGTCCTGGATTTGCCGCAGAATGGCATCGGTCGGGCTGCCGGGAAATCCCACGTGGCCAAAGACATTGCGGCCCATCTGCGTGCTCTCCAGCCGTTGCTGGAGGACCGTGAGCCGTTCTTTGTCCTCGGTAAGGAGGGTGACCGCTATGCCGTGCATGGCTGGAATCTCAATTATCTACCTGGTACGTGCATGTTATGAAGAGATGCGAACCTCGCCAAGTGACTTCAGTAACGGTATTCCGCATAGGACTTCGCTTCAAGAGGCACACCAAAACTCCCGAAGAGCCAAAAGCACAACCACTGCGGAAAACCGCGGAGGGAGGGAATGTCCTTGGTTATTCTACGCAAAATGCGACCGATTGCAAGGCCAAAGCGCCTGTTGGGTGGAGATTCCTGTCCGCGGCCCGTTAACTTTAGCAATCGATATTGAACGCAGCGAACGTCCGCCGCACAGGAACCATGTAATCAGGATCGCAAAAAACTTCGCGCCGCACCCTGGCGTTCGCCGCTTTCCTCTTCATGAGGATGCTCATGCAACGCCGAAATTCGGCTGGAGTTGGATGATCCGCTCACGGCCTCGGGCAGAAATTCATATCCCTCCAACTGCACCGCAACTACAAATCCACCACCCGTTCCCGACGAGACCACGCGCAAGACTTTACCCCGGCAGCGGACCCGCATGCTCTCCGCCAGGGTGATTTCCGAGGGCATCACCAGAGTGATCTCCATGGCATCTGCCTCGGCCATCGGCAAATCGGTGTGGAACAACGCTCCCCTCGCGCTCAAATTCTGCGTGTACCCACATCCATCCCGTTCACTGCCGGCAACCCGCACGGAGACGGGCAAATGCAAATCAAAGCGTTGCGCGGCCCGGCGTTCCACTTGAACCTGCTCGCTGCTCATAGCTTCTTTACCAAACCAACCGGCGAGTGCCGCTATACTAGACGTTCCGACTTTACCGCTTCTCACAGCATCTGGGAAGCCCGAAATTCGCGGAAACCAAGGCAGGGAACCGAAACTCCCCGATTGAATCGAGATATGGAGCGGCGGCATCCTACAAGATAATTCATTATTTAAGTGGCCAGCACAGCGAAAGTAGCGCCGCCGTGACGGGACTGCGAAAAACGATCTGAAAGATTTCAGCTTTGAGCAACCCGCTAAGTTCTGAAGAGCAAGCTCTGAACACCTCCCGCGGACGAGCAATCGGATTGCCCGCGACTTTGCGCGCTCTCCGCCATCGCAACTTCCAGCTTTTCTTCAGCGGCCAACTCATCTCGCTGATCGGAACCTGGATGCAGAGCATGGCCCAGGCCTGGCTCGTCTATCGCCTCACCGGATCTTCTCTTTTGCTGGGCTCCGTAGGATTCGCCAGCCAGTTTCCAGTTTTTCTGGTTGCCCCGCTCGGCGGAATCGTGGCCGACCGGCACAATCGCAAGCGAGTGGTCATCGGAACCCAGGTCGCATCCATGATCCTGGCCCTCGTGCTCGCGCTCTTGACCCTCACCAACAAGGTTCAGATCTGGCACATCTTTGTGCTGGCGGCTTTGCTGGGCGTGGTCAACGCCTTCGACATTCCTGGTCGCCAGGCTTTTCTGGTCGACATGGTGGGCAAAGAAGACCTGATGAATGCCATCGCGCTGAACTCATCGATGTTTAACGGCGCGCGCATCATCGGTCCCGCGATCGCCGGAATTCTGGTGGCCAAACTCGGAGAAGGCTGGTGCTTCTTCGGCAACGGCGTGAGCTACATTGCCGTAATCATCGGACTAATGATGATGCGAGTCGAGCGTCCCGCCCGTCGCGTATCCGCAGCGTCACCATGGGCGCATATCATCGAGGGCTTTCGCTTCGTCTTCCACACCGCGCCCATGCGGGCCATCTTGCTTCTACTCGGACTAGTGAGCCTGGTAGCTATGCCCTACACCATCCTCATGCCAATTTTCGCCGACAAAATTCTGCACGGCGGAGCCCGCGGCCTCGGAATTTTGATGGGCGCAACCGGTATCGGAGCCTTGCTGGGCGCACTCACCCTGGCTTCGCGTAGCGGAGTTTACGGCTTGGGAAAATGGATAGCATTTTCCTGCGGCGGCTTCGGCGTGAGCCTGATTTTATTTTCGTTCTCTCAGGAATTTCTGGCTCTCCGCCGCACTGCTGCTTCCCGTAGGCTTCGGCATGATGCTGCAAATGTCGTCGTCGAACACCCTGATTCAGGCCATGGTCCCCGATCATCTGCGCGGACGTGTGATGGCGGTCTATTCCATGATGTTCATGGGCATGGCCCCATTCGGAGCCTTCCTGGGAGGAGCACTGGCGGATCGTCTGGGCGCGCCTGTAACAGTTTCCATGGGAGCAGTAGCGTGCATAGGAGGCGCAGCCCTCTTCGGATTGCAACTCCCCAAAATCCGCGTCGAAGCCCGCCAGCTAATCGTCGCCCAAGGCATGACCGCCGGCGCCCCACCCGAAGAAATGACCGCCAGAGTAGTCGAAGATTAGGCCGATGCAAGTGTGGTGACGGGCGAGTCGCCCGTCGTCACATTAATTAGGTTTCGACATCAAGTAACTAATCGACAACGGCTGCAATCCAAGTCGTTGCAAGTTCCGCGCTGAGGCCCCAATCCCCGCCGTACTGGAAAAAACAAAGCGGCAACCCGCTTCCACCGCCCATTGCAACCGGACATTCAACAAAGCGGTTTGCACTCCATTCCGCCGATGCACAAATCGGCAACTGGTCGTGCGCAGATGCGCGGTATCTCCGTTGACGTGGAAAACGCCTCCACCCGCCACCTCACCATTTCGTCGCGCCAAAAACGGTCGCGCGCCATAAGCGAATCCGAAACAATAAAAGGTGTCGAGCAGCGCTCCTGGCAGCTTGTACTCGTCGATCGGGCCGTGCGATTCCTGGAAGCCCGCAGCCACTGTCCGCACCCACACGTCCGCCTCGTCCATTGTCGCGGGCGTTACTTCAATGTTGTCAGGAATGGATTGGGCGGTGATGCCGGCAAGCGGCCGCCACCAATTCTCCATGGGCGCTCCGGCTTTGTATCCGCGACTTGCTAATAAGGAATTGACTCCGGCGTGAGTTCGCCCTGAGATTGCAATTCGTACCGGAGACTTCAGCGAACCATAAAACGTTTCGATCGCGGCAATGTCGTTGCCATCCACTGGGCTCGATGTTCCCACGCCGATTGCGCAGGTCAGCGGCACGTCCGAGCCACTATAGGCGACGCACGCACCGGCCACATCGGTCGAGCACGCCCCTACCTCCGGCCTCCGAATACTCATCGCCGCGGTCGCCGCCCTCAGCATCGTGATCGATGCAGTTTCGACCTTTTCCAGCAGCATGTCGTTGTCGAACGCCTGGCTGCTGGCCGAACCGCCTGGAGAATATCGCACCTTCGCATCGAGCATAATGAAACCGTCTTTCCCGAGCTCAGTCTAGATACGTTTCGAAAGATCCGGTCCTTGATGCTAGTTCTGTTCTCCGCCCGCAACGCTGCTACCCCACATGGCCGAGGAGCCCCACATCGCGCTGCTGCCCCACATTGCTGACGAACCCCACATCGCACTGCTTCCCCACATCGCTGACGAGCCCCACATCGCAGACGAGCCCCACATGGCGCTGCTTCCCCACATTGCGGATGAGCCCCACATGGCCGACGAGCCCCACATCGCAGAAGTTGCGCCGGTGAATTGATTGGAACCCCAAACCGCCGACGAACCCCACATCGCGGATGTGCCCCAAACCGCCGACGGATCAGAGCTCAAATAAACATCGCCCGTAGTTGGGTCGTAGTTTGCGACCGGAGACATCGCGGTTCCATTTGCCACGTTGGTGCTGGCCAATGCCGCTGCAATGTCCACATACCCGGCGCCGACTGTGAAGATGTCGTATTGATCCGTGTAAGTGTTCCCGGTCGTCGGATCGTAGACGCTGCTTGTCTGCGGAAACGTCTTGTAAGCCGTCTTCATCAATCGCGCCTTCACCTGATCCGGCGTAAGCCGTGGTTGCGCTTGCAGCAGGTCGGCAACGGCGCCGCTCACCACGCCCGTCGCCATGCTGGTTCCGCTCAATTCGAAGTAGTATGCCGATGGCGACGAACTGCCTCCGTACATGTAGGAACTATATGGAATCAAATTGCTGGTTTCGGTGGTTTCCAGCGTAGTTCCTGGAGTGTCCGTTGAGACCAGTAAATTTCCGGGAGCGACCAGGTCGGGCTTGACCACGCGATCGAGCGCCGTCGGGCCCTTCGAGCTGTAGCTCGCAATCAGATCATCCGTGCGCTGCGGCGTTCCCATCGGCTTCATCGCGCCCACCGTGATCACATATGGATCGTTGCCCGGCGCGGTGACTGTTCCGTATCCAGAAGTAGGCAGGTAGCGCCCGTTGTTTCCCGCGGCCACCACGACCACGATTCCATCCTTCCAGGCCTTTTCGACCGCCTGGCACAACGGATCCAGCTTGTAGCTTTCATAAACCGCCCGCCCCAGCGACAGGTTCATCACCCGGATGTTGTACCGCGATTTGAGCGAAATCGCCTGATTGATCGCGGCAATCACTTCGCTGTCGGTGGCTTCGCCGTTTGCATCCAGCACTCGCAGATTGACGATGTCTGCCCCCGGCGCAATCCCCTTGAATGTTTGCGAAAACGCAAGTCCGGTCGAAGCCAGGCCATCTCCCGCGATCAGGCCCGCAATGTGCGTTCCGTGGCCGTACTGGTCGTTCGTATTCGATGTCCCCGAAATGAAAGACTGGTTGTAGACCACTCGCGACAAGGGAAGAATCCCAGTGTAAAAGTCGGGGTGACTGTTCACGCCGCTGTCGATCAAAGCCACGGCGATGCCACTGCCAATGTAACCCGATTGCCACGCCACTTCCGCGTTAATCGCCGGAGGCGCAACATCGAGGGTTGACAATTGCCGATCGGAACTGATGTAGACGACGTTCGCCTGGTTCGAGAGGTTTACGATACCGGTGCCGTCCACCAGAGCGACCACGCCATTGATCAGAGGCAATTGAGCCACGATGTTCAAAAGATCTTGTACGACGCAACCCACCAGGCCGAACAGCCCACTGCAGTTGGTCTGGGTTGCGGGTTGCGTCCCGGGCGCATACTGCACGATCACCTGTACAGGCGTGGAGGAGTTATACCCACGCAGTTCAGGCGAAATCTTGGTGTCATCGGCATAGCTGAATGTGACC
>CAWISU010000078.1:0-70692 GCA_963838765.1 uncultured Acidobacteriota bacterium | reverse complement strand
AGAGTGAAATGCCGGAAGGGCTAGTGCGGATCATCGAACAAGTGACGCACCGCCAACGTCGCGGGGAAGCAGCGTAACTGTTGTAAAATCCGTTACACACATTGGCCCGGATCGAAGGGAGTTGCGGGGGACGAACGGTTTGATTGTCGCAACATCGCTTTTACGAATTCCTAGCGAGTGTGAGGGCATATCAGGTGCGAGCCAGCCGGAACGCCTCCTGATTGCTAAGCAATTTTGTTCTCGCAGTCGACGGCGCAACCGCAGATACTGAAACTGAATTAAGAACCCCCACCATCTACGCGCCGGCGGACAGTTTGTGGCTTCTGGATTGCGCAATGCCGTACTGGCGAATTTTGTAGAGCAGCGCCTTGTAGCTGATCTTCAACAACGCGGCCGCCTGCTTGCGGTTCCAGTTGGTTTCGTCGAGAGCGCGGCTGATGGCTTCGGCCTCGGCTCCGTCCTTGGCAGTTCGCGCCACAGACTTCAGGCCGCCAGATCCGTCGTTGGAGTCTTGCGAAGCTGGTTCGAACTGGGCTCCGTTGCTATCGGTTTTCGGACTCAGTTCCTGGATCGCGAGCTTCTCATCTCCGAGAACCAAGTAGCGCTTCACGAAATTGTTGAGCTCGCGCAGATTGCCGGGCCAGGAGTACTCCTGGCAGGCCTGCAGCAACGCGGTCGAAAGCGGCAGTGGCGGCCGGGCGTAGCGCTCTGACATGTTGGCCATGAAATGCTTGAGCAGGATGGGAATCTCTTCCTTGCGCTCGCGCAGCGGAGGAACCGACAGCGTGAACGCGTTGAGCCGGTAATAAAGATCCTCACGGAGGCGCTTATTCGCTAGCGCTTCGGGGATATTGATGTTCGTGGCCGCCAGAATACGCACATCCACTTTGATCATCGATCGGCTGCCCAGCCGGGAAAATTGCTGGTCTTGCAGCACATGAAGCAGTTTGGCCTGCAAGCTGGGAGGCATTTCTCCGATTTCATCCAGCAGGATGGTGCCCTTGTTGCACAACTCGAATTTGCCGGGCTTGGCATGGTTCGCGCCCGTAAATGCTCCAGCTTCGTAGCCGAATAGTTCGCTCTCCAGCAAGTCAGCCGGAACCGCGGCGCAATTTACCTTGAGGAAAGTTCGGTGAGCCCGCGGAGAAAGCTTGTGGATCAGCCGCGCCATGACTTCTTTCCCGGTGCCACTCTCGCCCAGCATCAGCACCGGAATGTCGACGTTAGCAACCAACGCCGCTTGGGAACGCAGCTTGCGCATGATGGGACTAGCGGCGACAAAAAACACCTCGTCGCCAACTTCTTCCACTTCTCCCGGATAATTCTGCTGGTTGGTTCCCAGACACTGGTCGATCACTGTGTCCAGTTCGCTCTTCTGAAAAGGTTTGGTCAGGTAATCGTGCGCGCCCAAGCGAATTGCCTGCACCACCTTGCGGGTATCGCTGACGCAAGAGAGCATCACCACTTTGACCCCGGGCTGAAGCTTCCGGATTTGTTCCAGAGTCTGAAGTCCGTCGATGCCAGGCATAAGCAGGTCGAGCAGGACCAGGTCGGGACGCAAACCTTTCTGCACTCGCTCCACCGCTTCTTCGCCGGTGCTGGCGGTCTCGACTTTGTAGTTGTCGACTTCGAGTAAAGTTCGGATGTAGCGCAGCATTCCGGGTTCGTCGTCGACCAGCAGAATGTTGTTGGCTGCAGCTTTCATTTGCTTTTCCCTGGGTTAATTACTGGGTTGATTGCTGGGTTGACTACTTTGTCGGTTGCAGTCGAGGGAGGCAGCAGTGGAAGTATGAAAGAAAACTTACAGCCTGCGCCGGGATCGCTCTCCACCCAGATCTTTCCGCCCATGCCGGCCACCAGGCGCCGCGCAATCGCCAGCCCCAACCCCATCCCGGACTGGCTTTCACTCTGCGGCATTTGAAAAAAGTCGTCGAACACTTCGATATGGTATTCCGCGGGAATGCCCGGTCCGGTATCGGATACGCTCACTTTCACGGAATTAGGATGCGAGATCATCTGTCGCCGCCGCTCCATGGGATTGTCGGGATTGGTGGCGCTTCGCCGTTCCCACATATAGGGCTCGGCATGCAACCAGACCGTGCCCCCGGCCTGCGTGAACTTGGATGCATTCTCCAGCAGGTTAGAAACCACGCGCTGCACCTTGGGGACGTCGAGAGCAAACTCCGTAAGTTTTTCGTTGGCCAGGAAATATAGAGCCAGCCCCTTCTCCTGAAAGGAATGTGACCACAACCGGCAAACTTCCGATAGGCACGCGTTGAGGTCGCCGGGCTCGAAGTGCATCTTCATCTCGCCGATTTCGAGGATGCTGAAGCTCAGAAAGTCCTGGATGAAGTGCTGCAAGCGCAGCCCGCTGGTGCGCATATCGGCCAGGATCTCGCGTTGGCGGTCGTTCAACGAGCCCAGTTTTTCGCTTTGCAGGAGTTCAACATAACCATTAAGAATGGCCAGCGGAGTCTTGAGATCATGGGCTGCCGAGGCGAGGGAATTGGTGGTGCGCTGAAAGCGTTCTTGCAACTGCGTGAACTGCTGCAATAAGTCCTGGCTGCAGGTCGGATCGGGGCAGGCAGCTTCGCCCTGGGGCCTCGATGGACACAGTTGCGAGTAGTCTGCTTTAGACTCTTTCGCTTGCGGCAGACACGTCTTTTCAGGCGTTGCGGCCATCACTTGGATGCTCAGTGGTTGGTACGACGAGGGAGGGGCACTCAACTCGCTGAGGTGAATGCTAACTTTTGTGATCCTATGTCATGACTTTCGGCCTGTCAACGGAAAACGCAAGGAAGTGGTCACGGAAGGGAAAAAGCTTGCAGTCCAAGGTACTCAGAGTTCCCGAAAAGGATCACGGAAACAGCGAATAGATGGCAAATGTAAGAGTCTGTAACCACAATGGTTCTCGGCTTGTTCCCGATTAATGCCGCGCGGTTAGGAGATGTTGCCCCAACCGATGTCCAGATTCGAGACTGGGTTTGGCCCCCAAGATGCGGTTAAGACTGAGTTAAGTCCACCTCTTGAGGGAATTTGGTTTGAAGCGACGAAGCCCGGAAACGGAAAACCGGAAGTGGCCCCGCCTGCCGCTGGCGATTCCCATCTTTGTCCGCAGCCGCGACGAGGAGGGGAAGGAGTTGCTGGAATTCGCAACCGCATTGAACATTTCCGCGGGAGGCGCTCTGGTGGCCGTGCGCCGTTCCTTGCCGCTTTCGGCGCAGGTTTCGCTGGAGATTCCCAGCGCACCGTTGGTTTCCGGCAATTCTTTCCCCAAGGCTTCTCGAACCTTGCGCGCCCGTGCGGTTCGCGTGACCTACGTAGACGGCTACCACCTCCTGGGCCTCAAATTCTCTCGTCCTCTAGTACCGGCCGGCAAGTCGGGAAAACCACCGGTTCGACGGAAAGTTACTTCTCCTGTGTGAAAAGTTTTTCCTACTAAAAAACGTCGATGGGAGCCCTACTTCCAGGGTCTTTCGCGCTCCACGCAATTCCCCTCTGATCTCGCTAAATAATTGAAATAAAAACATTAAACTGATATCCTCAATACCAACCAGAGACCTGCCGAATTTGGCTCTCGGGGTGCACACCAAGGGGTGGGTAGAGGAGCCAAGCGCAACAAAATGCCTATTCCAATGACAAATTCTGTCAGTTCTCTCGTCCATCCTTTAGGCGAGTTTCCTCCCGACGCTATCGTATTTGGCAAGTCTGAAGCAATGCAGGCTCTGCGCGCTCGCATGGACAAGGTCGCCAGCGCCAACGTTCCCGTCCTGATCAACGGCGAAAGTGGTACCGGCAAGGACATCATCGCCCGCATGATCCATGGCCTTTCGCCGTGGAAGAGCGGACCGTTCGTCAAAGTAAACTGCCCCGCCATTCCCGGAACCTTGCTTGAGAGCGAGTTATTCGGATACGAAAAGGGAGCCTTTACCGGAGCCTACGGCATGAAGCCCGGCCGGGTGGAAATGGCCCATCGCGGCACTCTTTTCCTCGACGAGATTTCAGAACTCGACCTGGCCCTGCAGTCGAAATTGCTGCAGCTTCTGCAGGACGGCCAGTTCTGCCGCATCGGCGCCCAGGAAGACAAGAAAGTCGAAGTCCGCATCGTCTGCGCCACCAACCGCCAACTCGACGTCGAAATTGAGAATGGCACCTTCCGTCAGGATTTGTACTACCGCATCAACGTAGTCAATTTGCGTATGCCTCCGCTACGCGAGCGCCGTGGCGATATCGAGGCTCTGGTCCAATATTTCCTCGAATATTACAATCGTAAATACAACTGCCGCGCCCGCGTCCTTTCCCCTGAACTGATGGCGGTGCTGCACAAATATCATTGGCCGGGAAACATCCGCGAACTCGAGAACCTGATCAAACGCTACGTCATCCTCGGCAGCGAAGACGTAATCAGCAACGATCTGGTAACCCGCAACGAGCAGGAATTTTTCAATCCTGACATCAACCTGGACGGCCCCATCTCGCTCAAAGTCCTGACCCGCAAAGCAACCCGTGAACTGGAACGCAAAATTATTCTGAAAGTCTTACAAGCGCATCACTGGAATCGCAAACAAGCCGCCAAAGCCTTGTCCATCAGCTACCGCGCCCTGCTCTACAAAATTCGCGATGCCGGGCTGCCTCCCAACCGCTCCACCCGCCGCCGCGAAGTGGCAGTCGGCGCAGGCATAGCCGCCGACTAAATCTTATGTGGGGACGGGCGACTCGCCCGTCCAAACTGACGAGACTCAAAACCAATCCGGGAAAACCAGCTCTATCAGCCCGGGAACCCAGTAGGAATAAAATTTCTCATCGCAGATTTTGTATTTCCCGTACTTCTTCCGCGCATACTTTCCCCAATCCGGCCGCGTCCCGTCAAGGTCGGTAAATCCATACTCCCGAGCCAACGCCCATGAACTGAACACGCGTCCGCTCTTCTCTTTCACTTTCGGATCCGTGGCAAGCGCCGCCACTGCCCGCCCGATGTAACGCGGCGATTCTGACACCATAAAATCGTTAGGCGCGTCGTTCTGGTTCGCGCTGTTCCCATTCTTCCCCTTCCCCACATCCTTCCAATTGGCTTCGCTGACCCCAAAATGATCGAGCACCGCTTCCGAACGCAAAAACCCCGGAGTCAGCGCCACCGAAACCACGTCTCGTTTGCGCAGTTCGCGCGCCATCGCGAAGGCCAGCCGTATAACAGAAATCTTCACCAGGTCATAAAAAAGATTGCCGCGGTAGTAAAAAGCATCGCCATCGGTAATCTCGAAAATAATTGCTCCGCGCCGGCCCAGCATCAGCGGAACCGCGTAATGCGCAGTGATGATGTGCGAATGAATCGCCTGCTTCAGCATGCGCAAGCCCTGGTCGAGATTCACCGTCCAAAACGTTTTGCCCCATTCCGTAAGCGGATCGCCGCCCCACACGTCATTGACCAGAATGTCCAACCCATGATGCCGCCGTTTGATCCCGGCGACCAGCTTCTTCACCTCCGCCGGCTCGGTGTGGTCCACCCTTACGGCAATGCCGCGCCCGCCGGCGGCGGTGACCAGTTCAGCGGTTTCTTCAATAGTTTCAGGTCGACCGGGTGTTGCGCGACGTCCCCGCCGCGAACTCCGCCCAGTACAGTAAACCGTCGCGCCAGCCTCGCCCAGTGCGATGGCAATCCCGCGACCGGCTCCGCGAGTAGCTCCCGCCACCAGCGCAATCTTCCGTTGCAATAATTTCTTCACCGTTCCTCCTCTTGTGTTCGTGTAGGGACGGGCGCCTCGCCCGCTCAGGCGGAGCGAAGCTCCGCGGCCTTTGCTGGCGCGACGTCACTATCCATGCTGCCATAACCGCAATTCGGATAGTGCTCCCAACCCGCGAAAAGTATAATCCCGCACCGCAATTTGACACGCCCTATGAGCCGGAGGATAATTTGACCGCGCTGCTGCAGGTGCCTCCAGCGCCTATTCCTGGGCCCCCGGTTTTTTGCAAGTGAGGTCATTCCATGCGGCGAAATGGTTCTTGGATTGCCATCCTGGCATTGCTTCTGCTTCCTGTTCTCTCCTTCGGCTCTCCGCCAGCGAGCAAAGAGCGAGTGATCTATTCACTCCAAGGCGGTGCCGATGGGTCGAGCCCGCTATCCGACTTGATCCTCGACAGTGCGGGGGATCTGTACGGTACAGCGAGCGCCGGCGGAACTGGTTGCGGCACGGTTGGCTGCGGCATAGTGTTCGAGTTGAAGCGAACTCAGGGTGGCTGGAAGGAGGAGGTGCTTTACAGGTTTGCCGGAGGTAGCGATGGTGAAAACCCGCAGGCAGGGGTGATTTTCGACGCTGCCGGAAACCTTTACGGCACTACTTTCAGGGGCGGCAACAGCGAATATCCTTCCGGCACTGTCTTTAAGCTTACGCCGGACTCGAAGGGCGGCTGGAAGGAGAGTATCATCTACACCTTTGACTTCAACGGCAATGCGGGGTTCAATCCGGCCTCGGATCTGGCATTCGACGCTGAAGGCAACCTCTACGGCACGACCCAGCAGGATACGAATGAAACCTGCAACCTCGTCTATGGCTGTGGCGCTGTGTTCGAGTTGACCCCTCTTCAAAACGGCACTTGGAAGGAAACCACGATTCACCAGTTCACCGGCTCACCCGACGGTGCCATGCCATCTTCGGGATTGATTCAAGACTCAACGGGTGACTTCTACGGAATGACTCAATTTGGCGGTACGGGGCAATGCGCTAATAACGGATACAAAGGTTGCGGCATGATCTACAAGCTCACGCCCGACTCGCACGGCGCATGGACTGAAACCGTCCTGTATAGCTTTAATTTCGGAGGCGGGTTCGGCATCTTTCCGGCCGGTGAATTGATCCTGGACAAAGCCGGCTGTCTGTTTGCACTATCGCAAGCCGGTGGGGACAGGTATGGTACGGTTTTTCAGTTGCGGGACTCGCAAAAATTCGGATGGCAGCAAGGCGTATTGCATCGCTTTTTTGGAGCCCCGCTCGACGGCCAGTTCCCGGTGGGCCGGTTGGTGAGGGCCGCGGATGGCAACCTGTTCGGGGTCGCCAGCAACGGTGGAGCAAATCGGTTCGGGGTAGTTTTCGAGCTGGAGCATTTAGAAGGGGATAAGGAACAGATTCTCCACAGCTTTGCCGGGCCTCCGGATGGAGCGAATCCCTCAGCAGGGTTGGTTCGCGACTCCGAGGGACATCTGTACGGCACGACAAGATATGGAGGAAGCGCGACAGCATGTGCGGGCGGTTGCGGCACCGTGTATGAGGTTGTGCCATGACGCGGCCAGGCGCTGTCCAGGGCGAGCCCGAGTCGACGAAGGCAGGCATCACCGGGCCGAGCGGGGAGCCGGCCAAGGAGGAGGTGCGTATGGTTACGCAACCAGTCAACAAAAGAAGACCTCGACGGTCGACGTCTCAGCTGGCTGCGGGCCTCGATAAATCCTTAACGGCCTATGCAGCGGCAGCAGCGGCGGCGGGAGTAAGCTTGCTGGCTTTGGCATCCCCTGCCGAAGCCAAGATCGTGTACACGCACGCGCACAAGAGCATTCTTTTCAATGGGCCGCCTGTACTTCTTGATCTCAACCACGACGGGATTACCGACTTTTCATTTGTGAACATCACGACGGAAAGTGTTGATTCACACCCCCGTTCCCTGTTGGTGAACGGCGGGCCAAGCAACTCGATCTGGGGCAGGGGAAGCTGGAGTCGCCGGCACGCAGTCTTCGCTTCCGCTCTGAAAAAGGGTTTAACCATCGGGCCGAATAAATCATACTTTTACGGATCTCGCGGATTGATGGCCAACATTGGAGCCGGCCCATACGGCTTCTACACCGCTGGCCAGTGGTTTTACACCTCGAACCGGTATCTGGGCCTGAAGTTCATGATTAACGGGCACGCGCATTTCGGTTGGGCCAGGGTTGCCGTGACCCTAACGAGTGGCGGAATCCAGGCGACTCTGACTGGATACGCATACGAAACCATCCCCGACAAGCCGATCATCGCTGGCCAAACACACGGCGCGGACGACGACGAACAACCACCCTCAGCATCTCTAACCCCAACCGCCAAGCAACCCTCTACCCTTGGGGTGCTCGCCCTCGGGGCACCGGCACTCTCAAATCGCCCGAGGTAGGGCCAGAGAGACCAGCTGCCCCACCACTAAAATGGGTGCCCCACCCTTATTCGCGTTCTTCGCGAATAGGGTGGGTGCGACATTCCCAATTTGGAACCCGATCCGGCGGGAGTGTTTCCAAAACTCTCACTGCCGCAAGCTTTACCCTTGACTGCATGCCCCAAACTAGATAACCTATTACAACAGATATTATCCACAAGATAATCTTGGATCTTTGACAAAACAGTCAGTCAGACTTGATCGAAGACGGCGTCTCGCCCGGCGGGCTGGGCCGGAGACACTCGCGTTTCCGTAAAAGTGGAAAACCGACCGTCTGCTCCATCCAGTTTCAGAACGGGACGCGTTGAGCGTAAGTGAGCAGTCATAACTCCAATGTTCTCTAGATTTTGCGTGTAAGTCCTGTAAACTCAAAGATCTAGCACATAGTCGCGAAATAAATCATTTGTTTTCTAGATTTTGCACGAGAGCAGGGGGGAGGGGGGTACCAGTACTAAAAGGAAAGCTGCGTCCCATTCTGGGAAGAACAGGGCAGCCGCGGACCGGCAATGTCACGGCAAAAAAGGCAAACGTCGTCAGTCGTGGACAGATGGGACCAACGACGAACGACCAACGACCCACGACTAGGCTGGTTACGACTTCAACTGCGCCAACTGCTTCTTCACATCCGCGGCATCGCTGTAGTTGGGATTGATCTTCAGCACGCGCTCCAATTGCTGCCGGGCGAGATCGTTCTTCCCGGTTTTCTCGTACGCCAGTCCCAGGTGATAGTGAACCGTGGCGTCGTCCGGGGTTTTATTTTTCTCGCCCAGCTTGAGCGCTTCCTGGAAAAGATCGACCGCCGACTGATACGCGCCTTTCTGGTAAAAGACCCAGCCCAGAGTGTCCGCGGCGCTGGGGGAATCGGGCATGCCGCGGCGGGCGGTGCGCGCGAGCGAGAGGGCCATGTCCACGTTGCCGCCGGATTGCAGCATGACGTAGGCGAGATTGTTCGAGGCCAGCGGATTTTCCGGTTTGATCTCGAGGGCTTTCTGATATGCGTCTTTGGCTTTGGTCCAATCCTGCTTGGACTCGTAGAGCTCGCCCATCAGGATGTAGAACGTGGCTTCGTGCGGATTGTCTTTCAGCGACTGCTGATAGGTGGCGAGGGCCTGGTCCGCCGAACCTTTGGCAACCTGGACCTGGCCCAGCTTGAGCAAGGCGTCGGAATTATTTTTGTCGAGCTCAGCCGATTTCTTGAAGGCGGCCTCGGCTCCGTCGAGATCTTTCTTGCTGTTGAACAGCGTCGTGCCCAGCAGATCGTAGAAGGCGCTGCTGTTGGGCGATTTGGCGATTTGGGCGTTCGCGGCAGCGATGGCTTTGTCAGTTTGGTTCTGCGCCCGGTAAGTATTCATCAGGCCGCTGAGCGCGTCGTTGGAGTTGGGGTCGCGGTCAAGAGCCTCCTGGTAGGCTTTTCCGGATTCGCCGTACTGCTTTTGCACCAGCTTCAGATTTCCCAACTGGATGTAGCCGACGGCGCTCTGCGGCGCGATGTCGATGGCTTTCTTCACATCCTCGTCGGCGGCTGCGAACTGCTTGCGATTGATCTTGGAGAGCGCCCGCATGGCGTAACCTTCGGGCGATGCAGGCTGCAGTTTGATGATCTGCGTGGCCGTTTGTTCGAGCGCATCCATGTCGCCCTTGCGTATGTCGGCGGTGGCCAGGGCGCGCTGGGCTTCGAGGAGATCGGGACGCAGGCGCACGGCGCTGCGCCACTCTTCGATGGCACGCTCCGGATTGCCCAGCTGATCCAGAGCCAGCCCCAGATGATAGTGGGCCACGCCGTTGTCGGGATCGTTTTTGAGCACGTTTTGCAAAGTCTGGGCCGCGTCATTCGCGTGTCCGCTGCGCAGCTGAATCTGTCCGCGGTAGATCAGCGCATCGTTGTCATTGGCATGGCTTGCGAGAATCGCGTCATTCAGTTTGCCGGCCTCGTCCAGACGGTTCTTCAGGATGAGAATCTGAATGTAGTTCTTCTCGACCTGCATGTCTTTGGGATGATCGTGGAAGACCGATCCGTATTCGGCGGTCGCCTTATCGAGGTCGCCGGTGGCGAAGTAAAAGTCGCCGAGCATCCGGTAGCCAACAGAGTTGTCGGGGAACTTGCTTTTGACCTGCTTCAGGAACGCTTCGGCCTCGGCCTTCCTTCCCTGCGCCATGTAGAGACGCACGAGGGCAGCGGGCGGGTCGGGATCTTTAGGGTCGACATCGATGGCATGACGGAACTGCTGTTCGGCCTCGGGGTAGCGGTTACGTGCCTGGTAATAGCTGCCCAGCGCCAGTTGCGCTTGCACGGCTTGCGGATTCACTTCGACGGCCTTCTTGAAATTCGCTTCGGCGGCGTCGGGCTGATTGGCTCTGATCTGTACCAGCGCGAGATCGAGATATGGTTCCCAGTTGGTGGGGCCGAGAGCGATGGCCTTCTGCATTTCCTGGATGGCCGCAGGATAGTTTTCCTGGCCGATGAGCAGGTTCGCAACCGCCATGTGAACCTGGGGATTGTTGGGCTGCTTTTGCAGAAGTTGGTCGGTCTGCTCCTGCGCCTGCTTGAGATCGCGTCCCGCGATCAGCAGATTTGCCAGGTCGACGCGGGCCTGAAAATTGTCCGGCTGCAGTTCGAGGGTGCGCGCGAGTTCCTGATAAGCGGGGTTCCACTGCTGCAGTTTGAGAAATGCCTGCGCCAGCCCGTAGTGCGCATTGCCATAAGTGGAATCGATTTGGACGGCATTTTTATATTGGACCGCAGCCTCGCGATACTGGCCTTTCTCGTAGTAGTGTTGTCCGCTCTCAAAGTATTTCTGCTTGCGAACATTGGGATCGCGGGAACATCCCACCGAGATAGTTGCGATCAACGCAAGAGTTAGAATCAGGCGAAAAGCGGAAGAATGCCTCATTACAAATCTCCAGAAGAGGCGCGGTCAGCGCCCAGCTTATTTGGTTAGGTTTCCACACCAAAGGTACTGCAAATCGGGGAGCGGATAAAGTTACTCATGGCATAACCCACTCAGCTGATGTGTTCGATTTGTTTGCGGGGAAAGTTCAGGATCGAAATGCAGTTTGGCTTGGAGGCTGGACGGGCGAGATGCCCGTCCTCCATCACGAGTTGCGGTGTGCGGCAGATTGCATGTGATTCTCTAGCAGTTGAAGCAGGGGCTCGCGCAAGAACGGACCGCAGGCGATCAGGCCTGTGATTAGCGGGTCACGCCGGTTGCATTGCAGCGGAGTATTCTCCAGGGTGCTGACAAATCCTCCGGCGCTGGTCACCAGAGCGACGCCCGCGGCGACATCCCATTCATTTTTCGGCACGAGGGTGAAAGTAATGTCGACGAGCCCGGCCGAAACCAAGGCCAGTTTGTAGGCGACCGACCCCATGGGGCGAACCTTGAAATTCGCGCCCTCAAACTGTTTCCATTCTCCGCGCTTGGTTTCGCTGCGGCTTGCCAACACCGTGGCGCCATCCAGGCTAGCTCGTTGGCTGGGTCGCGCGGGCTTGCCATTGTAGGTCACGCCTGATTCCAGCGATCCAAGAAAAACCTCGTTAGTCGCCGGGTTGCAGATTCCGCCCGCGATCGGTCGGCCATTCTCCACCATCGCTATCGAGACGCAGAACTCGGGAATACCGGCGACGAACTCGCGCGTACCATCGAGGGGATCGACTACCCAAACGCGGCTTTTCTCCAAACGAGTGTAATCGTCCACGCTCTCCTCGGAGAGCCAGCCTTCGCCATCGCGCAGCAACTCCTTCCGAAGCACCGCGTCAAGCGCGCGGTCTGCTTCAGTGACGGGATCGTGACCAATCTTGTATTCCGCTGCGATTGCGCCCGCAGTGAAACGGCTGAAAACAACCCGCGCCGCTTCCATGGCAGACTGAATGCGCTGCAGAGTTTCGGCATTGGAGTTGTTGGTCATGAATATTTGCCAGACGTCTTGCTTAGGCCCAGAGCATGCGGGCGCCGGTCGCCAGCAGAACTGCGCAAAGCAACCGTCGCAGCCACGGTACCGGAAGGTGCGTGCTCAGGTGCGATCCCAGCAGCCCACCGGGGATGGAACCAATCAGCAGTGAACCCACGAGATAAGGATCGATATTGCCCAGCCGGAAATGGAGCAGGCTGGTCACGCCGGTTAGCACCACGGCGTGGACAATGTCCGTGCCAACCATGACCCTTGGCGAAAAGCTGTAGAACAAAAGCAAAAGCATCATGATGATGCTGCCCGAGCCCACCGAAGTCATGCCTACGAGAAAGCCCGCCAGCAGCCCAATGGCTGACATTCCGACGAAGGACTGCAGGGTGGGAGCGCGATGCGCCATGTGCTCTTCGATTCGGCTCTGGAACAGGAGCAAGGTTGGAATGCAGATCAAAAGGATTCCGACCGCTGTCGTAATGAAGGTATTGACGCCGGTCCCGTAGACGGTTCGCAAATGGCCCAGCAGGCTTACCCCGAGAATCGATCCCGGAATGCTGCCGGCGGCCAGTGCCACGACGACTTTTTTTCGAACGGTTCCTTTGTTAAGGTGAACCCAACTCGAACCGATTTTCGTGACGAAATTGAAGAGGGCGTCAGAGCCGACCGCTATGATCGGTGGTACTCGCAAAACAAAAATCAAGACAGGCAGCAACAGCACACCGCCACCCACCCCTGTCATACCGATCAGAGTGCCTACTACGAAGCCGATCAGAACCTTTGCAATGAGCATTCAAAATCCTGCACAACTCTGGCGTGAGTCTTCGCTGCGCTCAGGCCGACTGTCCATTCACTCCGATGAAGCCCTCGCGCTCCAGATGCAAAATGATTTCTTGTGCTGCTTCTTCGGGGCTTAGTTCGGCTGTATTAATCACGACTTCAGCGTCCTTGGGTTCTTCGTACGGATCTGAAATGCCGGTAAACTCCTTGAGAATGCCGGCGCGAGCCTTGGCATAAAGACCCTTGCGATCGCGTTGCTCGCAGGTTTCCACGGGCGTTGCGATATGCACCAGGATGAAGCCGCCGACCGGTTCGATCATGCTGCGCACCGCTTTTCGAGTCGCGTCATACGGCGCAATAGGCGCGCAGATCGCGATGCCGCCGTTCTTGGTGATCTCCGAGGCCACATAGCCGATGCGCCGAATGTTGATGTCGCGATGCTCCTTCGAGAAACCCAATTCCGAAGAAAGATGTTTACGCACCAGGTCTCCATCCAACAGCGTCACGGGACGGCCGCCAGTCTCCAGAAACTTGGTCACAAGAACATTGGCGATGGTTGATTTGCCTGAGCCCGAAAGTCCGGTGAAGAAAATCGTCACGCCCTGCTTGTGCCGGGGCGGATAGCTGCGGCGCAATTCGTGCACGACTTCCGGATAGGTGAACCAGCCGGGAATGTCGCGTCCTTCATTGAGGCGGTCGCGGAGTTCGGTGCCCGAGATATTAAGTACGCGCGAACCGTTGGTTACTTCGTTGTCGGGCACGTATTGATCCTGATCTTCGAGGTAGACCATCATGTTGAAGGGAACCATGGTGACGCCGATATCCGCTTCGTGCTTCTTGAACAGCTCCTGGGCATCATAAGGACCGTAAAAGTTCTTGCCGTCGGAATCTTTTCCCGGGCCGGCGTGGTCGCGGCCTACGATGAAATGCGTGACTCCGTGATTCTTGCGGATTAGCGCGTGCCAGATGGCCTCGCGCGGTCCGCCCATGCGCATTGCGAGCGGCAGCATGGAAAGTTTGACGCTGCCGACGGGGAATTTCGAAAGAAGCAACTGGTAGCAACGTACTCGAGTGAAGTAATCAACATCGCCGGGTTTGGTCATGCCAACCGACGGATGAATGAGCAGATTGGCTTCGACCTGCTTTGCCGCGCGGAAAGTTAATTCAACGTGTGCACGGTGCATGGGGTTGCGGGTTTGGAAGGCAACTACGCGGCGCCAGCCCAGACGGGCAAATTCAGCTCGCAATTCGGCTGGCGTGAGACGCAGCGTGCGGAAGTCGTAATGCGAAGGCATCTGCAGGCCTTCGATACGGCCTCCCACGTACCAAGAGTTGCCCTTGTTTAGCAGATAATCGACGCCGGGATGAACCGCGCTGGTAGTTCCAAATACTGACTGCGCTTCTGCCTTGCGATCGGGTTGCCAGACGTCTTCGACGTGCAGGACTGCCAACATCACGCCTTCGGGATCGCGCAGTGCAACTTTGCTGGTTCCCGGCTTCAACGATTTGGCGAAATCTTCTTTCACGTCCAGAGTGATCGGCATCGGCCACAGAAGGCCGCTGCTCAGCCGCATGTTGTGGCAAACGCCCTCGTAGTCCGGTTGCGTCATGAATCCTCGCAGGGGCGAGAAGCCTCCGCTGATCAGCAATTCGAGATCGCAGATCTGCCGCGGCGTCAGATCCCACGACGGCCACTCCCGCGAATGCGACTTCAATTCTGGGATTCGCTCTGGTGAGGCAATAAGGTCAGCAAGCTCGCCGCCGTGCGGCGCGATAATGTGGCTTATGGAAGAAATCAAATCTTGGCTCCTATTATTACAGACTTACTTGTGTATCAAAGTGGTTCCTTACCCTGCAGCAAAACGCAACTCGGTAGTTTGCGGTCGACGGAAACTAGTGAGCGGGACGAAACCAGCGCTGCGCCAGCATACCGCGTAAGCTGCGGGGTAGCAAGTTCTACCTGGTTAGACCGAATCAAGCTTGAGCATGAGCAATTTGCCTACCTTTGCCGGTTGCAGTTCATGTCGCTATCTGATTACGGACAGGACAGTTAAAAGAGGAAACTATTTTGCCTCGCTGGCTGCCGTTAAGAATGTGAAAAGCTTTGCAGTCGAGATGCAGTTCCCATTCCGCAGCGTCAGCTAAGCGCCGCCGCTAGAGAACCGCTTTTGCGCAGACGAACCCTGCAGGGACTCTACCGGCGAGGCGGCCCGGGCTGCAACCGCAGGTTCCTTGATGGAATATTTCAGCAGGCACCAGACGGCGTGCACTCCGTCTTTCCACCCTATCTTTTTTCCTTCTTCGTAGGTGCGACCCCAGTAGCTGATGCCAACTTCGTAAATTCGCAAATGACGTTTTGCAACTTTGACCGTGATCTCTGGTTCAAACCCGAAGCGGTTTTGCTCGAGCGGAATGGACTGAATTACCTCACGCCGGAAAACCTTATAACAAGTTTCCATATCGGTCAGGTTGATGTTGGTAAGACAATTGGAGAGCAACGTCAGCAGCCGGTTTCCCACCGAGTGCCAGAAGTAAAGCACGCGGTGAGGAGCGGCGCCCAGGAAACGCGAACCGTAAACTACATCTGCCTTGCCTTGGTTCAGCGGATCGAGCAACAGGGAATAATCCGCGGGATCATACTCCAGGTCAGCATCCTGGATGATGACGAATTCTCCCCTCGCCTCCTGAATTCCGCGGCGCAGCGCTGCTCCTTTGCCCATGTTTCGCGGCTGCAGAAAAACCTGGACCTGCGGATATTGGCTCTTCAATTCGCTGAGAACTTCGCGGGAACCATCTTGCGATCCGTCATCTACACACAACACTTCAAGTTTGAGCGGAACCGCCAACACGCGTTCGACCACATCGCGCAACGTCGCGCGCTCGTTATAAACGGGTATGACGACCGACAGTTTCATTTGCAAGGGAAAGTCTCCCTAGTGTAAAACATTCTGCCGTTCGCAGTTTAGGGTTTTGCAAGATCAAACTACATTGTCAGCAACAAAGTAATCCAGAAAAAATCGATTTCGAGATCGTAGAGGGCCAAAGTGTAATTAGTTCTCAGGAGGCGTACATGATCGGGGAATTTTGTCCTAAGGTTTTTGCCTTAGGGAGACACTTGGCGTCTGGGCCGAAAACAATAGTTTTTAAGTTTCGTGCCGACGCCTCGGCAGTGATCGTCATTATCCCCGAAATATCGGCATAATTCACAGGCTGGGAGGTTCGGAAGACTTCCCTGCAACCCCCTTGCCTTCCTCCGTGCTTTCTATGACTTAGCGTCCATCGTCCGGGTCAGTGCCCGGAATTAGATGGCTTCGCCAGCCGAATGGGGTTATTCTATCCCGTGTGATCTGAATGAGTTCGTCCGGATCCTGACCTATTGTGAGGGAGCGAGCTCGAAACTGCACGGGAAATTCAGTCCACTTGGCAGCCTGAATGCTATGATTTTCTGGAGCCAGCCAAACCTTGTATTTCCTGTGTGGCTGGATGGCGAAGGGCGCTTGCAACAAGGGATCTGTGGAAAACTTCCCTTGACAGCGTCGGTTATTATCTCACCCTTGGGGAAGAGTCGACATGGAGGAAAAGCCTGTTCGTTTGGGCCCACGGGAACAGCAAATCGCCGAGTTGCTGTTGCAGGGCTGTGACAATCGAGAAATCGCTTCGCAGCTGAAAATGGCCCGACGCACGGTCAAGGCGCACTTCAACCGTCTCTTCCAGCGCTTTGGCATTGACAGCGGTATCAAGCGAGTCAAGCTCGCGACAACCTTATACCGGAGGCAACTATGTTTGGAGGAGAGCGATACGGGAAACGCGTTCCCAACGAACGGGAGCGGAGAGTCATCGAGCTTGTCGCCCAAGGACTCAAGAACAGTGAAGTCGCAGAAGCCATCGGCACGACTGAACATGTCGTAAAGAATTACCTTCGCGCCATCTATGACAAACTTGGACTCTGGAATCGGGTAGAACTCGCTCTCTGGTACGAGGCGCGCCGCCACGAGAGTCATCTCGTGCACGCTTAACGGCATCGACTCCACTAAAGTATGTTTGACCCCGGCGTTGCCGACGCAGGGGTCTTCGTTTTTGGTGTTGAGTTGTGAATCCGCTTGGGATTTATTTTCGTGCAGAGGTTAATTGCAGTTTCTTCGCGCCGCAGGTTCGAACTGATCCATCTGTGCGTCGCGCTGAGTCGTAAATTTCCCTGCTGAAGTTTTGCCATACAAATCTGAGTCGGCACAATAGTAAAGAGCGGTGTGCAGATCGACCCAGACCTGGGCGTTGGGGTTGCCACGATAAACCGGCGCTGGCGGCGCTTCAGCCAACCCCAAATTCACCAGAAGTTTTTCAAACAACGTGAGACTGGGCTGAGGAGGATTCTTGGAGGGGACATGGTTCTCCGCGGGACGCATCCCCCGTCCCGACAGCACGATCAAAAGCACAAGTACCGCCGCTCCGACGTAAAGGTCGGCGCGATGTTTCGCCAGCCAGATTCCGCCCGCCGAGTTCGGGTGTAACGATTGCAGCCACTCATGCGCTTGCGTAGCAGAGCCCCATGGGGATGGTGCTTTCGAAAGTTGCCGAAGAGCAGGAGTCGCGTCCTCCGCCGTTGCAGCGCTGACTAAGCCGGAGTCGCCCTCCTCCTCCACTACTTCCGGTTCGCCGGATTCGTCCGAGAACTGTGCGATCACCTCGTCGGGTTCGAGAGAAAGTTCGTGAGACACTTCGGGGGCAAGCCGAACCTCAGCGATTCCCGTTTCCTCGCTGTGATTTTTCGACTCTTCACGCTGCTTGTTCTCCGCCACCTGCTGCGGATGCCATTGAGATGCCCATTTGCTTTCCAGGTCTTTCGGAAGCAAAGCTCTTGCCGGTCGGGCGGTTCCGCATCTACCGCAGAATAGTTCATGTCCGCCGAATTGATATCCGCACTGAGGACAGACCGCATCGCGGCCCGACTTCGCACTCGCGGCGCTGAGGGGAATTTGAATTCGTGGGCCTTCGCTCGTAGTTGCTGGTTCGACAACCGCCTCCGCCGATTCGACAGCTTTCTCTTCCGCCACAGCGATGTTTTTTGCGGGCTCCACGGCGAGACGCTCAAGCTGCGGTTTGATTCGCTCCAACGCCTCCAGCATCGCGGCCCGCTCCGCGGCGAGCGTTTTCCTCCACTCTTTATCCGCAGCTCTGGCGATTGCCTCCGTCATCAATCCCGCCATAAGTTGGCAACTTCGCATCTCTGGCGCTTGAATGGAATCCGCATCCGCAAAGCGAATTTCTAAAAGGCCGGTAAGGTTGCCTTCATAGTGAAGAGGCAGAGCGATGGATTCTTTGTCGGGGTGTTCGCGGCTGAATTCGGTGGAGAGTCGGCCGTCAGCGGAGAGACTCGAATCCATCGGCAGGCTTGTTCCCGTCAGACTGGATGCATCTCCCGTCGCCGCACAATACTCCAGTCGATTTTCCCGCACCACTGCGACTGCCACTCCAGTGGCGTGCGTGATCTTCTGCAGCCGTTCCACAACTACTCTCGCGGCGGTTTGCAAATCGTCTGGTTGCGAACGCAGGAACTCCTGCGTCTCCAGGATTTCGGCGAGCGCTTCCGCAGGATCCCGCCGCGGGCGGCTTGCGACCTCAGACGCTGTTTGCTCCTGGAGCACATGGGCGGCTTCCAAGAGTTGCTGGAACGTGGCTTCATCGAGTGCCGGCTTTTCCCGTTCGCTTATGATGGTTCGCTCCGGCTGATCACGCGCTTCGGGCTGGTGTGACTCCGCCATGTTGGGCTAATGCAATTCGCCATCCAAAAATATCGAGATCACGCCCTGCAACTCCTTGATTCTAGCAGCCTTGATTGACTCGGACTATACTTTCGCGGATGCACTCAAGTGCTTGTCCTTCTTGAGATTATAGGTCGGATCAGTTCTGGAGCCTGGGGTGGTACAGGAGAAAATCCGAAATCGTGAGCGGGCGCAGCTAGCGAGAGGTTGCAAAGTATTGCACTTTGTGCGTGCCAGATCCCTGGAGCACGATTATCAAGAATACCGATTTGCTGGATTAGAGAACGCTCAAGCTTGCGCGGGCGTCAGCTCTTCTTGCGTCGCCTTTTCGTGGCTCAAGTAGTAGTGAACAGCGGGCGTAATAACCAGGGAAAGTACCATCGAGATCAGAATTCCGCCGATTACAGCGATGGCCAAAGGCTGTAGCATTTGCGAGCCCGCACCCAACGCAAAGGCAAGCGGCAGCATGCCCGCAACCGTGGCCATCGCAGTCATCACGATGGGACGCAGCCGTCGCCGGCTGGCTTGCAGCATGGCGTCCTCTGCTGAGAAGCCGAGCTTGCGGAATTTTTGATCCGCGTCCAGCAGCAGAATTCCATTTTTCGCCACAATGCCAATCACCATGATCATTCCCATGAATGAAGAGACGTTGAACGTGGTGCCAGTAATCAGTAGCGCAATGAAAACACCCGAGGTCGACAGCAAAGCGGAAGCAAGAATCGCAACCGGCGCCGCGAACGTGCGAAATTCGAATAGCAGCGCAATGAACACCAACAGGATCGCCAATATGAGTACGAACAGCAGGTCGCGAAATGTTTTCTGCTGCTGTTGATAAGTTCCGCCGTAAACCACACGGATGTTTGCGGGAATGTGAAGGCCATCGACGACTTTCATCACCGCGTCCATTCCGCTGCCCAAATCTGTCCCTTCTAAACGGGCTGTAACCGATACGTCGCGCTGCAGGTTCTCGCGTCGAATTTCGGTTTGTCCGGGAAGCTCGGTAATCGTAGCCAATGCTCCCAACGTCGCAGTTCTGCCGCTGCTGCTGGAGAGTAGAGTGTCGCGGATCGCTTCCAGCGAGGCACGGTTTGCCGCGGGAAACCGTACCCGGACAGTGTAGGCGCGGTCGTTGCTAACCACGGGAGTGGCGGCCGGCTCACCTTCAACAATTGCAGAGGCATCGGTGGCGATTTCTTCGGGTGTAAATCCGGCGCGGGCCGCAACGCCCGAATCAATCTGAAAAGTGGCAGCCGGCCCACTAATTGTATTTTCGATCCCATCCAAAACGTCGACCACTCCCGGAATTTTGCGGATCGCATCGGCCACCTTGGGAGCCCATTGCTCAAGCGTGGGCCCATCCGGCGAAAACAATTTGATCTGGATGGGCTCGGGCTCGCTGGTCAGATCGCCAATCATGTCCTGCAGCACCTGCACGAACTCGGCGCGCACGGCGGGTTCCTGCGCCTCGACCTGCGAACGGATATCTTCCGTGATCTCGTCTACCGTCCGGCTGCGATTTTTTTTGAGCTTGACGAGAATATCTCCACGGTTCGCCTCGGTCACCGCGGCCAAGCCCAACTCCAGTCCCGTGCGGCGGGATGAGCTCTCGACCTCGGGAATGGAATTCACGATTCCCTCAATGCGGCTGATCATGCGGTTGGTTTCCGCCAGCGAGGATCCTGCCGGCGTCCAGTAATCCAGAGTGAATCCACCCTCATCCATCGCGGGCAGCAAATCAGACCCGGAATATCGATAGCAAAGGTAAGACGCAAGCACCAATACAGCCGCGCCGGTGGCGAGCCACAAGGGTTTGGCCAGTGCATGACTGAGCCAGTGCTCGTGGAAGTTCACGATCTTGCGAAAGAATCCGCCGATGGAGGCTTCCTCAGCCGCCAGCAGTCGCGTGATCGATTCTTCTTCGGGTTCGGTCCCGGCCTGGTCTGCATGCCGCGGTTTTGTGCTTGATGAAGTATTGGCTCAGGTTGGGCGTCCAGGTGAGTGCCAGCGCCAGCGATGTAAACAGAGAGATTGCCATGGTGACGGCGAGGGCGCGGAAGAATGTTCCTGTAACTCCGGTGATCGAAATCAAGGGCAGAAACACAACTACGGGCGTCACCGTGGAACCGATCAGTGGAACGGTGATTTCCTGGAGCGCGCTGTGAATCGCCTGCAAGCGATTCTGTCCAGCGTCGCGATGCAGCACGATGTTTTCCACCACCACGATCGCATCGTCAATCACCAAACCCACGGCAGCAGCCAGACCGCCCAGCGTCATCAGGTTGAAGCTTTGGTGCAGAAGCTTGAGCGCGGCGAACGTTACCAGAATGGTGACTGGAATCACCAGACCCGCAACGATTGAAGTTCCCCAGTCCCGAAGGAAGACAACCAAGATGATCGAAGCGAGAATAAGGCCCAGCAGAATGGCGTCGCGCACGCTTTTGATGGAATCGCCGACAATAATGGACTGATCGTAGAACGGCCGAATCTGAATTCCGGGAGGAAGTGACTTCTGGATGCGGTCAACCTCAGCATGAACTTCATTGGCGACCGCTACGGTGTTGCTGTCCGGCTGCCGGTTGATGTTGATCAGCACCGATGGTTTCCCGTTGGCGGTCACGATCGTGTAGACGGGTTTCACCGCGCGCGTCACCGTTGCGATATCTCCGATGCGAACCGGAATTCCTGCGGGAGTGGCCTTGACCACGGTGCTCGCGATCTGCTCGGGCGTGCGCACTTGCCCGCTGATCAAGCCCAGTACCAAGCTGGTGATTGCGTTCGAACAATCCGGGCGAGTCAATCAGATTGGTGCGCCGCATCGTATCCAGAATGTCGGTGACGGTGATGTTAGCGGTCAGCAGCTTCGCGGGATCAGGGGTGATGTGAAACTCCGGCTCTTGCCCACCCTGAATCAGCACGGTCGACACGCCATCGAGCCGGTTCAGCCGCGGCTTGATCTCGTAGGTCGCCATCTCCCAGAGCTGTGTCTGCGGCATCGTGTCTGACGTGAGGCTGTAACCAATAATCGGAAAGCTGGCAAACGTCATCCGGTTCGCCACCACGCTCGCGGTCGAGGGAAGCTCGGGTTGAACCCGCGCCAGCGCTGCATTCACATATTGCAGCGTCTGAAACATATCCACATTCCAGTTAAAGAAAAGGTCGATCTCCGCGGATCCGCGGCTGGTAATCGACCGCACGTCCTGTAGCCCGGGGACGCTGTTCACCGCTTCTTCCAGGGGGCGCGTGATCGTGACCATCATCTGGTCGATGGGCATCACGCCGTTGTCAACGGCAATCAATATGCGGGGGAAATTTGTTTCCGGAAAAACTGAAACTGGAATAGTGAACGCGAGATAGGCTCCCAGCAGCGCCACCGTGAGGATCAGGAAGATCACAGGTTTGGAATAGTGTGCAAACCAGTATGAGGATTCCGGCTGGCTCACTTTTCCGCTCCGCCACTCTTCTTTTCGTTCTGATCGTTTTGCGGTTTCTGCTCGTCCACTTTGATCTTAGTCTTATCGGGCAAGCCATACGCGCCAGATGCGACCACGCGATCCCCAGCTTGCACGCCCTCCACGATCTGCACCTGATCACCCTGACGAACTCCAACCTTCACCGGCTTCTGATGAGCCCGATTGTCCGAGCCGACGAGCATCACCGAGGTTGCCCCGTCTTCGGCGGTGAGCAGGCTGGCCGCGGGAATGACCAACGCATCGGGAATCGTCCGCGCCAGCATGGAGAGTTGGACGCTGGTCCCAGGCTTGAGGTGCTGTTCGGGATTCTTTGCCTGAACCCAGACTTCAACGGTGGTGCTATTGGGATCGAGCGCCGGACTGATCACGGTGATTTTGCCTTTTGCAGGCTGCTCTTCGCCGGGCGCAGTGATCGTAGCCTCGTCCCCGAGCTTCAGCAACGCCGCATCTTGTTGCGGAATGTGGGCTCGCGCGACGACTTGCGAAACATCCATAACCGTGAGCAACGGAGTTCCGGCGGCAGCCATTTCTCCCGGATACAGTGGGCGATCGGCAATCACGCCATTGATTGGGCTGCGTATCTCGGAGTAACTCGAACTGTGCCGTCGCGCCCAGATACTTTCCTTTCGCGGACTCCAGTTGTCCCGCTGCTGACTTGAGAGTCTGCTGTTTTCCGATCGCCTGCATCGCCTCCAAATGCTTTTGCGTCATCTCATACTGGTTGCGCGCCTGCGTGAGATCCACGCGCGACTGATCGAGTTCCTTGCGCGGAAGCGCACCTTGCTGAAACAGGTCCTGCCGGCTGTCGAAGACTTTCTGCTGAGCGTCAAGCATTTGTTGGGCGGCTTGCAATTCAAGTTGCGCCTTCTGCATTTCCGCCGGCAACTCGGCGCCGGTGCTGATTTCATACGTGGCCTGAGCCTGATCGTATGTGCCCTTTGTGTCCTGCGCCGCGGCGGAAAGGTCCTGATGTTCAAGCACAGCAAGCAACTCCCCCTCGTGCACGCGGCTTCCGCGCTTAACAAAAAAGGTTTTTACCGGAGCACTGATCTTCGGAACAATCGCTGATTGCGCCAGCGGAAACAAAACCGCTTCCGAAACAACGGTGTGCTCAATCGTCGTCTTCTCTACCGAAACGACTTGTACCGGAACAACGGGCTCCTTCTCGCCAGGTCCCTTGGAGCAGCTTGAGAGCAGTATTAAGAGGACAATAAGAGACGCCGTAGAACACGTAGCCGCGGACGCCCTCGTCCGGGGTGAGTGCGCGGCACTCCGCCTAAACAGCCGCGTGGCGGCGCAAGAATGCAGCCCACGGCGCAAGCCATGGGAAAGCGAGTCAAGGCGGTCGAGCCCCAGGGGGCCGAAGGAACCCCCGCCAATCTTCGCCAGACAATCCCAGACGCGAGAGCTGTTGCTTTCCTCTCTCGCACTGATGTCGCGGTCGTGCGATGTGATCATCTTGCTACAGACTTCCCGTCAAAGTTTGCAAGTTCGCCAGGGAGACTCGAAAGCGCACCTGCCCATCATTAAACGCATTGCGCGCCACAGTCAGCGTGTTCTGCGCGTCCACGACTTCCAGCACCGTCGATTCGCCAGCCTGATAGCGCATCGTGGTCAGACGCAAGCTTTCCGCTGCCAGCTCGGCCGACTGGCTTTGCGATTCCAGTTCCGACCGCGCAGTCTGCGCCTCGTCGTACAACGTCTGCAACTTAGCCAGCAATTGCCGCTGCGCAAAACTCAGCTCCACGCGTGCCTGCTCGCGGCGCAAATCCGCCTGCTTCACCTTGCTGCGATTCGCACCCCAATTCCAGATCGGTAACTGCAATGTCGCGGTAGCGGCATAGCCAAGATTGCGGACTTGGAGTCCCGTAGTTGGATCAGTTTGATATATCGCGTAGTGATTGGCATCAATCCCGTAAAAATAATCGAGACCGAGCGATGGCAGAAAACCATTCCACGCGGCTGCGACCTCATGATTGGCTTGCTGTAGCGCCGCCAGCGCAGCCCGCAGTTCAGGATTCTTGTTTGCGGCCGCGGCTTGGACTTCCGGAAACGAAGGCAACGCCTCCGGCATCTGCAAATCATCCACTACGGAAAAGTTTTCGTTGAAGTCGGGAAACACCAGAACCGCCAACTCCTAGCCGGCTTCGATTCATCTCCAAGCCCGCTTCCTGCAAGTCCCGCTGCTGCTGGTTGGTCTGAATCTGCGCTTTGATGACATCCGAATGCGCGACCTCACCGCCGTGTTCCAGCTTCTGACTGATGTCCAAGAACCGTTGCGCCTCGGCTGCCGCACGTTGCGCCGTGGAATATTTTCGCTGCGCCACCGCAAATCCGTAGTAAGCCTGCACCACGGTCACAACCAGCCCACGCGCCGCAATTTCCGAACGTGCCCGGGCCACCGCCTCCGCCGCGGCAGCCCGGCGGTAGTCCGCAAAATTGGCCAACGAAATATCCTGGTGTACATTTCCTTGGCTGATGTACTCGTGCACACCATTGTTGGCAACAAATCTGCTTACGCTTGTGCCATTGCCTTCGGTATAGAGGAATGCCCCGTTATAATTCACGCTCGGCAGCAGGGCGGCGCGACTCTGCACTCGGTCTTCCTTTGCCACTCCGAATTCGGTCACCGCCGCGCGGTATTCGGGATTATTCTTCTTCGCCCGCTCCAGCGCATCCTGCAAGGTCAACGTGAGCGGAGCATTGCTCGGAGCGCTGCTGACATTCTGTTGGTTACCGGGACCCGCCATCACCTGGTTTGGGACTAGTCTGGGCGAATGCAGCCAGCGTCAGACTCAATACCGAAGCCACAAGTGCGGCTTTCGCCATCGAGCTAACCCTTGAAATTCAAAGTTGCCATATCGTCACCACGCATGCGATTGCAAGTCTCGCTTTCTAGTCGTTGCCGGCAACGCGTAAAGGTGCGGCTTCGAAATCTCGAAGCCCACACCCTCACGCGAAGCTCGGCGGGGGAGGACCGTCATACAACGGCTAGATGTTCCTAAATTGAAGATTAAGCGAAGCTGAACGCGGCCACGCACGTGTAGACCCGGACGCCCTGGTCCGGGTGGCCGAGCAAAGCTCGGCAGGATTTATGTCAACCAATGTTGTTTTGTCCTACCGGCAATTCCACCGTCATGCGCGTACCTTTCCCCGGAGCGCTGTCGGCGGTGATGGTGCCTCCATAAGCTTCGATCAGAGCCTTTGCGATGGCCAGGCCCAAGCCAAAGCCTCCCGTAGTTCGAGTGCGCGAGGGATCTCCGCGGTAAAAGCGCTCGAATATGTGGGGCAGATCAGCAGCAGGAATGCCTGCGCCGTGGTCTTCAAAGATAATTCGCGCCGGACCGGCGTTCTCGCGAGTCACCATCACATCCACCGATCCGCCTTCGGAGCCGTAGCGAACCGCATTTTCCAGCAGGTTGATCCAGACCAGTTGCAAATCCTCGGGATCGGCGCGAAACAGCACAGGGCCATTTTTCGAAAGATGAACCGTGGTATTGCGGCTCTCGGCCAAGTGCCGAATCCTCTCCACCGCCTCTTCACAGGTTGCGCTTACGTCGATAACCTGCAAGTCGCGGCGCAAAGCCCCGTGCGCCCATTGCTCCGCCCGTGCCAGCCGCAGCATCCATTGCAAAAGTTGCTCCAGACGCTGCAAATCTTCCAGCGAGTGTTCAAGCCCGGCACGATATTCCTCGGAGGTGCGTGGCCGCTGCAACAGTGATTGCAAGGTAGACTTCAGCACCGCGACCGGAGTTTTCAATTCGTGCGCCGCATTGCCGAGGAATTCTCTTTGCTGGTCAAAAGAATGCTGAAGTCGAGCCAGCATCGTGGTCATCGATTGCGTCAGCGGCTGCAGTTCTTTGATTTGCTGCGCATCCTCCGGTAAATGCAACTCCCAATTGTGCGTCGACACCAGCCCGGCCTGAGCCGCTAATTCCTGGAGCGGCAAGAGCCCGCGACGAATGCCCCAGAGCGCAAGCAAAACCGTCGCCCCAAGCAACAACAGACTCGAGAGCGCGATAGAAACCCCCGCTTGCTTGACCTGCTGGTCCAACTGGATCATCGGCGCCGCATAGACGATGGTCAGAACCTGGGGCCGGAAGGTTTTACCTTCTTCGCGATCGAGAACCGGAACCCGGGAAACGCGCAAGCCGCGATAATGAATGTGATTCCACTTTAAATTCCAGTGATCACGCCCCGCCGGTGAAATCTCAAGGCTGGCGGGCCAATTTGCGGAACGAGTCAGAAGCCCCGATCGTTCTGTCCACACCGCGAACAAATCCGGATGCGCAGGATCCAGCGACGAGGGCATCAGCGTCTCGTCGAAGTACACATCGCCGCTCGCGTCCTCCGCATAGCGCACCAGCGCCGCCACGCTCATGGCGCGAGCCTGCATTCCGGCATCAAGCGTGGAAAGCAGTCGCTGGCGAGTGTAGAAGATACCGGCAAACAACAAGCCCACCGCCAGCAGCGTCTGCGAGAGCACGACGATGGTGATCAGCCGCGCTTTGATCGAACCGCGCAGCATGGAACCCGACAAGACCAAATCGCGCATAACGGAATTGTGTTCGGGTTTCATCCCGGCGCCGTCCCATCCTGCAAAACATAACCCTGCCCTCGCAAAGTGTGAATCAACTGCCGTGGGGAGCCATCATCCAGTTTGCGCCGCAGGCCCGAAATATAAACCTCGATCACGTTGCTGAACTTTTCCCAGTTGTAGTCATAAAGATGCTCGAGCAGTTCAGTCTTCGAGACCACCGCTCGGGGCCGGTGCGCCAGATATTCCAGGACGCGATATTCCATCGCGGTCAGCGTGATCGGCCTTCCTCCGCGCCGCACGCTGCGGTTCACCGTGTTCAATTCCAAATCGCCTACAGAGAGAACCGGAGAAGGCTGTCCCTTCCCGCGGCGGATCAGCGCTTTAGTGCGGGCCAGTAGCTCGCCAAGGTCAAACGGCTTGGTCAAATAATCATCGGCGCCGGCGTTCAGCAGGGCGACCACGGATTCCTTGTCATCGCGAGCGGTCACAACCAGCACAGGTGTATGCTGGCCAGCCTGCCGGATACGACCCAGCAATTGCATTCCATCCATTTGCGGCAGCATCAGATCCAGCAACACGACGTCGTATTCGCTGGACTCCGCCAGAAAAAGTCCCTCCTGACCATCGTGGGCAATATCGACCGCGTAGCCAGCGCTCTCGCGCAGGCTGCGAGCAATGTTCTCCGCCAGCCGGGGTTCGTCCTCGATGATCAGAACGCGCACCTGCCAACCCTCCCTCGCGTATGCTTTGAGGGCACTCTACTTCTTTCAACCTTAACGTGTCCTGAACCCGATTGGGAAGTACCAAGGCGTGGCAGCAAAGAGGACTTCGACGAGCGCACTTTTAGCGGGAGCTACGAAGCCCGAGGTGCTGCTGCGACAGCAGATACTGTGCCCAACGGGGGCTGAGCGACTGACGAAGGACATAGTACTCGTTGGCTGGCCAATCGTCCTGTAGCGCAGGTGCATCGGGGGCTTGCGCGACCATTAGGTCGAGGCTCACTTCGCGGTTCAAGATGCTTAGAAACTGACCTTCGGCGTCCGATTTTGGCCCCCACTCCGTCAAATCCTCAACCGCTTTGCGCGGCAAGCGCTGCGCCAATTGCGCGGCCGTGCGGTTGGGAATTGGATCCGCGCTCGCAACCATGTGATAACCAAAACCCCAAAAGCTATGGAAGACGCGAACATTAGGAAACGATTTCAAGACCGCCCGAGCGACCGAAGCTTCAACCACTCCGTCCGCGCCGCCGGGCAGCCACAACTGCAAAATGCCCCCGGGTCGCAGACGCTGCTTTACCGTCAAGAGAAACTCTTCGGAATAAAGCAGGCTCGAACCCGCGGCCTCAACCGGGGGTGGGGGATCGATAGTAATAAGGTCGTACTGTTCCGTCGTGCGCTCCAAATACCGCCGTCCATCGTCGATCATGACGTGCGATAACGGCGAGCGCAGCAGCTGCGGACCATCGGAGTGGTAATACCAGAACAGTCGGGGAACACTTGGAACCAGTTCCACAGCCGTTGTTGGAATGTTCCACGAAAGCAGGGAACGGAAGGTAGTGCCCATGCCGAAACACACGGCCAAAGCGTTGGATGGCGAATGCCCGAGAAAGGCCAGAGGCAGATGCGCCATCATCTTGGCGGCCGGAGTTAACGTAGTCATGCCGGTACCATTGACCAACAAAAGCTTCTGCATCCCATCGCCGGTTGCCACGACGGTCGCGGTATTATCGCGAAGCACCACACGATGAGCGAACTGGTCTTCGAAACCCTTGCTCATCCACACCAATATCAATGCCGGAAGCACGACCGCATAGGAAGCGAACCGCCGCCACGCGACCTCCGGCTGACCTCGATCCCTACGCGGCGTTAGCCGATCGCGAACGAAAAGCCACGGCAAGGCAAAACAGAACAATACCCAACGTTCGCTCACCAATGGCAGGAACAGAAATCCAGCCACTAGCGGCCCCAGAATACAACCGGCCACATTCACTGCATAGGCGCTACCAGCGTTCTCCGGATCGCCTCCCGACCAACGATCCACCAGCATCGGAGTGAGGAATCCCATCGCAACGGAAACCGGAACAATTCCCAGGACCAGCCGCAAGATCGCCGGAAGTTTGATCAGAGGGTTGGCACTGACGATGGGCAAAAGAACAAACACGCCCACCAAAGCCGAAACCGAGTCGGTCCGGAGCGAACCACTACTGGTCCACCTTCGATAAACTCGCGACCCCACAAAATTCGACAAAAGATACCAGGCAAGAATCGCGGCGAAGGCGTACACCACGGTGCCAAGGTACGGAGTGAACTGCCGCACCCAGACGACTTCGACGCCCATACTCGTGTATCCAGTTGCGAACAACAGGATGAGCAGTCTTCTGCTTTTCGCGGGCTGCCTGGATACACTCGATCCCTCCATCAGCCGAACTCGGCCAGCGGAAGCACGGCCGTACACGCTGACGGCCAGCGCCGACAAAGCCAGCAAAACGTTAAGTATTGCGCCAATCCTGAGGGTGCGGTGAAATCCATAAACCTCGATCAAAAGCAGTGGCACGACAGCACCAGCAACCGCGCCCAAAACATTCGCCAAATAGAGAAAACTAAAAGACCGTCGCTCCTCCTGCGGGTAGCCGTTCTTTATGGCGAGCATGGCGAGCGGTATTGTCGCTCCCATGCAGGCACACCACGGAATGACCGTGAGCGCGATCCAAACTCCGGAGGCAAGATACCAGGCCGCAGAAGAGGAGAGCGCGAGCCGCGTCAACAGCATTCGTCCCCACACTAATTCGTGCGGTACCAGGACTGCCGAAACTCCAATTAGAAACTCAGCCGCGGCATAGAGGCACAGCGGTGGAACGGGGATTGCGTCATGGATCCTGCGAATCAGATAACCGCTTCCCCACGACCCCAATCCCAGCCCCGCCATGAACATCGAAAGCACAATCGAAACCATGGCGCTGGTAACGCCAAATTGCGCCATCGATAGCCTCAACCACACGATCTCGTACAGAATGCTGCAGAACCCCGAGACAAAAAAGAAGACAAAAAAAGTGTTCATGAAGATCAACCAGGGGCGGATTACGTCGGTGGATCGAAGGCAACGTAGAGTATCAAGATTCGATGGCGCGCGCTATAGCGAGCATTCCAACCTTCCCGAAAACACTCATATTTTGTTCGATTCTGAACAGCCCATCTCGCCAGCGGACACATGTCCGCTCACTTCCGACACCCCACTGCGTCAAATCAAAGGCTTAGCGGCTGCGTAAGGGGAGGGAAGTTGCATCGCAGCAAATGCCAGATTTCCGTCGGGGTGATCTAATGGGAACGTTCTTCGAGGACATTCGTTACGGACTCCGCATGCTGCGGAAGAACCCCGGGTTTACCGCCATCGCCTTGCTCACGCTCGCTCTTGGCATCGGCGCCAACACGGCGGTCTTCTCGATTGTCAACGGTGTGCTTCTTAACCCTCTTCAATTTTCCGATCCCGGCAAACTGGTGGTCTTGTTCGAAAGCAAGCCGAATTTCAAGGAAGGGTCCATCTCGTATCCCAATTTCCTTGACTGGCAGCGGGAGAATCACGCGTTCAGTTCGATAGCGGCCTATCGTCCCGACAGTTTCAGTCTTACTGGCGCCGGTGATCCCGAGCAACTGCAGGGCAAGATGGTGTCCGCGGACTTCTTTTCGATCCTGGTTGTGAACCCCCTGATCGGCCGCGCGTTCACGGCGCAGGAGGACCAGTTGGGCGCTGGCCGCGTCGTTCTAATCAGCAGCGCTTTCTGGAAACGGAAGTTGGCGTCCTCCCCCGACGTACTAAATCAAAGAATCGTGTTGGATGGCGAGGGGTATACCATCATTGGAGTTGTTCCCCCCAATTTCCATCTCACCCTGCCAAACTTCCGCGATGACAGCGACGTTTTCGTGCCTATCGGCCAGTGGAATTATCCCGATTTCCGCGATCGCAGCCATGCTTTAGGCATGAAGGCTATAGGCCGGCTCAAGCCCGGAGTCACTCTTGCTCAAGCACGCAGTGACATGGACGCAGTGATGCGAAACCTAGCCGCAGCTTTTCCCCAAGCCGACGCCGGCGAAGGCGCGACGCTCGTGCCCCTGAAGCAGAAGATGATCGGTGACATTGAGCCTTTTCTTCTAATGTTGCTAGCCGCCGTCTGTTTTGTGCTCCTGATCGCCTGCGTAAACGTTGCCAACCTCCTGATGGCGCGATCGACCAGCCGTACCCAGGAATTTGCTATCCGTGCCGCCCTGGGTGCTGGTCGAGGACGCGTCGTCCGCCAACTTCTCACCGAAAGTATTCTTCTCGCAATTGGCGGCGCTGGCCTGGGCTTGCTTCTCGCCGCTTGGGGAACCAGGGCGGCGCTGGCGGTCTTGCCGATAACCCTGCCGCGTGCCCAGGAAGTCGGAATTGATACCCATGTCCTGCTCTTCACCGGCGTGGTTTCGATCGTCGCCGGAATTCTGTTCGGCCTTGTCCCGGCGCTCAAGATGGCGCGCTCAAATTTGCAGGAAACTCTTAAAGAGCGTGGCCGGGGCATGAGTGGGGCCCACCACCGCGTCCAAGGGGTATTTGTCGTAATCGAGATGGCGATGGCGCTCGTCCTGCTGATCGGGGCGGGATTGATGATCCGCAGCTTGACTCGGTTGTGGAGCGTCAATCCCGGCTTCGATGCACACAATGTACTCACCTTCAGCATCGCGCTTCCGCCATCAGCAAGCGCCTTGAGTCCCGACGCGGCTCGATCTAACTTTCGTCAACTCCACCACACGCTTGATTCTGTTCCAGGCATCCAGGCGGTTTCGTTGTCAGGTGGCGCCATGCCTTTGCTGGGCGACGACGAAGAGCTGTTCTGGATTGAAGGCCAAGCCAGGCCGTCGACCGATAAGGACATGAACTGGACACTGCGTTACACCATCGAACCGGATTATTTCCAGGCCATGAGAATTCCTCTCAGGCGTGGCCGCCTCTTTACCGCCCAAGACAACGAACACTCCCCTTTGGTCGCGGTCATCGATGAAAGCTTCGCGGAAAAATATTTCGGCCAACAAGATCCGATTGGCAAGCACATCAATTTGAAAGGAATCGACAAGCCGCTGGAAATCGTAGGCGTGGTGGGCCACGTGAAACAATTTGGCCTCGATGCGGACGACAAAGAAACCCTGCACGCACAACTTTACTGTCCGTTTATGCAAATCGCCGACAAGGACATGCCCCAGACGGCGGGTGGCGTAGACGTAGTGTTGCGATCGGAGGAAGGCCATCAGGCGACGCTCGATTCGATCCGCAATGCGGCCACGGCGATGAATGGAGAGCAGTTCATCTACGGCGTTCGGACGTTTGACGAGATCATTTCCAAGTCGCTCGCGGCGCAGCGGTTTTCGATGATCGTGCTCGGCGCTTTCGCCGCGCTCGCCCTGCTGCTGGCCGGCATCGGCATCTACGGCGTCATCTCGTATGTCGTGGGACAGCGCACGCACGAGATTGGCATTCGCATGGCCCTCGGCGCCAAGAGGCTGCACATCCTGCAACTCATCCTCAAGCGCGGCAGCGTGCTCGCCCTGGCCGGAGTGGCCTTGGGTTTGGCGGCGGCACTTGCGTTGACCCGGCTCATGGCCAGTCTGCTCTACGGAGTTGGCACCACGGACCCGCTGACCTTCGGTGGGGTAACGATGCTGCTCATTTTAGTCGCGCTCGCTGCTTGCTACATCCCCGCCCAGCGCGCCACCAAAGTCGACCCCCTGGTAGCCCTGCGCTACGAGTAGCGACCCACCTCTAAAGCTTCGCACCTTACTAGGAACGCTGTCCTTTGTGTCCGAAGGATTGTCATGCGACCGGAGCTTCTCATACCGAAGCGGATGAAAAGCGGAGTGGAAGGACCCGCTATTTCGTGCGCGCTACTGCGAATCCTGAAAATGTTCTAGACAAAGTACGAAGTAAAATCGCCGCGGCCACCCGGCCTCAATACAGATCGCCGCCGCATCCTCACGGTACCGTTTCAGCACCGCTTCTCCCGTATTGGCATTTCGAATCCGTACCAATTCCCTCTAGTGTTTCTCCAAATGCGGCATTCAAAGGTCTTTATCCCTCCGTGTGGGTAGGCGAAACTTTGGCGAATCACTTGCTTTCGAATTGAGAGGTTGCGTTTGACGCAATCAGAAGCAAGCAAGTACAGGTTCCGCAATCAGGGAGGAAGTAGCAATGTTGGATCTCAGCGACATCAAGATTACGCAACGCGATGAACAGGTTCTACACCTGCTGGTCGAAGGATGCAGCAACAAGGAAATCGCGCAGCAACTGAACATCAGCCCTCGCACCGTGAAACAGCACCTGCGCACGCTGTTCCTGCGAGCCGGAATCAAGGATGGCCGCAAGCGCGTGAAGCTTGCCACCGCCGTCTTCCAAAGAGAGCAGAGGGAATCTCATGCAACCATGTGATCGTCTTACCGCCAAGGAAATTCAAGTCGCGACGTTGGTCTGGGAAGGCCAGACCAATCGCGAAATCGCCAGCGTGGTCGGCACGACCGAGCAAGTGATAAAAAATTACTTGCGCAATACCTTTGACAAGCTCGGCGTCTGGAGCCGACTGGAATTGGCATTGTATGTCGCCGCCCACGGGGGTGCCCTCTGGCGCACTCCCGCCGCTTCGCCACCTCCTGCCGCTCAGTCCATCGCGGAGGCGCCTCCGCGCCAGCAAACTGCCGAGCGGGAGCGTCCCCATGATAAAGATGACCAACGGCCATCGGGATTGCCTTACAAAGCAAAGGTCTCGCCCCGATTGATTTCGGCCTAGTTTTTCACAATAGGAGTCGGCTTGCGACGGTATCGGCCGATTACGAGTCGAGGTCTCCCCTGCCCCTTAGTGCGCGATTGCGCACCTGGAGTCAGCGGTATAGTGGGCGGACCAGTGCACCAAAAACGGTGCACTACCCTGTGGAGGCAATGCATGTACCTGAAAAACAATGACCTGCGGTTGTCGGAAACTAGTTGACGACGCCATGCTCCGCGGAGTAAACACCTGCAACTATCTTGGCGAGAGATTGTTGGCAGGAGAAGCGTGGTTTCGCCTGACCACTCAGGCGGGCTTTCTGAATCGTTTAATCAGGGAAGCTGCGTTTCCCAGGTAATCACGTTCCACGGCCCGGCAATAATTGTCGGGAAGCAAAATAGAGTCTGTAACCGATATTTTAGATCGCGCTCGTCTCAACCGACTATGGCTTGCGTTGAACGTAATCCGGTCAAAGCTAAAATCCTGGTCGTAGACGATTCCCCCGAAATTCAACGTTACCTTCATGCCTTGCTGGAACTCGACTCTTACCGGGTCGAAACCGCCAGCAGCGGCCATGAGGCTCTGCAACTCCTACGCCACGGGTGTGCCCCCGACGTAATACTGCTCGATCTGCAGATGCCAAGAATGGATGGCCTGGAAACTCTGCGGCTGCTGCAGCAGTTCCGGCCAAGGCCAAGAGTCATCATGTGCTCAGGAGTGGATGATCCCAGCAAAATTAACGAGGCTCTTGCGCTGGGCGCGCACTCCTATCTCCTGAAGCCCATCCGGCATTTGTATCTTTCGGCTGCCGTTGAACGTTGCCTCCACGAAGCTCCTGCAAAGCCTGCGGAAGACTCCATGGGAGCCCAACTTTTCGTCGTGCCGCTGCCTGGCCGCACTCAGCAACCACCGCTGCCTCGCGACTTCAAATCCTGATTCGAACTGTGCTTTCGAGGAATTGCCTGAGCTCATTTCTGTCTTGTTCCGTCATCTCGGTAAACTTCACTCCAATGCCAAACCCGGGCGTACTGGTTATGACTTCGCCATTCGCCCACAACTTGAACTCCTTCACCCAAAGCGCAATCCTGATCGCTTTCCCCTTCGGCAAAGGGTTGGGCATCTCCAAGAAGCATCCTCCCAGGCTAAGGTCGGAAGTCCTGCTTCGGATTGGAGCCGTTTCCCCCGTGGGGTAAACCTCCACCGAATTTGCGCACTTCGACCGAGGGTGAGCGCGGCGATCATGCGTATCGCGAACCGGCATATCGAAACTGGGCGGCGGTAAAGGGAAGTCCCAAAGACTTTTTTCCGGCGACAGATTGAGTAGCCCCAAATGTCCTGCCTTGGCGCTGCCGCGTTCGCCCACCCATTTCACCCGAAAGTGCGCCTTGGTCACGCCATATGTAACGCCCACGATCTCATCCACCTTGGGCTGAGCTTGCACTCCAGTCAGTTCCGCCCCTTGCTGGCTCACGTTGACGGTAAAGACCTTTTCGGAGAAAATTTGCCCGCCACTATCCGTTCCAAAAATTCGAACTGGGACCTTAATCTCCTTGCGGGGCTCTCGGCGCTTACCCATAAGCGGACCAGAATCCTCCAAAACGAAGCGTGGCGCAGGGTGAGGTGATTCTACTTCAGACCTCCTGCCTCGCCCAACGAACGAATGGGCCACCCCACGGGCGGCAGGACGACCCTGCAAGGGAAAACGCTGCAAAAGCTTGCATAAAAACAGCTGTCGGTGCCAGGGTTCTCGTTGCAAAGCGCCGTTTTACAACGGATTTGCCTTACCCGGAGCGGCATTCCAATTGCATCGAACCCAGTGTGCGGGTGCGACCCAGGTCTTGCCATGTCACCTGCCATACAAGCGCGGTTTCAAGGTAGGAATAAGAATGACCACTAAAGAAAGCTTCTGGATGGCCTGTGATTCCATCGAACAGTTACGAGCGGAATACGGTCCTTTCCAGACCCGCGCCGAGGCCGAGGCCGAAGCTCACAAGCTGGGATTCGGTTTTCTGTTGCGTTACGAGCACGTAATCGACGCCAACGAAAACATCAAAGAAGTGCGTTGTATCTTCATTGAACTGCCCAGCGCTCACCCGCCGCCAAGCGGTCCGGTCGTCCGCCGCCTTCACACCCGCTGTGCCACCTGCGGCGAAACCGCAATTCATGAGGAACATTGGCAGGCTGAAGTTTGGGCCGACATTCACGAATTCGAGCACGTCCGCCATCGCGTCCGCCTGTTCGAGCAATCCCGCCGCGAGGGCCTGAAAGAAATTGGGGACTGGCGCGATCAATGTGCCTGATCCTGATTCCCACCCTGCAAAATTAAATGGTTTTCTGCTAGTCTGTTTCCCGTAAGCGCGGCCCGCACTGGGCCTCCTCCGAGAAACCTATGGTCTTGGTGACTTCGCTGATCTTGGCGCTCATTCCTCTCCTGGGCATCGTTTATATCGTTCTATTCGGCTCTCTCACCACCGTGGATGGGCTCTTCATGTCGCTCATCCTGCTGGCCATCTCTGGCATTCTTGGGCTAAACGTCTTGATCGAATTGCGCAAAGGGAAGTCCGCGTTTGCACCCAAGCGAACCGCCCTGGCCACGCGCACAGCCGGACCGGTCTCGGATGGCTCCCGGCTCAAAACCCGCGGCAAGGTAAAGGAGGTTGTGTTCTTCGAGTCGAACGTAGGCCAGCCCAACAAATCCATCGTCACCCTCACCGATGGCGGCGGCTCTTCTTCCCAAACCCTGGCATTAGAGGGAGACATGCGCAACGCTCTTCCGGTAGGTCAGACCATCGAGATCACTTTACGCAAAGAAGCTGGAAAAAACGTTCTGGTAGATGTCACCTCTGCCTAACCCATGAGCTTGCCCGAAATCGGCATGCGCCCTGCCCGACGATTACGAACGTAACCCACGACCCCACTTCCGCCTCGCCCCATCCAGCATTCCAATGGAGAATTACAAGTGTCGGTAATCGCCGGGCGAAGTCCGCCCGCAGCGGAGGGGGAATGCAGACCAAAGAGGAACAAGCCGCGGCAACGCCCACCATGTTAGCGCGGGCGGAACAAATCCAACGGGAGATTCAGCAGCTCTCGGGACGCGACTTGCAATTGTGGTCGATCGTAATCCTGGTCGTTCTGGTCCTCACTGCGGGTATGCTGGCGCTGGTTCTGCCCAATGTCATCTGGGCGCAACGCGTCATCCGCGTCGAACACGCCTATTTGCCGCAACTCTTCTTTGGATTGATCTCGCTAATCCTGCTCTTCAACATTTACCTGGTCGGACAGAAAATTACGCTGAACAACACCCGCCGCTCCCTGATCAGCGAGCTGGTGCTGAACGAGCGCCTCGAAAGCCTCTCCCTCATCGATCCCCTGACTCAACTCTTGAACCGGCGTGCCATGAACGAGTTGATTCCCCGGGAAGTTGCCCGCGCCAATCGCATGTCCAGCCATTTGACTTTCCTGACCATCGATCTCGACGGTTTCCGCGCCATCAATTCCAAGTACGGCAACATCGAGGGTAACCTGCTGCTCAGAGAGTTCGCCCGTTTGCTCACCACCAGCTTCCGAGGCGGCGACATTGTCTTTCGCCAGGGCGGAGACGAATTCCTGGTTGTCATGCCCGACACCAGCGAAGAAGACTCCGACTTCCCCATCCGCCGCCTGCACCGCGCCCTGGAGCAGTGGAATCTCAGCAGCGGCAAAAGCTATCAACTCTCATTCAGTTGGGGCATCGCCGCCTACGTAACCGGCAGCGAAGTCGAAGACGTCCTCCGCGCAGTCGACCGCCAGCTCTACCAGAAAAAACACAACCTAGTCCCAGTCTTCTAAACCGGGTGCTGGGTCAGCACTTTCTTACATCAAGAATCTCGTTGACCCGGCTGTCGGTTAGCGTTACCTTGCTGCCAGTTCCCCGAGGACTTTGCGAGGTGCGTGCTTGCCGATTTCCGCGATTGATGCTATCAGTCCCGCTTTCCAGCACACTAAACAGCAGCTTTTTCAGCCGTTCCGCGCAGCGCAGTGGGCGAAGCTTGCGCTGGTGGGTTTTCTTGCCGGTGAACTGAGCTCGGGGGGATGCAACAGCAGCAGCTTCCAAATGCCAACTCACCCTGGCGGCGGGCATCGGTTTATGGATTTCGGTTTGCCCAACGTCAATCCGCTATTGGTCGCGGCGTTGATCGCTCTGCTGATCGTGCTCGGCATAGTTTTCTGGATATTGTTCCTGTACGTGAGCAGCGTGATGCGTTTCGTTCTGTTTGACAGCGTGGTCGCCAAGCGATGCGAAATCGGACGCAGCTGGGGACAGCGGCATGGGGCTGGTTTGCGTTACTTTGTGTGGCAAATTCTTTTTCTAGTGGCGATGGGCGTGGGGCTAACTGTGCTGGTTGGAATTCCGGCTGCGCTTGCTTTAGCTGCGGGGTGGCTCCAGGCTCCGAAGCAGCACATGATTCCACTGATTCTGGGCGGTATGCTTTTGTTCTTCGTGGTGATGGGCTTCATAGTGCTTTGCCTCGTCATCCATGTCATGACCAAAGACTTCGTGGTGCCAGAGATGGCTTTGGAGAACATCAGTGCGATTGAGGGATGGCGGCGCTTGTTGCCTATGATGAAAGCGGAGAAGGGTAACTATGCGGGCTATATCGGCATGAAGATCGTTATGGCTCTAGGCGCTGCCGTGGTAATAGGGATTATTACTTTTGTCGTACTGTTGATTTTGCTGATTCCGGTTGGCGGTTTCGGCGTGATCGCAGTAATGGTGGGAAAGACTGCGGGGCTGACTTGGAATCTGTATACGATTACGTTGGCAGTCGTCCTGGGATGCGGTGCGCTCTTCGTGATTTTGTACGTGGTTTCTCTGATCTCGGTGCCGGCAATTGTGTTCTTTCCGGCTTACGCTATTTACTTTTTTGCATCGCGTTATCCGGCGTTGGACACGCTAGTGCATCCGCCACCACCACCGCCTGTTCTCCAGACTCCGCCTTGGACTCCGCCCTCGCCAGAACCGATTGTTTAGGCGGTTTTCCGGGGATTAATAAGAAACTGGTCATCCCGCGCGAAGCGATCAAGTTGGCTAGGGTTGTTGTTTGGCGTGGTCGTGGGTCCAGGAGAAGCGGCGGCCGATGATGCATTTAATAATGAGGTGATCGGTGGAGGCGGTTGCGCCGATGCCGACTCCGAAGTTGAACTCCCACTCCGGCCCGAAATCCACGTCAATCGCAGGAAAGAACTGCTGTTGCTGATCGTGGAGTGGACTGAAGTCTGTGATCGGTCCGTAGGACGCGTAGTACTCGAGCCCGCCTGCGATTCTCTTTGTGATGTCGTAACTGAACTTGAAATTAGGGGAGAACACAACGCCCTGATTCACAGTCGCGCCGTGAAATGAGCGGTCGAGGGTGGGATTGAAGCTCAGATACCAGCGGTCGATTTTCTTGTCGATGATGGGGCGGATTTCCCACGTCCAGGTGTCGGTAGAGAAGGCCCGGCGCTGGTATCCGATTTCGTTGGACAAGCTAACTCCCACCGGCCAGTGCCACGATGGCGGAATGCGGAAGCGGGGGCGAATGTGATCGCCCACCCATTGCCAGCCTTGGTTGGGCTGAATGCTGGTGAAGATGTAAAAGCCGGTCTCGAACCAGTCGGTGAAACCTTGTGTGATCTCCACGGTTTCATGCTCGGCATGGTTGGTGGGCAGGACGCCATCGACTGTAGTCTTGCTGCCTTCGGCGGTGAAGTTTGAATGCAGTTCCACCATCGTGTTTTTCGGCGGAACAGTGTCGTACTCGTAAACCTGGATCTCGTAGTTATCTTGCGACCATGCGGGAAGGCATGCGGTGAGCAGGAGGAATAGGCCGAGAAGAATTCGCACGTGCGGTCGAGTATTCATACCTGCTCAGCTGTAACCCTGGCGCCTACGGCTTCACGGCAACCAGATCTGGATTACAGGTGATGGAAAACGGCTGCCCTATCGAATTCTGGCACAGGCCTTGCGGGAAGGTGATCTGTTGAGTATCACCACCTGCCACGGTACTGATAACGTGCACGGTGCCGTCGCTCGCGCCCACGTAGAGCAGATTGCCGTCAGGAGTGAGTGAGGCGCTGAGCGGCGCGGGATTTCCGACCAGGGAAATCGCCGAAGACGTCTGACCAGGAATATTGAATACCAGGATATTGCTTAGATTCGAAGCGAGCACGTAAGCGGTGGAACCGTCTTGCGAGATGATCAACTGCTTGGGAACGAAGTTGCCTTGAGCGAGATTGAACGAGGCAACGCCATCCGCTACCGGCGGGGTGCAGCCGGACGGTGTGGTATTCACGCTGATGATGTCGACATCGGGCGGGGCCAGCGCCAGGAGATGAAAGGTAGCGGGAGAATCAGACGGCAACAATTTAGCCGCGCCGGGGAGGGTCTGTATGAAGGTTGGCACTACCGGCAGCTGTCCGATCTCGGGACTAGTGTCGGCGACTCCCGTTGTCGCAGGTTCTCCACACGGTTACGGACGAGGGAGCACCTCCCGCTACGTAGGCAAACGCGCCCTCCGAAAGAAAAGATACGTCGTTGGCGGGAGCGGCGAGGGCAATGGTTTTCAGCCCATCGATCTTCGAGTAGACATACAACGTACTGCCCGCCACGATGTAAGCCTTGAGGCTGTCCGGCGAAAAGTCAGCCGCGGTTGCTCCCGTGATTTGAAATGTCGGGCTGGTGTTGGTGGCGGTGTCAAAGACAAACACGTGGTTCGGTCCGTCTTCGGGGGATGTGTCAGAAATGATGACTTTGCTTCCGTCGGGAGAGACGGCCAGCACTTTTCCCGGCGCTGATGGGAACTGCGTTATGGAATTGGACGAAGTGTTAAGCGCTGCCAGACCCACGCTGCCCAGCAGTCCGGAGTTGGTTCCCAGATAAGCATCGGTACCTTGCGTATTGAAGACAAGCGAGTTGGGGGTCGCGGGCAGGGTGAAGAAGTTTCCCAAGGTGTTGGCGGGAGCAGTGATGGGAACGACCGTGCTGAAGCAGCCTTCGGTTGTGCCACAGCTCGTGGTGCTTACGTATATCGTGGCGCTTTCGGTGGTGCCGGTGTGTGGAACGAACATGCTGACGACATTTTCTGGATAGATCGGGAGCGAGTGGGACGAGCCCGTGTTGAATCCCGTATTGCAGGTAGGAGGAGTGCAAGAGGCGATGATGGTGGCACCGCCTCCGGAAGTAGATCCGGTAGCGGCTCCTGCGCTGCTTACGCTTACCGAACCGGGGGCAGAAGAACTCCAAGTTAATGGAATGCCCGTGATCTGCGTGCCGAGAATATCGAAAACCGTGGGCGTGATGTTTTCCGTGGTGCTGGTGGAAGAGGTGACGGCGAGCGTGATCGACTCGCACTGCGCAGGTTGTGAAATATATTGGCAGACTATTGACGTTACCGATGGTGGCGAACAGGGAAGTCAGGCCGGGGACTTTGGCGGTCACCTGGACCTGGCCTGGAAGCAATGCAGGGTCGGTAGAGTTCAGCGTTGCGACATTCGTAGCCAGAGATTGCCAGGTGAAGACTCCGACTGTGGGAGTGATGTCTATGCCATTGTTGTACGCGGTCGCCTGGTAGTTGGCGGTTTGACTGACGGAATAACACGGATTCGGAGGCGGCTGTTGATTCGGGAGCAAGAACAATTGCACCGTGACTTTGTCGACATGCTGATGAACGTAGATTGTGGTCGGAGGGCTGCTGACGCCTTGAGCGTTGGCCGTGACCTGGGCCACCCCCACCGGTCCGGGCGTGCAGATGGTTGGATTGCTCAATGAGTCCCAACTACCGGCGCAGGCGAGGCCGGTGGCAGAGACGGTGACCACAGCGGTGTTGCTGGATTGGTAGGACACGGGCTCCGTGATCGACGTCTTAGTGGAACTCATAACGCTTGGGGTAAAAGCCTGGTACGTACCGATCTCCATGGAGAGGTTCGGGGCAGGGCTAATCGTAATCGTGGCAGGGACCGGGTAGCTTACGGTGTGGATGGGGCTGCTGCTGCTGCATCCGGCGAGGCCGGCCAGTAGAAAAAAAGTGGGAAGAGCAACTGCCAACGCCAGAAAACCCGACCTGCCCATGCACCCTCCCCGCCGTCGTGGCTGGCCACGCGGCGAGCACGTTTCTTAAGTAGTTTATCCGCTCTGGAAGTTTTCCCAGTGTAGAGGCTGCGAATTTTTTCGGCAAGTTGAACTGGCCTGCGGGCGCCTGAGCCTGCAGGCGGAATCCCGGATGAAGTGACGGATCTCAGCATCCACCTGCGCTTCATGAACTGAATTGCTTTTTCACGACCGTGGTTGCTGCTGTCGCTTGCCACTATCCATGGGATGCAGCAAACGAGGGTTGACGATGTGTGAAGAGTGTTGCTATATTTGAAAGGTTCCGCGAGTTCAATCTGGCTTGTCTGTCGACTTGGGATTCGTTCGCTGCAGCGTTTTCTGTGCGCGAAATTCCCGAGGAAAACGGCTCAGCCGCTAAAGATATACCTCTTCGAGAATATTTTCGAAGATGCCCTCGCTGAAATGTCCTGCGCGCACCTTCCGCCTGTTGGAAGGCTATGCGGGGCAAAGCTGACGAAACGGAGTGCCTCCCGATTTTGGAGTTGGGCTTGGTGCCACCGTCGTCGCTTGATCAGTCTGACCGGGAAACCGAAAGTCTCTCGCCGACTTTGTGCGCGGTGAGAAGTATGGTTGGCATCGCCAGCCAGACCCTGAACCAGGGAAAGTCGAAGCGGCGTCTACGTGCGCCTTAATTGGCGTGCGAACGGGCGTTGCCGAAGGAGCAGCAAAGAGTGCCTACCTTCAATCAATTGGTGCGCGATGGCCGCAAGCGGCCGCGATATAAGACGGCGAGCCCGGCGTTGCAGGGGTGTCCGCAAAAGCGCGGGGTATGTACCCGCGTGTATACGCAAACGCCGAAGAAGCCGAACTCCGCGCTGCGCAAGGTCGCGCGCGTGCGTTTGACCAACGGGATCGAGGTCACAACTTATATTCCCGGCGTCGGCCATAACCTGCAGGAGCACTCGATCGTGCTGATTCGCGGCGGCCGCGTGAAGGATTTGCCGGGTGTGCGCTATCACGTGGTGCGAGGAACGTTGGATGCGGTCGGAGTCGCGGGCCGCAAGCAAAGTCGTTCGAAGTACGGCGCGAAGCGCCCGAAAGCGTAGAAGGTCGTTGGTCGTTCGTCGTTGGTCGTGGGCAAAACATGAGCGACAGTAGCTCGCTGGCGGCTCAGCCAGAAGCTAAGAGCCAGGAGCTAGAAGCTGAATGCCAAGAAAAGGACATACTCCCAAGCGGACGGTGGAAGCCGATCCGGTTTACGGTTCGGATCTGGTGACGAAGTTTGTCAACTCGATGATGTGGCAAGGCAAGAAGAGCACGGCAGAAGGCATCTTTTATGAGGCTTTGACGCGCCTGCAGGCGAAAGGCGGCGGCGACGAAGCTCTGAAGCTGTTCACGAAAGCCGTCGAAAATGCCAAGCCGCTGCTCGAGGTCAAAACCCGCCGCGTCGGTGGCGCCAACTATCAAGTGCCGGTGGAGGTCAACGCCGACCGCCGCACTTCGCTCGCGATTCGCTGGCTAATTACCTACTCCCGCGGACGCGGCGAGAAGGGCATGATCGACAAGTTGAGTAACGAATTGCTGGATGCCGCCAACGGCAAAGGCGCAGCCATCAAGAAAAAAGAAGACGTTCACCGCATGGCCGAGGCCAATAAGGCCTTCGCGCATTACCGGTGGTAAGAGCCAGCTTCCAGCCTCTAGCTAGAAGCCAGGAGCTAGCAGCTAGTAGCGATGTTTAAGAGCCCCAGAAAGAGTTAGAGAGCCGTGCCCAGAACAGTCCCATTAGAACGGTGCAGGAACATCGGCATTATGGCCCACATCGATGCCGGTAAGACCACTACGACGGAGCGCATCCTTTTCTATACAGGAAAGACGCACCGCATCGGAGAGGTCCACGAGGGCACGGCCACGATGGACTGGATGGAGCAGGAGCAGGAGCGCGGCATCACCATCACTTCCGCAGCTACCACATGTTCCTGGCGCGATGTTCGCATCAATATTATCGATACCCCCGGCCACGTTGATTTCACGGCCGAGGTCGAGCGCTCGCTGCGCGTGCTCGACGGCGCGGTGGCTGTGTTCGACGCTGTCCATGGCGTACAGCCGCAGTCGGAAAAAGTTTGGCGTCAGGCTGATAAATACGGCGTGCCCCGCATTTGCTTCATTAACAAGATCGACAAGATGGGCGCGGATTTTGAGCATGCCGTCGATACTATCCGCAAGCGCCTCAACGCCAAGCCCATTGCGATCCAGATTCCGATTGGCCAGGAAGACAAGTTCAAAGGCGTGGTCGACCTGATCGAGATGAAGTCGGTTATCTGGGAAGATGACACGATCGGTGCCGAATATACGACCGGCCCTATTCCCGCGGAACTTCAGAAAAAAGCAGAAGCCTTCCACACCCAACTAGTCGAAACCGTTGCGGAAAATGACGATGAGATCCTGCACAAGTTCCTGGAGGGCGAGGCGATTTCGCCGGAGGAACTGCGTGCGTCACTGCGCAAATCCACCATCGATCTAAAATTGTTTCCGGTCGTGGTCGGTACTGCTTTCAAGAACAAAGGCGTGCAGCCGCTGCTTGATGCTGTGGTCGATTATCTGCCCTCACCACTCGATGCCGGTGAAGTGAAAGGCACGAATCCGGACAATGGCGAAATCATTACCCGCCAACCCGACGACAAAGAGCCGTTCTCCGCGCTGGCCTTCAAGATTATGGCTGATCCGTTCGTCGGCCAATTGACTTTCATCCGCGTTTATTCCGGCCAGGTTAAGTCCGGCGACTCCGTACTTTGCGCCGGACGTAGGCGAACCGAGCGCATTGGCCGCCTTTTGAAAATGCACGCCAACAAGCGCGAAGACATCAACGAAATTCTGGCGGGCGATATTTGCGCGGCAGTCGGCTTGAAGAACGTCAGCACCGGCGACACGATTTGTGACGAAGCTCATCCCGTCACGCTCGAATCCATCACGTTTGCCGTTCCCGTAATTTCAGTTGCGGTCGAGCCCAAGACCAAGGCTGATCAGGAAAAAATGGGGATGGCGCTCGGACGTCTTGCCCAGGAAGATCCAACCTTCAAAGTTCACACCGACCCAGACAGCGGACAGACGATTATCAGCGGCATGGGCGAGTTGCATCTCGAGATCATCGTCGATCGCATGATGCGCGAGTACAAAGTCGAAGCTAATGTTGGCAAGCCGCAAGTAGCCTATCGCGAAACCATCCGCAAGAAAGCGGAAGCTGAAGGCAAGTACATCCGCCAGACCGGCGGCCGCGGGCAGTACGGTCACGCAAAGATTCGCATTGAGCCGCAGGAACCCGGCAAGGGCTACGAATTTGTAAACGATATTGTCGGCGGTTCCGTGCCCAAGGAATTCATCAAACCAATCGATCAGGGCATTCGGGAAGCGATGGAAGGCGGCGTCCTCGCCGGTTACGAGATGGTCGACGTAAAGGCCACGCTCTACGACGGCAGCTATCACGATGTCGATTCGAACGAAATGGCGTTCAAGATTGCCGGCTCGATGGCTTTCAAAGAAGCCGCCCGCAAAGCTTCGCCGGTGCTGCTTGAACCGGTGATGTCGGTCGAAGTGGTTACGCCCGAAGATTACGCCGGCGTGATTATGGGCGACCTGAGTTCACGCCGTGGACGCATCGAGGGCATGGAGCATCGCGCCGGCTCGCAGGTGATCAAGGCGATCGTCCCGCTGGCGGAGATGTTCGGCTACGCGACGCACATGCGCTCGAGCACGCAGGGCCGCGCCGAGTATTCGATGCACTTCGCGCGGTATGAAGAAGCCCCGCGCTCGGTGTCGGAAGAGATCATCGCCCGGGTGCAGGGCACGGTTAAGAGATAAAAGACAACAGTACGGAGCTAGAAAGAAAATGGCGAAAGAGAAATTTGATCGCAATAAGCCGCACTGCAATGTGGGGACGATTGGTCACATTGACCATGGCAAGACCACGCTGACGGCGGCCATCACCAAGGTGTTGCAGAAGCACAACCCGAAGATCGTGTTCCGGTCGTTTGACTCGATTGATAACGCGCCGGAAGAAAAAGCGCGCGGCATCACCATTGCGACGGCGCACGTCGAGTACGAAACCGCGAACCGGCACTACGCGCACGTCGATTGCCCGGGCCACGCGGATTACATCAAGAACATGATCACGGGCGCGGCGCAGATGGATGGCGCGATTTTGGTGGTCGCGGCGACGGATGGTCCGATGCCGCAGACTCGCGAGCACGTGCTGCTGGCGCGGCAGGTGGGCGTGCCGTACATCGTCGTCGCGCTGAACAAGTGCGACGCGGTGGACGATCCCGAGTTGCTGGATCTGGTCGAACTCGAAGTGCGCGAGTTGCTGAAGAGCTACAAGTTTCCGGGCGACGATGTGCCGGTGGTGCGGCTGTCGGCGCTGGGCGCGCTGAACGGCGAAGCGAAGTGGGAGGCGCAGGTGGACGCGCTGATGGAGGCGGTGGACAAGAGCATTCCGCAGCCGGCGCGCGAGCTGGACAAGCCGTTCCTGATGCCGATTGAAGATATTTTTTCGATCTCGGGTCGCGGCACGGTGGTGACGGGACGGATCGAGCGCGGCAAGGTGAAGGTGGGCGAGGAAGTGGAAATTGTGGGCTTCCGCGACACGCGCAAGACGGTGGTGACCGGCGTCGAAATGTTCAAGAAGCAATTGGACGAAGGCCTGGCGGGAGACAACGCCGGCCTGCTGCTGCGCGGCATTGGCAAGGACGATGTCGAGCGCGGCATGGTGTTGGCGAAGCCGGGATCGATCACGCCGCACACCAAGTTCAAAGCCGAAGTTTATATTCTGACAAAAGAAGAAGGCGGACGGCACACGCCATTCTTCAAGGGATATCGGCCGCAGTTTTATCTCAGAACCACGGACGTGACGGGCGTCGCAGAACTTGCCGGCAGCGACGGAAATGGTGATGCCGGGCGACAACGTCAGCCTGGTGATCGAGTTGATCACGCCGGTGGCGATGGAAAAAGGTTTACGCTTCGCCATCCGCGAAGGCGGCCACACGGTAGGCGCCGGAACCATCAGCGAGATTGTGCAGTAGCAACGTGGGGACAGCCGCCCTCGGCTGTCCAGCGGAGCGCAAGCTCCGCAAGCTTTCGCGGGCGAGGGCGCCCGCGCCACATAGTTCTTTCTTCCCGGACAGCCGGGAGGGGTTAGCGAGAGACCAAAGTGATTGGAAGAGAGAGAATTCGCATTCGGTTGAAGGCTTACGACTACCGCATCCTAGACCAGTCCACGGGTGAGATTGTCGAAACCGCGAAGCGCACGGGCGCGCAGATCGCGGGGCCGATTCCTTTGCCCACGATGAAAAACAAGTACTGCGTGCTGCGATCTCCACACGTGGACAAGAAATCACGTGAGCAGTTCGAAATTCGCACGCACAAGCGCCTCCTCGACATTCTTGAGCCAACGCAGCAAACGGTGGATGCGCTGATGAAACTCGATTTACCCGCAGGCGTGGATGTAGAGATTAAGGCATTCGGCAAGGAACATAAGTAGCTTTCAGCCGTCAGCTCTCAGCTTTCAGTTTGAAGCGAGAAGCCCCAGCCAATAGCCAAACGGCCACGCTGGTTTAGCGGAGAAGAAGAGATTATGGCAAAGGTAACTGGAATTCTCGGCAAGAAAGTCGGCATGACGCAGCTCTTTGACGACAAGGGCGACGTTCATCCCGCGACCGTGCTGCAGGCGGGGCCCTGCGTGATCACGCAGCATAAGACGCAGACCAAAGACGGCTACGTCGCCGCGCAGATCGGCCTGGTGGAGTTCGTGAAAGAATCGCGGCTGACCAAGCCGGCGCGTGGACACCTGGGCAAAAACAATTTGCCTCCCGTGAAGTTCATGCGCGAGGTTCCAATCGAAGTTGAAGAAAAAACCGAGGGTGACGGCGACGGATTGAAAGCTGGCGCTCGCGTATTGGTCGACATCTTCGACGGCGAAAAATTCGTCGACGTCGTTGGTATCAGCAAGGGGCGCGGCTTTTCCGGCGTAGTCCGGCGGCATCATTTTGCTGGCGGTCCGAAATCGCACGGTTCCATGTTCCAGATTACGGGATCGATCGGCTCGTCCGCATTTCCGTCGCGTGTGTTTAAGGGCATGCGCATGTCAGGACACATGGGCGTGGACCGGGTGACGGTACGCAATTTGCGTGTCCTGGGCCTGGATAAAGAGGACAATCTGCTGGTGGTCGAAGGCAGTGTGCCTGGCCCCCGGGGCGGATATCTGATAATCACCAAAGCGAAGAAACCGCCGAGAGAGCGCCGCGGATTTGCTGGATCGGCTACGGTTGATCCGTTGAAGGCGGCCAAGCGCGCGGCCAAAAAGGCATAGAGCAGTCGTTCGTCCTTGGTCGTTAGTCAGGGTGAGGAAGACAGCTTCGAGTTAAGAGTCACTTTATGGCAAGCATTGACATTCACAATCTGAGCGGAGCCAAAGTGGGCAGCCTGGAACTGGCTGACGAGGTCTTCGGCGCGGTGAACGAAGATCTTCTGTGGGAGGCGGTCAAACATTATCGCGCCGCCCACAGGGCCGGAACGCACGCGACCAAGAACAAGAAACTGGTCTCCGGAGCGGGCAAGAAACTTTGGAAGCAGAAGGGTACAGGACGGGCGCGCGTGGGTTCGATTCGTTCGCCACTTTGGCGGCACGGCGGCACGGTGCATGGTCCGCAGCCGCATTCGCATGATTATGCTTTTCCCCGCAAGAAATTGCTGGGAGCGTTGCGCTCGGCGCTGGCTTCGAAGTTTGCCGATGGGAAGTTGATCATCGTGAATGCGTTCGACGTGAAGGAGCCCAAGTCCAAACAGTTCCGTGAGGCGCTGGACGCGCTCAAAGTGGACAGCACGGCGCTGTTAGTCGAAGTTCCCAAACATGAGAATCGCAATCTGGATTTGAGTTCGCGAAATCTTCATGGTGTCGAACTGGTGAGCGGCAACGAGGTTCATCCTTATCATCTGTTGCGCTACGATCGGGCGATCTTCTCGCAGCCGGCGATTGAGAAGCTGCAGATTTCGCTGAAGAGTTCGATTTCAAAGCGGCAGCACAAGCCGGCCGAAGGCGAGGGCGAAACGCGAAAGAAAGCTTCGCGTGCTCCGCGACGTCGTACCCGGCATGAAAAAGCGGCGGAGGTGGCCTGATGAAATCCGCATACCAAATTCTCCGGCGCCCGGTGATCACGGAAAAGGGTCTTGCAATCAAGGAGAACCAGAATACGCTGGTGTTTCAAGTGGCAACCGCGGCGACCAAGACGGAAATTAAGGAAGCCGTGCAGGGAATTTTCAAAGTGAAGGTGCATTCGGTCCGCACCGCCACCTATCCGGGAAAAGAACGGCGGCGGGGAAAGTTCGCCGGCTACCGTCCCGATTGGAAAAAAGCATATGTGCGGCTGAAGGCCGGTGAAAAAATGCCGGAGTACGCGCAGAATCTGTAGCAGTTGGTCGTTCGTCGTTGGTCGTTGGCCAACCCGAAAGACTTCAACGGCAAAGAAAAAGCTTAAGAGCTAGAAGCTAAGAGCTGATTTATGGCCATCAAGACTTACAGACCGACAACCCAGACGTTGCGTTATCGCACCACACTGGTCAACGACGATATTACGAGCACGGCGCCGCATAAGCCGCTGCTCGAACCCAAGCCGCGAACCGGCGGGCGGCGTAATTCGGGTCAGACCACCATGCGGTTTATTGGTGGCGGCCACAAGCGCAAGCTGCGCATTATCGACTTCAAGCGCGACAAGATCGGCATTCCGGCGACTGTGGCCACGATCGAGTACGACCCCAATCGCTCGGCGCGCATCGCCTTGCTGAGCTATGCCGATGGCGAGAAGCGCTACATTCTCCAGCCCGACGGATTGAAGGTTGGGCAAAAGGTATTGAGCGGTCCCGACGCTGATATTCTGGTGGGCAATGCGTTGCCGCTGCACAACATTCCTCCGGGCACCACGATTCACAATGTGGAATTGAAGCCGGGAAAAGGCGCGCAGATGGTGCGTTCGGCAGGCGGCGCGGCCCAGTTGGTGGCCAAGGAAGGCGAGTACGCGCTGGTGAAGTTACCCTCCGGCGAGATCCGCAAAGTTGCGCAAGGCTGCATGGCGACGATTGGCCAGGTCGGTAATCTCGATCACGAAAACATCACTATCGGCAAAGCCGGACGTTCACGCTGGCTGGGAAAGCGGCCTCACAATCGCGGTGTTTCCATGAACCCGGTGGATCATCCGCACGGCGGCGGTGAAGGCAAAACTTCCGGTGGACGTCATCCGGTGACCCCGTGGGGGCAGCCGACGCGCGGATACAAGACGCGGAATAACAAGCGCACGGACGCATTTATCGTCAACCGGCGCGGTAAGAAATAGGAACTGACTTTATGGCACGTTCAACAAAAAAAGGGCCGTTCGTGGATGGTTTCCTGCAATCGCGGGTAGAAGGCATGAACTCGCGCAACGAGAAGAAGGTGCTGCGCACCTGGTCTCGGCGCTCAACCATCGTCCCGGAAATGGTGGGCCACACTATCGCCGTGCACAATGGCAAGAAGTTTATCCCGGTGTACATTACCGAGAATCTGGTGGGCCACAAACTGGGCGAATTCAGTTTCACTCGCCAGTTTAAAGGACACTCGATGCGGGCGGCGACCGAAGTCGCAGCCAAGCCAGCGGGCATTCCCGGCGGTCCGGGCGCGCCCAGTCCGGCAGCGGGAGCGGCCCCGGCAGCCCCGGCGCCGAAGGCGTAAAGGAGACGCAGGATGGAATTTCGAGCTCAAGCACGGTTCATGCGCGTCTCGCCGCAGAAGGCTCGCCTGGTACTGGATCTGATCAAAGGCCGCCGGGTGGAAGATGCGCTCAACACCTTGGTCTTCACCAAGAAACGGGTCGCCGCTACAGTCGAGAAATTGCTGCGATCGGCTCTCGAGAATGCCAACTACCTGAGTTCTGAAAAAGGCATCGACGTGGATGTGGACAAGTTATACGTGAAGCGAGCTGTCGCCAATGACGGGCCGCGGATGAAGCGCATACGTCCGGCGCCGATGGGCCGCGCTTATCACTACGTGCGGCGCATCGCGCACATCGAGATCGAGCTGGCGGAACGTGGCAAGAATGGCGAGGCGCTGGCGAATGTAGTCGGAGCGGAGAGAGTCAGCGGCACATCATCGGGAAAGTCGAAACCCAGATCGAAAGCAAAAGGCAAAGCTCCGGCAACGAAAAGTAAAGCCAAGGTTGCCAAGAAATTTGCAGGAGCACGGTAGGATTCGTCAGGGCAGTTAGGAGAGACGATGGGACAAAAAGTTCATCCTTATGGTTTTCGCCTCGGCTACACCAAGCCGTGGAAGTCGCGCTGGTTTGCGGAGCGGGATTATGACAAGCAGCTGCTCGAAGACGTCAAGCTGAAGAACGAGCTGAAAGACAAACTCAAGTCGGCGGGCGTCAGCTCGATTGAGATCGAGCGTCCGGGCAACAAGCTGCGCGTCATCATCAAGACGGCGCGTCCGGGAATTATTATTGGCCGCAAGGGTGCCGAGATCGACAAGCTCAAGGCCGATGTGCAGAAGCGCATGAATGGCCGCGAAATTTATATCGACATTCAGGAAGTGCACAAGCCGGAGTTGGATGCGCAACTGGTGTCGGAATCGATTGCGTTGCAACTCGAAAAGCGCGTGGGCTTTCGCCGCGCCATGCGCAAAGCAGTGGACTCCGCGCTGCGCTTCGGTTGCAAGGGGATCAAGGTCCGGGTCAGCGGCCGCTTGAATGGAAATGAAATCGCGCGTTCGGAATGGTATCTGCAGGGACGTTTGCCGCTGCACACGTTGCGAGCCGATATCGATTATGGCTTCACCGAAGCCCGGACCACATACGGCGTGATCGGCGTGAAGTGCTGGGTGTATAAAGGCGAGATTCTGCCAGCTGCGAAGAAGCGTGAGCCGCAGCAGGTTGGCGGCGCATTTTAAACGGTAGGAACGTAGCTTGCTACGTCTTGAGCTAAAAGCCAGAAGCTAAGAGCGAATTTATGTTGATGCCAAAGAAAGTGAAGTACCGCAAGCAGCAACGCGGACGCATGACGGGCAAAGCCTGGCGCGGCAGCGAGCTGGCTTTCGGGGACTATGGATTGAAAGTTCTCGAGCCGGGTTGGATTACCGACCGGCAAATCGAGGCCAGCCGGGTGGCGATGACGCGTTTCGTCAAGCGTGGCGGCAAAATCTGGATCCGACTGTTTCCGGACAAGCCCGTGACCAAGAAGCCGGCGGAGACTCGTATGGGGAAAGGCAAGGGCGCGCCGGATCATTGGGTCGCCGTGGTTCGTCCCGGCAAAATTCTGTTCGAAATGGAAGGGGTCACGCCGCAGGATGCTTCTGAGGCGATGCGCCTGGCTTCGCACAAGCTGCCTTTGCGAACAAGATTTGTGAAGCGCGAATCGGCGGCGCATTGAGAGAGATTATGAAATCTGAAAAAATCCGCAATTTGACCGACGAGGAGCTTCTTCACCAGGAGCGTGATCTCAATGATCAGCTCTTCAAACTGAAGTTCCAGCTCAACATGGGCCAGACGGAAAGCCTGAAGAAGATTCGCGGCATGCGCCGCGACATTGCGCGGGTAAAGACCATCGGCCGCGAGCGCGAAATCGCCGCCAGCGGCAAGACGGGGAGCAAGTGATGCCAGAGACAAGCACACAGCAGAGTCAGCCAGCGGCTGCGGGCCGGCGCAAGGAAGTCGTCGGCGAAGTGGTTTCCAATCGCATGAAGAAGACCATCGTGGTTGAAGTGGTCCGCAAAAAGTCGCACGCATTTTATGGCCGTGTGGTTTCGAAGGCGAAAAAGTTCTACGCCCATGACGAAAATAACGAAGCACGCATCGGCGATGTGGTGCGGTTGGAAGAGACCCGGCCACTGTCCAAACTGAAGCGCTGGCGGCTCAAGCAGATTGTTCGCAAGACCGCGCTGGTGCCTGAGGTCGCGGCCGATGTAAACGTAAGCGCGGTTAAGTAAGCCGGAGTCTGAGGGGGGTGAATTATGGCCGTGATGATGAGAACTTGGCTCGAGGTCGCCGACAACTCCGGCGCCCGCAAACTACAGGTCATCCTGCCGCTCGGCGGTTCGACCGGGCTGCGGGCCGGACTGGGCGATGTGGTCACGGCCAGCGTAAAAGAGGCTTCTCCGGACGGCCAGGTGAAAAAGGGAACAGTCGTTAAAGCGGTGATTGTGCGTACCCACAAAGAGTATGGCCGCCGCGACGGCACCTATATCCGCTTCGACGAGAATGCGGCGGTGCTGATCAATGAACAGGGCGAGCCGGTGGGAACTCGCGTCTTCGGCCCGGTTGCCCGCGAACTGCGCGAGAAAAAATTCTTGAAAATTGTGTCCCTGGCGCCGGAAGTACTGTAAACGCGGGACTGAGAGATTGAAATGAACACTGTAAGTACTGAACATAAGCGAGTCGATATCCGGCGGAACGACACCGTGAAGGTGATCACCGGCCGGGACAAAGGCAAGGAAGGCCGCGTCCTGCGCGTGTTTCCGAACGACAACAAGATTCTGGTCGAACACGTGATGCTAGTGAAAAAGCACGTGCGTCCCAATCCGCAACGCAACGTAAAGGGCGGAATTGCCGAGCAGGAGAGCCGCATCGCGCTGTCGAACGTGCAGTTAGTCTGCTCGACCTGCGGCCCGGTGCGCATCGGTCATGAAGTTCGCGGCGACCGCAAGGTGCGGGTGTGCAAGAAATGCGGAACCACGCTGGACAAATAAGCTCCTAGCGGCTAGCTCCTAGTTTCCGGTGAAGTGAGCTAGAAGCTAGAAGCCAGAAGCAAGCAGGTACTAACGCAATGGCAAAAGACAAGAAAGAAAAAAAGGGTGGGCAGCAGGAAGAGCAGAAAGCTCCCGCGGTCGCGCGTCATAGTGCGAAAGAAACGCCGCGGCTGAAGGCGCGCTTTCAGAAGGAAGTTGCGCCCACGCTGATGAAGGAATTCGACCTGAAGAATCCCATGGCGGTGCCGCATCTGCATAAGATCGTGGTCAACATGGGCGTCGGCGAAGCCACGCAGAATGCCAAGGTGCTCGATCCCGCTGTGCATGAACTTGGCCAGATTACAGGCCAGAAGCCGGTAGTGACGCGTGCCAAGAAATCCATCGCGGCCTTCAAGGTGCGCGAAGGCCAGGCAATTGGCGCTATGGTTACTTTACGTGGCGACCGCATGTATGAATTTTTCGACCGGCTGGTCAACGTTGTGTTGCCCCGCGTACGCGACTTCAAAGGAGTTTCGACGAAGTCTTTCGATGGCCGCGGGAATTACACGCTCGGTCTGCACGACCAGTTGATTTTTCCCGAGATTGATTACGCCAAGGTAGACAAGCAGAAGGGCATGAATGTCACCATCGTGACCACGGCCCGCAGCGATGATCAATCGCGAGCTTTGCTGCGTCATCTCGGCATGCCGTTCCGGGCGTAGGAATTGAGAGATTGACTCATTAATTCATTGATTCATTCGAGCAGAAAGGTCTCATGACCACAGCAAAACGAGTTAAGGACAAAAAGATCCAAGCGGAGTTTCAGAAGGCGCGCGACAGCAAAGAAAAGCGACCTAAGTTTTCCACGCGCCGGCACAACCGCTGCCAGATTTGCGGACGCCCGCGCGCATTTCTGCGCAAGTTTGGCATTTGCCGGCTGTGTTTCCGCGGCTTGGCGTTGCGCGGGGAGATTCCTGGGGTTTCGAAGTCGTCTTGGTAGTACTCGGGAAGGCACGGCTTCAGCCGTGCGTGAAGGTTTCAGTTATACGACGTCGCCGCGGGTTCTTCGGCGCAAGGTAAGAATGGCCGAAGCAAACGGGCGATTGAGGAGAAGGAACGCATGAGGTTGACCGATCCGGTCGCAGATATGTTGACGCGAATTCGCAATGCGATTAGCGCCCGGCACCAGAAGGTGGATATTCCCGCCTCCAAGCTGAAGCTGGAGATTGCCCGCATTCTGAAAGAAGAGGGCTATATCTCGAATTTCAAGGCGACGGAAGAGGAAGGGCACAAGATCCTGCGTGTCTACCTGAAATACGCGAGTAACAACGAAGCGGTGATCTCGAATGTAAACCGCGTCTCCCGGCCGGGTTGCCGGGTGTATGTGCGGCGCACTGAGATTCCTCGAGTGCTGGGTGGGATGGGTATTAACATTCTCACTACGCCCCGCGGCGTGATGACGGGACGCCAGGCACGCAAGCAGGGGTTGGGTGGCGAGTTACTCTGCGAAGTGTGGTAGGAACGGCTTCTAGCTACTAGCTTCTGGCTCTTAGCTAGGGGACGAAGTATGAGAACGGGATGTTGAAGCAGTCGGAAACTGACTCAGGACTGCAGAATGCACTTAGCTAGAAGCTAGGAGCCAAGAGCTAGAGGCTTATGTCACGAATTGGAAAAAAACCGATTCCGCTCCCTAAAGGGGTCACGGTCAAAATTGAGGGCGACATTGTCGCCGTCCAGGGTCCGAAGGGCAAATTGGACACGCGTCTACCCGCAGGCATTAAAGTACAGCAGCAGGACGGGCATCTCGTGGCGATACGCGAAAATGATTCCCAAGCCGCTGTTCATGGCTTGGCCCGTGCTTTGGTCAATAACGCGGTCGAAGGGGTCACTAAGGGATGGACTCGGGATTTGGAAATCGTGGGCATTGGTTACCGCGCCGAAATGAAAGGCAAGAACACGGTGGTTTTCAGTCTCGGTTATTCTCATCTGATCGAGTATCCACTGCCTGCTGGGGTCGAAGCGACCGTCGATCCCAAACAGACCAAGCTGAGCGTTACTGGGATTGATCGCCAGAAAGTCGGACAGGTCGCCGCCGAGATGCGCGGCCTGCGCCCGCCTGATCCGTACAAGAATAAAGGTGTGCGTTACGCGGGCGAGCGTTTGAAGAAGAAAGTAGGCAAGACGGGAGCGAAATAGTGAATAGTCGTAGGTCGTTGGCCGTTCGTCGTTGGCCAACGACCTACGACGAACGACCGAGGACATTTTCTATGCTTACGCGGACATCGAAAAATATAAACCGGCGGCACGTGCACGAACGCATTCGCAAAAAGATCCTCGGAACTTCCGAGCGGCCGCGGCTGAACGTGTACCGTTCGCTGAACCACATCTACGTGCAACTGATCGACGATATGCAAGGCAACACGGTGGTGTTCGCGCATTCCGCCGAGGGCAAAAAGGGCGAGCGGCGTACCGGCGGAAACGTGGCCTCGGCTAAGGAAGTGGGTAAGCTGATCGCGGAGCGGGCGAAGGCCAAGGGAATCAATAAGGTCGTTTTCGATCGCGGCGGCTACATTTATCACGGGCGCGTCAAGGCGCTCGCCGACGCCGCCCGCGAAGCCGGCCTGCAGTTCTAGATTTTGTATGGTTTGCTGTGTGGAACCGGGTTTTACCTCGGTTGGGCCGGGCAAAACTCGGCGGAGAGAAACGAGAATCAAAGAATGCCAACAATCATTAAAAAGCTCGATGCGGGTTCCTACCAACTGAAAGACCAGGTCGTGGCGATTAACCGGGTCACCAAGGTGGTCAAGGGCGGCAAGAATCTTTCCTTCGCCGCTCTGGTAGTGGTCGGAGATCCCAGTTCCGCCGTCGTTGGATACGGCTCAGGGAAGGCCAAGGAAGTTCCCCAGGCCATCCGCAAGGGAATTGAGTCGGCGAAAAAGAATCTGATGCGGATCAACCTCACGCAGACGAGCATCCCGCACCTCGTGCTGGGGCGCTACGGATCGGGGAGGGTACTGCTGAAGCCCGCTCCCGAAGGTACTGGTGTGATCGCCGGCGGCGCGGTGCGTGCGGTAATGACCTCGGCGGGAATTCAGAATGTGCTGACCAAATCAATCGGCACTACGAACCCGCATAACGTCATCAAGGCAACGTTCGATGCCCTTAAACAACTGAAGAATCGATCCGATGTGGCCGCCCTGCGCGGCAAGACTGCGGAAGAGTTATAGAAGCACGGAGTTTCCAATGACGGCGAAGAAATCGAATGCGGGCGGTGGCAAGCTGCACCTGAAGTGGGTGCGTTCCGCGATTTGCGCCCCGGTAAAACATAAGCTGGTGGTCAAAGGTCTGGGTTTCACACGGCTGAACCAGGTGATTGAGCGTCCGGACAATCCCGCCATTCGCGGAATGGTTGCCAAGGTTCCGCATCTGGTCGAGATCGTGCAGCCGTAATTTTCCCGTAGAGACGTTGTTAGCAACGTCTGTACAGCGACGAGTAATTATGAATCTCTCAAACATTCGAGCACCGAAGAAAGCCAACGAGAACAAGAAGCGCGTTGGCCGCGGTATGGGTTCCGGCATGGGCAAAACGTCCACCCGCGGGCACAAAGGCCAACGTTCGCGCAGCGGTTCGCGCATGATGCGTGGTTTTGAAGGCGGCCAGATGCCGCTCCATCGCCGTATGCCCAAACGCGGCTTCACCAATATCTTCCGCAAGGAATTCAACATCGTGAATCTGGAAAAGCTGGCCGCGCTGGGTGAAACCACAATCACTCCCGAAGTTCTGCGCAAGGCTGGCGTCATCAGCACCAAACACCCGGTGAAGATCCTAGGCGACGGGGAGATTTCGACAGCGCTGACCGTACATGCGCACAAATTTTCCAAGTCCGCCCAGGAGAAGATCACCAAGGCTGGCGGCAAGTTCGAGGTCTTGCAGTAATGCTCGAGAAATTAGCCAACGTATTTCGCATCCCGGACCTGCGCAGGCGAATTCTTTTCACCCTGGGGTTGCTGGCGGTCTACCGCCTGGGCGGGCATATTCCCACCCCCGGAGTGAATGCGGACAAGCTGCAGCAATTCTTCGAACAGAACCGAGGCACATTCCTGGGCTTTGTCGACCTGTTTTCCGGCGGCCAGCTCCGGCGCCTGACCATCTTCGCGCTCGGGATCATGCCGTATATCACCGCGTCGATCATTCTGCAGCTTTTGACCGTGGTCTATGAGCCGCTGGCCAAGTTGCAGAAGGAAGGCGAACTGGGACGCAAAAAGATCACCCAGTGGACGCGATATTTAACCGTTATTTTGAGCGCGGTTCAATCACTTGGCATTGCCATAAGCCTTGAAAAATCAGGCGATTTCGTAGTCAACCCCGGCGTCCCTTTCATCCTGATGACCATGTTGACCCTGACTACGGGCAGTGCATTCATTATGTGGCTGGGCGAACAGATTACCGAACGCGGCGTCGGCAACGGCATGTCGCTCCTGATCTTTGCCGGCATCGTGGTGGGTCTGCCACGTGGCGTCGCCGACCTGATCGATAAAGTCCGCACCGACGCCTGGGGAGCCTTCACCGCTCCCGCCATGATTTTGCTCGTCGGCATCATGATTCTGATAGTCGGGTTCATCGTTTACGTAGAGCGCAGCGAACGCCGCATCCCTGTGCAATATGCGAAACGCGTGGTCGGACGCAAAGTCATGGGAGGTCAGTCCACCCACTTGCCGTTGCGCGTCAATGCCGGCGGTGTGATGCCGGTGATTTTCGCCTCTTCCATCCTGACCATGCCGCAGACCATGGGATACGGCTTGCGCAACAACCGGTATTTTGGCGATTTAATTCACTGGCTGGGATGGGGCGAGCCCCTCTACACGTTTCTGTATGCCGTGGGCATTATTTTCTTCGCCTACTTCTATGTGTCGATCGTCTTCAACCCCAACGAGGTTGCCGACAACATGCGGAAGTATGGTGGGTTCATTCCCGGCATTCGGCCCGGTAAGCGCACCGCGGATCACATCAACGAGATTTTGACTCGCATCACTCTGGTAGGCGCCTTATATCTGATCATCATCTCGTTCATTCCGGAGTGGATGATCACGGGAATCCATCTCAACCACCTATACGGGCCGATCGGAGCATTTTTCGAGCGCCTGCCCACCTGGATGACCAACGGTCTGGGAGTGACATTTTATTTCGGCGGCACATCGTTGCTGATCGTGGTCGGTGTGGCGATGGATACGGTGACGCAGATTGAAGCGCAGCTCATCATGCGACACTACGACGGATTTACCCCACGCAGCGGACGTATACGCGGCCGCCGCAGTTGGACATAAGTGAAGGTTTGAGGTTGCCGTACCGCCCGGTCGGCGGGTGGTCAGAGAGCTGGCCGCGTGAGCCTGTAAGCAGGAAACGTAGTTGAGTCAGTTCGATGGAGACCTCGCAAAACATCGGGCCGGTGGTGCTGCTTGGGCCACCGGGTGCCGGCAAAGGCACACAGGCCAAGCGGATTGCCGAACACTACGGCATCCCGCAGGTCTCCACCGGAGACATTCTGCGAGACAACGTGCAGCGCGGCACCGAGTTGGGTATGCAAGCCAAGGCGATCATGGGCCGCGGTGAACTGGTTCCCGACGACTTGGTGTGCGACATGGTAGCGTGGCGGCTCCGCGAGGCGGATTGCGCCCGCGGTTTTATCCTTGACGGATTTCCGCGCACGGCCAGGCAAGCTGGCTGGCTGGATGCTTTTTTTGAAACCGAGCTCTTTGAAAACTCACATGGGGGCAAATGCCTGCCAATTGTGGTCCGCATCGACGTAGACTATAATCAATTGGTAAAGCGGCTCACTGGACGCAGGACTTGTCTCGCCAACGGACATATCTACAACGTTTATTTCCAGCCATCTCGCGTCCCGGATGTTTGCGACATTGACGGTTCCAAGCTGATAATCCGCAGCGATGATCGCGAGGAAGTGATCCGGGAACGTCTGAAAGCATATGACCTGCAGACCCGGCCCGTAGCGGAATACTACGAGCAAAAAGGGCGACTGGTGGCGGTGAAAGGCGACTTGGCGGCGGGCGAAGTTACCGGGCAGATTTTTTGGGTGATTGAGCATCGAGATGGCAATTGTTTGTAAATCGACGGCCGAAATCGAGCGCATGCGAAGCAGCGGCCGCATCGTTCGCGAAGTGCTCGATCACGTACGCGCATTGGTACGGCCTGGCGCCACGACCATGGATCTGGAACGTGCCGCCGAGAAGAAGATCAAAGACCTGGGCGCGAAGCCCGCGTTCAAGGGTTATTACGATTATCCTTGCGTGCTTTGCACCTCGGTAAACGAAGAGATTGTGCACGGCATTCCGTCGGAAAAACGGGTGCTGAAAGCGGGCGACATCGTTTCCATCGATTGTGGCGTGGTTCTCGATGGATACTACGGCGACGCCGCGATCACGGTTCCGGTGGACGAGTCGATCTCGCCCGAAGTTCGCAAGCTGCTCGAGGTTACCGAAGCCTCGCTATACAAAGGCATCGAGCAGGCGAGGGTTGGCAACGCGGTCGGCGATGTCGGCGCGGCGGTACAGGAATTTGTTGAAGCCAACGGTTTCAGTGTAGTACGCGAGTTCGTGGGACACGGTATCGGAACCAAGTTGCACGAAGAGCCGCAAGTCCCGAACTTCGGAGCCCGCGGACACGGCGCCCGGCTGCGGGAAGGCATGGTTCTCGCGATTGAACCAATGGTAAATTTTGGCAAGCCTGGTGCCAGAGTATTAGATGATAAGTGGACAGCAGTGACCGCAGACGGAAGCTGCAGTGCGCATTTCGAACATTGCGTAGCGGTGACAAAAGAAGGGCCGATGATTTTGACGCAATAAGGGCTTCTAGCTGCTAGCTGAGAACTCAAAAGCTAGGAGCTAGCAGCTGAGAAGCAAATTCCAAGGAGTCGATGAGCAAAGAAGACGCGATTGAGGTGATGGCAACGGTTCTTGAGCCGCTGCCCAATGCCATGTTCAAAGTCGAACTTGAAAACAAGCATCAGGTGCTGGCGCACGTTTCCGGCAAGATGCGCAAGAATTTCATCCGCATTCTCCCCGGCGACAAAGTTGCCGTCGAGCTTTCGCCCTACGACCTGAATCGCGGACGCATCGTGTACCGCTACAAATAACTTGTTCTTGACCTGGGTTGTCATCCCGAGCAAAGCGAGGGATCTAGGTTCTTCGCGGCGGGAGAAAACCCGATTCCTCTCGCTTCGCTGCTCGGAAGCTAACAGCAGGAAGGCAGATTTTATGAAAGTACGAGCATCAGTAAAGAAAATTTGCGATAAGTGCAAGGTCATTCACCGCAAGGGTGTGGTGCGAGTGATCTGCGAAACCGCCAAACATAAGCAACGCCAAGGATAAGGGATAAAGGATAAACATGGCACGTATTGCAGGTGTCGACCTTCCTCGCACCAAGCACATTAATATCGCGCTGACCTATATCTACGGAATCGGCAATCCGCGCGCCGCTCGCATTCTCGATCAGGCAAAGGTAGAACCGATGAAGAAGGTTCAAGACCTGGGCGAGGACGAAGTGAACCGCATCCGCCAGGTCATCGAGTCCGAAGGATTGGTCGAAGGCGACTTGCGCAAGGAAGTTTCGATGAACATCAAGCGGCTCATCGAAATTGGTTCCTATCGCGGATATCGCCATCGCCGGAATCTGCCGGTCCGCGGACAGCGTACGCACACCAATGCCCGTACCCGTAAAGGTCCGCGCAAAGGCACGGTGGCAGCGAAGAAGAAGACAGCGACAAAGACGTAAAGCTGTCGTTGGTCGCTAGTCGTTGGTCGTCCGCATGACATGACCAACGACGAACGACCAACGACCAAGGACTGAAACCCTATGGCAAAACCAGCAGCAGCAGGCGCCCCCGCGGCCCCAGAGAAAAAAGGCAAAAAGAAGACGTTCAAGAAGAAGGAACGCAAGCACGTCTCCCACGGCATTGCGCACATCCAGGCTTCGTTCAACAACACGATCGTGACCATCGCCGATCAGGCCGGGAATGTGCTCTCGTGGAAGAGCAGCGGTTCACTGGGATTCCGCGGATCTCGCAAAGGCACCCCATTCGCTGCCCAGCAGGCCGCCTCGAATGCCGCCGTAATGGCGCGCGATCACGGCGTGCGCAGTGTCGAAGTGCGAGTCAGCGGCCCAGGTTCGGGGCGCGAGTCGGCAATTCGTGCGCTGGCTGCCTCCGGCATCGAAGTGCGCAACATCAAAGACGCCACGCCGATCCCGCACAACGGCTGCCGTCCACCAAAGCGCCGTAGAGTGTAGAAAGGCTTGCGTTGGTCTTTGGTCGTCGGTCGTTCGCAAGTGCCAATACCGAGGCCAACGACGAACGACCAAAGACCAACGACCGTTTTTACCGTCCGGGATGAAGGGTGAAGCCAAACCTGTAAACCGGTCATCTAAAGGAGAAGCAACTTGGCACGTTACACCGATCCCGTCTGTCGTCTCTGCCGCCGCGAGGGCATGAAGCTGTTCCTCAAAGGCACCAAATGCTTCAGCGATAAGTGTCCCATCGAGAAGCGCAATTTTGCTCCCGGCCAGCACGGCAAGGACCGCAAGTCGAAAATCGTGGGCTACGGCCTGCAACTGCGCGAAAAGCAGAAGACCAAGCGTATTTACTTCGCCCAGGAGGGCCAGTTCCGTAATTATTTCGAGAAGGCCGCACGGACTAAGGGCGTTACCGGCGAATTGCTCCTGCAACAACTGGAGCGCCGGCTCGACAACGTCGTGTACCGTCTGGGCTTCGGCGTGTCGCGCCGACAGGCCCGACAACTGGTGCGTCATGGCCACGTTCAGGTGGATGGCCGCAAGGTCAACATTCCCTCGTACCAGGTAAGTGTTGGCGAGGAAATCGCCATCCGCGAAGGCAGCCTCAAGTTGGCGATTCTGGAGCCGGCAAAAGAATTCGCCAGCCACCAGAACGCACCCACATGGCTGGAGATTGATCGCGACAACTACAAGGGCAAAGTTCTATCGCTGCCCAAACGCGAAGACATTCATCTGCCGGTAAATGAGCAGCTGATAGTCGAACTGTATAGTAAGTAATGCAGTCGTTGGTCGTCAGTCGTTGGTCGAGACCAACCGCGACTAATAAGCGACGTCATCCTGAAACTGGGGTTGACGTCATCCTGAGCGAAGCGAAGGATCTCGCGAGTTGTGCGTTAGTCCTAGGTCGTTGGCAAAAAGCCTAAGAGCAACGAACGACCAACGACAGATTTTCTGGTCCACATTTCGAGCCAGATCAGCCTGTCCCGACGTTTGACCTGAACGCAGCACGGACCAGTTCAGGGAGTCAGGACTGAGCCAAACGGCCGAAGGAGAATAACAAATGCTGTGGAAAGGTTTTCAAAAACCAAAACGTCTAGCCGTCGATACTCAGACCCTAACCGATAAATACGGAATCTTCTGGGCTCAGCCGTTTGAACGCGGCTTTGGCACCACCATCGGCAACGCGCTTCGCCGCGTGCTGCTCTCCTCGATCGAAGGAGCCGCAGTCACCGCGGTGAAGATCGAAGGCGTACTGCACGAGTTCCAGTCGATCCCGGGAGTAGTCGAAGACGCTACCGACATCATCCTGAACTTGAAGCAAATTCCCTTCAAGCTCAGCGGGGACGCGCCCAAAGCCATCTACCTGCGCGCCGATCAGCCGGGCGTGGTAACTTCCGGAATGATTGAAGCCGACGCGGATGTCGAGGTGCTTGACAAAGACGTCTACGTTGCCACTGTCAGCGAAGGCGGCAAGCTCGACATGGAAATGCGCCTCAAGCGCGGCCGCGGCTACACCTCCGCCGACAAGAATTTCGACGAAGACCTCGGCATCGGTTTCATTCCCATCGATTCCGTCCATTCCCCGGTGCGCAAGTGCAACTACACCGTCGAAGCCGCGCGTCTCGGGCAGATCACCGACTACGACAAGCTCACCCTCGAAGTGTGGACCAACGGCTCCATCACCCCGGCTGATTCCATCGGCCTGGCGGCGAAGCTGCTGAAGGACCACATGAACATCTTCATCAACTTCGAGGAGGACATCGAGACTTCGACGTCGTCCGAAGAACGCAAGCCCGAAATCAAGAACGAAAATCTCAATCGTTCCGTCGAAGAACTCGAGCTTTCCGTGCGCAGCTACAATTGCCTGAAGAACGCGAACATTCAGTCGATTGGCGAACTGGTGCAGAAGACCGAAGCCGAAATGCTGAAGACCAAAAACTTCGGTCGCAAATCGCTGAACGAGATCAAGGAAATTCTAGGCACCATGGGACTGAGTCTGGGAATGAAGATCGACGAGCAAGGCAACGCCGTACCCGGCCCGACGTCGAACCAGATTCTGCCCGCGTCGGCATACGGCAACGACAACGATCTGTAAGAGCGTTTGTGATTAGCTCGTGTGGGGACGGGTCTTCGACCCGTCCCTATCAAATTTTTGTCATTCCGAGCGTAGCGAGGAATCTGCTTTTCCTCCTGCCGGGACAAAGGATTCAGCCATGCGCCACAAAGTAGCAGGATGGAAACTGGGACGTAACACCGCGCACCGCCGCTCCTTGCTGCGGAACCTGGTCACTTCACTCATCCTCGAAGAGCGAGTCGAGACCACTGTCCCCAAGGCCAAAGCCATGCGTCCCCAAGTCGAAAAGATGATCACCTTAGGCAAGCGCGGAGATCTCTCCGCCCGCCGCCAGGCGCTCGCCTACCTGATGACCAGCGCCGCGGTCGACAAACTCTTCGACACCATCGGCCCCCGCTTTGGCGATCGCAACGGCGGTTACCTGCGCATCATCCGCACCGGATGGCGCAAGGGTGACGGAGCCGACAACGCCTTCGTCGAACTTCTCGGCAGCGAGAAGATCCTCGACGAGAAGCGCCAAAAACGTGGCGAAGCCCGCGCCAAGCGCGCCGCCGAAACCAAGAAGGCAATGGAAGAAGCCGAGGCCCAGCAGGGAGTCGAACACCCCGCGCCTGGCGCCGAAGGCGAAGACAAAATCAAGTAGCCGCATCCACGGAATCGTCTGTGTTAGGGCTCAAAGTTTGCAGAAAATCCATTATGGCGCTGGAGTTTTGAAGGGGCACGGCTTCGGTCGTGCCTTAAGTCGTTAGACCCCAGATCGGCGGGCTCGAGGCCGCACTCTTCAAACCCTAAACGCCGATTACGATTTGTTCCGCAAACCATTCAGCGGTTCCATTTCGCTCCTCCAACCGAACAAGTGCGTTAGATGAATAGAAGACCCATGAATCTGCGAAGGCTGACTCTGATCGCCCTGCTAGCAACTGGCTTCATTTCTCACTTTTGTAAAGCACAAGAAATCACCGTGGCGGCGGCAGCGGACCTTCAATTTGCCATGCAGGATGTGGCTGCCCGATTCCAAAAGCAAACCGGCAAGACGGTGAAGCTTATCTATGGTTCGTCGGGCAATTTTTTCCAGCAGATTCAAAACGGCGCCCCCTTTGATATGTTCTTTTCGGCAAATCTCGACTACCCGAAGAAACTGGAAGCCGCCGGACTGATTGAACCTGGAAGCTTCTACCGATACGCGAAGGGCAAGATTGTGATCTGGGTCAGAAACGATTCAAGACTCGATTTGAATTCCGGGATGCAAGTTCTGCTCGATCCTTCAGTTAAGAAGATCGCCGTCGCCAACCCAGAACATGCTCCGTACGGGCAGGCCGCCGTCGCAGCCTTGCAGAAAGAAAACCTCTATGAAAAAGTGAAAGATAAATTTGTGCTGGGCGAAAATATTTCACAGAGCGCGTCGTTTGTGGTCTCCGGTTCGGCTGATGTCGGGATAGTGGCGATGTCACTCGTTCTGGGTCCGAATATGAAAGATAAAGGGCGTTACGCCGAGGTTCCCAACGGCTTATACCCACCGATTCAACAGGCTTGCGCCATCGTTAGCTCGCCGAAGAACGGCTCGTCAAAGAATAAGGAGACGGCACGCGAGTTTTTGTCGTTCATCAAGACGGCTGCCGTCGCCGAGGTGTTGCGAAGCTATGGTTTCGACGCACCAGACGCCACGGCAAAGTGATCTTCTGCTAGGGACAACCATGATCATCCTGTGCTTTCGCGATCACGGTATGGAGGTCGATTGTTTTCGGCGGGAGCTACTCGGCAGCCTTGCTGGCTAAGGTCTCTACCACTGCGATGTTCTGCAGAAGACCCTGTGGCAGGCTGTGCCGTTCTTGTAAATACGCCGAGCTGTTATAGGAAATCCACACTTTTCCGTCACTGTCTTCCCAGACCAGAATCTTGAGCGGAAGATCGATGGCAACGCTGGGAGCGGCGAGCATCAAGGGCGTGCCGGCCTTTGGGCTTCCAAAAATGAGCAGCTTGGTGGGTGGCATCTTCAATCCCACCTTTTCCGCCTCACCACTATGGTCGACCAGCGCAAACAGGTTGACCCCCTTCGCTAGCAGAATTCCCTTGAGTTTTTCCACTGTCTGGTCCACCGAATGACTGCTCGGCGTGTCGACGATTCCCTTGCCTTTGCTGAGCGTCATAGATATTTCCTCGCGGTTTGAAAACTTCGAACTGGTGGAATCTCGCACTGAAACCAGATAGATCGCCATTGCCAAGCCAACCAAGGCTAGAAAGAAAGCAATCGCGACCGCCGCCTGCATGGATGGACGAGTGTGTTCCGTTTCGCCGTGATCCAACTCACCGACCAATCGGAAATGGTGCCAACCGGCAAAAACATTTACGCCCACGCCAGCCGCAATCAGCGCGGTGCCGAACCACAGCGACAATCCGTAAGATTGGGCTGCGGGGATGCGCTGCATCACTTGCAGTTGCTGCAGAAAAAGCCCGAAGCGCGCCACCACAAAACCGAATCCCATCAAGGCTAGGCCGGTGCGAATCCATGCCAGTAGCGTCCGCTCGGCCGCCAGGTAATCGCTCAGGCCTGCCTTCGGCCTGCTTTGCCTCGACGTCTCCATTTTCGGCGTTTCCGTGCCGCGGGGCTCAATGGCCGACCGGCGACGTTCGAAGTCAATCTCAGCGCTATCGCCGAGCTATGCGGCATATGTTTGACGGACCGCCCTACTGCGAGCTGCGTTTAGCGCTTCCCGAGGGCCCGTCCTTTGGGGCCGCCGCTAAGGTCTGGAACTTCTTCGCCGAGTGCAGTCGCTAAATCGATTTGATGGTCCTGCTCCTGCACCAGGATCTGGCGAATCTGTTCCGCCATCGCGTATTCTCCAAGCGTTTCACATTGCCGGACGCGATCGCGGTAATTGCGAATGGTGTCGTTTTCATTGTCGAGATCGTACCGGAGCATTTCTTTCGGATCTTTCGATGTGCGTACCGGCCTGGGAGTGACCACCGGCATTTTGCCGAGATAGTCGATCTGCCGCGAGAGGATCAGTGCGTGATCAAGCTCCTGCTTGGCGTGGATCTCGAGCTGAGCGGCGATGTCCATGTATTGGGCCCCGCTCAGCACCTGTGAATAAACCACATAGGCGATAATCGCCTGATATTCGCGGGCAAGGTCCTCGTTCAACAGCTCCGCGAGCCGCTCGCGGGAAATTTCGTTTTCGTTTGCCGTAGATTTTAACTCAGCCATTCAATTCCTCCTGCGAAGTGTACTTTTCCGCGTAGCTTCAACCAAAGAATCGCTGCTCATATTTGCGGCAGACTTCCGCAGAGTGACGGACTAGCTTCCGCTCGCCGCTGGTACCTTACGCTTTTGGCAGCAAATGCATCTTAACAAGAATGGTCAGATGTTCCCCGACGATGGCATTGAAATTCGGCGGCCCGGGAAGATCCTCCGCGTTGGCTGCGTGGGGCGCTTCGGGTAGCCCAGAAGTTTCCATGAATGTGCCCGTGCAGCGGGTGCCACTATAAGCCTCACTCACTTCTGGCGTTTGACAATTTTCATCTTGAACCAGGACCGGCCAGAAGGTATTGACTACAGTCTTTACCAACTGGGGAAAATCCTCGCGAAATACGCTTGTCGATCCCGCGGCCTGGACAGCGCTGTCTCCGTTCCCGTTAGGACTCCCGAGGTCGAAAACGAAAGTCGCTTCATGGGAAACGCGATGGATTATCGGAGGCCCATATACGGGTCCAGCATACGCCTCACCCGGAGCGGAGTCGACGTTGCGGTCTACCCGAGTCACGGCCAACTCACCCGTGGCTTGCAGTCGGCCATCAGGCATCCGGACGACCCGCTTGGAGTGGAAACACACCAGCGTGTGGTTGGACATGTTCTCGAGCCAATGGCTCAGGAATTTCCCGTCTTCAGCAATAACCGGCGACATCGACGTCGCCGGATAAATCCTGAAATCGATACTAGACTTACTGAGATCGGCATCGTCCATTGTCACGCTCCCGTTGACCCGGGCGTAGCCGAGGGATACGTTCAATTTCGTTTTACCGTAGTCGGTTGTCGCATCGGTGGTGAGTTTCGCCTCGGAGTGGCGACTATCCACCTGCCAGGACCCGGCCATAGAAGCAGGTTTATTCGGAGTGTCGAGTCCCAAAACAGCCAACCCGAGAATTATAGCTACCGCAAATACTGCCGTTCGCTTAACCATTGGTTTCTCCCTGTTATTGAAACGATTCGATCGGTTTCTTGTCGACTGCCATGGGCTCTCATTCGTCGCTTCCCATAGCCGTCACAGAATCTTTCTCACACCTTCTTCCACTGAAGTGATGCAATTTCGCCCATCAAGGCTGCAACTTCCTTTGGCCTGGAGAGATAAATCGTGTGTCTCGCGACTGAAACTTCGACTCTGCGACTGTGGCTCGTCTGGCATATCTAAACGCGACGTACCAGTCTGCCGAATCCGAACGAAGAACACATCACGAGATGGAAGAATCTTTTTCTACCCGGTTGGGCCAACAGACGAATACCCTGATAGTGGTAATACGATTTTGCCGAGCGCGGGGGGCGGATGCTAGACTGCGCAAATGGCTACCAAAAGGAAGACCAAAAACAAGCCGAAGAGAACTGTGCGCAGGAAGGCGGCGCCGAAGAAGCAAGTACAGAAGGGAAGAACTCCCAAGAAATTGGCAAAGAAGAAAGCCGCTCAGAACAAATCCGTGGCGAAGCGCAAAGATTTAGGCAAAAAAGCGATCAGCGGGAAGGCCGCTGGCGCCGCTCATGGCAAGAATCCGAGGAAGAGCCGCGGACGGAATGCGTTGCCGTTCTCCGGTGAGACATCGGAATTGCGCTCGGGAGAGCAAGCGGGAGATCTACAGGGTTTGTCCGACGTCGAAAGCGCAGATTCCGAAAGTGTTGACGAGTTGGTTGAGGAAGGGAACGCGTTCGAGGCTGGGGTGGTGGCGGGGGTCGAAGAGGCCGGCGACCGCGGCGAACGGGAAGTGCGGACGCGCGAGGTGCCTGAAGACGACGTGCCCTCCGAGTACCTGGATGAGGAGTGACAAGAGACCATTATCCGGGAATGAGCTGCATGCCCCGATTGAAGGCGTCTGTGAACCGGTCCAGGCCGTTGCTGCCGCCGTTTACCAGGCGGCGGGCGGTTGCGAGATCGTTGGTGGTCAGGGCCTCGCGAATCTGATCTTCCCGGTCGCCGAGGAATCTTGCCAGCAGTTTCGCGGCAACCTGGGGATCGTTTGCGAGTTCGGGATTGGTCACCAGGTCTGCACCAATCTCTCCCCCATAGCGGGTGTAGTTCGTGCGTCCGGTGAGTTGGACGAAGCCGCGGCCGCGGAAGTTGGCGCCGTCCGGTGGGCCGGTATTTCCCAGATCGCGGCGGTTGTCGTATAGATCGAAGGGCTGGCCCGATGGGGAAGTATTGAACCGCGATTGCCCTTCGCTGATCGGCCGGAACGATTCCGTCTCGGCTCGAATCGTCCCCAGCGCCATTAATACCATCGCCTTGTCCGGCATCTGCGCAGCGACCAGGGCATCCAGGACTGGCGGCAGATTTGCCGTGATGTTTCCAATCGGCGTCACAGGAAACATCTGGGAAACAACTTGGACGGTGACGCCGGCAACGGCGGACGGAATCGAGGGGATCGCAGCGAGGCCGAGCGCACTCGCAGTATTCGGACCAACGACTCCATCAGCGGCGATTCCTTCGCTGCGCTGAAAGGCGAGCACGGCGGCTTCGGTGCCGGGTCCGAAAGAGCCATCGATTGCGCCGGGGCTGAACCCGGCTGCTTGCAGCGCTTGCTGCAGAGCGGTGACCTCAGGTCCCGAACTATTCAGCCGTAACATGTCACTCATGATTTGCTCCGCCGAACCGGATCAAAGATATTCATGGCCGCCTTGAATGTCAACGCACTTCAAAGACTAATCCCATATTTCAGGTCTAGGAAGCACTGCAATCGCGAGGGCAATGCTGTCGAGAGCTCCTGCCAAGTCAGAATCTTGCATCTTGTCTTGAGGTCGGCGGAGCGTATGCAGCTGAGGATGGCGTACCAGGCTTCGATCAAGTCGGGGCGCCGCGTATCGAGTAGCAGGCAAAAAGATAGGTTGAGCGCGTAAGCCGCGAGTACGTTTCGCAAGAGCTGATAGGAAACGTATTCGCCGCTGCGGCGGGGCAGTTTGCGCCATTCGAATACTTCCTTCAGGTCGCGATACCGTTCGACGATCGCCGCAGTTTGAGTTTGAAAGGCTGACTCCGTGAGCTTGGCCTCGAACAGGACGGAGCCCAGCTTCATATCGACCTCAGTTCGCTCGACGAACCCAGAGGTCAACGGGACGCGCGGCCTGAATCCAAACTCGGCCACATCTGCCGCCCCGGTTCCTAACATCGAAGCTGACCTCTCTTCTCTTTGTCACGCCGGGATAACAAAAGATATTCATCAGCAAAGCGTCAGAACTCATTGAGGAATCGAGTTCCTTCCAAACGCAATCGCCTTTCGGCAGTGCGCGATCGGCCTGGCTATGCACCTTGTCGAGTCTGCGACGCCACTGCGGCCTGCGCAGAAGTGCACGATAGCTCGCAGAAATAAAATTGCCGTGCCTTGTGCCACACGGAGACGCCTGATAAACGACGACTGGGGTTGCTCCGTAGCTGGTCACATGAGGGAAGCTGTCCGCTCGCTGCGAACGAGGCGTTTCGAGCGCTCAGCTCGCTGCGAAGAATAGACGCGTATGGGTTTGGTTGCTCTGGCATCGTATTGATTATGTGAGCTTCTTGCTGAGTTAACTAAATGGTCACCGGTATCCCCCCTCCCCCCTTCGATCTTTTAGAATGATGGAGTTAGGGCCAGACCACCATGCAAAATCTTTGAGGAATAAGGACTTATACGTAAAATATTCCAGAATAAGGAGTTAGCTCCATCAAAGTTCTAAGTTGGGATCTGGTTTGGGATTTCTCTCCGTTGCCAAATAGTTAATCTGCGTAAGGAGATAATATCCTTGCGGGAAACCGCAGGTCAAGCAAGAATAGCGCAAGAGACCATTCCTGTTTCGGGACACGCTCCTGAACCTCATTCGCTCGGAAAAACTTGAATGCATGGGCTTAAGGACCTCTAACATGGACGATGAAGATCAGTCTCGG
>CAWISU010000077.1:0-171493 GCA_963838765.1 uncultured Acidobacteriota bacterium | reverse complement strand
GGGCTTGGTTGGGAACGAAATACATGCCGTCGGTATCAGGGTCCTGATTCTCGAGATTAATTGTGGGCGGGAGAATCTGATCGCGGAGCGCCAGCACGGTTACTCCCGCCTCTAGTCCTCCGGCTCCGCCTAGCAGATGACCGGTCATGGACTTGGTGGAACTGACCGGGACTTTCTTGCCAAACAAATTTCTGATGGCGTGCGCTTCGAGGGTGTCACCGAGCGGGGTCGAGGTGCCGTGGGCGTTGACGTAGCCTACTACGCTTGGATCTAGTTCGCGTCGCGCAGGGCGTTGCGCATAACGCGGAAACCGCCTTCGTGTTCGGGGGCAGGTTGCGTCATGTGATAGGCGTCGGCGGACATACCGTAGCCGGCGATTTCGGCCAGGATGGGCGCGCCTCGGCTGCGGGCGTGTTCGAGTTCTTCGAGGACGAGGATGCCGGCGCCTTCGCCGATCACGAAGCCGTCGCGGTCCTTGTCCCAGGGACGGCTGGCGCGGGCGGGGTCGTCATTGCGCGTGGAAAGGGCGCGCATGGCGGCGAATCCGCCGACGCCCATGGGAGTAATGGCGGCTTCGGAGCCTCCGGCAATCATCACGTCGGCATCGCCATGCTGGATGATGCGGAAGGAATCGCCGATGGAGTGGGCGCTGGTGGTGCAGGCTGTGGCCGTCGCTTCATTCGGACCCTTGGCTCCGAAGCGCATGGAGACGTGCCCGGCGGCGAGGTTGATGATGGCGGCGGGAATGAAGAACGGGGAAATCTTGCGCGGTCCCCCTGCGAGGAGCGCGGTATGTTCGCGCTCGATCACGTCGAATCCGCCGATGCCCGAGCCGATATGCACGCCGACGCTCTCGGCGTTTTCGGGAGTTACCTGGAGGTTGGACATCTTCATCGCTTCGTCGGAGGCGGCAATGGCGAAGTGGATGAAGCGGCCCATCTTCTTTACTTCTTTTTTCTCGATGAAATCGAAGGGATCAAAGTTGCGGACCTCGGCTGCGATCTGGCAGGCAAAGGCGGAGGCGTCGAACCCGGTGATGCGTCCGACGCCGCTTTTACCCGCGAGCAGGGCCTGCCACACCGCGCCGGTGGTGTTGCCCACGGAGCAGATCAGGCCAATGCCGGTGATGACGACCCTTCTTGTTGAATTACTTGCCAAATTACTTGCCCGCCTTAGCGTGCTTGCCGATGTAGTCGACGGCATCGGATACGGTGCGAATCTTCTCCGCATCCTCGTCGGAGATTTCGATATCGAAGGCCTCTTCGAAGGCCATCACGAACTCGACGGTGTCGAGCGAATCGGCGCCCAGGTCGTCCACGAACGACGCGCTGGGCGTGACCTCGGCCTCGTCCACACCCAACTGCTCGACGATAATCTGTTTCACTTTTTCATCAATGGCTGCCATGTTCTCCTCGTTTCTGAGTCTGGGAATCGCGGGTCCGGGTCCCGGGCCGGCGTTTGCTGAATTACTAATGCATGTTGCTCAAACGATCGAATGAAGTCGAAACTATTAGTCTAAAAGGGATCGGAAAAGTATGCAAAGGAGGTAAGGGAGAATGCGTGGCCCCTAAAGGGGCGTGTGAGTTCGCTGAACTTGCGGTATCGCTAAAGCGATACCCCGATACGGGGCCGGAATCTTTCAGCTTGCAAAAGAAAGCTGGTGGGGTGGAGATCACTACGGAATGCTAACTGGCGGCGGGGAGAGCGGTCAAACTGCGCATCGCCTGGCAGTGTCTTAAGTTCATCGGCCGCGAAGGACACGAAGTCACACAGGACGTGAATTCCCGGGATCGTTTCCTTCGCGCTGCTTTGCGTCCTTCTGCGTCCTTCGTGGCTCATGAGAGTGGTGCGCTTGCTCATTTCGCCGGAGTCATGTCAGGATTTGGAGGTGCAAATCCTGCTCCTGCTTGCTCTACAGGCGCTTGGCGGACGCGAGAAGCTTCTCGGCGAGGGTCGCCGCTGAATGCGTGCCGTGGTGCAGCGGGTTAGCCGCGCCCGAGTTAGTGTGAATGGCGAGACTGCGGGCGAGATCGGCCTCGGGCTTTTGGTGCTACTCGGGATGGGCGCGGGAGATACTCGCACCGAGGCGGATTACCTGGTCGAGAAGACGATTGGGCTGCGCATTTTTGAAGATGCCGGCGGCAAGATGAATTTGTCGGTCGCGGAGGTGGACGGCGCGTTGCTGGTGGTTTCGCAGTTCACCCTTTACGGAGACGCGCGCCGCGGCAAGCGGCCATCGTTTGACGGGGCCGCTCCGCCGGAGCAGGCGCGCGAACTCTACGAATATTTTGTGGAGAAAGTCCGCGCGGCTGGCCTGCGCTCGGAAACCGGACGCTTCCAGGAAACGATGCAGGTGGAACTGGTTAACGACGGGCCGGTCACGATCCTGCTGGATTCTGGCAAAGCGTTCTGAAAAGGCGCCGGGCTTAGTTCATCCTCATCCTGAAGCCGGGCTTCTTCCGCAACTGCTACGCGGCCTTGCCCATCACCGGCTGTGCGCAATGGCTACAGCGGCTGGCGTCGATCGGAATCTCACTCAGGCATTCCGGGCACTTCTTGGTAGTCGGATCGGCCGGCGCCGCAGCCTTGCGGCTGCGCGCGATCAAGGCATTGATGGGAGTTACGACAAAGAAGTACACCGCTGCCGCGACTAGTAGGAAGCTGACCACCGCGGTGAAGAAATCGCCAATTGGAAACACCGTGCTTCCGATTGTGAAAGAGATTCCGGTGAAGTCGGGCTTGCCTGCCACGAGCGCAATGATGGGATTGATTAGATCCTTGACCAGGGCGGTGACGACCGTGCCGAAGGCCGCGCCAATCACCACGCCCACCGCCAAATCGACGACATTACCGCGAAGAACGAATTGTTTGAAGCCGGATAGCATTTTGTCTTCTCCCGTTTATTGAATGGCCGCCACTGTAAATGTTCAGTGGCTCTTGGTCAAGGTGCAATGTGAAAGGGCAGGCTTGGAGGCAGCTGCAGAGAATTGCACAATACACGCGCTCCCAGATCCTCATCGGCGTCACATTATACCGGTGCTATAAATGCTCGGCTTCCGGGGGCAGGGGGCCGGGGTTGCCGTCATTTTCTATTGTGCCGACAAGAGTCGAAGAAATCATCCGTCTTGATGCCGATTTTGGCTCCCACGACTTCCCTAGCAGCTTTCGCGACGAGCCTCGCAATGTTCGGAGAAGGAATAAATCCTCACGAAGTATCGGTGGGCCCGATATGCCTCGGTCCACTCCTCGACGGGGAAGACGTTTTCAATCGTGACCCTTGGGTACTCACCACCTGACAGCTCTACCTCTTCTACTTCAGGGGTTTTGGGCGCATCTACCCACGTCCCCGTCTTCCACAACGCCTCGGCCCAATCCGTTGCCAAATCCTTATTGATCCGCAGCATCTCCGCACCAATCGACGCCTCAAGCTCGCGCACAAGCGCAAGCCTCTTGTCTCGCTCCTTGAGGTTCAGAAAAAACTCTTGGAGGAGTTCCCCTTCCGCATGCGAGACAGCAGGGCTGAGGTGGTACACCTCACGGGGAAGGATTCTGTTCGACAGTCGGTACGAGAACTGGGCAACGTCGGCGTCTTCGCTCTTCAGAAAGTCTTCGCCAGTAATCGAACGGTCGTCGAAGTCCATAAACCTCAGAAGAATCTCCTCGTCCGTTTTCTCAGCCTTCTGCCACCGATCCACAATCGACGTTAGGAGTTTCTCCAACAACCCTTCAGCGGCCCTCACCTTCTGGTGGTGGTAGATGTAGCTGTAGAGCATGATCTTGCAGATGACGATCTGCTCCATCGTGCTGGTTGCTCGCTGTGGAAGTAGCAGGCGATAAGTGTCGAAGTATTGGTAACGTATTTTCCCGGGGACAGGGGGGCGAGGATGTACTTTTGTTCCAGCTGATCGGTATAACCTTTCCAGATCGCCATCTGGATCCGTCGTGTAGTCTTTCTGAAGAGTTACCGTGTGAAGATACCTCTCCAAGTCATAGCGCATCGGCAGACCCGCGGTTGCAGCGTCACGGAGCAGGTAGTCCAGCTTGTCTGCGTCCAGCCCCGAAGAGATTATGTCACCCATGAACTGCAAGTGGGGATGGCAGGATGCACCGACGATCAACAGCGCGATGTTGCTCAAGCTTATATTCCACTTCAGATCTTCCACGCTACCGCTTTTGGTCAAATTCTGCTTTGCCCTTTCCAGAAGACCTGCCACAGCCTTCGTCTGGGCCAAGCAAAAGGAGATGACTTCTCCGGACCCTTTTTCCTTACCCGCGATGTCGCTCAACTCCTCAGCGGCCGCCTGCAGAATCCGCAACCGCGAGTAGACCTTCTCCGAGGCGTGACTGAACAAGCTGTGCCCTGTGTCGTGGAGCAAGGCAGCTAGACGCAATTCTTGTTTCAAGCGCTCGAGCGTTTGGATTTGATTATCGCCACCGAGCTCCTTGGCAATGGTCAACAGGTCCCCAGGGTATCTCTCGAATAACGACTCGAAGATTCTAGACGCGATAGTCAGCACGCCGAGGGAGTGCTCAAACCGCGAGTGGCGGGCCGTGGGGTAGACGTGGAACGCAAGGCCTGTCTGGTGGATGTATCGCAGCCGTTGCATGATCGGCGAATCGATAATTGCTAGCTCCCGCCACGAGAACCTGTTAGTCCCCCAGAGCGGGTCGTGGATGATCTTGGAAGGCCTGACCGGTAAGAACGGATGGGTCGGGCTTGGGCCGAAGAACTGGGGATGAGCGCTGCCCAAGTAGCCGTCAAGCAGCTCGACGATGTGGCTTAGTTTGGGGTACTCGCTAAGCATTGGCCTGACGCAGCGGAAACTCTTCTTTTGCGATTGCCAGGCCCTTTTCGAGAAATTCTTTCGTTTGGTTGTCCAGACGTTTGCGTGCTTCCTCCCACACTCGTGTCACCCTCGGTTGGAGGGTTATCTCTTCATAGGACGGGTTTGGCACGCGGACGGTGCAGGCTGTGTGAAGGCCATGAAGAAACTCGGACAACTCACGGGACCGAGGGTAATGGCCGTCGGCATCGAAGCGCAAGCGGTTAAGGAACGCCGGCCTTGATTCTCCTGTCGTCTCCTTCTTCAATCTGTAGAACAGGTAGTGCCAAGGGGCTTCATTCTTGTACCATGACGATACCGTTGTCTCTCATCAGGAGAGCCAACTGCCTAACGATATCGCCGAGTGAATATTGTACGGGCATTGCAACCTCCAATCCAGTTTGCCCCCTCAGGCATCCCAAACTGAACGTGTGATTCTACCAGGAACCTGTCAATACCGGTCAGCTACTTAAGAATTTCCTTAAGCACTGCACTATCGTACCTTGAGATTCTTTGGAAAATCAAGCATAATCGTCCATGAATTTAAGGAAAATCTTACGTGACGACTGCCGCCCAACTCGGATCGCAGATAAAAGCAGCGCGGGAAGGGGCGGGTTTCAGCGCGAGCAAATTGAGCCGTATGGTTGGGGTCACTTCGCCCACAATCGCGAGTTACGAATCTGGCGAGAGCATCCCGACGGCTGACACTCTGGCTGATAGCCGAGGCTGAGACCACCGCGTGATCTAAGTAGACGAATTCCGTTTCACGAAAACCCGCAACCAGCACCTTGGCCAGTCCTTCCTGCTCCATCGGGGGAACAACTAGCGCTGGACTTCGCAGGAGAGTATGCCTTTTCCAGAGCCACGGTGCGGCTGAGCCCTGGAAGAATCAACGTATCCTTCGACGGAGTGACGCCCATATCCACGCGCCAAGTCAGCTGATGCAGGTTTTCCCGCGGCCGCCCGCCGAAAAGGGGAACCAGAAATTTTTGGAAGAACGGTGAACATCAGCGAAAACGGCATGGCATTTGGTGGGTCCTCCCCGCTCATACCTGGCACCGAGGTGACCACCCAGTTCACTGTAACCAACCCTCAACTCGCCATGACAGCAGAATGCAGGGTGTGCTGGACGAACGACAAAGGGCAGTCCGGCTTGTCATTTTTGTTGCTCCCTTCCAACCTTAGCTCCTGAATTGCAGGCGTGGCTGGCGCGGAAACTTGAGGAGCAATTGCCTGACCCCGTGACTCGGAGATTCCAATAACGGCCATCTTGCCCCGGGCGTCTGTGCCGCATGGATTCTAGGCCGGGCATTGCTACCGGGCGACGTCGGCAACTACTTCGCGAGCGCCACCCCTGCCCAGCGGGACTTCCCGTGTCGCATAACATGCAAAATCTTTCATCTTGACAGCGCCTGCCTGCTGCACCACAATGTTTCGACATTTTTTAGGCATCCGAATTAGTTCGTGGAAAGCCCATCTCCCCTAATCGCCGTCCCCCCGGCAGGGCATTTCGATTTTCGAATGCTTGAATATTAATGCCTGATATTGAGGATGGCTCGTCTGGACCCAGGCTCGGATTGAATCATCACAACTCGAATCGCAATGAGGAGATCCTTGGTCAGGATCCAGCGAAAATAACTGTTCGTCGGCGGGCGCAAGCTGAACTTGCGATCCCAGGAAGCAATCTGTAGCACTTACTCAAGGAGGAATTTATGCGCGTGAAAGCGCTTGTGTTGGCAGTAACCCTAACCCTGGCGGCTAGTGCGTGGGCTAGCTCTGAGACTGTTCTCTACAGCTTTTGTGCTCAGACCAGCTGCGTGGACGGCAACCAACCCTATGGCACCCCGGTTGCCGATAGCTCAGGTGATCATCTTTATGGCACGACCTACTACGGCGGCGCCAACAACTTTGGCGAGGTCTATGAGCTGACGAAATCCAATGGCTCGTGGACCGAAAGCGTGATCTATAGTTTTACCGGTCCCAATAACAATGATGGTGCGAACCCCTTTGCCGGTTTGGTCTTCGATACGGCCGGAAACCTCTATGGCACGACCTATTACGGCGGCGCAAGCAACGAGGGTACGGTGTTTGAGCTGTCCAAATCGGGGAGCACATGGACGGAGACTGTGCTTCATGTCTTTTCCAACATTAGCGGCAGCGACGGGACAAACCCATACAGCAGCCTGATCTTTGACGCGGCCGGCAACCTGTACGGCACTACCTATGCTGGTGGTAAGGTCGGATACGGCATTGTCTTCCAGTTAAAGCCGTCGGGAAAGAAGTGGACTTACCATAACATTCACACGTTTCCCGGAGCCAACACCAGCGGCGGGGGTCAGTCCCACGGAGGGCTGGTTCTCGACAAGAAAAACGGCTATCTTTACGGTACCGTGTATTACGGTGGTGTTATCTGGGATGTTGGCGTGGTTTACCAACTGCGCCAAGTCAGCAACGTGTGGTTATCAAGCCCAATCTACACTTTCCTTGGAGACACACTCGGACAATACCCCTATGCTGCCTTGGCCACCGATGCAGCCGGCGACCTCTATGGCACGACTTATTCGGGAGGCAACTTTGACCTCGGATTGGTTTTCAAGCTGACGCCAGGCAAGGGCACCAGTTGGACGGAAAAGGTCATCTACAGCTTCAAGGGTTATGCCAGCAAGGACGGCGCATACCCGTATTATAATGGTGTTACCCTGGATGCAAACGGGAATGTCTACGGCACCACCTATCAAGGCGGGTCAAGTGCTGCCAACAATCTGAATTATGGCACCGTGTACAAGCTGACGGCGGGCACCTATAAGGAAAGTGTGCTCTGGAGTTTCGGCACCAGTGGCGACGGATATTACCCCTACCAGACACCGACTCTCGTCAATGGAAACCTCTATGGTACGACCTATGTCGGGGGACTCCATGGAGGCGGCGTCGTATATGAGGTTATCCCGTAGTTAGAGTGTTCGGCAGTCCGCTCTGGTTCGCTCTACTTTCTCGCCGCCGGGCCTTATGGCTCGGCGGCGATTTTTCTTTTGAGGCGCTTAAGTTTTGCATCGCGGACCCGTAAGATGATGCGGACACACCGCAATAGCCGCGAAGCGGCGTAAGAACGCAGCCCACGGTGCAAGCCGTGGGTGAAACTCAAATTTCGGGAAGGGCCCGACTTCAGCCGGGCCCATAAGTCGCCGAAAATGTCTCCGTGCTTTAGCGCCCGAATCAGTTCTTGAGCAACGACTTCAGGTCAGTTTTTCCAACAGCCCGCACGGGCTATTGTTCCGGCGGTTCAGGTCCGCCGGGCCCCGCCGGCGCAAGCGGTAATTTGGAAGCCCCTCCCAGGATGCTCCGTTCTTCAGGCGAGAACTGCCTCTTATAAGCATCGCTGTCGATCTGACGCTGGCGCGCTTCCGGAGGCATCGCCCGCAACGCCCCGATCGCATTCCGCACTGCCTGTCGCCGCTCCGGCGGCAGTTGTTGCATCTGCGAATGAATCTGCCGCGCCGTTTCTTTCTGCTCCGGCGTCAGGTGCCCAAATGTGTCCATGCGATTCAACACCTGCTGCCGCTGTTGCGGCGGCAGACTGTTGAAACGATCCAGCTGATTTTGCAAACGCTGCTTCTGTTGGGGCGGCAGATTGCGGAACTGGGGATCATTCTGCAGCGCTCTTTTCTGCTGCTCAGGCGGCATATCCTTATGCTGGCGCAACCATTGTCCCGCGTGTGCATTCTGACCTTTCGGGGGACGGGGCACCGGGTGCGAAGCATGTTCCTCCGGATGCCGCGCTTGCGCCAAGCACGGAACAACGCCCGTTAGCGCCAGCGCCAGAGCCGCGATCGCGACCGCTCCGGTTATGAACTTCGCCCGCACTTTCCCCCTCATTTTTTCCGAATCACTACATCAGCCGAATCTCCAAAACCTGCCGATTACGGATTAGCGTCCACATCCTGCTGCGCTTGCAAATCGTCAAGAATTTCAAAATCCGAATACAGCTCGCCATTCTTATCCAGCGCCTGCAAGTCGCCCACAGCTGTTCCCGGCTCAGCCACCATGGCTGTGGAACCTTCCGATGTCGAATGCCAGCGAGCATCGGTGCGAAATAAAGTAATGCTCATCACCATAAGTACGGCCAGCGAAATCGCCAGCGCAGGCTTGCGAACCCACTGCCACCAGCCCGCCGGTTGCCGTGCCGCTTCCTCGCGCAAACGAGCGCGGAGCCGCACGTCGAAATACGGCGAGGGCTCCGGCGCCTGCCATTCATCCAGCAATGCCATGGTCTGGCGGAATTCATTCAGCTTGCCTGCGCAACCCGCGCAGCTTTCAAGATGCTTATTCACTTCCGGTGTAACCGTGTCCACCCCGGCGGCCAGGTCCGGCATCAATTCGCAAATTTCATTGCATTTCATGACTGCTTCTTCCTTCATACAAACTCTTTCAGTTGCACGCGCAAGGTTTCATAAGCGCGGAACAACAGAGACTTAATGGCAGACTCACTCAGCTTCAGAACTTCCGCGATCTGCCGATAGTCCATCTGCTGATACTTGTGCATGATCAGCGCCATCTTTTGCCGTTCGGGCAACTCCTCCACGCGTTTCCGGATGGCGGCCAAGCGCTCCCGCCGCACGATCTCCTCTTCCGCGGTCAGCGAGTTGTCCGGCAAATCCATCGTCAACCCGGATTCCTGATCCGGCTCGTCCAGGCTGACCGTATTTTCCGGCCGTTGATGCCGGGTATCGCGCGCATGATTTACCGCCAGATTGCTCGCGATCCGATAAAGCCAGGTCGTGAACTTCGCGCTCGCTTCATATTTCTCGCGCGAGCGATAAACCCGCAAAAACACTTCCTGCGCCAAATCCTCCGCTACGGCGGAATTGTGAGCCATGCGATACATGAAGCTCAGCATCGGCCGGCGATATTTCTGTACCAGATATTCGAAGGCGGAATCATCGCCGCCTTTCACCCGCAACATGATCTGCGCGTCGTTCAATCCTTCCGCGGATTGGCTGTCAGCCACCTTCGCCGCCGCAGAAGACGGCACCCCTGCCATCGACAGGAACCCGCGATCCATGGCTACGCTGCTCACATCAGATTGAACCCCTCCTGGGTCTGAAAGTTGCGCGTCGGCAGGGTCTGGCAAAGGCGCGGAAGTCCCCTCGGGAGAGGAGCCTACGGGTACTTTGGCGAGGTTGAATCTCTTTGCCATTCCCACCTGGCGTCAAGCCTCCGGAGTTCGTCTCGCACGCGCAGGATCCGGGGCTGCAGAACCCTAGGCTATCACGAGGAAGCCCACGAAAAAACTGTTTCTTTGCTACAATATAGCGGCTGATTCGGGCTGGGCGCTTAACTCAGCGGTAGAGTGCCATCCTCACACGGTGGAAGTCATAGGTTCGAATCCTATAGCGCCCACCATCGAACTCACTGGGGTAACATGGGTTCGGTGACTTCGGTTTTCCCGTCCTAACCTTGTCCTCGTCTTGACCCTAATAGAAAAATTGCTGCAACTGGTTGGCGTTCGCGCCTTGTACCCAGGCGATCCGCTTGTTCGGGTTGAGGACGACTTTCAAACCGAAGCTGGGTGGAAGGTTGGTGTTGAAGGTGAAGCCATTAATGGTTTCCCTCAGATTACCCTTTTCGTCATAGACGTACACCGCGCTATTGCCGCCCGTGCTCGACACCGGCTGGGTGATGAGAAAAAGATGGTTTACCGGATCGTTTGTGACCGACTGGCCACTGTTGAGTTGGCTTATATTGCTGGTGCCGGGAAGCTGAGCCCATGTGCCGCTACCGTTGGAGAGCTTGTAGAACTCCACTTGCGCGTTGAGTTCAGTCGTCGTACAGAGTATGCCCGTCGTCGAATCGACAGCTAACCCGTTGATGCCGCCCGCGCCATATTCGCCGTTGTTAAAGCCATTGAATGTACGGATCTTTTCGGTCTTGAGATCGATGACCACATTGACCGGCGGCGGTCCGCCCGGGTAGCTGCTGATGGCGGTAACGGCTTTATCCGTCGCCGTATCCTGCGCAAACATCAGCAGAAAGTTGTCGTTGAAAATCTGCAGTTGAATGGATTTCAGAATCTTATTCGTAGCCAGATCCGCCAGGTAAAGCCAGGGCACCGAATTCGATCCCGAGAAACGATACACCACCGCGAGTTGTGTGCTCGTGGTCTGGTTCTGCGCAAGCTGCCACAACAACGCGCCTTTCGATTGAGGCAGCGTCCACGGACCAGTAATCTCCCCGCCGGATACCGGGTTCAGCAGATAAAACAAGTCGTTCCGAGTGACGTGTTCGTTTTTCAAAGTAACCCGTTGCTCGTCAACGAGGCCAACGTCGTTGCCTCCAATGCCGAAGGTTACAAGTTCGTCATTGGCTGTTTTCGCAACCAGAGTCTTAACGATTTTCGTTATCTTCCCAGTGCTGATATCGAAGGTCTCGATGGCTGACTTGAGACCGCCATCAGAGAGCGACACAGCATCGTCGATGATGCCGTCGTCACCGTTCTGGTTGACGTCGAACCCAAAAATCTGGCCGCCATAAGCGCTTGACAGAACTTTACCCAGACCTTTGTGTCGGCTTCCACCAGGGCCGCTTACCACCGCGCCAGCCTGAGCTACGGCCGATTGCGATCCGACGATCAGTCCAACAAAAATGAACCACGCAACCATCAAGCGTGCAAAGGCAATTGTTCCCGCGGGCCGAGCGTAAGCTCTATTGGCCACCTCGAATCGTTCTGTCATGCCGAGTCTCCTAGGTTTTCGGCTGCAGGTTATCTCGAAACCAGTTTGAAATTGTCAACGAATTGTAAAAAGGCATAGTGGTCGGTTTGCCGTCAGTCCGACGGGAACCCCGACCGCAACTTTTTGCGCGATCGCGGGTTTCATATAATCGGGATGGCAACTGGAGTGGACCGGCGACAATGAAAGAAAAATCAAGGCAAAACAAAATGGAAATTCATAAAAAGAGTTTCTCTCCGTTTCCCGCGAAGGCATTCGCCGCCTGCTTCATCCTGCTTTGTGCAGCGGCCGTCTTGTTTGCCCAGGAAGGCGGCATCAGCGCCGGCGGAAAATGGATGGAATTCGATTCCCAGGACCAGATGACCCTAGCCAAGAAAACCAGATTCGAACTTGAGGCCGACACTTCCTTGCCGGGAAGCCAGGAAAACCCGAAAGCCATTCTCTTCTGCACCAATGGCAAATTAGACTTAGCCGATTTTCGTCCCAATGCCAGAATCGCGCCGCCCAACCGTCCAGGTTTCTGGGGACAGCCGCAAATGGAAGTCCTCGTTCGCGTAGACAATTCCCATAGCAATCACGGCTGGAATTGGGTGAACGGCCACTTCCTATCCATGGACAAAGGAACCACCCGCGAAATGCTCGGCGCCCAGATATTCAAAGTCGAAATCCAAACCCCTCGCGGTCCCGAGATTGCCAGCTTTTCTCCCGCTGGTCTCGATCTAGGTCGGGTGAAACAAGCCTGCGGCTTGACGCCGAAAAAGCCGTAATCTCTTGCCCTTGCAGTGCTTCCCATATCTCACCGATGAGGATGGCGAGTCTATTTGACACTCGGTGGTCCCAATACGAGAATGGTGCTGCTCTTCGCGGGAGGACCTGTGAAACGCTCTCTTCGCTCAGCCAGGACACCTGTCAACTTTTCTCAGTCTCTCCACAAACAACTCAACATGTATGCGCTCGCGGGAAGTGCAGCCGGATTGGGAATGATGGGCTTGGCTCATCCAGCCGACGCCAAAATTGTCTATACGCCCGCTCACGTGATAATCGGACATGGTGGATTTAGCGGCTATGCAATCGATCTTAATCACGACGGCATTGCCGATTTTGCGCTTGGCACAATCCACAATTCCTGTACTTCTGAGTGCGGAGCGGGCTTGTCGGCGTTTGTCGTGGGGGGTGACGGTATCGAGGGCAAGAAGGCAACCTCCACTAACAATGCTTCGTATGCCTGGGCGTTGCGCCCGAAAGCCAGGATCGGCCGGCGCGCTCCATTCGGTGGTAAGGGGCCGGAACACAAAGACGTAATGGTCAGTGTCTTCAGTCTTAGCGGTAGCCGTAAAGTATCGGGCGAGTGGAATAACGTCAATGGTCGCTATCTCGGCTTCAAATTTTCGATCCATGGCAAGACTCACTTTGGCTGGGCGCGGCTGAATGTGCGGGTTCACTTACACTACATTACCGCCACGCTAACCGGCTACGCATACGAGACCATCCCGAACAAAGCGATCATCGCTGGAGCGACCAAAGGACCTGAGTATGACAGCGTCGGGCAACCGAACCCCGAAATCTTGCCTGCGCCGGTCCCAGAAACTGCGAGCCTTGGCCTGCTAGCGCTGGGCTCGCCCGGGCTCCCCATTTGGCGGCGGAAGGAAGACGCTCTCCGCAGTTAGTCCGCCTGTACGGTCTTCGGGCTAGTGACTGGCACCGCTGTCCCAGAAAGAGTGGCCCACCCCCGCCGCGAAAGATCCCAAAAGATCAGATAACCAGCCACCCCAGCGATCAGCAACAACACCACCCCCCAAGCCCACTGCTGAAACACAAGTTTGCCAATCCCAAACAAGCACCCATAAACCAAAATGACTCCCATCACCCAATTAAACGCGTTGCCCGCCAAGTCCCGAACCTCAGGCAGTTCGGGGACGAGCTGCGCAATATGCTTCCATCCATACACCGTCGGATGCACCCGCTTGTAGAACCCCACCAAAGTCTCCCGCGACTCAGGCGCCGTCACAAAGGTCGCAATCAACCACGCAATCGTAGTAACGAACCCCGTGATGAGCGCAGTCTTCGCGTAAACAACGGCATTGTTGCCTGAAAGCGAAACGCGGCTAAGCACAATGGTCACAGCCGCCGCCACCGCCATCGCCGAAATCTCGCTCCAAGCATTAATCCGCCACCAGTACCATCGCAGAATGTAAACCGCTCCCGTCCCAAATCCAATATTCAAAACCAACTGCCAACCTTGATTGATCGATGTCAACTGCATCGCCGTATAACCGCTGCCCAGCACCAGAAACACAGTGAAAATCTTGCTGATCAAAACATAGTGTTTCTCGTCCGCCCCCCGCACGAAAAAACGCTTGTACAAATCATTCACCAGATAAGAGCTGCCCCAATTCAATTGTGTTCCAATCGTAGACATGAAAGCAGCGAGGAAGGCCGCAACCATCAACCCACGCAAAGCCGGAGGAAGATAATCCCGCAACACCATCACATACCCTTGCTCCGGATTCTGCACAAAAGCCGCGCTAGGATGCAGCCCCCCATTCGGCGAATAAACCACAACCGCCACGAGCCCCGTAATCACCCACGGCCAGGGCCGCAAAGCGTAATGCGCAATGTTGAACCAAAGTGTCGCCCCCAAAGAATTCTTCTCATCCTTAGCGCTGAACATGCGCTGTGCCACGTACCCGCCGCCCCCCGGCTCCGCTCCCGGATACCAAGCCAACCACCATTGCATTCCCAGATACACAATGAAAGTCAGCACCGGCAAAGTCCAAAGCGCATCGGTCGTCAGCCCAAGATGAAAGTCCGGCAAAAACGCCACCGGATCCGCCGTCCTTACTCCGGTCGCGCGAACATTATTCTCGATCACCCGCAAATGGATCTGCAGAGCCTGCATCCCGCCAATCTTCGTCACCGCAACCCACGCCAAAACGATAATCATTGTCATCTTCAAAGCAAACTGAAACAGGTCGGTGACCAACACGCCCCAAAGCCCGCCAATAAACGTATAAAGCCCAGTAAACGGAATCAGAATAAAAATACAAATCAACACCGATGTATACCGAGGATCGCCCAAAGTATGCTGAAAAACGTGCCCGCCGATCGAGACTTGCAACACGCGCCCCTGAGCAATCACCGGACCGAGCAAAACCGTAATAATGCTGACCATGGCCTGCGTCACCCACCCCAGAATGAAGCAATTCATAAAAAGCCCAAGATAAATCGCCTTGAACCCACGCAAAAACGCCGCCGGCTTCCCCCCATAACGCAGCTCGACCAACTGCACATCGGTCAACACTTCAGCCCGCCGCCAATAGCGCGCAAAAAAGAAAACAGTCATCATCCCGCCGACGCATGATCCCCACCAGATCCAGTTCCCCGCAATGCCCTGCCGCGCCACCAACCCGCAAACCAGCAGCGGCGTGTCAGCGGCAAAAGTGGTCGCCACCATTGAAGTCCCCGCCAGCCACCACGAAACATCGCGCCCAGAAATAAAAAACTCCTCCGTATTCCCGCTAGCCCGACGCCGGTAGTAAAGCCCAATCATCAGGTTCACCAGCAAATACCCAACAATCACAATCCAATCCGTAGAAGTAAGAGGCATGAGTTCTCCGTTTAAGGGGACATTCTAACCGTTCGGGCTCTGAGCGGCAGAGTAATCGCGTCTGCGCTGAGCTGACGCGACCGAACCAAGAACTCGGGTGCCCCATTTTTCGCGTCCTGTGCGAAAAGTGGGAGAGCGAAACCGCTGGTTCGGAGGCTGGCCCACAGTTTCACCCCACACAAAAACGGGTGCCCTGCCCTTCTCGCGTTCTTTGTGAGATGGCGGGGCCCTTACTCTGGGACTGAGGAAACCCTCACGGCGGGGCTGTTTCTTCCAGAAAACTGAGTTGCGCAACCTGTTTTATCGTTGACCGCACGAGCCAACCACGATAATCTACAGCTGGATACATTATCTACAAGATAACCGTCGATCTTTGATAACCCGATCCGCGCGAGGACGCCTCGACCCAGGCCCAATGCCGACGCTCGATTTCCACAATGGGAAAGCGCGGCAGCCGTAACTTCCATGTTCTCTAGATTTTGCGTGTAAGTCCTTTAAACTCAAAGATCTAGCACATAGTGGTAAAATAAATCGTTTGTTTTCTAAATTTTGCACACGAGCGGGGGGAGGGGGGGTACCAATGCCAACCGGTAAACTCCGTTCCGTTGTGGAAAAAAAAGAGAGGCGATACTTTGAACTCTGGCCGGACTACGAATAGAACTCCGCGATACTTTCTACCACGCACTTCTGCTCCGCTTCCGTCAGTTCCGGAAACATAGGAAGCGCGAGCACTTCGCCGCTGGCTCGTTCTGATTCTGGCAGGTCTCCCGCGCTGTAGCCCAAATACGCAAAGCTGGGTTGCAGATGCAGTGGAATAGGATAGTAAACCTCCGTCCCAATTTTCCTGTCGCCAAGAAACTTGTGCAGCTCGTCGCGGCGGCGAGCCCGGATCACGTATTGGTGAAAGACATGAAACGCATGCGGAGAAGTCCGCAACGGCCGAACCGGCGAATTACTATCCTTCGAAGCCAGCCCCGCGTCGGCCAGCAAACCATCGTAGGTTGCCGCACGTTGCCGCCGTTGCTGGTTCCAGCTTTCGACATGCGGCAGCTTCACCCGGAGGATGGCCGCCTGGATCGCGTCCATCCGGCAGTTCCATCCAATTTCTTCGTGATGGTAGCGGCGCGGGCTCCCGTGATTGCGCAGCCTTCGCATGTGCTCCGCCAAATTCAAATCACAGGTGGTTACCAATCCGGCGTCGCCATAGGCGCTGAGATTCTTGGTGGGATAAAAACTAAACGTCGCGGCCATGCCCATGGATCCAGCGTTCCGGCCTCGCCATTTCGCCCCAATCGCCTGCGCCGCATCCTCGATCACGGACAACTCGAATTCATCCGCGATCGGCTGCAACCGATCCATGTCGGCGCACTGGCCATAAAGATGCACAGGCAGCAAGGCGCGGATTTTGTACGATCCACCCGAACCAAGCCGCGCCTTCACCAGGCCTGCATCCAGATTAAGCGTCTCGGGATCCACGTCCACCAGCACCGGCCGCGCTCCAGCGCGCACAATGGCGCTGGCGGACGCGAAGAAGCTGAACGCAGTAGTAACGACCGCATCGCCGGCCTGAACTCCGGCCGCGAGCAATGCCAGCCAGAGCGCGTCGGTCCCCGAGGCGCAACCCACGGCCGCACTGGCGCCGGTGAAGGCCGCGATTTCGTTTTCGAGAGCCTCGACCTCCGCGCCCAACACGAATTGCTGCGAAGCGCAGACCCGCTCTACCGCAGCCAGCACCTCTTCGCGAATCTGCCGGTATTGCCGATGCAGATCGAGCAACGGGATGCGATCAAACTTTCTCGCCGGGGATTGAGACGCGCGCCGTTTTGCCGTAGAAGACTGGGTCACGGGAAACTGGGCCACAGGAACAGCGATTCTAACACCGTGAGGTCAGCCGTCGCGCAATGTCAGCGAGGTTGAAGGTTTTCATGGATGCGAGGCAAGCCTGGAAGCAGCGAGTCATTATCGAGCGCTTCGCGCCATTGGCAGAGTGATTGAATCAAAGCCGGCAATTGGAATTGCGCAAAGCTCCCCGGCGGCTCCGCAAGGTTTCTGATGGCCCGCTCCAAAACCGATCGCATACCCACTAGGTTTCCCGTGGAATAGTGGTGAAAGGCTACGGCAACCTGAATCAATCCTTGAAGAAACTTCTTGTTTTCTGGCGGTGCAGCGCGCCACACGTCTTCGAGGGCTTCGTGGGCATCGAAGAATTCGGCGTTGTTGAACAACGCAATTCCGTGAAGGTACTTATCGGAATCCACACTTCATTTTGGCACAATGTCTATCGGCCGAAAATCACGTAGTGATAGCTGGTCGCCATGAAGAACAGCAAAGGCACCGACAGAAAGAAGTTCGTGCGCGACGCCAGAAACGCTTGACGAGCCAGAGCCGCAGCGTTGGCTGGCGGAGTTCCCGCCAGCGTTCCCCGAATAATCTTCTTCTGGTTGGGCCAGATGATTCCCCAAACGTTGAACAGCATGATAATGCCAAAGCCGCCGCCGACGCCGATGGAGAGCACATGGTTATCGTCCTGGCCCACCGGCGCGTAGTTCACAAACAACCAACCGGCCGCAACCGCGACTACGGTGGTGATGGCGCCGAGAACATATCCGCTGGGCGCTCGCTTGATGACAGCAAAGAGAATTCCCCACGCCGCAATCCAGACTAGCCAAAATAGGCCGATCGTGCTCAAAGGACTGACCCCGATGCGAGCCGCGTCGGGTCCAACATAGATTTGTCCCCAGTACCAGAAACCCAGGAAGACCGTGAGCAGCGCGCTCCAGCGGAACCAGTTCAGGGCCGGCAGGGTCAGATACTGAAACACCTTGGGCTTCATGGCAGCGTCCACCTGCTTCATGAAAGGGACATTGACCAAATTGAAAAAGTAAAGCAATCCGACCCAGAGGATGCCGGCAATGATATGAAACCAGCGCAAAATAAGTGCGAAGGCTTCTGTGCCAGTGTGGGTGGGCATTACCCATGAGGCTGCGCAAGCAATCTGATGTTGCATCGATATTCCTCCACCAGCGTGAACCGCTAGCCAACCTTCACGGAGGCTGGTTTACCAGCAGATCCCAGTTGCGATGTCTTAAACACTTTTCGGCTTCTTGCAGCGCACGAATAGTTGCATTTTGCAGCGCCTGTGTCAACCGGCGGAGCCGGACAAGCAGGTGCGAATCGCATGCTTGAAAAGTAGGAGGCGAGGCCGTATTGTACGGAGTGTCGCTTTGGGTGTGCAGGCGGAGCGGATGGGCGCTCGTGCATCCCGGGCTTTCCCCCCTGTTTCTCAGTGCCGTGATGTTGCGGCCCGAGGAACTGACCCAGTGCAGTTTCAGAAAGCTTTCGCAGTTGAGAAAGCTAAGGAGATCGGCATGGAAAACAAGCCGGCGCAGAACATTCAGGATACCTTCCTCAACACCGCCCGCAAAGAACGATTGAATATCACCATCTACCTCCTGAGCGGCGTCAAGCTGACCGGGCGCATCCGTTCGTTTGACAAGTATTCGGTCGTGCTCGAGACCAACAACCAGGAGCAGTTAATCTTCAAGCATGCCATCTCGACGGTGGCGATGGGGAGAGTTGCTCATAGCCATGGCGAAAAGCCCACTGTGGTTCCGTCTCCAAGCTCCGCTGGTGAGCCCGGGCCGGCACCCAGCGCGTCCGGCACGGACGGATAAGGCAGTTCATCTTTGAGTAGTTCAGAGTCAAGAGAGTCTGGCAAGACTGCGCGCGGGCGGCGTGCCTCGATTTCGACTGCGGCCGATCGTAGTCCGACGGAACGCGCCTTCCTGGTCGGGATCGATTACCGCGTGCGCTCGCGCGCAGGTGCGGTCGCCAAGACCGCGAAAGGATCGCTCACCGCAGGCGCGCAGGCGGCGCGAGACAGCGCCCCCAGTGTGCCTGGCGCGTCGAAAGCGCCTCGGGTTCCGGAGTTCAGCGCGGAAGAGTCGCTGGACGAACTGCGGGCTCTGGCCACCAGCGCCGGTGCGCAAATTGCCGGCGAGTTCCTGCAACATCGCGACAAGCCCGATCCGGCCACGCTGATTGGCAAAGGCAAGCTGGAGGAGATTGCGGGCGCTGCCGCCTCGGTTTCCGCGGATCTGCTTTTGTTCGATCACGACCTCACCGCATCCCAGCAGCGCAATATCGAAAAAGTCGTCAACACGCGGGTGATTGATCGCACCCAGCTTATCCTCGACATTTTTGCCAAGCACGCCCGCACCCGAGAAGGCCAGCTGCAGGTGGAGTTGGCGCAACTCGAGTACATGCTGCCGCGGCTGGGAGGGCGCGGAATTGAGATGTCGCAACTCGGCGGCGGCATTGGCACGCGCGGTCCCGGTGAAACCCAACTGGAGACCGACCGCCGGAAAATCTATCGCCGAATTCGCCACGTTAAGGAGCAAATTGAAAGTGTACGGCGCATTCGCACGCAACAGCGCCAGCGGCGCGAATCGGTTCCGGTGGCGCTGATCGCTTTGGTGGGCTACACCAACGCAGGAAAATCGACATTGTTCAATGCGCTGACCCAGGCCGCCGTGCTCGAATCGCCGAAAATGTTTGCGACTTTGGATCCGACGATTCGAGGAATCACATTGCCTTCGCGCCGGCAGGTATTGTTGTCTGACACCGTAGGATTTATTCGCAACCTGCCGCACACCCTGGTTTCCGCGTTTCGCGCGACCTTGGAAGAGGTGCAGCGCGCGGAGCTCATTCTGCAGGTTTCCGATGCCAGCAGCCCGCTCTCTGCCGAGCAGGACGCGCAAGTGGAAAAGGTGCTGAAGGAACTGGAAGCGGATACGAAGCCGCGCCTGCGCGTGATGAACAAGATTGACCTGCTGCCTCCTCGGCAGCGCGACAGCCTTCGCGATGACAGCAAAACCGTTCACGTCTCGGCCGCAAAGGGCATCGGAATGAGCACGCTTCTCGACCGGATCGACCAGATGCTGCAGGGAGACGCGCTGAGCCGCATCCACTTGCGCGTGCCGCAGAAGGAAGGAAAGACGTTGGCGATGCTCGAGGCGCGAGCCCGGATTTATTCGCGCAAATACAAAGACGGGCTAGTGGAGTTGGAAGTCGAGGCGCCGGAATCAGTGGTGAGAAGGGTAAGAGAGTTCGTGATGCCGTAGATCAGCGCTTCGTTGGAGCTGCGCGAGCGGTGGAGGCAGTCCCGTGGAATTGGACGCAGGGACCTATTTTTTTCACGGATGATGATCTCCGACAGAGGTTCACCTGGATTTCGGTTGGGCCAACGACCATCGGCCCAGGACTGACGGCCAAATTTAAATGGGCCGGCAACCAAGAAGCGGTGACAGTCCTTGGCTATCGGCCCACTCGATCCTGAATTGGATCGGAGGTGATACCCCCATGCTAGACCCGCTATCCCAGAAGTCAAGCCTTGTTTGCTGAAATCCGCAAAAATGCTTGACAATTGTCCAAAAATACGATTTGCGAGAACAGCGCCGTCCCTTTTTGGGACAACGCCGCGTTGACACTAAGCCTCACAGGATGTTAGGTTTGATGGTTTCTTAAAGCCCTCTTTCGCTTGAGATTTTGTCAGGCACAAGATTTTTTAAAAATCAAGACATGGACGAGACGCTCAGACAAGTAGGGGAATTACTGCTCGGATCCATACCAACCATTATCTTTATGGTTCTCCTGTATGGAATCTACAACGTGCTTGTCCACAAACCACTGGTGAAGGTGCTGGCCGAGCGCCGGGAAAAGACGGAAGGAGCCGTCGAGAAGGCGCGAGCCGACATTGCCGCCGCCGAAGCGCGAACCGCGGAATACGAGCAGCAACTGCGGGAGGCTCGCATGGCAGTTTTCAAGCATCAGGAAGCCCTTCGTCAGCAGGCGATGCAGGCTCGAGCCGCCGCCCTGGCCGAAGCGCGGAAAAGGGCCCAGGGCCAAGTCGAAGAGGCGCGGGCAGCCATCGAGAAAGATAAAGGGGCGGCGCAGGAGGGCCTGCAGGTAGAAAGCGGAAAGCTGGCCACAGAAATTATCCGAATTGTTTTGCACCCCGGGACGCCGCGGGTGCCGGCGGGTGGTGGTCAATGAGGCTGACCCCAATGCAGAAAAACCTCCGAACTGACGGCAGGCTGAAATTCCTCTTGCTTTTTGTCTCGGCGACATTACTGCTTACTTTGTGCCCTTGGGTAGAGCGGGCGGCTGCGCACGAACCCTCCTCCTCGGCCCAGTCCCAGCCGAGTAATTCCGGGCGACAACGCTCGCTCGGCCAGGAATTGGTGAAAAAAACGCGTGAAGCCGCCGGCGAGGAAGACCAGTCACAGTTCAAGCATTCTTCCTCGGTCGTCTGGGTGGCTAAAATTACGGGAATGGATTTGGAGCACGCGTACTTATTGTGCGTGCTATTAAACTTTGTGGTGGTTGCGGTTGCGATCTTCTGGTTGGCGAAAAAGAATCTGCCGCGCCTGTTCCGCAATCGCACGGCCTCCATTCAGAAAGCAATGGAAGAAGCGCGCAAAGCCAGTGAAGATGCCAACCGGCGCCTGGCGGAAATTGAAGCAAGGCTTTCCAGGCTTGGGACTGAAATCGCTGGAATGCGCGCCGCCGCGGAGAAGGAAGCCGCCGTCGAAGAACAAAGAATTAAAGCTGCGGCTGCCGAAGACGCGCGCAAAATCGTGGAATCAGCCGAGCAGGAAATCGCGGCCGCAGCAAAAGCGGCGCGTCGTGAACTAACGGCGTATGCGGCCGATCTTGCCGTATCGCTGGCCAAGAAACAGATCCACGTGGATGCCGCTACCGATCAGGCATTGTTACGCAGCTTCGCTCAGCAGCTTTCCACCGACGGCGGCGAGGCCCGCAGAGGCGGGCGATAGAACATGGCTTCTGTAACCATCACCTACGCCCGCGCCTTCGCCGACGCGGTCTTCGACGGCCATCATGATCCCGCCAAGACTTTGCGGGAAGCCCAAGCGGTGGCTGAACTGGTTGCGCAAAGCAAGGAGCTGCGCGCGGTTTGGGAGGCTCCTTCAATCACCGCGGAACAGAAGCGGGCGGTTCTGGACGCCATCGTTGCGCGCCAGGGAATCTCACGAACTGTCCGGAATTTCGTCGCCGTGCTGATCGATCACCGCCGCATAAATTTCCTGGCGCCGATTGTGAAACAATTTGAGTTGGAACTGAATCAGCGTTTGGGGTTCGTCGAGGCAGAAATCACCAGTGCTCGAGAACTCGGTCAATCCGACCGCAGCGCGCTCGAAGCCCGCATGGAGAAGTTGACCGGGAAAAAAGTGAAGGCACGCTACGCCATCGATCAAGTCATACTCGGCGGCGCGGTGGTTAAGATCGGCAGCACAATTTATGACGGTTCAGTGAATGGACAATTGGAGAGGATAAAACAAGCACTTAGCAATTAGCTGCTAGCTTCTGGCTTGGAGCCAGTAGAGCCAAGTTTGAAACAGACCGGCGAACTAAGGCCGCGCACTATCCAATATCCGAAGAGAAGCGAAGAGCTAGAAGCCAGGAGCTAGAAGCTGACCTTATGGCACAAATCAAAGCAGACGAGATCACACAGCTGATCCGGCAACAAATCGAGAATTACGAATCCAAGATTGCCGTGGACGAAGTTGGCACCGTCGTCACTCTGGGCGACGGCATTGCCCGCGTCTATGGCCTCGACAAAGTCATGGCCGGAGAACTGCTTTCCTTCCCGCATGACGTCGCTGGCATCGCCATGAACCTGGAAGAAGACCAGGTCGGCGTCGTGCTTCTCGGCGAATACACCGAGATCAAGGAGGGCGACGAGGTCAAGCGCACAGGACGCATTATGAGCGTGCCTGTAGGCGACGCCCTGGTTGGTCGTGTGGTGAATTCACTGGGGCAACCTATCGACGACAAAGGCCCGATCGCGACCGACAAGTTCATCGCGCTGGAACGCCTGGCGCCCGGAGTCATTGACCGGCAACCGGTGCGCGAGCCCATGGCTACTGGGCTGAAGGCCATCGACAGCATGATTCCGATTGGCCGAGGGCAGCGCGAGTTGATCATTGGCGATCGCCAAACCGGCAAGACCGCAGTCGCGCTCGATACCATCATCAATAACAAAGGCAACAATCTGATTTGCATTTACAACGCGGTTGGACAGAAGCGGTCTTCCATCGCGCAGGTGGTGAAGATTCTCACTGACTACGGCGCAATGGATTACACCATCGTCGTGGCGGCATCCGCTTCTGAGCCCGCGCCCATGCAATACATCTCGCCTTATGCGGCCTGTGCCATGGGAGAATTTTTCCGCGATAACGGAAAACATGCCCTGGTGATTTATGACGACCTCTCGAAACACGCGGCGTCGTATCGTGAAATCTCGCTGCTGTTGCGGCGTCCGCCCGGCCGCGAGGCGTATCCTGGAGATGTTTTTTATCTCCACTCGCGGCTGCTGGAGCGCGCGTCCAAACTGAGCGACAAAAAAGGCGGAGGGTCGCTGACGGCGCTGCCGATTATTGAAACTCAGGCCGGCGACGTTTCGGCGTACATCCCGACCAACGTTATTTCGATTACTGATGGCCAGATCTTCCTGGAAACTGATTTGTTCAACAGCGGCGTGCGTCCGGCCGTGAACGTCGGTATTTCCGTGAGCCGCGTGGGCGGCAGCGCGCAAATCAAGGCCATGCGGCAGGTGGCAGGAAGCATGAAGCTCGATCTCGCGCAGTATCGCGAACTCGCGGCCTTCGCGCAGTTTGGCAGCGACCTCGACAAAGCTACGCAAAACCAACTCAATCGAGGACAGCGTCTGGTCGAAGTCCTTAAGCAGAAACAGTTTTCGCCACTGCCATTCTCCAAACAGATTTTGATTATCTATGCCGGCACAAACGGGTTTCTTGACGACCTACCCGTAGATCAGGTGCGGGACTTCGAGGCTGAGCTATACAGGTATGTGGACGCGACCAACCCCGGGCTCCTGCGCACCATCATGGAAAAAAAGATTCTCGACGACAACTTGAAAGCCGAGATGAACAAAATTATCAAAGAGTGCAAAGAAACGTTCGTAACAGAAAGGCAGGGAGTCGCGAAGTAAGCTACTAGCCCCTGGCTTCTAGCTGAAGCTAGCAGCCAAAAGCGAACGACCAACGACGAACGACCAACGACCAACGACCGAAACATGGCCAACATTCTCGATATTCGCCGCCGTATCCGCAGCGTGACCAACACCCGGCAGATCACCAAGGCCATGAAGATGGTCTCGGCGGCGAAGCTCCGCCGTGCCCAGGAGCGCGCTCTGGCAGCGCGTCCCTATGCACAAATGCTAACCAATGTTTTGAAGTCGCTGGTGTCGCGGGCTGAAATCTATGATCCCGATACTGGCGAGCCAAAGCATCCTTTGTTAGCGCAGCGTCGGGAACACAATATTCTGCTGTTTGTGGTCACGGGAGACAAAGGTCTCGCTGGCGCTTTCAATACGAATATTCTGAAAGCGGCGCAGCGTTTTTTGGAATCCAAGGCGGGAAAGAATGTAGAGATCGAACCGATCGGCCGCAAAGGCCGTGACTTTTTGCGCCGGCGATACGCGGTTGCGCCCGCGAGAACTGCCGAATCCCAGGAATCGCCGCGCACTACGCTCGTCGGTGAACACGTTGGCGTACTCAGCAAAGTTGATTATGCAATGGCCTCCGAGATGGCCAGCCGTGCGATCGATCGCTATTCCAGAGAAGAAATTGATTCGGTTTACGTTCTCTTCAATGAATTCAAGTCGGTAATTTCGCAGCGGCTGATCGTCGAACAAGTGCTGCCCATCGAGCGCGTGGGCGAAGTCAGCGTTGCCCAAGCCGAGGAAATGAGCCAGGAAGAAAAAGAGCGCGCTCTCGAAGCAGCTAAGGAGGCGGGCGTCGGCATTCGACCGCCGGACACCCGAGAAATAGACGCGGCAGCCGCGAAGTTCGCCACCGCTGCGGTGGACTATATTTACGAACAGCCTCCCGAAGAATTGTTTCGCGCGTTGTTGCCAAAATATGTAGTCATCCAGGTATTTCGTGCGTTGCTGGAATCGGTGGCGGCGGAACACGCGGCGCGTATGACAGCCATGGATGCCGCAACCATCAACGCCACTGACATGATCGATTCGCTGACCCTGGCCATGAACCGTGCCCGTCAAGCGAAGATTACGAAAGAAATTATCGAGATCGTAAGCGGAGCAGCCGCAGCAGGATGACGCCAGCACTTGGCACTTGGCAATTAGCAATTGGTATCGTCAGGCGCTCAATGACCAAATGCTAAGTGCTAAATGCCAAGTGACAGCCGAGGCTTCCGTTCAAAGCGAGAACATTTATGCCAGAAAACATTGGACACGTAGTTCAGATCGCTGGTCCCGCAGTAGACGTGCAGTTTGTCGAAGCCACCATGCCGCCCATTTACGAGGCGCTTCGCATCGTGAGCGACGGCTTCACCGTTCCCTCGCCGATCAATGTCATCGTCGAGGTGCAGCAGCATTTAGGCGAAGGCCGCGTCCGCTGCGTTGCCATGGAAGCCACAGAAGGCATGGTGCGCGGGATGAAAGCCATCGACCAGGGCGGACCCATCTCTGTGCCCGTGGGCCGAGGCACGCTTGGGCGTGTGATGAACGTGATCGGCGAACCGGTCGACCAACTCGGTCCCATCGCACACACGCAGACGATGCCAATCCACCGCCCGGCCCCGCTGTTCGACGAACAGGCAACGACGGCCGAGATGTTCGAAACCGGCGTGAAGGTCATCGACCTCATTCAGCCATTTTTAAAAGGCGGAAAAATCGGATTGTTCGGCGGCGCGGGGGTGGGCAAGACCGTCGTCATCATGGAACTCATCAACAACGTCGCCAAGCAGCACGGCGGATTCTCCGTGTTCGCAGGAGTCGGTGAGCGTACGCGCGAAGGCAACGATCTGTGGCTGGAAATGACCGAGTCCGGCGTCATCAAGCCCGGCGATCCCGAGCATTCCAAAGCCGCACTGATTTATGGTCAGATGACCGAGCCGCCCGGAGCGCGTTTGCGTGTAGCCCTGACCGGACTCACAGTCGCTGAATACTTCCGCGACGTCGAGGGCGCCGACACATTGCTGTTCATCGATAACATTTTTCGCTTTACGCAGGCGGGATCCGAAGTTTCAGCCTTGCTGGGCCGCATGCCGAGCGCCGTCGGCTACCAGCCTAATCTTGCGACCGAGATGGGCGAGTTGCAGGAGCGGATTACTTCCACGAAGAAAGGGATCCGTTACGTCGGTGCAGGCGATTTACGTCCCCGCCGACGACTTGACCGATCCGGCGCCGGCAACGACGTTTGCCCACCTGGACGCAACCACTGTGCTTTCCCGCGCATTGACCGAGATTGGAATTTATCCCGCCGTCGATCCGCTCGCTTCGACATCGCGCATTCTCGATCCGCGCATCGTGGGCCAGGAACATTACGACGTAGCGCAGGCGGTGAAGAAAACGCTGCAAAGCTACAAAGACCTGCAGGACATCATCGCAATTCTGGGCATCGACGAGCTGAGTGAAGACCAGAAAGTAACAGTGGCACGAGCCCGTAAAATTCAAAAATTCCTTTCGCAGCCGTTCCACGTGGCCGAGCAATTTACCGGCGCACCCGGCCGCTACGTGAAGGTCGCCGACACCGTGAAAGACTTCAAGGAAATCAACGATGGCAAGTACGACGACATCCCAGAGCAGGCGTTTTACATGAAGGGCCAGATCGACGAAGTACTGGAAGCTGCAGAGAAGTTAAAGGCAGTGGCGTAGGAGCGGTCGTTGGTCGTTCGTCGTCGGCCAACACCCGTCGATCTCGGGTGTTGCCCACGACCAACGGCGAACGACCAACGACCTTATGGCGGACACTTTCCAACTCGAGATCGTCACCCCGGAGAAGATGGTTATCCGCGATGTGGCGGAGGAGATGCAGATTCCCGGCAAGGACGGGTATCTGGGCATCCTTCCCGGACACGCTCCGCTAATCACTGAACTCGCGGTTGGGGAAATCACCTATCGAAGAGACAACTATACCCATCACCTCTCGGTGGCCTGGGGATTCGCCGAGGTACTGCCGGACAAGGTAACTATTCTGGCCGAAACTGCGGAACGCGCCGAGGACATCGACGCAAAACGCGCTCAGGTAGCCAAACAACGCGCGGAATCGGAACTCGCCAGCAGCCACACCGAGGAGGATTTCCAGCGCACCGCCGGTAATTTGAAGCGCGCGGACACCCGCCTGGAAGTCGCCGCGAAAAAGAAGTAGCCCATCCAGGCCTGCGCTGCGGGCCTGCTCGATTCCATCACCAATCCCGATAGCTCCCATAAATAATTTCAATTTCCGTGAACCCGTTTTCGAAGGTATGGTTTTCAATTATCGGTTGCGGGGGGAATACAGATGTTTCCTGCGAAAACGTGTTTTCTCTGGCTCAGTCTTTTTGCGATCATTCTTCTGCTCGGCGCGCCCTTTGTTCTCGCTCAGGCGACGGGGACGCCGACTAGCGTTTCGGACACTGCCCGGCTGGCAAACCTGGAGCAGCAAGTCGCAGACGCCAAGGGCTCCGCCGACAATGCATGGATGCTCACCAGTTCCGCCCTGGTCCTCATGATGACTGGCCCGGGCCTGGCGCTGTTCTATGGCGGCTTGGTTCGAAAAAAGAATGTGCTGAGCACCATGATGCAGAGTTTCGCGATGATGGCCATCATCACGGTGCTGTGGGCGCTAATTGGTTACAGCTTGTCGTTTGGAAGCGGCGGCAGCTTCATCGGCCATCTGCACAACATCCTCCTGCGCGGCGTCGGAGCGCAGCCCGACGCCGATTATGCCGCCACCATTCCGCAGCAAACATTCATGATTTATCAGTTGATGTTTGCCATCATCACTCCCGCGCTCATCACTGGCGCTTTCGCGGAACGGATGAAGTTTAGCTCCATGGCGCTGTTCATGATTCTATGGTCCGTGCTGGTATATGACCCCATGGCTCACATGGTTTGGGGCAAGGGCGGCCTGCTGAATGCCGCACTGGGCGGGCGTTTCCCCACCCTCGATTTCGCCGGCGGAACCGTGGTCCACATCACCTCGGGAGTCTCGGCGTTAGTGTGCGCGCTCTATTTGGGCCGTCGTGTTGGCTATCCCAAAGAGCCGATGCCGCCACACAGCGTCGTGCTTAGTTTCATCGGAGCGTGCATGTTGTGGGTAGGATGGTTTGGCTTTAACGCAGGCAGCGCGTTGGCTTCAAACAGTCTGGCAACCAGCGCTTTTGTGGCCACGCATTTCGCGGCTGCCGCAGCGGTGCTGGGATGGAGTGGCGCAGAATGGCTGCGCAATGGAAAGCCCAGCGCCTTGGGCGCCATTTCAGGAGCGGTTGCGGGGCTGGTAGCGATTACTCCTGCCGCCGGTTTTGTTGGTCCCATGCCAGCGCTGGCAATTGGACTTATCGCCGGCGTGGTCTGCTACCACATGGTCGCAACCGTCAAGCTGCGCTTTGGCTACGATGACTCCCTCGACGCTTTCGGCGTGCACGGCGCAGGAGGCACGCTGGGTGCGTTGCTGACTGGAGTCTTCGCATCGAGCACCATCAATCCCATCTTCAAAAATGCGCAAGGGAACGCGCTGCCTTCGGGCCTGCTCGAAGGCAACGCCCATCAGTTGATCAATCAACTGGTCGGAGTAGGAGTGTCCTGGGCGCTCGCGATTGTCGGCACCCTGGTGGCTCTCAAGATTGTGGATGTAACTATTGGGTTGAGGGTCGAGGAAGAACAAGAGATCCAGGGACTGGATCTCACCCAACACGGCGAAGAAGGCTACCAGTGGGATGTCCCAGCCTACGATGCCGCTGGCGACTAAACGAGCCGCCGCGCTCCGAACCTGAGGAGTTTTGAAGGCGCAGGGCTCAGCCGTGCCATAAGCCCTCCACGAGCAATGACGGCGCGGTTGGGAGCCGCACCCTTTCAAAACCTAAACGCCGATTTATCAATTCCGTACCGAAGCTTCGCTGCAAGAACCGGATAGCACCACCCGCCGCTTTTTCCTAAACTAGCTGAACATGAAATCCTGTCCAAGGGAGTCCGAGGCCAACGAAACCACGAATACAGCCATTTCACAAAGGCTCGCCAGCTTGGATTGGGCAACGATTCGAGAATCGCTGGGGCAGTGCGGCTACGCTTTGACTCCAGCCCTCCTCACCTCCTCCGAATGCGCCGCCCTGGTGAAACTGTATCCCTCCGAGCAGCCTTTCCGCAGTCACATCATCATGTCCCGCTACCGCTTTGGCCGCGGCGATTACAAATACTTCGACTACCCGCTGCCTGACATCGTCCAGCAGTTACGCGAGCATAGCTATCCTCACTTAGTTCCGCTCGCCAACCAGTGGAATCAGGCTCTGGGATTGTCCGAAATCTTTCCCGAGCGCCACGCCAGCTTTCTTGAAACCTGCGCGAACAATGGACAGACGCGAGCCACTCCGTTGCTGCTGCACTATGAGAGCGGCGATTTCAATTGTCTCCACCAGGATGTATACGGGGCCATTGCCTTCCCTCTGCAGTTGACCTGCTTTCTGAGCCAACCCGGAGCGGACTACGAAGGCGGCGAATTCGTGATTGTGGAACAACAGCCCCGCGCTCAGTCGAAAGCGGAAGTCATTACCGCCCAGCAAGGGCAGATTCTTATATTCGCCACACGCTATCGTCCAGTGAAAGGTAGCCGCGGCTTTTATCGAGTCAGCTTGCAGCATGGGGTGAGCCGCCTAAAACGCGGCGTTCGCTTCACTCTGGGCGTGATCTATCACGATAGCCAGTAGCCCGCGTCCACGCCCGTGCATCACAGATCGCAGATCATCCGGGATTCAAAAAGCTGCTGGCACTCCCGTGCCAGCCCTTTACACGGATGGGCCATTACGAAAAGACCTCGTTCGGAGATAAATTCATCTCCAACGGATGGCGCGAGCAGCGGTGACAAGCGGTTCGCAAAGCTTTGTCTTTTGCTTCGCCGTCCGTCCAACTTCCTTATGATTCCCAAAGTCGTTCGCTGTCCCTATTGCGTGCTCGGCGTTCAGTTCAGGCCCATGGAGCCCCGTCTGGACGGACGGTTCGTCTGCGAAAAGTGCGGCCATGTGTGTCTCCCCGACGGCACAAGTTTCAAATGTTCCTGCTATCGATGCGGACAGTTGCATTCATCGCGAATTACCCGGGATGTAAGCCCCGTGCTGAAAATCAAAAACGCCGCCGGTCAATAGCACCCACTCTTGCAAACAGTAAAATCCGATTGCAATTAGCCGTTCGCCCTCGCCACCAGCAAAATCGCGAAACAATAGAAGACAAACATAAGGCCAAGGTACAACTTCGCCCGACTTCCGGCCCCTTCAAATTCCTTCCACGCCAGCACACCCCATAGCGCAGCCACCATCGGCGCCGACTGGCCAATGGCGTAGGAAATAGCCACTCCGGTGAAGTTCGCAGCCACCAGGTTGAAAACCATCCCCGTGCCCCAAATCACGCCTCCCAGCACTCCAAGCATGTGTCCTGAAACCGGCCCTCGAAAAAATCCTGTGAAATTCACCGGCTCGCCCACCAGCGGCCTCTTCATGAAATAAACGTTCCACACGGAACAAGAGAGGAGAGCCCCGAGAGTCAGGAACACGGCAATGCTATACGGCCCAAGAGTGTTGCCCTGAGTCATCGCATGCGCGACGAATGGCGCCCATAGCCCCATCAAAACCCCAGAAACGATGCAGACGATAATGCTTTTCTTCGAGGTCGAGCGGCCTGCGCTAGCCAGGCTTCCATATGCTTTGCCGTCCATGATCACTGCAACAACCGCGCAAATAACTCCGGCGGCAAGTAACAACCCATTTCCTTTGGGCTGCAGGATATAGCTCAGAACCACACCGACTACCAGCGCGATCCCGATGGCCACCGGGAACGCAATCGCCAGGCCTGCCATATCAATCGCGGCTACCAGCAGGAGGTTGGCCAGATTAAATATCGCTCCGCCCAGCATCGCGGAAACGATATTCGAACCGTCCGCGGAATGAACATTGTTGAGAAAACTGTTGGCGTCGCTCGACGTGCTTCCCATAGTGAGGGCTAGGATCAGGGAAATCAGAAAGATGCCGACCGCGTAGTCCCAGTAGAAAAGTTCGAAGCGATAATTCCTGACGCCCTTGTAAGTGTTGGCCCACGAACCCCAGCAGATGGCGCTCGTGATCATCATGACCAGCGCAATGCCCAGACTATGCGGAGTGAACATCGTTTCTCCCTGGCGATTAACCCCGTAACAAGGTCGTGCGCGAATGCCCTTCCAGTCACAGGTTGCGAAAAACGTTCGGACGAGGTTTTGAAGGGGCGACGGCTTCAGCCGCGCCGGATGTTAAGAGTCTCGCCTTCCCGCCCCTCAAGCGCTGCGGCTCGCAATATGACCTTGCCACAACACTACTTACCCCGAATTCTCGACACAAAAAGCTGCAAAAATCGATCAGCGTCCACATCCACGCAAACTTTCGCATTGGGAGTCACCTTATCGACGCCCTCGATCACATAACGATCCCCGCGAAGAAAGCTGCGCTCCACTTCTCCGTGACGATTTCCTACCGTTTCCCCGCGCGTGAACCCTCCTCGCGTCTCGACATCGACATGCATCTCCTCCACTTTGACCAAACTCGAATCGATCGCCACGGCCACCGCGGACGGATCGTACATCGGCGGCCCAGGAGAACCAAACCTTCCTGCAAGATTGTCCATGAATTTCAGAATCGAAATAATAAAATCATTGATCGGACCGTGGGTTTGCTCAATTTCGTCCAGGTACTTGTTGGTAAAGAGGGCCCGATCGCCGACTTCAAGGCCGACCATAGTCAACGGCCATCCCGCCTGGAAGACAATTTGCGCAGCTTCCGGATCGTTGTAAATGTTGAACTCCGCCGCCGCCGTCACGTTTCCGCCACTGATCGAACCGCCCATCAGAATGACTTCTTTCACCAGCGGAACAATCGATGGATCCTTCTCCACCGCCAGCGCAATATTAGTGAGTGGGCCGACTGGCACCAGAGTGATCTCGTGCGGCGAAGCGTGTACCAGTTGAATAATGAGGTCCGGCCCAAACCGCGGATCGACCTTGCATTTGCTCGGAGGCAATTCGACGTTGCCCAGTCCGTTCCCGCCATGCCAGAACTCGGCCGTAGTGAGCTTCTGGAACAGCGGATGCTGCGCGCCCCCAGCCACCGGAATGTCGCACCGGTTCGCCAGCGAAACCATGCGCAGCGCATTCTCCAAACCCATCGCCGCCGTGACGTTTCCGGGCACCACGGTGACGGCGCGCACATCCAACTCCGGCGAGTTAAGTGCCAGCATCAGTGCCAGCGCGTCATCGGTGCCGGGATCGGTATCGAGGATAATTTTCTTGGCCGCCGAAGCGGGCACCGAAAGCATTGCCAGCAGGACTACAACGAGAGCGGACAGTCTAAGGAATCCCAAATTTTTCATCGGTTCGGGAAAGATGAGCGAAGCCTAGCCTCGCGGCTAGTCGCTGTCAAGCCAAAAACCCAATGTCGCGCGGACGCTTTTCGTTGGCGAGATCGCGCGCCCGGCACAATCACCCGTGCTTTACCACCGAGTCACAGAACGTACTTGGGTTTCTCTGTGTCTCTGTGACTCTGTGGTAAATTCAGGGCCTAGTCCGGCTTGACGTTCTGGTTGAGCCGCAGCACATTCTTGGGATCGTACTTTTTCTTGATCTCCACCAGGCGAGCGTAGTTCGCCCCGTACGCCGCTCTGACCAGCTCTTCGCTGGTTTCGCCCAACTGGTTGACGTACACTCCATGCGCAAAAGGCTGCAAATTGTCGCGCAGAGCCTTAACCCATTGCACCGCAGTCGCCTTCTCTGCCGGAGTGCTCCAGGTACCCACGATGTCCAACTCGTAACCCGGTTGCCGCAAGGAAAACGCCGTGTCACTCAATCCCACGCGCGAAATAGCGCCGTAAAGCGGAATGATGAACACCCTGGTGCTTGGTGGTGCATCGTTGGTTGCCGCTGTTATCTTCCCCATTGCGGAAGCGCTGAGTTCCCGAAGAAACAGGTCCGTCTGGAAATGCGCGACAGGCGCTCGAAGAAAGCCAGCGCCCGCCTGTCCTTCCAGATACGACATAACCCGGACATTGTCCTCCTGCGGTTTGAGCGCTCGCATGGGACGGAGCAGTTCGTTGCCGTCGCGGGGCAGGCCAAAATAGCAGGCAAGCATCCAGAATCGCGGTCCCTGTTCGGAGGGTACGATCCCGCAAACCGCGTTCATATCATCCGGGGCGGTTGCGACGAACTTAGCAAAGGCCTGCAGGAGTTCTGGTATTCGCCCGGGCGGGTAGGTAAGCGTTCCCTTCAGAATGTCGGTTACGGGATGGAGTCGGTACTCGAGCCCGGTGGCCACGCCGAAATTTCCGCCTCCGCCGCGAATCGCCCAGAAAAGATCTGGATTGGAGTTCTGGCTGGCCTCGACTTGCCTTCCGTCCACCGTCACAAGTTGCGCTGATAGCAGGTTGTCGCAAGCCGCGCCGTACTTCGACATCAACAACCCCTCTCCGCCGCCAAGCGTCAGCCCAGCAATTCCCACCGTCGGGCAACCACCCGACGTCGTGGCCAGGCCGAACCGTTGCGTTGCCTGGTCCAGATCGCGCACCAGCGCACCTGCCTCTGCCCGGGCAACGCGCTTGCCTGCGTCGACTTCGACCCGGTTCATCCCTGAGAGATCGATCACCACGCCGCCATCGCACACGCTGAACCCAGCGCGGTTATGGCCCCCGCCCCGCACCGCCAGCGGCAAATTCTGGTTTTGCGCGAACTCGAGCGCCCGCGCAACGTCATTTGCCCCGGCACAGCGCACGATCAGCGCCGGATGCCGATCGAAGGCGCGGTTGAAAATCAAGCGTGCCGATTCATAATCGGGCGTCTCGGGTGTGATCACGTGCCCGCTAATTTGGGAGGCAAGTTTTCGGATCGCCGCCGCATCGACCGGAGCCGCATTCTGTTCGCATCCGTCGAACATTCGCCGCGCTCCGGCGAACGCCTTGGTCGTGCCTGCGCAAAGGGACGCTGCCGCAAACGCCGTCTGCTGGACGAACCGTCTTCGAGTAGTGAGCGCCATATTCGACTCCCTCAGCCGCGATCCTCGGCTGTGACCTTCTCAAACGACATTCCAGGCGAGAGTTGGGCGCATGGCCCAGATGATCGCGTTCATTTTACTCCCGAGGGTGCCCCGTCCAAGCTCGCTCGGGCGGGGCTTTGTCGTTGGGCCGAACGCATCGACGACGGGAAAGCTCGTACCGCAGACTCGCAGAGTCACAGAACACATTTATGGAGTTTTTCTGTGTCTCTGTGTCTCTGTGTCTCTGTGGTAAAACGGTTCAGGGTTTCGCGTTGCGCTTTTTGTCGTATGACGGCATTCCGAACCCTGCCTCGCGTCCTAGAATGATACCGTGGAGGCCAGATTCCAATGCGCAGGATGTGGCGAGTTCAACCACACCACAGTGGACGCGTCGGCTGGCCGCCGTCAGTCTTATATCGAAGACTGCCAGGTATGCTGCAAGCCCAACCTGCTTCGCGTTGAGTACGACCCAGCGCAGCAGGAATTTGTGATTGCGGCCGAATTGGAATAGCGTGTTGAGCAGAGGCAGTTGTGGCTCGGTCACAATTGCCGCCAGGTTGAAAGGACAACGCAATGGGCATGACCTACAGCGCGCCGGTTCGGATGGTCGCACACAGCATGGTGACCACGCAATTCGAGCTGGATGGATTTCGCGTAGTCCGCAGTCTGGGAGTGGTCCGCGGCATCGTGGTCCGCTCACGCTCCATCTTCGGCACCATTGGAGCAGGACTGCAAACCATCCTGGGCGGCAACATCACCCTGCTGACCAACCTGTGCGAAAAGACCCGTTCCGAATCCTTTGACCTGATGCTGCAACACGCCGCCGAGTTGGGTGGAAACGCGGTCGTAGGCGCTCGCTACGACGCCACCGAAATCATGCAAGGCGTCACCGAAGTCTTGGCGTATGGAACTGCGGTGGTCGTCGAGCCGATGAAATAGGCCGCGAGCAGCCCGCCTCCACACATGAGTAGCTCAATCTTTGTAAAGCCATCCGGCGATCAGCGTCGCTAGAATTGCGCCTACCCACATATCCAGCATCCACCCCAAGGGAAAAGCGCGATCTATCGGTGACCAGCAAGCTTGCCCAAAATTATCCGGAAAGCCCGCCGCGAATCCGACGAGGAATCCAATCTTCAGCGCGGTTCCTGGACCTGCGCCGAGAGTCTGCCGTGCCCAAGCGTACAAGTGCGCCACAATAATGGACAGCACGAACAGGATCAGAATCCACTGGCCCACAAAGAAGGAATAGCGCGGCTCCTTCAAAAACAGGCCGGCATTCTGCGCCGCCACATAGCGAGCGTTCCCGATGATGAATTGTCCGACCAGGAGACTCCAGATCAACCAGACCACGCCTCCGGCTAAGCCTCCCAGCCAAATCCGACTGCGGTTCAAGCCCATGGACCACCTCCGATTAGTCGATTTAAAAAGGGAGATAGGAAACGACGGCGGGAGTTTATCACCAAAGCGCGCTTAGCCCAGCAGTTTTTCCAGCGTCTTCTGCCGGTACTCAAATGTCTTTTTCAAGCTCGGGGCAATGAAAAGCCTTTGAGCCAAGTCACCCAGCACTCCGAAGCCGGCATCGTACTCGATCACATCGCGCACCATCGTACCAGTCACGCCATTGCGCGTCTCCTTCAGAAACTCGTGGCGATGTTTGAATCGCTTGAATGGCCCTTTCTTCTGGATGTCGGCGAAGTGGTGGTTCCATTCAAACTCGGTGATCAACGCAATCCATAGCGCTCGGAAGGGAAGAAACGGAAAGAGTCGAAAGGAGGTCACGATCTCCGAGCCCACACCCGCCAGCAAGCAAAGGTTCGCATCGCGCACACCTTCGATGGAGCGAACTGGAGGCACAAGCCTCAATTCTGCCAGTCGGGTTCCTGTCGCAGGCGGCATGATGCGAGGCAGATTGTTGGGATTGGCGAAAAACAGGAAGACTCTTTCCGTCGCGACCGGCACCCACTGCTCGAACTCCACCCGATAAATCATCGCTCCATTCGCTTTTCCACAAGTCACCTACTTAAAAGTAGAAATGTCAAGGGCGAACAATAGGAGAACATCCAAAATTGAATCAAGACGGTAAACCCTGCCCCTTGTGGTCACCGAATCAGTTAGCCACAATTTATAGCGCTTTCTGATTGGTGGTCAAACTCGCTCTATCAACCCATAAGTTTATTGTTGACAACAAATAGCTTACGCGTAAGATGTGGAATGAAGTGGTAGAAAGTGGTCGATTAAGTAGAGGTCGTGGGCAAGACTGGAAAACCGAGAGGCGCCAGTGGAATTTGAAGCTGACACCCCCAAAAACAGCCCTGACGAACCGCAATCGACCAGCATTTTGACTGCTTTTACCTCCCTCGTTCTTGCGGCAGTAGTCGCCAACAGATTTTCCGCCCCGGAAAAGGGCCGAACACATGTTTCGCGGCAATCACCCAACCCGCGTCGACGAAAAGGGACGGCTCAAGGTCCCCTCGGAATTCAAGCGCGTGATCGACGAGAAGTACGGCACGCAATTCTACATCACCAGCCTGGATGGCAAGGTTGCTCAAGTATATCCCTTCGAAGAATGGGAACGGATCGAGCAGAAGTTGGCAGGGCTGTCGACCTTCAATCCTACGAAGAAAAAATTCTTGAGCAAAGTGAACTATTGGGGGCAGGTGGTCGAGATGGACGGACAGGGGCGGCTGCTGATGCCGCAACTGTTGCGCGATGCAGCGCAGATCAAGGGCGAAGTCGCGGTGAGCGGGTACCAGACGTATCTCGAAGTTCGCAACCTGCAGGCCTACCGGCAGCAGATGGAAGAAGAGAAGTTCACGCCTGAGGATGAGAAGACGCTCGACGAATTGGGCATCTAGTGGGCGAGGGTTCAACAGACACCCCTCAGGGGGTTGGGCATGGCGGTGGAAGCAAGACGGGCCATGTTCCGGTTCTTTTAAAAGAAGCGATCGACTTTTTAGCTATCAAGCGCGGCGGGACCTATATCGACGCTACGGTTGGCCTGGGCGGGCACAGTTTCGAAATCGCAAAACGCCTCGGCGCACCGGGTCATTTGATTGGGCTCGATAAGGATCCTGCGGCGCTCGAAATCGCGCGAGAAAAATTAGTCGTTGGTCGTTCGTCGTTGGTCGTTGGCGAAGCAACCGATTGGCCAGAGATTACGTTGCTGCATCGTTCTTTCGCAGAGCTTGCGAACGACGAACGACGAACGGCCTACGACGGAATTTTGGCTGACATCGGCGTAAGCAGCTTGCAACTGAACGACGCCGCGCGCGGCTTTAGTTTTCAGGCGGAAGGACCGCTCGACATGCGAATGAATCCGCAAGCCGAGCTCACCGCCGAACAAGTGGTAAACCAGGTCGACGAGGTCACACTCGCTGATCTGATTTACGAATTCGGTGAGGAAAGGAGGTCGCGGAGAATCGCCAGAGCCATTGTCCGGTCGCGGCCGATACGATCTACCGCTCAACTTGCGGATGTCATATCAGCCGCGGCCCGGCCAATGAATCAGGCCGAACGTAGAATTCATCCCGCGACGAGAACTTTCCAGGCAATCCGAATCTTCGTAAACCATGAGTTGAACGACCTGCGGGCGCTGCTCGATGCAGCCCCGCGGGTGCTCAAACCGGGCGGGCGGCTGGTGATCATCAGCTTTCACTCGTTGGAGGATCGCATCGTCAAAGATGCCCTTCGCCAGGGAGTGAAGCAGGGCTACTACCAACTGCTGACCAAAAAGCCGGTAACCGCCGGTGAAGAAGAGATTGATCGCAATCCGCGATCGCGCAGCGCGAAATTGCGAGCGGCGGAAAAAATTTAGTTTCTTAAGAGTTGTCATTCCGAGCAAAGCGAGGAATCTGCAGTTTGCTCGCCAGAAAAGAATGCAGATCCCTCGTTTCACTCGGGATGACAACCGGTTTAGAGATTAAGAAAAAGAGACCAAAGCACAACGGAGGCTGGTGATGTTTACGGGAACATTGATTGATGAATTGATTTCCACGGTCGAACGCGCCGAAAAGCTGGCTCACAAAGCTGGCGATTCTCAGCAAACGAAAACAGCGTATTGGTACACACCAACCGACCGTGGCGGAGCTCTCGATCCGAAATTACTCGGGGTGGCATAAATGGCGGCAGCAGCTGCGGCAGTTCAGGGATCAGGTCGAAGCAGGCGGCGGAAGCCTTGCTGGACAGGCACGCCCGAGATTTACTTCGCCAAGCCGATTGACAATTCGCGCCTGGTAAAACTTGAGGACCCTCGGCGAAGCCGCGAGATGAGACAGTTCGGCGTCGCGCTGAGCTGCCTTTTCCTGCTGGTCATGACTTATACCTGGCAGCACTTCAAGGCGATCGAGTACGGTTACAAGATCGAATTCATGAAGAACGAGCGCAACGGACTTTCGGAACTGAATCGCACGCTGCGGCTGGAAGAAGCGTCGTTGCGCTCTCCGGATCGCATTGATCGGCTGGCGCGGCAATATGGAATGCAACCGCCCCAGGCCGGCCAGGTAATCCGCATGGATTCCGCTCCGCTCGATGCCAGCACTCCGGTCATGGCGAGCGCGGCGGTATCCGTAGTCTCGGTGCCGTAACATTTGCGAACACAAAAATCAGCCAACGGATCTACCCCGATACACGGATTACATAATTTAGATAAGAAAGAATCCGTGAATATCGGTGCAAACCCGTGGCCCATGTTCTGGCGGCTTCCGGGCCGCCATGTTTGTCTAGAGGGCGCGATCCGTGGCTGCCAACACACCCCGCAATAGCACCAATACCCGGCTCTACATGCTGGCCGCAGTTCTCGTGCTGTGGTGCGGCAGTATTTGTCTGCGTCTGGTCTACCTGCAGATCTTTCGCTACGGCAGTTTTGAGAAGCGGGCCATTCATGAGCGCGAGCGCACAGAAGAAGTTTCCGCCAGGCGTGGCATTATCTATGACCGGACGGGGCGCGAACTGGCCATGTCCATCTCGGTTGATTCCGCTTTCGCAGTGCCTACGGAAATTCCCGATCTCGCTGGCACCATTTCGCTGATATCGAAGATCACCAAGACCGATCCCCGCGAAACCCTGGCCAAGTGCAAGGCCGCGCGCACGTTCTGCTGGGTAGCACGCAAGACCGATGCGGAGACGGCTGATCGCATTCGCGCGCTGAATCTGCGCGGAATTTATTTCCAGAAAGAGCCGCGGCGTTTTTATCCCAAGCGCGAACTTGCCGCCCAGGTGCTGGGTTACGTGGGTATGGATGACGAAGGGCTCAGCGGAATTGAGCGGGTGTATGACGACAAATTGCGCGGAAGTCCGGGTCGGATGCTGATCTCAGTCGACGCGCATCGCAAATGGTTCGGCAGTGTGGAAAAGCAGCCGGAGCCGGGCGAGAACGTGGTCCTGACAATCGATGAGCAGATCCAGTACATCGCCGAGCGCGAACTGGCGACGGCCATGGAGCAGACCCATGCCATAAGCGGCACGGTCATCGTGCAGAATCCGCACACTGGAGAAATTCTGGCGCTGGCCAACCAGCCCACGTTCAATCCGAACTTGACGCGCGAAATAACTCCGGAGCGGCTCAAAAACCACGCGGTCAGCGACGTTTATGAGCCCGGTTCGACATTTAAGGTGGTCACCATCTCCGCGGCTCTGGAAGAAAAATTAACTCGTCCGGATGAAGTCTTCGATTGCCAGATGGGATCCATCGTCATCAACGGCATGCGTATTCGCGATAGCCGGCCGCACGGGCTGCTTCCAGTCTGGGGAATTCTGGCAGAGTCGAGCGACGTCGGTGCCATCAAGATTGCGCTGCGTCTGGGCGAGGACCGGTTCTACAAATACATTCGCGCATTTGGCTTTGGGCAGCAGACGGGAATTGAGTTGCCCGGTGAGACTCGCGGTTTGACCAAGCCTGTGAACCGCTGGTCGAAAGTTTCGATTGGCGCGATCTCCATGGGGCAGGAGATTGGCATTACGCCACTGCAGTTGGCGTTGTTGGTTTCGACCATTGCGAATGATGGTGTCGCGGTACCGCCCCGCATCGTCGCGGGCACGACTGATCCGCAACCCACTCCGCAAATGGTCGCCTTTCATCCCGCCGATGCGCGGCGTGTAATTTCATCGATGACGGCGGCGCAGATGAAGCAGATGATGCAAAAGGTGGTACTTGAGGGCACGGGAAAAAAAGCAGTCCTCGAAGGATATTCCTCGGCAGGAAAGACTGGCACGGCGCAGAAAGTTGATCCTGGAACTCACGCGTACTCCAAGACCAAGTACGTAGCTTCATTCGGCGGATTCGCTCCCATCAATAATCCGGCGATTGTAGTTGCGGTCATTTTGGATTCAGCCGTTGGCCTGCATCAAGGGGGACAGGTTTCAGCCCCGGTCTTCCAGAGAGTTGCACAACAGGTATTAGAATATTTGCACACCCCGCATGATGTGGAACTGCCCAAGAGCAGGCAAATAATGCTGGCGTCGCGACAAGTGAAAGCGCAGGAGCTTGCGGAAGGGTCACCCGACCATTTGGGAGAGGCGCTGGACGTGGGGGAAGCCCCGGCCAAAAATCCGGCGTCGCCGCCCGCAAGTACGGTGGCCAATGCGATGCCAGAATCGAGTGGAGGCGCAGTAGTGCCGGCCGCATTGCGCCAGCGCGAAACCGTGGCCACTTCGCCGTCAGAACCAAAGCCGGACGCAGCGAACTCGCAGTCGGCAGCCGCGGTCACTCCTGGACGTTTGGCGTCCAGCGGTACGGTCGTGCTGGACGTGGAGCAAGGCGGAATCGTGGTGCCTTCGTTCGCGGGCAAGAGCGTGCGAGGCGCGATCGAGTTAGCCGAGGACAGTGGCCTCGACCTGGATGCAGTGGGCAGTGGACTGGCCCGCGAACAGACTCCTACAGCGGGATCGCACGTCGCGACCGGATCGCGGGTAACGGTGAAATTCGGCCAATGAAGATACTCACGTAGCCCGGACGCCTCGTCCGGCATCGCGGGTAGGGTGCTTACCTCTACGCTTAAGACATTGAATTGGAGTAAGCTCACAAGAGAAGTCCAATGAATTTCTTTCAGCTTCTCCACGGCGCGGAAATCCTCGCCCAGAGTGGCAATCCGAGTATTACTGGGCTCGAGTACGACTCGCGACGGATAAAGCCGGGCGATGCTTTTATAGCCATGCGAGGCGAGGCCAGCGATGGAAACACATTCATCGATAGGGCGATCGCAGCGGGTGCGGTAGCTATTGTCAGTGATTCTGCCGAAGCGACGCCCCGCGAAGGAGTCGCGTGGGCGCAGGTGCCGCATGGACGCCGGGCTCTGGCGCGACTGAGCGCAAACTTTTACAAGCGTCCCGCGGAGCGGCTCGCCGTTACTGGCATCACCGGAACAAACGGGAAGAGCACGACCGCATTCCTGCTGGAAGCAATCCTTTCCGCCGCCGATCGCAAGAGCGCGATGATCGGGACAATCGAATATCATGTCGCTGGTAAAGTCCTCCCCGCCCCGCATACGACGCCTGAAGCGCTCGATCTGAACCGCATCCTATCGGAAGCCCTGGGCAACGGGGCGACCGAGGCGGTCATGGAAGTTTCCTCCCACGCGCTTGCGCAACAACGCGTCTACGGAATTCCGTTCGACGTGGCCGTATTCACCAATTTGACCCGGGACCACCTCGATTATCATCACACCATGGAGGAATATTTCGCGGCGAAGCGGATGCTGTTCGAAGGCTGCGGCACTGATCCGCCGCGCGTCGCCGTGATCAATGCCGACGACGAGCATGGTCAGAAGCTGGCAAAGATCAGCAAGAAACGCGGGTCTGAAGTCCTGACTTACGGCTTGAAGAGTGGCGATCTGCACGCCGAGAAGGTCGATGTCACACCGCGGGGCACGAGGTTCGACCTGATCACGCCAGAAGAAACAGTGCCAATTTTTTCCCCACTGATTGGTAAAGTGAATGTGTATAACATTCTGGCTGCGGCAGGGGCAGCCTATGCGCGCAATTGCAAGCGGGACGCGCTCGCCAACGGAATCGCCGGCCTGGCCAGCGTCCCGGGCCGCTTCGAGCGTGTGGATTGCGAACAGCCGTTTACAGTGGTCGTCGACTACGCTCATACCGACGATGCAATTCGAAACTTGACCTCGCTGGCCCGGGAATTCGTCCAACAGGCAAAGCAGAAGGGACGTGTCATCACCGTGTTTGGCTGCGGCGGCGATCGTGACCGCGCCAAGCGTCCGCTGATGGGGGAAGCCGCGGGACGAGGCAGCGACCTCGTGGTACTGACTTCAGACAATCCTCGCAGCGAGGATCCGCTGGCGATTATCAACGACGCCATGGTCGGCCTGCAGCGGTCCGGCACAAAATACAAAATTGAGCCGGACCGGAAAACCGCAATCGCGCTGGCTGTCACCGAAGCTGGGCCCGGAGATATTGTTCTGATTGCCGGCAAGGGTCACGAGAAAGTGCAGGTCAGTCGCGAAGGATCGATTCCCTTTGACGACGCGGACGTTGCCCACGAGATTTTGCGCGACGCCGGATACAACTGTGAATCCGCAAATGCCGCTGCTGGAAAGAACTCATGAAGCTTCCACTCTCTCGCGTCGCTGAGTTCATTTCTGCTGCCGGTGAGTTTGACCACGAAGCAGTGGCACAAGGATATTCCATCGACTCCCGCACAATTCAGCCAGGCGAGCTTTTCTTTGCGGTCAAGGGCGAACGCGTCGACGGCCATGACTTCGTAAGCCAGGCGTTGGAAAAAGGTGCGGTGGCCGCGGTCATCCGTAAAGACCAACTCGCTCGCTACGCCGCTAAGACGCGGCTAATCACAGTGGACGACACGCTGATCGCATTGCAGACCCTGGCCAGCGCCGTTCGTCGCCTCTGGGGAAAGCCCCTGATCGGGGTGACTGGATCGACGGGGAAGACGACCACCAAAGAAGCTATCGCGCACCTGCTATCGACTCGCTTCAGGGTTTTGAAATCCGAGGGCAACTTCAATAATCATTTTGGCCTTCCCCTGATGCTGCTCAAGATCGAACCCGAACATGACATCGCGGTGATCGAAATGGGGATGTCTCATGCCGGCGAGATTAGCGCCCTCGCAAGAATTGCGCAGCCCGAAATTGGGGTGGTCACGAATGTAGCTCCCGTGCACCTGGAGTTTTTTGATTCGGTCGCAGGAATCGCGCGCGCGAAATACGAACTGATTGAATCCCTGCCCGCGCGGGGCACCGCGGTGCTTAACGCCGATGACGAATACGTTTCGCAATTTGGCCGCGATTTTCGCGGCAAAGTAGTTCTATATGGCCTGCGGCCGTCGGCGGACGTGTGGGCAGACAACATTCGGCCGCAGGGCACGGAGGGTTCCACATTCGATGTGGTGGTCGGAAGTTGCCGTGAAAAGGCAGCTCTCCACCTGGTGGGCACGCACAACATCTCCAACGCGCTGGCAGCTGTCGCGGTAGGACTCGAACGGGGATTGAGCCCATCCGAAGCGGTTGCTGCCCTGGCGACGCTCGCGCCGGCGGACAAGCGCGGACAGGTCGTCAAGCTGGGTAACATCACGATCATCAACGATTGCTACAATTGCAATCCGAAAGCTCTCGAAGCCATGGTCGATGCATTGACCGCAATGCCTGCAAAACGCAGGATTGTTGTCGCGGGGGCGATGCTTGAACTGGGTCCAGCGAGCGAAGAGCTTCACCGGCAGGCGGGCGAGTATATCGCGGCCAAGAAAATTGATTTGCTGTTGGGCGTGCAAGGAGAGGCGCACCACATGGTGGAAGCCGCGCGTCAAGCCGGAATGCAGGCAGAGTTCGTCGACACTCCGAAGAAGCCGGCGAATGGCTGGCCCGCGAAACCCGCCCTGGTGATGTCGTTTTGCTGAAAGCATCCCGCGGCGTAAAGCTCGAACGAGCGCTGGAGAAATGGCAGTCGCAACAGTCATCAGTCGCCCGTCGTTAGTCGCCCTGGTGCCGACGACTAACGACCAACGACCAACGACGAAACGGAGGCTGATTGCTTTATTGGCTGTTGTACGAAAAGCTGTTTCACTACTTCCCGCCGTTTCGCATCTTCCGCTATCTGACCTTTCGGACCGCGTTCGCCAGCCTAACCGCGCTGTTCACGGGACTCATCGTCGGGCCGATTGTCATCAATCGCCTCCGCGAATTTCAGATCGGGCAGTACATCCGCGAAGAAGGACCTAAAGCCCATCAGAAAAAAGCCGGAACTCCCACCATGGGCGGTTTGTTGATCGCCATCTCCATCGTGATTCCGACACTGCTGTGGGCCGACCTGACCAACCGATTCGTCTGGATTGCCATTCTTGCCACGTCCGCCTTTGCCGCTATCGGCTTCAGTGACGACTACATCAAAGTTGTGCATCGCAGGAATCTGGGGTTAACCGGCAAGGCCAAAATCGGTTATCAGATTGCCGCGAGCGTTCTCATCGCCGTCGCGTTGATCGTGATGCAGACGCGTGGTCTTTATTCAACCAAGCTGCTGGTCCCGTTTTTCAAGCAATTCCGGCCCGACCTGGTGTTCGGGAGTTTGGAACGCTATCCTCATTTGTGGCCCTTGGCGTTTCTCCCGTTCATCGCTTTTGTGGTGCTGGTGATCGTAGGGTCGAGCAATGCCGTGAATCTTACCGATGGCTTGGATGGCCTGGCCATCGGTTGTACGGTGATTGCCGCCGGAGCTTTGGCCGTCCTCACTTACGTCAGCGGCCATGCTACATTCGCTTCGTATCTCGAATTGGAGCGCATGCCCCAAGTTGGCGAATTGACCATTTTTTGCGGCGCTATGGTGGGCGCTGCCATTGGCTTTCTCTGGTACAACGCACATCCCGCGGAGGTATTCATGGGCGATGTTGGCTCGCTAGCGCTGGGTGGTGCAATCGGCACGGTTGCGGTCATGATCAAGCAAGAGCTGCTCCTGCCCTTTATCGGCGGCGTGTTCGTAATCGAAGCGCTCTCGGTGATTTTGCAGGTAGGATCCTACAAACTGCGCAAGAAGCGTATCTTCAAAATGGCGCCGATTCATCATCACTTTGAATTACTGGGCTGGTCGGAGTCGAAGATCATTGTACGTTTCTGGATTGCGTCCTTGGTGTTCGCATTGTTTGCGCTGACGACGTTGAAGTTGAGATAGTTGTCACCACATAGACACAGAGAAGACAAAAAAAAGGAAAATCGAGGCTTTTACCAGTGGGCACGCTGAGCCAGATGAAGATCTTCTTGCTTCCTCTGTGGCTCTGTGCCTCTGTGGTGAGTTACCTCGTATGGATGTAAACAACAAACGCGTACTGATTGTCGGCCTCGGCAAATCTGGGGTGGCCTCGGCGCTTTTCTTGAAGGCTAGAGGCGCGCGGGTCACTGTTTCTGACGCCAAGACGCAAGACCAGCTGAAAAACGAAATTCCTGTGCTGCTCGACCAGGGCATCACGGTGGAAACGGGCGGGCATGGCCAGCGGACTTTCGGCGGGCAAGATCTCATCGTAGTAAGCCCCGGCGTGCCCACCGACGCGCCCCCGCTGGTGCAAGCACGTGCCCTCGGTGAAAATGTTATAGGCGAAATCGAGCTGGCGGCCCAGTTTTTCCCCGGACGCATCGTCGCCATTACCGGTTCAAACGGTAAGACCACGACCACGACTTTGGCGGGCGAAATTGTCGCCGCTGGTGGATATCGGACCGCGGTCGGCGGCAATATCGGCACGCCCGCGATCTCCCTGGTTGAAGGAGCAACGGCGGAGACAATCGCCGTCTTGGAGGTGTCAAGCTTCCAACTGGAAACCATTCAGACGTTTCGTCCGCAGATTGCCGTGGTTCTTAATGTCACTCCCGACCATCTCGACCGGCATCGCACATTCGCTGCCTACACTGACGCCAAGGCCCGCATCTTCGAAAATCAGCAACCGGAAGATTTTGCCGTGCTCAATGCCGATGATCTGACCTGCGTTGAGCTCGCAGCTCGCACCCGAGCGCAAATTTTCTGGTTCAGCAGGACTCGAGAAGTAAAGCAGGGTGCGTTTGTCCATAACGGTCAAATTTTCTTTCGCGATCACAGTGGTCAACGAGAGATCATGCTGGTCTCCGAGATTCCATTAAAGGGCGCGCACAATGTGGAAAATGTTCTGGCCGCAGTTTGTGTCGGCGCCCTGCTGCGCTGCGAACCTGACCGGATCCGCAAATCCGTTCGCGACTTTAAAGCGGTCGAGCACCGGCTGGAGCATGTAGCTACCATTCGCGGAGTGGACTATTACAACGATTCCAAGGCAACCAACGTCGATGCGACGATCAAGGCCCTCGAATCCTTCCCGGCAAACATCCACCTCATTCTCGGTGGCAAGGACAAAGGCAGCGACTACAGCGTCCTGAACGATCTGCTGCGGCAACGGGTAAAACGCGTTTATACCATCGGGGCGGCCGCCGCAAAGATCGAATCACAAATTACTGGAGCTGCAGCAATCGACCACGCCGAAACCCTGGAAACCGCAATCAAGCATGCGGCCGAAGTTGCCAAACCGGGGGATATCGTCCTACTCGCTCCCGCCTGCGCCAGCTTCGACCAGTTCCGCAACTACGAGCATCGCGGAAAAGTCTTCAAAGAAGCCGTGCGGGAGTTGTCGGCGCGCTCAGGAAATTCATGAGTGTTCTGTGGAAGGGCGCAGCCTTTCAGCCGTGCCAATTCACTAGCAAGAATGTAGGCTTTAGCCGCTGACGGAAGTTCTCATCGCGCAGGAACATTCCAAGGCAACTCCAACAATCGGCAAAAGTGATATGAATTAGTCTTCCTCTGTGCCTCTGTGGTGAAAAAGTCCTAAACCATGGCGAAGCGCGTTAGTGTCGATAGCTGGCTGTTTACCGTAACCCTGCTCTTGATCTTCATCGGGCTGGTCATGGTCTTCAGCGCCTCCGCCGTCATGGCGAAGGAGCGCTACGGTTCCGGTTACTTTTTTCTGCTGCGCCAACTGGGTTGGGCAACCGCCGGCATTCTCGCCCTGGTATTGGCGATGAAAGTCGACTACCGCCGGTACAAACATCCGGCTGTGGTTTTTTCCTTGCTTGGCCTGACCACCCTGATGCTGATCTCCGTCTTCTTCCTCGATCGCACCCACCATACGCATCGGTGGATTCACTTGGGACCGCTGTCTTTACAGCCAAGCGAGATGGCCAAGCCGGCGCTAATTCTGTTTCTGGCATTTTTCCTGGAAAGCCGTACGAAATCCATGAAAGACTGGCGGAACACGGTTCTGCCCTCCGTGGTTCCGACATTAATCTTCATTGCCCTCATCGTTTTCCAACCCGACCTCGGCACCGCCATAGCCTGTGCTGCAATAACGGGCTGCGTTTTGTTCGTGGCCGGGCTGGATTTGCGCGTACTCGGCTATGCATTCGTAGCGTCCCTGCTGCCGCTCTATTTCCTGATCTTCCACGTCGGCTATCGCCGCGACCGCATCCTCGCCTTTCTTGATCCCTATTCCGATCCGCAGGGCCGCGGCTTTCACATCATTCAATCGCTGATCGCGGTAAGCACCGGCGGCATTACCGGTGTCGGTCTGATGGAGGGCAAACAGAAACTTTTCTATTTGCCCGAGCCCCACACCGATTTCATCTTCGCGGTCACTGCCGAGGAACTGGGCTTGGTGGGCGCGCTGGTGATCGTGCTGTTGTTCGCCATATTTCTCTGGCGCGGAATTCGCACCGCCCTGCGAACCCAGGATATGTTCGGACGCTTCCTCGCGATCGGAATCACCAGCATGATCGTGGTACAAGCCTTCATCAACATCAGCGTCGTGCTCGGGATGATGCCCACCAAAGGCATCCCGCTGCCCCTGGTCTCCTACGGCGGTTCGTCCTTACTCGTCACCCTGGCCTGCATCGGTGTGCTGCTGAACATTTCCAAGCAAGCTGAGTAGATGGAGGACAAGCGTCTCGTCCCCCCCGTCGGATCGGCCTATCTCATCAGCGCTTGCGGTTTCTCCCAAATTGGGGAGTTTACTTCTTTGGTAGTGCCGGGTACCCCCTCCCCCCTTTTATTTTGCAAAATATTGAAAAGACGAGATTTATCTTACGACTACGTGCTAGATCTTTGAGTTTAAAGGAGTTACACGCAAAATCCAGATAACATTGGGGTTACGCGGTTCGGCTGGTTCGGCTGGCTGCCGTAGTTCGGCCTTGGAACGACGGGTAATGCTGTGGAAAAGGGCTTTCATCTTCGTCGGGATGATCGGACACAGCCGCTGGTGTTTAGCCGTCCGCTGCGCCGGTGTCGAGTTGTCAAAGAACGCAGATTATCTTACAGATATTCTGTGTATGCTTATATTATCGAGATTGAAGTAATAAGAGCAAGACGAAAGCGGAGGAAGTGCGAAGCCGATTCCCAACTTGGGAATCCAGTGTCCTAGCCTTTCTGGAGGAACGGAGAAACCTGGGCCACGCACGTCGGAGATGATTGGACACCAGGTTCGCCGACTTGTGCCCACAACCGAAGGCTGTGACCGTCGACCCCTCCGTCCCCACGTTTACAAAAAGAACGTAAATGTTGGCCAGCCACCCTCGATTGAGATTTACTGCCCAGTGGCGAAGCGAGACCATTACACTCAAAACCCCGGTCAATGAGTGTAACGACGATTTGTCCCAATTAGGAATTAGAGGGCAAGGCGGGGGTCTTTTCGTCAATCAGGGCATCGCAGTACCCAATGCAGCTAACTTTGCAGTACAATCCTGCAAAACTCTTTGTGGAAGGTTCCCGATGACTGCCTCCCAAGTCCGCAATTGGCTCGGGCTCTACGTTCTTTTCTTGACGGTGTTTCTTGGTGGTTATTCATTCCTCGCACCCGATTATATGCTGCCGCTAGAGTCCTCGGACAGAACGGCGTCGTTTGAAATCATTCTTCCGGTCCTGATTGCGCAAATTTCGGTGGTATATCGATTCTTTACCGATGCCGATGCCGCGCGCCGGTCGAGCCTTAAGGACGTACCGACCTGGGTTGTTAAGGCACCGCCCATCCTCGTCTCGCTGTTGCTGGCCGTTGAGTTGGTGTTGTTCGCAGTTGCTGGAATCCGCCGCGGCAAGCCGCCTTCGCCGGAAACGTTCAAAGGCCTATTAACATTTTGCGTCGCCCTACTCAATGCCACGACTGTCCTGGTCATCACACGATATTTCGTATCGACGAAAACCGAGCCAAGTTCCTAAGGGAAGCTCTCGGGGGGAATTCACATGCGGCTGGATCGAGGCAAAATGCGAGTGCTCGCAATCTGCCGAGGTTGGTTGTTGATAGTCACTACGATACCTGCAGTGTGCCAAGTTAAAGGGATTAAAGCGATTAAGTCGGATTTCTCTTTTCCCTCTATCACTAAGATCGTCTATGCGCCTACGTGGGAGGGTAGATGTCCACCTGGGGTGAAATGCGCCCCGCCAGAACGGGCGTACATTTTCGCCGTGTTCATTCACGTGCTTAATAAAGACGACTCGCCAAACCTTGACCTAGAGGCTCGTGCAACGGATCAAATAAAGAAGACATTCGCGGGCGTTGCAAGGGGCGCTCTTGCCGATAGCACTGATACAACGGCGGTCGGCTGGCAAGATCTCGAGGATACAGTGTGTCGGGCCCATCAAAGAAAACCGAGCATTGTGCTTGCTGCACCTTATTACGAGGATGTTGAGTACTGCGTTCGCTTGATCTCCGGGCCACTCGACAGGTCCTATAAACAATTTCGGCTCGAAGCTGAAGCGAATGTAACGCTCACAAAGAACCCAGAATCGCCATATCGCGAACCAACAAGTCAGGAGATGACTCCCTACGGGGAGTTACTAGTAAAGGTGGCGGACGAGATTCGCGTCCAGCTTGGAAGCGAGGCGAGAGAGGCGGGATGGCACGTGAAGGACACGGGTTACGATGTCACGATCGACGGATTGGCAAAATGAGGCGCGGTTCTCCGAGAAATCGACCTTGAGAAGGTGAGAGCTTCAGGAATACGGCTTGGGGGCAGTTCCGGCATAACGATCTCGGAATACCGTTTTAATGGCTTTCTTGAGACGGTTCACCCCGTTGAGGCCCAACAAGGCCATTTACAATTATTGAGCCCACGAACGCCGGTTCGCCCCCTGCGTCGAGGTTACGCAGTCCTGATGTTAATGGGCACGTTGAATCGGTCGATGAACTTCTCGATTATATCGTCGCCAATATACTTCGACGGAGGCCGCCAAGAAATGGAGGAACCATTGTCCGGTCAAAATTTGATCACCGCCGGATTCATCACTAATGAGTTAATACAACGGATCAAGGCTCAACTGGCGTTGCTGGCGCCCAGGGTCTTTTCGTCAGGAACTCCGGCCAGGGTCTTCTCGACTAGCTCTGAGCAATCATGCAGCTTTTGCAGCGGGGCGCGGATCTTGTCGGCCTCGACTTTGGCGCCGCGTTGTTCGGCCAACTTCATGACGCGTTCGGCGTTCTGGTTTACGGAGTGGCCGATTTCGAGCAACACGACCGCTGAGTCAGCGTGCAGCTTCCACAACGATGCGGAATTCTCGGCGCGCTTGAGTTCCTCGAGTTCGGTGGTCATGCGCGCGACCACGGCGACCAGGCGCAGGATCACGCGGGCGACTCCGGCGCGAACGCTCTTCTCTTCGAGATAGTCAGCGCAATAAGCATCGGCTTCGGCGGCCGTGAGCAGGAGATTGAAGAAGCGCATGGGAACGACCTGGCGGAATTTCGGATCGGCCACGCGCACGAAGATGCGAATCGACTCCTCGATCCTTAGCAGTTTGCTTTCTTCGCTAGAAATCTGTTGCGGAGTCACCGACGAGCGCATCACCGGAACATCGAGCACAGGACGGCGGCTTGGGAACGACGCGAGTTTCGCTGCCTGACTAACGCTTGCTTTCGCCGGCGGACGCACCAGGCGCGGGCTGCGGCGGACGGGCGGATGCTGATCCAGCGTCTTCTTCAGTTTCGATACGCGCCGGAACTTGTCGAGCGCAGAGCCGTAGTCAATGCGTAGCAATTCACTCTCTTCGAGCGCCGCTACGTGTTCCACGGTGACATCCACGCCGTCAACGTTGCCTAGAATGCTGCCACCCTGCTCCTCGACGACTTCGGCGAAGTTTTTGATTTCCGCGGCGGACTGATGGAAGAGCGCGTCAAACTTCTTGCCAAAGGCGGTATTGTAGGGCGCGATCGTGGCCAGAACGCCGGGATGGTAGAAGGAAGTGTCGAAAGATTGCTTGAGTTCGCGCACGCGAGGAATGACGCCGGACTCGAGCAATGCATTCAGATCGCGAAAGCCCTCGGCCTCCTGCTGCAGGTGATCAAACAGGCGCAGGGTTTGCAGATGTTCTTCAGTTAGGGAAGGAACGTCGCCGTCGGCGAGGATCTCGAGCAACGCAATCTCAAACGGAGCGAGTGGAAGCGATCCATCGAGGCCGTAGCCGCGCCGCTCCCACTGGCCGGGCACGCGCGGGTGACGATAGAGAAAAGTAGCAACCAGATCGGTCTTGTCACGATGGACTTCGCTGGTGTCTTTGGTGCGAGTGAAATAACGAAGCATGGCTTCGGCAATTTCCGGATCAGTATCAGGCGTGAAAGCCCGCCGAAGCATGGCCGGAGTAATGGCGAGATCAAGCAAACGCAGCCAGCGATGCATGCTGGACAAGGTTTGCTGCACGCCATCGTCGCTCTGCAGAGAGATGGCTTCGAGGCCGGCTGGGACAGGAACTTCTCCACGCACCGCTTCCTGCAAGAGCTTCTCGTAGAAGCCCTGCACGGTTGCCAGAATAGCCAACTCCCACTTCGGATCCTCTACCACCAGTCGCTCCGCGTACTAATCCCTTGGATTTAAGGAGAGGGCTAAGGCTAGTAAAAACTAAGCTTGGTCCATGTACAAGCCTGCCGTAGGGACAGGACACCAACTAGATACCGGACATGCCCCAAGGTAACCTTGCGCTAAGTGCTTGAAAGAAGTGCATTTCCGAAAAAGATTTTCGCCGATCAAAAATTGGCATCCAACGGTATACTGTTCGGAGCGTTTTCGTAATTTTGAGAGGATGGATAACATGGAATGGACAGCACCGAAGTTTGAGGAAGTGGCGTTGAACTGTGAGATCAACTCCTACGCCTCCGCAGCACTGTAATTTTCTGCCCGGATGCGCATAAAAATCCTGGGCTCGGCCGCAGGCGGCGGGTTTCCCCAGTGGAACTGCAACTGCCGCAACTGTCGGTCTTTGCGCGACGGAACCCTCAGGGGTAAGCCCCGTACGCAAACCCAGGTGGCGATATGCCAGGATAATCGTGCCTGGTTTTTGTTGAATGCCTCACCCGATTTGCGGGCGCAGATCGAAGCGACGCCAGTCCTTCATCCGCGGCAGCACGGTCGGAACTCTCCCATTAGCGGCGTCCTGCTGACCAGCGCCGACATCGATCAAGCAGCAGGATTGCTGTCTCTCCGCGAATTGCAACCCTTCCGCGTTTATTGCACACCTTCGATCCGCCGCATTCTGCGGGAAGATAACAGCGCGTTCGCAATGCTGAATCGTGTGCCCGACCAAGTATCATGGATCGAGATCAGTTGCGAGGGGAGCTTCTGTCTGCAGCCGCTGGCTGAGACGGGTGCGGGAATCAGTTGCAGCGTGTTCTCGCTGGGGAATCGCTACCCGGCATACGTTTCGCAGGAGCGAGTTGCTGATCTTGAGCCAGAGGAGGCTTTGCTGGGCGTGGTCGTGGAGTCGACGTCAGGTAAGCGATTGGCTTACGTGCCCGCAGTTCCGGCGATAGATGATTCGCTGCTGCAGCGTCTCGAAGAAACCGATCTGCTTCTGTTCGATGGAACTTTTTGGAGCGACGACGAATTGATTCGAGTGCAAGGCAGCGGATCGACGGCGCAGGAAATGGGGCATATTCCAGTGTCGGGAGCGGACGGAAGCTTGCGCAAGCTGGCGGGATTGCGGCATCCACGAAAAGTTTTTGTGCACTTGAACAACACCAATCCCATGCTGGATGAGTCTAGGTCCGGAGTATGAGGAAGTACGCGCCGCGGGCTGGGAGGTGGCGGAGGATGGATGGAGTTTCGATCTGTAGGGCGCGCGCCAGGCTCTGTCATCCTGAGCGTAGTGGATGCTGCGCGCAGCGCGGCATCCACGGAGTCGAAGGACCCCACAGAGGCAAGTACAATCGGAAATGTTCGGAGGCATTCTCACGATGCGCCTTTACGGTGAGAATTCCCTGAGTCTCTGTTGATGCAGCCGGCATGTTCGGGGTCCTTCGACTGCGTTGCCGTCGCTTCGCGACGGCAACTCCGCTCAGGATGACTGGGTTAGGTTTGTTGAGGGCAACATGAAACCGGTAGGAAATGTCACGGACGTCTCGATGCTTTCGCCTGAGGAATTGAAGACACGGTTGCGGCAAGTGGGCGAGGAGCGCTACCACCATCGGCATCCGTTCCACCTGATGATGCATGAAGGGCAATTGAGCCGGGGACAGTTGCAGGCGTGGGCGCTCAACCGCTATTACTATCAGAGCATCATCCCGATAAAAGATTCGATTATTCTCTCTCGCAGCGACGATCCGGAATTTCGGCGCGCGTGGCGGAAACGCGTGGTCGATCATGATGGAGATGCCACTCACGAAGGCGGCATCGAGCGCTGGATTAAGCTGGCGGAAGCCACCGGGCTGGAACGCCAACGCGTACTGCGCGGCGAAGAGGTGTTGCCGGCAACGCGGTATGCGGTGGACGCTTATCTGAGTCTGGTAAGGAATCGGAGTTTTCTGGAAGCGGTAGCATCGTCACTGACTGAGCTGTTTTCGCGGGACCTGATCGCTTTGCGCATGGATCGATTGCGGCAGCATTATCCGTGGCTTGCTGGCGGGCTCGATTATTTTACGGCGCGTCTCGATCAAGCTCCGGAGGATGCGCGGTTTGCGCTGCAGTGGGTAACCGAGAACGCCCGTACGCGGCCTGAGCAGGAAATGGCGATCGGAGCCTTGCGGGCGAAATGCGACATTCTGTGGGCGCAGTTGGATGCACTTTACTTTGCCTACGTGCAGCCGGGATGGCCGCCGCCGGGCGCGTTTCGGATGCAGGAGTCCTGAGCGTGCCTCGTCCTTCTGATTCCAGCCAGCCTCGCTTTGCCGCTGGTTGCCGGTGGGGAAGTCAGGGTGAGGAACGAGTCGTGCTGTTTCCCGAAGGCATGATTCGGGTTCAAGGAACCGGGCAGCAAATTCTGGAACTTTGCGACGGGCAACGGACGGTTCGGGAAATCGTGACTGCGCTTTCGGCGACGTACAGCGGGGCGGATCCGGTTAAGATTCGCGATGACGTCGGCAGCTTTTTGGAAGCTTTGCAGCAGAAGCGGATCGTCGATTACTGACACTTCATCTAGCCGCTCCGCTGTTAAACAGCCGAGGAAAATGGCGATGAATACAACCGCCATTGATAATCGGGTCGGTTTGATGACCATTATGCTGGTCAAGATAGTTCTTATCGCTGGCTTTCTGTTGGGTGTCTTTTCGTCCGCCCAGGAGGTTCGGCGGATCGATCTCACCGGCGCACAAGAAAACAGAGACCCGCAGCCGATGAACTCGGGCAAATACTTGATCTGCGGTACGGATCAGGCCGGGAGCGCGCGCAAGGCCGTGCGGGTTTCGGTGGAATCGCTCGCTCCCACAGATATTCATCCGAAGGAGCAGCTGTCGGTGGTATTGAGGCTCGAGAATTATGGTCAGCTTCCAGTTGTACTACCGGTAAGCCCCCAAAACAGAGATCTCCGGGTTGAAACCGGTTCTATTCGCTACGGTGCTATCTTACCGCTCATGGCGGGCGTTTCGAATGGCATAGGCGCGATTACGATGGGGTGGCTGGAATTGTACGGGTCGACACTGAAATCGAACACCACCGTAAATCTCAAATCCGGAGAATGGATCACCGTTCGCGGCGATATTCGGGTGCGTCGTTGGTACAACCCCGAATCTCTAGCCAATGCCTACTCTGAACTTCAGTTATACGAATGGTTTCCTCGCAAATCGGACGGGTTAGTGGAGCAGTGCGTCAATCAGGTTTCGGGAGCGTCCGTTCCGGTTCGATTTGAGCCTCTAACTGGCCCTTGACCGAACGAACCAACACGGTCGATGCGCTCTGGCAGGCTCGGCCCAACCATATTATGAGCACAGTCTTGGTTGGATTTATTCAATGATTCCGAACCCACTCGCGTTGATTGCTGAGATCACGCACCGCTGTCCTTTGCATTGTGTGTACTGCTCGAACCCGCTGCAGATGATGGGGGCGAAGTCGGAAATCTCAACCGGCGATTGGGTCCGGGTGTTTGAGGAAGCGCGCCATCTCGGAATTCTCCATCTTCACTTAACGGGTGGAGAGCCAGTAGCGCGAGCGGATCTGAAAGACCTGATTGCAGGTGCTCACGCCGCTGGACTTTATACCAACCTCATCACTTCCGGGATTGGCTTGCCCGAAGCCCGCCTTGCCAGCCTGGTCGACGCAGGGCTCGACCACCTTCAACTCAGCTTCCAGGATTCGCGAGACGAACCCGCGAACTGGATTGCGGGCACGAAGGCGCACGCCCACAAAGTCGTTCTTTCGGAAGCGATTCACCGGTTTCCCATTGCGTTCACCGTAAACCTGGTCGTGCATCGTCAGAATCTCGATCACCTCGAAGAGATGATTGCATTCGCAGAGCAACTGAAGCCGGACCGTCTGGAAATTGCTCACGCTCAGTATTACGGTTGGGCGTTGAAGAATCGGGAGACGTTGATGCCTACCTGTGAGCAGCTTGAGAATTGCCTGCGCATTGTGGAAGCCGCGCAGGCGCGATTATCGGGCCAGATGAGAATTGATTGCGTGGTTCCGGATTATTATGCGCGCTACCCGAAGGCCTGCATGGGAGGATGGGGCCGGCGATTGATTTTGATTGACCCGTCTGGGCAGACGTTGCCTTGCCACGCCGCGGGAGTGATTCCGGGCATGAGCTTTGACAATGTGCGCGAGCATTCTCTCGAATGGATATGGCGAGAGTCCGCCGCGTTCCAACGCTTTCGCGGCGAACACTGGATGCCCGAACCGTGTCGCAGCTGCGATCGCCGGGCGGAAGACTTCGGCGGCTGCCGCTGCCAGGCTTTTCTGATTACCGGGGATGCCAGCGCAACCGATCCGGTCTGCACCCTCGCGCCCTCGCATCACTTAATAGAGAGTGCTCGGACGATTACAGCCGCTGACGGCGGGCAGGTCGCGTGGTCCTACAGAACCAATCCCGAATAGATTCAGCGGCTTCTCCGAAGAGCGGCGGAAAGCTCCCAATTGTCTGCAGATTGTAAAAACATTGTCAACAGTTTGTCCCAAGTGCTGATTCCAGACGTCATGGTAGTAAGCTTGTTGAGTGTTAATGCGATAAATCAGCAATTCCGGAGCACCTATGATTCGAGTAGAGACAACCCGCGATACGACGCAGCGTGTCCCTGTTACTTTGCAGAAGGCATCACCGTACCTTAATCCGGGGGCGAACACGATGGAGCGAATTCTGGTGGTAGAGGACGATCATGCCGTGCAGAAAGCTCTGAGGCGTTTGTTTGAGACCGAGGGATTCGAAATTGAAATCAGTGCGGATGGCAAGTCAGCACTCGAAGCATTTCGCCGAGCTGCACCAGCTGCGATCGTGCTGGATTTGCGGCTGCCGCTCGTGTCCGGCCGCGATGTTTGCCGGGAAATCAAACAGCAGGCTCCCACGGTCCCGATTATTGTGCTCAGCGCCGCTAGCGATGTTTCGGACAAGGTGTTGCTTCTGGAGTTGGGAGCGGACGATTATGTGACCAAGCCTTTCAGCCCGCGAGAGCTGCTGGCGCGGGTGCGGGCCGCGTTGCGGCGCACGGTGCGAACCGGCACCGGGGATGTGGTAACTTTTGATGGAATCTCGGTGGACTTCACCAAGATGGAAGTGAATCGCAATGGAGAACTGGTCGTGCTCACCGCCCAGGAATTCAAGACTTTGAAGTTCCTGATCCAGAACGCGGAGCGTGTAATCTCGCGGGATGAGTTGCTGAATGAAGTGTGGGGTTACCAGAATTATCCATCTACCCGCACCGTGGACAATCATATTTTGAAGCTGCGGCAGAAGCTGGAAAAAGATCCGACCAATCCGACACATTTCCGAACGGTTCATGGCATGGGTTACAAGTTTGTGCGTTGACTCCCAAGGCGGCGAAGAGTTTGGGCGCGGGGAGAGGTGAGGGTGATGAAACTTCGGATGCGGACCAAGTTTCTGCTCTCCATGCTATTGATCTCGGCTGGCCTCACCTGGACCAGCCTGCTGCTGGTGCGTCGCACCGTGCAGGCGCAGGTCAAAAAGAGCATTTTCGCGGACCTGCATAATTCGGTCAGCACCTACCAGAACTTCCACCGGGAACGCGAAATTACTTTGACTCATCTGGCTGAGCTACTGGCAGACCTGCCTAATCTGCGGGCGCTCATGACCACGCAGCACGAAGCCACGATCCAGGATGGATCTACGGATTTGTGGCGGCTCGGGGGAAGCGACCTGTTCGTGCTGGCGAACCGAACCGGCAAGGTCGTTGCGCTGCACACCGCGACGCCTGGCTTTTCTCGCGAGATGGCACAGCAGTCGCTGAACCGTCCGTCTAATCAGGAAGGATCAAGCCAATGGTGGTTCGGCGCCCGGCATTTGTATCAAGTCTTTCTCAAGCCCATCTACGCCGGTCCGGCGGCGGAGAATAATCTGCTCGGATTTCTGGTGATCGGCTACGAAATTGACGATTCGGTTGCCGCCCAGGTCAGCCGTATCGCTGCCAGCCAAGTGGCTTTTTACTACGGCGACACGATTGTCAGAAGCACCCTGGATCCTACGCATGAGGCTGAACTGTCGCGGCATCCGATCGTGCATTCCGCTCCCGGCATTCCGGAGCCGGAACAGGTGCAACTGGGCGACGAACGTTTCCTGGCAACCTCCTTGGAACTTGCCTCTGAGCAGGCTCCCTCGGTGCGGTTGAGCGTGCTTAAATCCTATGACCAGGCCACGGCTTTTCTCGACAGCCTGAATCGCTTGCTCTCATTTGTCGGACTGACCGCCGTTCTGGGTGGCAGCGCGCTGGTCTTTTTCATTTCGACCACTTTTACCCGGCCCTTGGGAAATCTGGTGGCCGGTGTGCGGGCTTTGGGCAGAGGCGATTTTCACTATCAACTGGACGCGCGTGGCGGTGATGAGGTTGCCGAGGTGACGCGGGCGTTCAATCGAATGCGCGACAGTTTGCTGAAAACGCAACAGGAGTTAATCGATGCGGAGCGGTTGGCGACCATCGGACGAATGGCTAGTTCCGTCTCGCATGATCTGCGGCATTCGCTGGCAGCTATTGTGGCAAACGCCGAATTCCTCTGTGAAAGCCGTTTGTCGACCGATCAACGAGAGGAGCTTTATCAGGAGATTCGGATCGCGGTAAACCAGATGACCGAGTTGATCGATTCTTTACTCGAGTTCTCGCGCACCCGGGAATCCCTGCGCCGGACGTACGGCAGCGTAAAGGAATCGGTCGACCGCGTGGTGCAGGCCGTGCGCACTCACCCACGCTTTCATAACGTGCGGGTTGCGGTCCGTCAGGAGGGCAACAGCACCGGCTGGTTTGATACCAAGAAGCTGGAACGCGCTCTTTACAATTTGCTTTTGAATGCATGTGAGGCGATCGCGGGACAGGATGGGCAGATCAATATCGATTTGCGAGAAGTACTGGGCGGACTGGAGATTCGGCTCTCTGACAATGGTCGTGGCATTCCGGAGTCAATTCGAGGCAGGCTTTTCGAGCCGTTTATCAGCTATGGCAAGGAAAACGGAACCGGGTTGGGGTTGACTGTCGTACAGAAGATTATCCAGGATCACGGAGGCGATGTCATTGTAGAGAAGACGTCCGAGGAAGGGACGGTTTTCCGCATCACCCTACCCATTATTGCGTCGTCTAACTCTGATAGTGGTGGGGCGGGGAAGCCAGATATCCCACCGCTCGCCCGGGCAAAAAGGGTGCCTTCGGAGTAAGATTTCCCGTTCGGGAAGTGCGCGCGCAACTTAGTTCAAGACCGTATCGCAGGTTCACTAAATATCGTTCACGGACTTCCATAGTCTTCTTCGGGAGGGCGATTTGTGAAGCAGGGGAATGGTTTGCCTCAAGGGATGCGGCGAGCAAGCTGGGCCGTGTTGCTTCTGCTGCTGGGCAGTGTCTATGCGTGGTCGCAGCAATCGAACCCGTACGCGGCATCGTCCCAAAGCGATTCGACCGCGGCCGCGATTCACGAACTTCAACAACAGGTCAAGGAACTGCGCTCGGCCATGGCGGAGATGCGGTCGGAAACGGAGCAATACCGCGCCGAGAATGCAGAACTGCGACATGAGTTGCAGGCTGGGCACAACCCATCTGTGACAGCAGGTAACGCGCCCGGGGATTCTTACCAACTGGCGGGACCAGCGAACGATGATCCCCGCTCCGTCTCAAGCGGCGCAACCGACTCCGACGGGCTCGCTGGAAGACCGCGTCGCATCCCTCGAAGAGTCGACACAATTGGTGAACAGTAAGATCAACGATCAGTATCAGACCAAGCTCGAGAGCGCATCCAAATATCGCGTCCGGCTTTCCGGCATCGTGCTCTTGAACCTTTTCAACAATCACGGAGCGACTAACAACCAGGACTTCCCCAATTTTGTAACCGGGCCAAGCACGGGCACGGGAAACTTCGGCGCGACCATGCGGCAGTCCGAAATTGGCTTGGAGGTATTCGGGCCCACCCTCGCCGGCGCGAAAACATCTGGCAGCTTACAGGCCGACTTTGCCGGTGGATATCCCAGCACGTGGAACGGAGTGAACTCCGGCATTTTCCGCTTGCGTACCGCCAGCATGCGGATGGATTGGAAAGACACTTCGGTCGTAGTCGGGCAGGATAATAGTTTCTTCTCGCCGCTTTCACCAACCTCTTTTGCCTCTCTCGCGGTCCCCGCTCTTACCTATGCCGGGAACCTGTGGGCGTGGACTCCGCAATTGCGAGTGGAGCATCGATTCGAAATTTCCTCGGACCAAAGCATCATGATTCAAGGCGGCATCATGGACAACCTTACGGGTGAGTTTCCGGGAAACTCGTATTTTCGCGTGCCTGGGCCGGGAGAGCTTTCGCGGCAACCGGCTTATGCCATACGCACATCATGGGCGCACACTATATTTGGCCAGCCGCTAACCTTCGGTACAGCCGGCTACTACAGCCGTCAGAATTGGACTGTCAACAACGTCGACGGCTGGGCGGGCATGGCAGACTGGCAGATTCCGCTTGCCCCACGCGTACTTTTCACCGGCGAATTTTTCCGCGGGCGGGCGATCGGCGGGATTGGCGGCGGCATCAGCCAAAGCGTGGTATATGAGGGCAATCCGATGGATGCGTACACCCCGGTTCGCGGCCTCGATACCATCGGAGGGTGGTCGCAGCTAAAATTCAAAGCCACGAATATGTTGGAGTTCAATGTTGCGGCTGGCGTCGACAATCCCACGGCTGGGGAAGTGCGGGCCACTGGCAATCCAATATTAGTGCAGAATCGCGGTGGCCTGGTGAACTTCGTATTTCGGCCGCGCTCCAGTCTGCTGTTTTCCGCCGAGTACGAGCACTTGCGATCGTTTGAGGTCAACGATGTCAGCAACAACGCTGACCAGTTCAATTTGATGATGGGAATTTTGTTTTGAGAATGAAAACAACAATCGTCTACTGCCTCTGCGTGCTGATGCTTTTTGGGAAGTTGGGCTGTGCCCAGGACGTCACCGTGACCGCGGATGTCGCCTTGGTAAACGGCGCGAAAAAGAGCAAGGCGCAAAAAGCAGGCAACGTGGTGCTGTGGCTTACCCCAGTTGGAGGCGCAACTCCCCCCAGTTTGCCGGCCGCGCAGGATTCCAATCGGCCGCGCCTGGTCCAGAAAAACAAAAGTTTCGAGCCTCACGTTCTGGTGGTGCCGGTTGGTTCTTCGGTGGAGTTTCCCAACCGCGATCCTTTTTTTCACAACGTGTTTTCGCTTTTTGAGGGCAAGCGATTTGATCTTGGCCTCTATGAAGCCGGAAGCACGCGCAATGTTGTCTTTGACAAGCCCGGCATTTCATACATCTTCTGCAACATCCATTCCGAAATGAGCGCCGTGGTCATTGCCGTGAGCAGCCCGTACTACGGAATTTCAGACCGCAGCGGCCGGGTCGCCATTGCGCACGTTCCCACTGGCCGCTATACGCTGAGGATCTGGTATGAAGACACCCTGCCCGAGGAATTGAACAATCTGACTCGGGAGGTTACGATTTCCGCGGATAATTCAAGTCTCGGCGCCATGCGTCTTCCCGCCACGAACATTCCCCAGGGTCACCAAAACATGTACGGTCGCGACTATCCCCCTCCTCTTCCGGATAATCCGAGCTATGAACGACATTGAGCGCTAAGCAGGTGTTTTGCGAAACGCGAGGGAGTCCTTCGCGGGTCGCATTCTACGTTACAAAAAAAAGACAATTTGGTGATGTTCTTTTGACAATTGCCTGTAGGGCGTTGCGTAGGATGCTTCCAAACGCGAACGGGTGATCCGCTGCTGACCCGTTCCGAGAGGAGGTCCCGGGACCTCCAACTTAAGATCTAATGGACCAGGATGCGCCTAGGCAGGGAGAGTCTTCCGTGGGCGATGCGTACGTAATTTGCTTGCGTCTTCCACATCTGATGAACCCTCCTCCCGCTGGCGCCAAGCGTTCAGCGCACCGAAGACGTTCTCTGACTTCTCCGACTGCAGCCTTTGGCTCGTCGTCGTTCTCTGGTGCTCGGAATGTCTGGTTGTTCCGCAACTTCCGCGCCCTCCGCCCAACCTGACGGTAGTCGAACGTCACCGACCTGGGAACAATCGAAACCATCTCCAAAATTCTAGGAAGAGATGAAGCGCTACAGCGGCGCTGTTTCAGGGCAAATCGGTATGGCTGTACGGCGATACATTCCTCGCCAACCCGGACGCGGAAGGCCGCACCTTGATCAGCGACTCGTGGTCGTGGACCACCGACCTCAACGCGCAAGATGGCATAACCGGTTTTCAGGAGCGCGACGATGCCGTCGGCGCACCCACCATGATTCTCCAGGAGAGCCCACAGGAACTGGCTTTCGATCAAGCCCACAGCGGAAACCCGTGCCAGGAGCAGCCTTGCGGCGCTCGCTGGGCGCTGTGGCCATCGGCGATCGTCGCCGACACTGACAGGAAACGCGCGTTGATCTTCTACATGCTGGTCAGCGCCGCGCCCGGCAACTTCAACTTTCAGGCCGTCGGCAATTCGGTCGCGACCTGGCAGAACTTCCAGGACGAGCCGCAACGGCCCACGATCAATCCGCCGGTAGTGCCAGGCCACCCCGACTTTATGTTCAACCAGAACGAACCCAACTTCGGTTCAACCGCATTTGTGAACGGAGACACGCTCTACGTCTATGGCTGCGGTACTCCCACCAACACCGGCAAACAGTGCATGTTAGGGCAGGTCGCACCCGCCAACGTGCTCAACCGCAGCGCCTGGACCTTCTACGCGGGCAACGGCAATTGGTCCTCGCAAATTGGCGACGCCGTCTCGGTGCTTACCGCCGACAACATTCTGAGCATTTCCTGGAATGCGTACCTTCAACAATACGTTGCTGTCTACAGCGCGCCGTTATCTTTAGACGTCATGATGCGCACTTCGCCGAACCCGGAAGGACCGTGGTCGGGCGAGCTCAAGATCTTCACCGCGATGCAACCAGCACAAGGTGGCAACGTTTACGACGCGCATGCACATTCCGAATACGACGTCGACGGTGGACGCATCATCTACGTCAGCTACTCGCGCAGCACGGGGCTTTCTCCAGTGAAATTCGGCTTGTGTCAGTCGAGCTTAGACCTTCCGGCGCAATGCCTCAGTAAACCGAAATACAAAGTCAAACCGTCCGAAGTGGCGCATGACTCCGAATTACCTTGGTCTTCAGACCGTTGGCTCACACTACCCTTGGTCTGGACCTCAACCGAAATAGCCTCATGCGACGAAATTACAGTTGTATTTCAACGATTTATTGAGTACATTTCCATGACTTGAGGTCAACCTATGAGTGGCATCAGCAGCAGCCTTATTTCTCCGCCTCGATATCGAAACCTGCCTCCGCGGCCCCGCTCAGAAGACAAGCGAGCCAGGATTATCGATGCGGCCATGCGCCATTTTGCTGAACAGGGCTACCATGCGGCGCGCGTAGGCGATATTGCTGCGGGCTTGGGTATTGCCAAGGGTTCGATTTTCCAGCACTTCGGCAGCAAGGACGGCTTGTTTTTCGAGGCCTACAAGAAAGCCGTGTGTTCGTTTTCTCCTTATTTGAAAGTACCCGCCGAAGTCCGCGACGCCGGTTTCTTCGGAGTGCTGCACTACTGGCTGGTGCGAACCGAGCACATGCTGCGCGAAGACTGGATTCCCTACCGCGTCTATCTGCTGGGACAGTACGGAACCGACCTCGCGTTACGACGCGAAATCAACCGCTTCCTCATCGCCGAAGATCCCTACGGACGCGTGGACTTCGTCCGCTTCGGCCTCGAACGCGGCGAACTCCGCCGGGATCTGGATATCGAAATGGTGCGTTTCCATTCTCGATTGGGTGGTCGAACGATTTCAGGATGCTCTGCTGATCGAGGAACTCGATCCCGGACTTTTTCGGCGCCAGGGCGATTCTGCCGGAGAAGAAAGAGGCGCGGATCGTGCAGTTCCTGGATGTGTTGAGAAGAGCGATCGGGACGGAACCGCGAGAGAATCCAATGCACGAAGTCGGCTTAAATGGTCCTGGCTTTTTTAAGTCGCGACGGGCAGAGTTGACGGCAGGTTTACTGAGGCGCAGGTTTCGGGAGGGCATGACTTCAGTCATGCCGTACGAATCGCTTCAATTTGCGGCTTCAGCCGCTGCGGGATTCGCCGCGGAAAAGCAATGATCCCACAAAATAAATTGCACAGTATTCTCGCGTCCTACGACGCGAACGCGCCGCTAGCCGGAAGCCTCGACTATCCCCGCGCCCTGGTACGTGGATTCGCGCATTGCCGAACTTGAAGCCACAGCAGTATTCGGCAAAACCTGGCAAATGGTCGGGCGAGTTGAGCAGGTGGAGACGCCCGGGACAGTTCATAACCGCGACCGTGGCCGGAGAACCGATCGTCGTAGTGCGCGGCAATGACGGCGTATTGCGAGGTTTCTACAACGTCTGCCGCCACCATGCGGCAGCGGTCGTTACCGCACCTTGCGGACAGGTTGCCATCCTGCATTGTCCTTATCACGGCTGGAATTATGGACTCGATGGTTCGCTCAAGGGCATGCCCGAATTCGATGGAGTGAAGAATTTCGACCGCCAACAGAATGGGTTGGTACCAGTGAAAGTCGAGACTTGGGAGAAGTTCGTGTTCGTGAATTTCGATCCGGAAGCCGTACCCCTGCGAGATTTTCTCGGCAGATTAAGCAAGCGAATCGCCCCGCTCGGCGTGGGCAAGCTGCATTATTTCGATAGCCGCCTCTATGACATTCATTGCAACTGGAAGGTCTTCATCGACAATTATCTCGACGGCGGATACCATGTGCCCCATTTGCACAGGGGCCTGAACTCGGTGCTCGACTACAAGCAATACACCATCGAAAATGAGGACCGATATTGCCTGCAGTCGAGCCCGATGGTGGTTTCGACTGAGGACGCGGCCACGGGAGCAACCCGCAAAGGCGATCGCGCCTGGTATTTCTGGCAGTATCCCAACCTGATGATCAATTGCTACGAAGGCTACATGGATACGAATCTGGTGATCCCGCTCGACGTTGATCACTGTCGCGTGATTTTCGACTTTTATTTCGCCGACGTGAGCGACTCCCATCGCGAATACAACCAGCAGAGTGTTGCCGTGGGCGCTCGCGTTCAGGATGAAGACCTGGAAATCTGCGAAGCCGTGCAGCGTGGATTGAAATCTCGCTCCTATCGTGCGGGAAGGCTTTCAGTACGGCGTGAAGCCGGTGAACATTTGTTCCATCGGCTGTTGGCGGCGGATTTGAAGGCTGCATTGGAAGAAAATGCCGCGGCGGCAGATTGACAAACGAAAACCGGCCTTGGTGTAAACCGGCGTGAACTCAGCGCTTTCCTGGCGAGGAGTGGAATGGATCGTCCTGCGGATTGTCAGGAGCGTCCTCCGGACTCGGAATGTCCAAATTGACGACCACCGGTTCCTGGCCACTGCGCACGATCACCGCTTCCACCGGCTGGTCTTTGCGTGCGTTCAGCTCTTGGTGAGGGACGTAAGGAGGCACATAGACAAAGTCTCCCGGACCCGCTTCGTCGACGAACTCCAGGCGATTTCCCCAGCGAAAACGCGCCCGGCCCCGCACCACGTAAATGACGGTTTCCAGTTCTCCATGGTGATGAGGACCAGTTCTGGCGTCGGGCTGCACCACCACCGTTCCCGCCCAGAGCTTCTGCGCGCCGACTCGGGCACGCGAAATGGCCTCGGCTCGAGTCATGCCGGGGGTCTGAGGCGTGTTGCTGTCCAGCTCGCCGCTGCGAATGATACGCAAGCCATGGGCCTTCCAGTCTGGTTCTTCGTCGGAGCACAAATCATTCATGGTTTCCGTTGTCCGGACATCGTTTAGCGTCAGAAGCATTTCATTTTACATCCGACTGTGTCTCTGTGCCTCTGTGTCTCTGTGGTAAAAACGGTTTCGCGCCTCCTTTTTATGGTTGACTCTATGCTCTAATATTGGATAACCTACCATAAGATACATTATCTGGAAGATAATAACGATCTTTGACAATCCGACCATGAGTGGTCCAGCGGCTTCTAACCTGCTCTTTCAAATTGGCAGAGTTGTTCCAAAATGGAACGTCACCGCCTCCGGGTAACCCCCATGTTCTCTAGATTTTGCGTGTAAGTCCTTAAAACTCAAAGATCTAGCACATAGTCGTAAAATAACTCCTTTGTTTTAGAGATTTTGCACACAAATAGGGGGGAGGGGGGTGCCAGTACTAAACAGTAAACTTCCCAATCTGGGAGAGTCGCCAGCCAGGGTCTCGCGGTCGTCCGACTTCGCCACTGCGAACAGACGGGAACCCGGTTTACCGCCGATGCCTTGCCCTTTTCGTCGCGACAGAGGTTTCTTTTGCCTCTCCCGGGGCGAGCACACGACGCACGATGGGAGTGTTCATCTTGTACTTTCGCTCACTGAGTTTGCCGTCATCGTCCTTCACGTGCAGAATGAACACCGGCAGCGTCCCCTCTTTGCCGAAATCTTCCTGCGAAACCGTGACCGGCAGGACTCCATCGAGTTTGTGTTCGCGATAGGCGGTTTCGTAGCGATGACGTTTTACATTCCAGGTGAAGACGCGGACCTGGTCGAAGTCAAAGGGTAGGCCATCCTTCGGTTCAGTGAGCACCACCAGATATTGGGCGACTTTCTTGTCACCGTCGGTTACCTGGTTCAGAACAAAAAATGCCACGGTCCGCTGACCTTCGGCATATTGCGCAATCTCAAGGGGGATATCCAGATCGACCATTCGCGCCAGCACCCATCCAACGCGGCCTTCGGGATCACGGATGAGCCACCAGTCTTCCAGCAAAGCGGCTGGCTTGGAGGATTCGTTCTTGTTTGCGCTCGTGGGTTGGGCTATCGCACCCGGCACCGTTTTCTCGGCGGTGGCGCGCTTCAGGATGGAAACTTTGGAGCCCTGGTTTAACTGGTAAAGATGTTCCGTCTCGCGCCCGGGGTCGAGGTGAATGTTGGTGTCATTGCGCGTCGTGCCCGTGGCTTGGACCGGAGCGTTTTGCTGTTGCTGGGCCAGCTTCTGAAAGCCGTCGTAAACCGACTGTGGAACCAGGGCGCGCTGCTCGATCCAGCCTTCCGTGCCGCTCGCGGTACGCACCCGGGCAAAGCGCCGTTCGCGCTCGAGGATCTGAACGCGATCGCCGTTTTTCACGACGCCGGTTTTGGTGAAAACCGCGGAAACATGGTCGCGAAGAATGGCCTGCGGCACCGAGACGTAAGCGATCTCCTGCACCCGGCGGCTGCGGGCGCAACCGGAGAACAGGAGAGCCAGCATGAGAGGGAGCAAGAGCCACGGGCAGCGCAAAACGGTTTTCACAGGGATCACAAACAATATAGCGCAGGGGTGAGGTCAAAATCTTAAAACGCTGAGTAACGCCGAGAAATTCCGCGGAGCACGCGGAGAAATATTCAGCACGTAGGGTTTCGCGCTACAGAGCAGAATGCATGGATCCTTCGCTTCGCTCGAGGATGACAGCGTCCGCTCGTCCAGGATGACAGCGTCGATATTCAGTCGCCGAAGCCGATTCCGATGGCGCGGGCGGTGTTTACGATTTGGCCGTGGGGGTCGACGGTTTTCAATTGTCCAATGGCATCGGAAATATTCACCGCGTCGATCCTGCCGCTGTGCAGGCAAACCATTTTGCCGAATCCGCCTTCGGCGACGAGGTCGACTGCGGCCACGCCGAAACGAGTGCCGAGAATCCGGTCAAACGGGGTGGGAGAACCGCCGCGCTGAATGTGCCCCAACACGCTGACGCGGACGTCTTTGTGGGTACGGGCCGCGATGGCATTGCCAATCACATTGCCTACGGCCCCGGCCCGGCGATTTTCTTTCAATTCCGGGGGCAGATGAATTCCCTCGGCGACTACCACAATGGTGAAGTGCTTGCCATAGCGCTCGCGGAGGGCCACATGCGCGCAGACTTTTTCAATGGTGAACGGAATTTCAGGGATCAGGATGACGTGGGCGCCTCCCGCGATGCCGGCTTCCAGCGCGATCCAGCCGGCGTCCCGGCCCATGACCTCGACCACCATGATGCGATGGTGCGACTCGGCGGTGGTGTGAATTTTGTCGACGGCGTCGGTCGCGGTAACCAGCGCGGTATCGAAACCGAAGGTGACTTCGGTGGCACAAAGATCGTTGTCGATGGTCTTGGGCACGCCGACGATCTTCATGCCTTTTTGAAAGAGCTCGAGCGCAATCTTTTGCGAACCGTCTCCGCCAATGGTGATCACGGCATCGATTCCGAGCTGCTGCGAGTTGGCGATAACTTCGTCGGAAATATCGCGAACGACCTCCACGCCGTTCTCAACGGTGCGGTAGTGAAAGGGATTGCCGCGATTGGTGGTGCCAAGCACGGTACCGCCGCGGGGCAGAATTCCGCTGACGTCCTTGAGCGTGAGCGCGCGCGATTTCTCCGGCCAGATCAGGCCATCGAAGCCGTCAGGAATGCCGATCACCTGCCAGCGGTATTTAAGGATGGCGGACTTGACGACGGCGCGGATAACCGCATTCAGCCCGGGAGCGTCGCCGCCCCCGGTACAAATGCCGATACGGCGGATGTCAGACATTGTGGCGCGTTTATTGATTCACTGTGAGCTTTGCCGTTGCCATGAACGTCGTGGTACTGGTATAAGTTGCCGTAATCGTAACTACCTCTCCCGGCGGCGTGGCCGACCCTGCTGTGAACGTCGCGCCTACCCCAGTAGTTGTTGGGACGGTTATCGTGATATTCGTGGGGTCACTCGTGGTCCAGGTCGCGGTGGGCGAAACATCAACCGGGGTACTGTCTCCAGACACGGTCGCATTGGCGAAGTAAGCGGCTGAAGTCCCATTGATCGTGACAGTGCCGCTCTGGGGAGTGATGTTGAGGGCGGTAACGTTTCCGAGGCTGACGGTGATGCTCGATGTGCCACTCGTCGTTTGATATGCAGCCGTGATCGTTGCGGCGCCCGGGGCTACACCGGTCACCAATCCTGAGTTAGTGACGCTGGCAAAGCTGGCGTCACTGCTGCTCCATTGCACGCCGGAGCCGAGCGTCTTTGTGGAACCGTCATTATAGGTGCCGACGGCGCTCTCCTGCACAGTCGCACCCTGATTAATGGTCGCGGTAGGACCCACAGCTATGGAGGTCAAGACCGGGTCGACGAAAAACCCGCTACAACCCAATCCCAAGGCAAACACAAGAAGAGTTGCAATCGCGGCGACAATTTGAATTTTCTTCTTACTGCTCAGCATGTTAGAAAAGCCCTCAGGGAAACCGCGTCATCGCGGCCATCCACAAGCGGCGCCTATAAATTGTAGCAGAGAAGATTCCCCGCCAACGCACACATACCTATACCTTTGTGCACGGCAGTACCTGTCCTGTCACGACGCGCCAAACTAAAGAACGCGGGTGCCGGGGTGGAGTTGCAGGGTAAATTTAGAGCCGCGGCAATTAGCAGTTGGCACTTAGCACTTAGTCAGTCCAGCGATTTGCCAGGTGTTGGCAGAAAACTATATTGGCTAAATGCCAAACGCTAACTGCTAATTGCTGCTTCTCTGTCATCGCTCCTCGTAGTATCCGTCCCGGGTTTGCACCACCAGATCCTTCTGTTTGGCGGCCAGGCTGATCTTGTGATAACCAGCTTCGGAATTGCCCTTGTCGGGCGTGTAGCCCAGGTTGTACTGGGTACGCAGTTCCTCGGCGATGTTGTCATAAATTTGATCGATGGCCTGCTTCTTGGAAACTTCGTAGAGACGGCCACCCGTTTCTCTGGAAATCTGATCAAGAATTTTTTTGCCGTCGACGCGGGGTTCCTGGGGAGAGCGACCGCCGCCGCGGCCCCCTCCACCGCCACCTCCGGGAAAACCTCCGCCCGGCCAGCCGCCACCATGCCGGCCCATCCCACCACCTTGGTGGCCAAAGCCGCTGTTGTCCTGATTTTTGTCGGCGAACAGGATGGAGTACACCACGGTGTCAGCGCGTTGAGCCGCCTCGATGGCGCTTTGCAGCGACTCCTTACTGCCTCGGTCGTCTCCGTCGGAAAGGACGATAAGCGCTTTGCGGCCTTGCTGCTTTTTCATCAGTTCGTTGGAGGCCAGATAGATTGCATCGTAAAGCAGAGTGCCGCCTCCTTTGTGCGTCCGCGATTGGCCATTTCCCGCACCCGGTGAAGATTGAGGGTCGGAAGGGTCACCGCTACCTCCGTTGCGCTCAAGTTGTGGGGTGTTTAGCGCCTCGAGTCCTTTTTGCAGCTTGTCGCGAGATGAGGTTAGGTCTTGAAGCAGTTCGACCTCGCGGTCAAAATGAATCAGAAATGCCTGGTCCTTGGCGTTGGTGAGCATCTGGTCGAGAAAGACCTTGCTGGCATTGCGCTCGGCATCCAGAACATTGCGCTGGCTCAAGCTGGTGTCGACCAGCAAACCTAGAGTAAGAGGAAGATTGGTATCCTGGGCGAAATACTTGATCACTTGCGGGCGACCATCTTCCTGAAGAATGAAATCGTCCTTGGTCAGGTTGCGGACGATCTGGCCTTTCTTGTCCCTCACCGTGACGGGCAGGGTCACCACCTTGACGTCAACGGACATCGTGGTGGCAGGCTGGCCTTGTGAAGCTTGGCTGTGCGCATCCTGTCCATGTACGGTCGCAAACAGTAACAGAACAGGGATGAGCGCAACGGTCAGACGGACACTTCGTCGCATGCTCGGCAAGGTATTCATTGCGAGTGGTCCTCGGGCTGAATTCCCATCTGTTTTCCGATATCGAGCTGTTCGCTCTGAAAACCAGTTAGCGCGCGGTCCAGCTTTTGCACGACCCCGGCAATTTTCTTCGCAGCAAGTTCTGAACGCTCCAGCTCTTGCGCGAGCGCCTTGCTCTGTTTGGAGACATCCGAATCCGCCTTGCTGAGCTTCTTGATTTGAGGCTTTAATCCGGCCTGCTGTGAAGCGGAAAAGCTCCTCACGAACTGCAGGTTATTGCTTTGCGCGTCTTCGACGGCGTCACTCAAGTTTGCATAGAGGGACGAATCGGGCTTACTGGCATTCTGCGCAAGGCGGATTAGATTTTGCGCCTCGCTTCTCACGGCTTCCGTGCTCTTCGTCAATTGCTGGAATCGGGCTATCTGTTCTGGAGTCGCTTGCAGCGCAACTGCGCGACTGAAATCGCTGGTGTCGCTGGTACTCGCTGCAGGGTTGGTCGTTCCAGTCGTAGGACGTCCAGCGCCTGCACCGTGCCCGCTACGCTGAGCCAACCCGCGGGCGGGATCCCGAGGAGGACGATTCCACAGACCAGCAATGACAAACGATTCAAGATACATTCACTGTACACATGGTAGCGGCGAGTGTGCCAATTGGAGGTAAAGAATCCGTCAAAGAAGGTAAAAGCTTGTAAACTCGACAGGCTCATGGCACAGATTCTTTAAACTGGAAAAGACCTGCTTTCCATGAAAAAACAAATGGCGGTACCACTGTTGCTGATTGTTCCTGTCGCGTGGCTGGCGCCGATGGCTGCGGGGCAGGCTGCGGCGACGTCCTCGAGGAGCAAGCCGCGGCCAGGCGCTGGGCTCACAGTATGTGAAAGATGCATTCGCGCCCACGAGGAATTCCTGGCCTCGGACGCGATGCAGGGACGGGGCAGCGGCACGCACGACGAACTGGTGGCCGCGACCTACGTGGCATCGGAACTGCGACAGTACGGCATTGGACCAGCCGGAGACAATGGCAGTTACATTCAGCGTGTACCCACCATTCAGCGGAAGATCACGTCTTCACCTCAATTGAAGATCACGCTGCCGGGACTCGGCCCTTCCTCCGAACCGATCACCTGGGACTATGGCAGGGAGTTCCTCGTGGCGGTTCTGACACGAACAGAATTTTCCGGACCGTTGCAGAAGTTGGATGCGGACGAGCTAGGGAATGCAGAAAACCCAAGAATCGAGCCCGGCGCGGTCGTGCTTGTCACGGGTTCAGAGTATCGAAAAGCGAAGCAGGCAGCTTTCTCGCTAGCTTCCAACGGCGCTGCCGCGACGCTCATGCTTGCGGATGACAGCGACCTCGAAAATTTCCAGGAGGCCGGTGAGCAACTGCCCAATCTGCTCGATCGGTTGGAGGAAGGCTCCGCCGAGGATCTGAACAATGTGCTGGAGCTGAACCGGCATGCCTTTCGTGCCCTGGAGCGGATGCCGGAAGGCACGATGCTGCGCTTCGAAGCGCCGTCGTCGGAACAAAAGGGTTCTACGTGGAACGTAGTGGGCATACTGCCCGGTAAAATTCCATCTCTGCAGCATGCCGCTATCTTGTTTTCCGCTCACCTGGATCACCTTGGCATTGGGACTCCGGTCAACGGCGACAATATTTACAACGGCGCGGACGATGACGCTTCGGGCACCACGGCTGTATTGGAGATTGCGCGCGTGCTGGGACGGGGGCCTCGTCCGCAGCGCCCGGTGATCTTTGCTTTATTTGGCAGCGAGGAGATGGGCGGGTTGGGATCAACGTATTTCCGCGATCACCCGCCGGTGCCTTTACAAGACATTGCCGCCAATCTGGAATTTGAAATGATCGGCAGGCCGGATCCGGCGGTGAAAGACGATACCCTCTGGTTGACGGGATGGGAGCGGTCGAACCTCGGTCCGGCGCTGGCAGCGCGCGGTGCGCGGCTGGTGGGTGATCCGCATCCGGCTGAGAACTTTTTTTCGCGCTCCGACAATTTTGTACTCGCGAAACGAGGCGTGGTGGCGCAGACGATATCAAGCTATGGCCTGCACACCGATTATCACCAGCCCAGCGACGATCTGGCCCATCTGGATTTCAAACACATGGATGCCGCAATTGAATCGATCCTGGCGCCCTTGGAGTGGTTGGTGAATTCCAGCTTCCGACCGACGTGGAATGTGGAAGGGAAACCTTAGACATACGTCACAGAGTAATGGATGGCTCTTCTCAGTTAGCCTTTTTCGCTTTGCTTATTTTTTCGTCGATTGGCTTTCGGCCGGCGAAGCCTTCGGTGGTGTCGTGCCAATGCGTGATCGATGGCTCTCCCAGCTTCCAGCAGAGCAGCACGATGTGGCCGTCAACTTTGCAGGGGAAGTCGAGAAGCCCGATATCGAGGTCTTTCACCTGGACGCCGGTAGCGTCGATCTCGGCCAGGGCGTCTTTCACCCGCGGGATCGCCTTTTCACGTTCGGCTTTGCGGCGAGCCATGTGCACTACATTGACCAACAGCCCTCCTTGCAGAAAGACGCGGTGTGCCAGTTCCTGCAACTCGCCGTCCACGGTTTCGATCAGCTTCTTGTTATCGAGAGCGGTGCGCAGCAGTGACTCCAGCACGGGCAGGAGAGATTGGGCTTCTTCCAGGGTAAAAGTTCGGTCGGCCATATGAGGTATCAGCTTATTGTAATTCATTCGGGAGCTGGGTCGTTAGTCGATGGTCGTTGGCTTAAAGTCCGGCGTGGGGGTACATCGCGCCCTCCGAAAGGAGACAAAACTGTCTGGCCTAGTGACTCCGCCTCCGGCCTGATCTAGCAGACGCGCGATTCTTCTTGAAGACTCGGGCAAAAATTTTATCGACATTGCGCAACTGGCGTTGTAGGTCGAACGCGTGCTCGACCTTTCCGCGCGGAACCAGGCGCGTGATCTCCGTGTCTTTCAGCACGAGATCGTGGAAATTCAGGTCCTCTTTCCAGGCGCGCATGGCATGACGTTGAACCATTCGATAAGCGTCTTCCCTTGAGACGCCATGCTCCACCAAATCGAGCAAGAGTTGTCCGCTGAAAACCAGCCCCCCCGTGCTCTCGAGGTTGCGCATCATGCGCTCGGGATAGATGAACATGGTGTCCACAAGGTTGGATGTCTTCTGCAACATGTAATCCAGCAGAGTAGTGGAGTCCGGAATAATGACGCGCTCGACCGAGGAGTGGGAAATGTCGCGCTCGTGCCAGAGCGCGACGTTCTCAAATCCGGCCTGCGCATTCGAGCGGACCACACGCGCCAGGCCGCTGATCTGCTCAAAAGTGACGGGGTTGCGTTTGTGGGGCATGGCGGAGGAACCCTTTTGCTTTTCGCTGAAAAACTCCTCGGCCTCGCGGACTTCGGTGCGCTGCAAATGGCGGATTTCGGTGGCGATTTTATCCAAAGTGGAGGCGATCACAGCGAGCGTGGCCAGGTAATAGGCGTGGCGGTCGCGCTGAATTACCTGGGAGGAAATCGCCGCGGCCTTCAATCCCAGGCGGGCGCAAATCTTCTCTTCCAGTTCAGGGCTGAGGTGGGCGAGGGTTCCGACGGCTCCGGAAAACTTGCCTACGCGCATGTCCTCGGAGGCGCGCTGGAAACGCTCGATGTTTCGTTGCGTCTCGGAATACCAGTTGGCCAGCTTGAGGCCAAATGTAATCGGTTCGGCGTGAATGCCGTGGGTGCGGCCAACCATGGGCGTGTCTTTGAACTCCCACGCGCGGCGTTTCAGGACGTCGGACAGGCGCTCCAGGTCGGCGGCGATGATGGCCGATGCCTGACCCATGAGGAGAGCTTGTGCCGTATCAACCACGTCGTTCGAGGTCAGTCCGTAGTGAAACCAGCGGGCTTCGGGGCCAACGATCTCGGCGACCGCGGTGGTGAAGGCGATCACGTCGTGACGCACCTCGGCTTCGATTTCGTGGATGCGTTGCAGGTCGAAGTCGGCGCGCTTGCGGATGGCCCTGGCGGCATCTTTCGGCACCATGCCTGCGTCGGCCAGGGTCTCGGTGGCGGCCACCTCCACGGTCAGCCAGGTGCGGAAGCGGTTTTCGTCGCTCCAGATGCGGCCCATGTCTGGGCGCGTATAGCGTGGGATCACGGTGTCTCCTCGTCAGTTTGCATGGAGGACGGGCGTCGTGCTGTTCCGCCGGGCGGGAGAGCCCAGCCTCCATTGGTCGTTCCTAAAATAGAAGGACTAGGGATTCTAAACGGTGGAGAACCTCGGTGGCCAGTCCCAGACCAAAAAAGGGATTCGTCGCAGCGGTTTCGAGCATCATATATGTCGTGGTACGATATAGTATATTAACCGTATCTCGATACGATATAATTCGCGTCCATGGAAAGGTCGCTGATGTTGGCCGATTATCAATCGCTAGCGGAGTTGCGTTATCAGATCCGCCGTTTTCTTCACTTCAGTGAACAGGCTGCGCGGGAAGCGGGGCTAGAACCCCGGCAGCATCAGTTGATGCTGACCTTGAAAGGCCTTCCCCCGGGAACGCGGCCCAGGATTGGCGAACTGGCGCAGCGGCTGCAGATTCAGCACCACAGTGCCGTCGAACTGGTAAACCGGCTGGCGGCTGGCGGCTACGTGCGGCGGCATCGCGGCGGCGAGGACCGGCGCGAAGTGCTGCTGTCGTTGACTCCGAAGGGCGAACGGGTACTGCGCGAGCTCTCGCTGCATCACAAGGACGAACTTCGCATGCGAGGGCCGGCGCTGGTCACGGCTCTCAAGCGCGCCATGCAGGTCGGAAACCGCTTCAACGAAATCCCGCCCAAGGTTTCGTCAACCAGCAGGAGAAATAAATAGGTGTTAGAAAGCAAGAGCAACGGGAGTTCGCCTCCGGCCACGATTGCGGCAACCGGAGGACAAGTTGGCGACATAAGGATTGCCGAGCCGGCGCAGTTCCGCATGGTGCTGATGTCGTTTCTGGCGGCAGGGATTGGTTTGCTCGCGGGCCTGATCGCGTTCGCGTTGTACAAGTTGATTGGCCTGTTCACCAACATCTTCTTTTATCATCGCTTCGTCGCCGAATTCCTCAGCGCGCGCCACAACCAGCTAGGGCTGTGGGTAATTCCGATTCCTGTCATTGGCGGAATTATTGTCGGCTTCATGGCGAAATACGGGACGTCAAAGATTAAAGGACACGGCATTCCCGAAGCCATGGAAGCGGTGATGGTGAATCGCAGCCGCATTGAGCCGCGGGTTGCGATTCTGAAACCTATTTCCGCGGCCATTGCGATTGGTACGGGCGGTCCTTTCGGCGCGGAGGGACCGATTATTCAAACCGGCGGCGCCGTCGGTTCTTTGGTCGGGCAGGCGTTCCACACCACAGGTTCGGAACGCAAGGTACTACTGGCGTGCGGGGCCGCCGCGGGTATGTCGGCCACTTTCAATACACCTATCGCAGGCGTGATCCTGGCAATCGAACTGCTCCTTTTTGAATTTAAGGCGCGATCGTTTATTCCTCTGGTGATCGCGAGCACCCTGGCCACGGCCGTCCACATGCAACTTCTGGGGGCAGGTCCGATGTTCAAGGTCACGCCCATGGACTTCGGCGTTCCGCATGCTCTGCCGTTTTATCTCCTGCTGGGATTGCTCTGCGGACTGGCTGCGGTAGGGTTCAGCAAGCTCCTCTACTGGACCGAAGATCAGTTCGAAAAACTGCCGGTGGATGAATTGTGGTGGCCGGCGATCGGGGCGCTGGGCTTGGGAATCATCGGCTATTTCGTGCCCCGGGTTCTCGGCGTCGGCTATGACACCATTGGTGACATTCTGAATGCGAATCTGGCCTGGAAACTGCTGTTGGTGATTATGGTTGCGAAAGCGGTGGCGCTGGTCATCTCGCTGGGATCGGGAACCTCGGGCGGTCTGCTGGCGCCCATGTTCATGTCGAGCGCAGCCATGGGCGGAGTATTCGCCATGGGCATGGATCGACTTTTTCCTTCGGCGAATCTGTCGGCGGGAGCATTCGCCTTGGTTGCGATGGGAGCGGTTTTCGGCGCAGCGTCGCGGGCTACGTTCTCGTTCATTATTTTTGCTTTCGAAATAACCCGCGACTACAACTCGGTGTTGCCGTTAATGCTGGTCAGCGTGATTGCGGACGGCATTGCCATGTGGCTTATGCCAAGGGCTTCGATCATGACCGAGAAACTGGCGCGGCGCGGTCTGCACATTCACCAGGATTACGAAGCGGACGTGCTGCACCAGGTCAGAGTTTCCGAGACCATGGATCGAGACGTACCCAAACTTCCGGCTACGATGAAAATCAGTGAGCTGTCGGACTTGATCGCCCGTCGCGATCCTGAAGTCAGCCGGCACCAGGGAATGCTCATTCTCGATTCCGAGGGCAAGCTGGTCGGCGTGATTACCCGTGGAGACGTGATGCGCGCTCTCGACAAGGACGAAAGCGGAGGCTTGACGGTGCTTGATGCCGGAACGCGCGATGTTGTGGTTACATATCCGGACGAGATGTTGCACGATGCTTCCGCGAAGATGCTGCGCAACAATATCGGCCGTCTGCCCAGTCGTGGACCGCAAGGATCCGCGGACGGTGGTTGGTTACCTGGGCCGGCCCGGGATTATGGCCGCGCGTTTGCGCCGTCTGGATGAAGAGCACGTTAGGGAGCCGGGCTGGATCAAACGATTCTAGTTGCCAAGGGCTGTGAGTTTTTGGCTCTCGCATAGAGTTTAAGCACTACGCGCGAGATCCTTCACCCGGCTGAAGCCGGTTTCAGGATGACGTCCCTTTCAGCGGAGTCATGATTCGACCGCTTTCAGGATCTGAGCAAGAACTGACTGTTCTATTCACTTGACGTCATCCTGAGCGGCCGTAAGGCCGCGAAGGATCTCGCGCGGATCAGCGAGGGTACGGTCGACAGGCTTGTACAGGTCTTCGCATTCTGCGGCCAAGTGCACGCGGCGAGGGAGATCGCCTGTGATTCCCGTGTAGGGCACGTCGGATCGCTGGTGTTCGTCATGATGTAAACGTGAAAGGGTCTCGGCTTTCGCATAGGTGTGCCACTATGCGCGAGATCCTTCACCCGGCTGAAGCCGGGTTCAGGATGACGTCAAGTTAAAGATTTTAGTTGCTGGACGCTCTAACGCGGGTGATCTGCGGACATTGGCGTGCCGTCTTCTTGAGTCTTGGCGGCCTGCTCCTGCATGAAGGTTCGGAGTTCAAGGCACCGTAACATTGATCGTCTGGTCGCCGTAAGCACCCGTGCTATCCCACGCACGCACTAGGACGACGTGAGCTCCAAATCCCATCGCTAAGTTGGTGTCGAGGGAGCCTCCGTAATTTTGTCCGTACGAATCTATCGAGTCGATGTAGACGTGCCACCCGGTAATCGGATTCGCCGACGATGCCATTGCTTGAATATTCACGGGCGAATCCACGGCAGCGTCATTCAAGGGGGTGTTGATGTTCACGGCAACTTGCTGAACCTGCAAAGTGAGCGCCTGATCACCATAGGCTCGGGATGTGTCCCAAGCCCGAACCAGAATCGTGTGCTTGCCGAGGCTGGCCTTAACATTCGTATTGATACTGTCCACAGCGCCAGCATGGTACACCGGTGTTTCGTCCAGATAAACAATCCACCCGGTGATCGTGTGGCCGCTGGCAGGAACAGCGGAAGCCCGAATATTTATAGGAGAAATGACATTGTAAACAGGCGGTGGCGTTGAGACGGTAACGGCGGGCTTCTTGCCGATAGTCAGCTGTAGAGTCTGGTCACCATAGGCGCCCGACGTATCCCATGCACGCACCACGAGGGTGTGCAGTCCCAGACTCATCGCGACCTTCGTGTTGATCGCATTTACCGCGCCAGCTTTGTAAGCGCCGACCCCATCGACGTAAATTCCCCATGCGCTAATGGTATGACCGGCGGTCGGCGAAGCGGCTGCCTGAATATTGACGGGCGCGCCCACATTCGCATCATTACCCGGGGTCAAAACCTCGACCACCGGCGCCAACTTCGTGACTGTCACCGAGAGGGTTTGATCTCCAAAGGCTCCGGATGTATCCCACGCCCGGACGATCACAGTGTGTGTCCCGGTACTCATATGCACGCTTGGATCGATGGTTGTGATGGCTCCCGCGTGGTACACCGGCGCGTTGTCGACGTAGACGTACCATCCGGATATGGTGTGGCCTGCAGTTGGAACCGCGGAGGACTGAATCCTTACCGGCGATGTGACCAATGCGCCATCCTCCGGCGAACTGACCTCGACTTCAGGCTTGCTGCCCTCGGTAGTAAAAAAGTCGGCCATATCGGCAGCGGTAGCCGCAGCGCCCGGGTAGGTGGTGATTTGCAGGGCATCGAGCATAGTGCGCAGCGTGTTCTCATGCTTGTACAGGATGTTGGACACCGTGTGCGGCTTCACTTTGGGACCGATAATGCCTGTGTAGATCGCGGACCCACAGCCATTGTCTGTGCCTCCCGCGCATTCGTCGAAGGTGATGAAGATCAGGCCATCCCCGCCGGGTTGAAAGTCGGGCATATTCAGAATCGGAGTGAGTGTGGTTCTCAAGAACTCGTCCGCGGCGCCTAACTGCTGGCCCATCGTACACTGTTGATATCCAACCGGGCAGTCATGAGCATCGTGATTGCCGTCGGGCGCGACAATCATGAACCGCGGCAACGTCCCGTTCGCTTCGTCAATCGCGAGCTGCGAGAAGTCCACGACGTTGCTCGCAGATCCGTCTACGTCATTCAGCACATCGGCATACCACGTGGCTCCATTGTGGCGTCTGTAGTAGGAAGTGCCGTTGGCATTATCGGGAGTCGTGAGCGTTCCGCCTGCCGCGGCATAGGACTGGGCGTAAACCCTCCACGAAATTCCTGCCTTGTTCAGTTCGCGAAAGATGTTGTCATCCGTAATTGGATCAGTCGTGGTCGTGCCTGGGTAGTAGCAGTCGTTCCCGGTACAGTAGAAGTTATGAGTTCCCGGGGGCAATGTGCAAGCCTTGCTCGATTCGCAACTTCCGGAGGCAAGCCATAGATAGTCCAGCAATGAGCCGCCATTATTAGACTTGGAATTAGCGGCATAGCCGTTCGCATTGCCTTGTGACACGAGCCATGGCATGTTCACCATCACTTCGTCGAAGCTGTGATTCTCGTCGATGACGAGAATCACATGCTGCGATACCGGCACCTGAGCCAACCCTGCCAGGCTAGCGAACCCAAGCACGGCAGCCACAGACACGAGCCACCACAGTTTTTTGAAAAACATGAAAATCCCTTTCACGCGCAGTACTCCCTCTCATGCACGGTCGAATGCACTAAATCTTCGCTGGGAAATGGAGTTTTCTTGCGGTGAGCGCATTTTAATCGAGTAACTGTCGGGATTGATGACAGGCAAGTAAAAAAATGATGAAAGCGTGTGTACGAAAAAGGTTCCACGTCCATTGAAAATCGCGTAGGCACATGGAATGGCACGTTGTTCTCATGACAAAAGTCCCGGCTTCCACATTGAGTACGGCCACTGCGCGCGAGATCCTTCACGCGGCTGAAGCCGGGTTCAGGATGACGTCCCTTTTCAAAAGGTTCATTTGGTCCGACTTTCAGGGAGTCCGGCGGTACTGAAGCGTTCCAATCACTTGACGTCATCCTGAGCGGCCGTAAGGCCGCGAAGGATCTCGCGCGGATTGGCAGGGGTACGGTCGACGCCTTGTACAGGCCTTGCCAGTCGGCAGCCAGGTCGTGCCGGTGGGGATTAGCGCTCTCGATCAACTTGATTTTCTTGCTGCGGACCCAACCTTTGATTTCCTTCTCCCGTTTGATTGCGTCGCCTGGATGGCTGAATATTTCGCAATGGATTAGGCCCGCCAAGTTGTAACGGCTGGTGAAGCCGAGCGTGACTTTGTTCTTGTGCTCGAACACGCGACGGGGCAGGTCGCCGGTGATTCCCGTATAGAGCACATGAGACCGTCGGTTGTTTGTCATGATGTAGACGCAGAAGTGTTTTGGCTTGCGCATGCAGTTTGACCACTCCGCGCGAGATCCTTCACGCGGCTGAAGCCGGGTTCAGGATGACGTCGATTGGGAGGGATTTTATTTATTAGAAAACGTGGTGTCAGTGATCAGTGGACACTGGCGCGTTGTTCAGCTGTGATTTATCTTCTTCGGAGACAGCAGCGGACTTGGCTGCGCTGGACTTTGCCGCCACGATCAACGGTTTCAGCGCGCGCACGGAAACGCCCAGCGTGCCGCCCGAAAAGCCATCGATATAGGCCGCGTTGACGCCGATCACTTCCCCCTGCGAGTTGAACACAGGGCCGCCGCTGCCGCCGTGGGCGGTGGGGGCATCGTAGATGAGTTTGTCGCCAACTACATCTCCCAAATGTCCGCAGGTCGACGAAGGCCGGATCAAGGAGAGCGCGGCCAGTTCATTTGCGGCGTTTTGATCATCGCGGCGGTAGGCCAGCCGGTCGTAGACCGCGGGCGGTGATTTCGCAACCATGCCCAGCACGCCCATGGGATATCCGACCACGGCAACGAGTTCTCCGGGATTCGGAATGTCGGCGGCCAGGGGCAGCGGCCGAAGCTGATGCACGGCCTCTGTGTCCTCGATGTGGAGAATGGCCAAGTCGCCTTGCGCTGACACAACCGCTGGCGTGATGTTCACCGGAGTGGGGAAGCCGGGAAAGAAAGCCAACAGCTTCTCGAGCCGCGGCACCGCACCTTTACGAATCAACAATGTGGATTCTGGATCTTCGTACCAGGGCTCGGCGACATGACGATTAGTCGCGAGCAGCCCGTCAGAAACAACGAAGCCGGTGCCGGAAATACGCGCGCGCAGATCGGGCCGATGGCCAGGGAATCCAACCTGGTACACACCGAAGATGTAGCAAATGGAATTGCGGTAGCGGTGCAGGACTAGCGCAGGCATGGCCTGCTCCTGTTGGAGTTGCTTCACTTCGTGTCCGAGCTGCAGCACCTGCCGTTGCAGCTCGCTTTTCTGCGGATCGGACGGCTGGGCCGTGGGGTAATAGCGAACCATCAGGATCACACCCCCGAGCAAGCAGACTCCCAATATTCCCTCCAGCATCCGCTGCCACATGGTGCAGACCGGCTCTTCCGAACGTCGTGAGTTGCTTTCGGTCATGAGGGTATCGAAGGTTGCCGCCAGCGAGTGGAGGAGAATCCTATGGCAGCGCGCCCTGTGAAGCTATTCTCCGCCTCGGGTTGCGCAGTTCCTACAGTACGGAGGGCGATGTACAAGTGGGGCAGGAAATCGGCTTCTAAGCGGTTGATTCTATAAGCACCATAGGAATACCCGACGGGCAAGCTGACGCTTACGTGGTTTAGAAAGACGATGCGTTCTCAAAGTGCGGTTTCATGATTTCCCCCGCAGACGATCTATAGTCCTTCTCACTTGAACTGTCTTGCCTCGACGGAAACAAGTTTCGCAGGTGTTGTTATCGGTTCGCTGTCGATTCTAGCGGTGTGCCCTACACTGCCCATTGCTGTCCACAGTGAAAGCGCAGTCCGGCATGTTATAATTTTTGATCTCAGTTGCGCTGTAGCTGACGGAGGATTGTATCGATAAACGTTTTATCCGCACGAACGATCGTATTCGAGCGCGTGAAATCCGAGTGATTGGGGACGAAGGCGAACAGATTGGTGTGATGCCCCCTTACGAAGCGCTCAAGATGGCCCGCGAAAAGAACCTGGATCTGGTTGAGATTTCGCCCACCGCTGTGCCTCCCGTGTGCCGCATTATGGATTACGGGAAATTTCTCTACCAACAGGAGAAAAAGGAACGCGAGGCCAAGAAGCACCAGAAGACGATTACGGTCAAGGAAGTCAAGTTTCGTATCAACGTTGACGACCACGACTACGAGACCAAGAAGAATCACGTGCTGCGCTTCCTGGACGAAGGCGACAAGGTTAAGGCCACAATTTTTTTCCGCGGACGGGAGATGACCCGCACCGGCTTGGGACGTCAGATTCTGGAGCGCTTGATTAAAGACGTGCAGGATAGAAGTATCGTAGAGTTCCGTCCCCGCCAGGAAGGAAATACGCTGCACGCCATCCTGGCGCCGAAGAAGGAAACGGGACAAAAGCCGCACGCCGCGCCGCCGGCGCAGGATCGCGCAGCGAAGGCGTAGCGCGAGGGCCAGCATTTAGCGCTTAGCCGATCAGAGTGTCTTTGGTCCGGATAAGAACCTGTGCGGGCTAAATGCCAAGTGCTAAATGCTAACTGCTGAATTCGAGGACTTATGCCAAAGTTGAAAACCCATAAAGGCGCCGCCAAGCGCTTCAAGAAAACTGCAACCGGGAAGGTAAAGCGCGGGCACTCGCATTTGCGCCACCAGCTGACCTCGAAGTCTCACAAGCGCAAAAAGAAGCTGGGCCATGCAGTATTGGTCAGCGATGCGGACACCCCGAAAATCAAGCGGATGATTCCGTATTAAACTGGTTTGTGTGGCTCTGTGGGCTGCGAGTGCTTTGTCATTCTGCGGCTCCCGGCGTGTGAAGAGGTGATAAAGACTGCTTCAGTCTCCTACCTCCAGCCGCCGTAAATCGAAATAAAAAGGAGCAGATCAATGCCTCGTGTAAAACGTGGGACCAAACGGCGCGCCAAGCGCAAAAAAATATTAGACCGCGCGAGCGGTTATTTCCTCACAAAATCCAAGCTGTACCGGTCGGCCAAAGAAGCGGTCGAACGCGGCCTGAAGTTCGCATACTCCGGGCGCAAACAGCGCAAGCGGCAATTCCGCTCGCTGTGGATCGTGCGCATCGGTGCCGCCGCCAAGCTGAACGGGATGAGCTACAACCAGTTCATCCACGGCCTCAAGCAGGCTGGCGTGGAACTGGACCGCAAGATTCTCGCAGACTTGGCGGTGAAGGACGCTGCAGCGTTTAAGAGCCTCGCCGAGCAGGCGAAGGGCGCTCTCGGCGGGGCGGCGTAGTCACGGAACCCAGCATTCAGCAATTAGCACTCAGCATTTAGCCAATTCACCAGTGGGCGTGTCATCCTGAGCGCAGTGGCTGCGGCGCGAAGCGCAGCAGCCGCGGAGTCGAAGGACCCCGAGAATGCTGGGGCGGCCAAAGCTGCGGGAAGGTATTCGCACCATGCCGCGGCCCGGACTGGGGAGAACTCCTTGAATCGTTCCTGGTAGGACTGACCATTGGGGGTCCTTCGACTGCGTTGCCGTCGCTTCGCGCCGACAACTTCGCTCAGGATGACAGCGTGAAAAACAGGGAGAGCCGGCTCGGGATCGCAGGGCTTGAATATGACTCCGAAGAAAAAATCGGAATACGCGGTTCCCAAGCTTAAGGATTTCTCGGCGGCGGCTCTGGACGAGGCGGTTAAGAATTTGCTGGCGCGCTGTGGTCCGGAAGCGCAGGGAAGTCACTAGCGAATCGGAGTGGAAGATATTTCGTGACCGCTGGATGGCGCGGGCGAACGGTTTTCTTACCCAAGTCAATACTTTGTGGCTGAAAGCTGCGCCGAAAGATGCAAAGCGCGAAGTCGGCACGGAGCGCGTACAACGAGGTCAAGAAGCGAGGATCGACGGAAGACTGATCGACAGCTGCTCTGGAAGCGAAATTAAGCGAGCGCTGGAGGATTCCTTCACCGTCAGCGATACTGTGATGCCGAGCAGCAGTACTGGCCAAACTCGACATCACCCTCCCCGGCGTTCGCCGTCCGCTTGGCGCCGAGCATCCCGTGATCAAAACCATGAACGAAATGGTCACGGTGTTCCGCAATCTTGGCTACTCGGTCGAGGAAGGGCCCGAGATTGAAACCGATTATTACAACTTCGAGGCGCTGAATTTTCCTCCGAACCATCCCGCGCGGGATACGCAGGACACACTGTTCATCGCCAATCAAGAGTCGAAGCCGCTGCGCGACCGGTTGCTGTTGCGCACGCACACTTCGCCGGTGCAGATTCGCACCATGGAAAAGATGAAGCCGCCGGTGCGCGTCGTGTGTCCGGGGAAAGTGCATCGCAACGATGCACCGGACGCTACGCACTCTCCGATCTTTCATCAGATCGAAGGGCTGGCGGTGGATGCGAACATTACGTTTTGCGATTTGAAGGGGACGCTCGATCATGCCATGAAGGAGATGTTCGGCTCGAGCGTGAGGACTCGGTTTTATCCATCGTTCTTCCCTTTCACCGAGCCCAGCGCGGATGTGCAGATCAGTTGTATTTTCTGTGGGGGCCGCGGCTATCGCGACGGCGGTCCATGTCGCAACTGCAAGGCCAGCGGCTGGATTGAGTTGTTGGGGTGTGGCATGGTGGATCCGAATGTTTATGGGTTCGTGGATTACGATCCGAAGAAAGTCAGCGGCTTCGCGTTCGGGATGGGCGTGGAGCGGATCGCGATTTTGAAATACGGCGTGGATGATATTCAGTTGTTCTTCAACGGCGATGTGCGGTTTTTGGAGCAGTTCGCGTGAGGGCTGCTAGCTCCTAGCTTCTGGCCAAAACTGGAAGCTAGAGGCTGGAAGCTGGAAGCTAGTCATGAAAATCTCTCCTCAATGGGTGCGCGATTTCGTTGACCTTAACGTCAACTTCCATCAGCTTGCGGAAGATTTGACCCTAGCCGGGATCGCTGTCGAGTCGGTCAGCGGCGAGGGTGATGATTCGATCTTCGAGATGGATATCACTACCAATCGCCCGGACGCCATGAATCATTACGGGGTGGCGCGGGAATGCTCAGCGATTTATGACTTGCCGTTGAGAGCAATTGAACCCAAGGTTCCTGTTCCGGTCCCGCCAGGCGGGGACGCACGGCCTCCATTTCCCATCGAGATTCAGGACGAGCAAGGCTGTGCACGGTTTACTGCGCGCATTGTTCGAAATGTGTCTATCAAGCCTTCGCCTGAAAAGATCGTGCGGCGGCTTGGGTTGCTGGATCAGCGGCCCATTAATAATGCTGTCGACGCGACCAATTACACGCTGTGGGAGATGGGCAAGCCGACGCACGTGTTCGATCTGGATTTGCTCGAAGGCGGAAAGATCATTGTTCGCCGGGCACGCGACGGCGAAACGCTCAAGACCCTCGACGGGGTCGAGCGCAAGCTGACTTCCGAGGACCTGGTGGTTGCCGACGCGAAGAAGGCAGTGGGTTTGGCGGGAACGATGGGCGGCTTCGACACCATGATTACGGAGAAGACGCGCAACATCCTGATTGAATCGGCGTGGTGGGATCCCGTGACCGTTCGCAAAATGTCACGCCGGCACGGCCTGCATACGGATGCGTCGCATCGCTTCGAGCGCGGCGCGGATTATGAGTCCACCGTTCTCTCTTGTAATCGCGTGGCTGAACTCATTTTGCAATCAGGTGGCGGCGAAGCGATTGGTGGGCCCATCGATGTCATTGCGCGGCGGCTCGATCAGGCTCCCGTGGCTTTGCATCTTTCCGAGGTGCATCGCATTCTCGGCGAGAAGCTGGAGACTACGGAGATCCTGCGCATTCTGCGACGGCTGGGTTTCGAGCTGATCCCGGAGCCTGGGGAAGAACCTGAGTTCACGGTGCAAGTTCCCAGCTGGCGGCTGGATGTGGAGCGCGAGATCGACGTGATCGAGGAGATCGCTCGACTGCATGGGTACGATAAGTTTGCCAATACGCTGCCTGCATATGTTGGCGCGGTGGTCGAACTGCCTGATGCGGAGAAGGATAAGAAGCTGCGGACTTCGCTGCTGGCCTTGGGTTATGACGAAGCGATTTCGCTGACCTTTATCTCGCATCAGGATGCGGAGCAATTTTCGTCGGTGCCGGTGATTGAGTTGGCGAACCCTCTGAGCGAGGAAGCTTCGGTCATGCGCACCTCGATGGTGCCGGGCATGTTGAACATGCTGGCTTACAACCTGAACCGGGGTAGCAACAGCGTCCGCTTGTTCGAGGCTGGAAATGTCTTCGAAGCGGCCGCTGAGAAGACGGCGGAGTTCAAGCGCATCTGCTTGGGCGCGACCGGGAGCGCGTTGCCGGCGAGTGTGCATCAGCCGGCGCGAGCGATTTCGTTTTTTGATCTCAAGGGCGATGTCGAAACCTTGCTGTCTGGTTTTCAACATAACGCGCTCGAATACAAAGCGGATGCCGCTGAGTACTACCACCCTGGGCGCTCGGCGTGCGCAGTGATGGAGGGCGAAGTCGTGGCTCAGTTTGGGCAGATCCATCCGGAGATCGCAGCTGGGCGCAAGCTCAAGCAGGACATCTTTATCGCCGAGCTTTATTTGGATCGGCTGTACCAGCGCGGGCTGCATTCGGTGCGATATGAGCCGTTGCCGCGTTATCCTGCGGTCGAGCGCGACTTCTCCTTTATCTTCGACGATTCGGTTGAGTTCGCAAAAATTGCAAACACCGTGGCAGGATTACGTTTGAGCGAGCTGCGCAGTTTCGTGCCCGTCGAGATTTTCCGCGGCGGTTCGATTCCGGCGGGCAAGTATTCTTTGCTCCTCCGCGCTACATTCCAATCCGGGGAGCGGACCTTGCGCGAGGATGAAGTGGCGAGGTGGTCGGATCAGATCATTCGAACGCTGGAGGGCTTGGGTGGGGTGCTTAGAACCTCGTAGGAGTTACTATGGAGGGGACTCAGCCACAACAACCAAGTGGTATGTTCCGGGTCCGGCATGGGTCTGAGGGTTCCAGACCGCGATCTCGATTTCGTCGCCCGCGCTCAGTTTCCACCCCTGTGTGCCGTAAGCCCCAGCGAAGCCTATCACGACGATCTCTGAGTCCGTCCAGGAAGCGACGCTCAACGTGACTTCATCCCAGTTTGTAGGAATGATCCGGCCCGCAGCCCAATGTGCTGTTGTGTCTCTGATCGCGAGGTATGGAGTGTCCTGGTTAGTGTATGCGACGTAGCTCCCGAAGCCACGACCGACGATCACGATCCTCTGTTCGGGTACCGGCCCGACGGGCGTCACTGAAGTAATAACCGGAGTGCCTGTGCCATTCCCTACGCGTCCCGAGATCGCAACACCGGCAACCAAGGCGAGCGCTAAGGATGCCCCAGCGACGATCAACCTGCGGGCCAATGAGCCGCCTTGCGTGGGCTGGGTTTCAATCTTGACCTGCGAGGCCAGTTGTCCGCCCTGGATGGCATTGCTGGATTCTGGCGGCTTAGCCCCGCCACTTTGCAGCCATTTGTCGATCTCTTCCGGGTAAGCAAAGACAGCACTACGCTCGCCTCCCGGCACCCGACGCACAGGAAGCCCTTTTTCCTTCTCCCAACGCCTGACGGTCCGAAGATCACGGCCAAGATAGGTCGCTATGGCCTTCCAAGAGTCGAGGCGAACCTGTTCCGGTTGGGACACAAGTCACGCACCACTTTCTCCCCCTCGAAAGTTGACCTTGCCCGTTATTGCCCGCAATAGCCCGCTAGGGCATGTTGACGGAACTCCAGTGTAGATAAGAAAGTTGCCAAAAACAATCGTAGACAGAGCCGTGCGGGTCTGAGAGGTTGCAAGCCCCCAAAAGAGCTGGTTGTCATACATAAGGTTGTACGAAATTCTCGACAATGGCGAGTTTGACCCTGTGCCCCTTGGGGAAGGCACCGAAGGGAAGACGACGTGAGCGACGAACCGTTAGTAACTGCGGAACTTGAGATCAATAAGGGTTGGGCACGCGATGGTGAACTCATTCTGGCAATGCTCCTGATAACGAGAGAACCGTACAAGGTTCACCTTCGGACTTCCACCGTAGCCATCGAGCATCTGCGAAATAATCCACAAGCCCGTGGAGATGTTTTTGCGGCCATCGACAAACTGCTTGCGGAACTCAAGATTCAGGTCAGGGCGGAGGCGGCGTAAGCCCACCGACGTCGCCATGCCGCGGATTGCTGGGAGTACACGATCCAGCTGGGTCCGCTCCTCTGGTCGCCGCCTGCCGAGCTTCGCTCGCCCGGACAGCCGAGGGCGGCTGCCGCCACATGAGCATTGCTGCTCGCCCTGTGCTAGCCTAACTCACTATGTCGGATGTGGTGATCCAAGCGAAGCATTTTCTCAGCGACAAAGTTGAGCACTTTACCGAGTCCGTCATTCGCGAGATGACGCGGCAGGCCATGCTGCATGGGGCGGTGAATCTGGCGCAGGGCTTTCCGGATTTTCCCGCTCCCGCCGAGATCAAGCGGGCGGCGCAAGAGGCGATTGCCGCGGATGTGAATCAGTATGCCATCACCTGGGGCGCAAAGAATCTGCGGAGTGCGATTGCGCGGCAGATGCAGGAATGGCAAGGGATCGCGGTTGATCCGGAAACGCAGCTCACGGTTTGTTGCGGCTCGACCGAAGCGATGATTTCGACGCTGCTGGCGGTGTGCAACAAAGGCGACGAGGTGGTGATCTTCGAGCCGTTTTACGAAAATTATGGGCCGGACTCGGTGCTGTCCGGGGCGAAACCGGTGTTCGTTAAATTGCGCCCGCCGTCGACGGTCGATGGCGAATGGACGTTCGATGAGCGCGAATTACGTGCGGCGTTTCACCATCACACTAAAGCCATCATCCTTAATACGCCCAATAATCCTACGGGTAAGGTATTCACGCGGGTTGAGTTGGAACTGATTCGCGATCTGTGTGTTGAGTTCAACGTTCTTGCCATCACAGATGAGATCTACGAGCACATTCTTTACGACGGCACGCAACACATTTCGATAGCAAGCCTCGAAGGCATGGATGAGCGGACGGTCACGATCAATGGCCTCTCGAAAAGTTATAGCGTTACCGGATGGCGAGTGGGATGGGCCGTGGCGCCACCCACAATCACAAATGCGATCCGCAAAGTCCATGATTTTCTTACCGTCGGCGCTCCCGCGCCCTTGCAGGAGGCGGGTGCGGCGGCCCTGGCACTGCCGCGAACTTATTATGAAAACCTCGCCAGCGGTTACAAAGCGCGCCGCGACCGGCTGATGCCGGCTTTGGTGGAGGCGGGGTTCCAGTGCTTTCGGCCCCGCGGCGCGTACTATGTGATGACGGACATCAGCGGGTTTGGATTCGGGAGTGATCTTGAGTTCACGAAGTATCTGGTGAAAGAAATTGGCGTGGCGGCGGTTCCGGGATCGAGTTTTTACAATGATCCGCGGGATGGAGCGAAGCAGGTGCGGTTTGCGTTCTGCAAGCGCGATGCCACCTTGGACGAGGCTGGAAGGCGGTTAAGAAAGTTGCGGGTACAATAACGCCGACAGGCTCTGGCCCGTCCCCATGAGCGACCCCACACGAGCGATACTTACTCCATCTATCTGATCCATCCACAGCGATGTGCGGTATACTGCGCTCAAGATTCAAAATTTTCGTGGGGAAGAAGTGCAATCATGGTGGTGAGAATGGCTGAAGAAGTATCCGCGCAGGTTCCTTCCGACGATTTTCAGGCGCTTGAACAAAAGGTCTACCGCACAATTGAGATGTATAAGGCGGCGCGAGACGCACGATCAGCGGCGGAGCGCGATACGCAGCGTCTGCGTGAGCAGCTGGAAGAGCGCGAGGAAGAGGTCGAAGGTCTGCGCCGCGAAATGGTGCAGCTGCGCCGGGAACGCGAAGAGATTCGCGGCCGCGTGGAGAAGATGCTGCAGCAGATTGACACGCTGGCGGAGGAGCAGGCTGCCAGCTAATCCGGTTCGGGGTTTGATGCGGGAGTCACGAGGAGCGAAATAAGTTATGGCCAACGCCAGCAAGCAACCTGCGGCGAAGAGCGCTGATGATACCAGCGTGCGGGTGGAAATCTTCGATCAGGCCTACAATCTTCGCGGGTCGGATGCGGAGTACATCATCAAGTTGGCAGAGTATGTGGATACCAAGATGCGGGCGGTCGCCAAGCAGACACAGACGGTGGACACGGTGCGTTTGGCGGTGCTGGCTGCACTCAATATCGCGGACGAATATCATTTGCTGAAGCGGAATCAGGATGGCGGAGCGGTGGAATATCTGAAGCGGGCCCATCATCTTTCAGACGCTCTGGATGAGGTGCTCGAGGAGAAGCTGCGGGCGGGGTGAGCGTGAGGCCTCACTGCTTTGTGGAATTGCACAAGATGGCGGCCGAGGGGCTGTCCTCATAGTTGTTTTGGGGTCTCGACTTCTGTGCCCTTACGAAAGTTGCTGGCAACCGGAGTGCCAACTATTTGTGCACTCCCCCTTGCCAAGCGAGCGGGATTTCCCTAGGATTCGGATTGAAAGCCGACCTGCGAAGTTGGTGATGGTGGTAACCGATTTTTGAACCAACACCGAATGAACGGGGGCCTGACTCGTACAATTAGATCCGGTGTGCGATGCTCCGCCATGCGGAGATGCCTAAAGGGTCGCGGCGGGTTCCCAACGTCTACCGACGGGTTCATTCTCGGCCTACCACACGGCTAGGTGGGTCGGCTTGCTTTTCTTTTCTGCATTTCCCTTTCCCTGCTAAACTGGCGTTGACTAATTCTCCGTGCTTTGCATCTAATTAACAGTGTTCCCTCGACTCTTTCATATTGGCAACTTCAGTTTGCCCACCTACGGACTTCTGGTCTCGCTGGGCGTGCTGATCGGATTGTGGATCAGTGTACGCAATTCCGAGAAGCAGGGCATCAACGGGGATGATGCATGGAATCTTGGAATTCTCGTGGTCCTGTGCGGAATTCTTGGGGCCAAGATTTTGTACATCGCGTACGACTGGAACTACTACAGCGCTCATATAGGAGAAATTTTCAGTTTCGGCACCCTGCAGGCCGGTGGGGTTTTTTCCGGTGGATTGATTGCGGGATTTTTGGCGGCGGCCTGGTATGTTCGCAAGCGGCACATGCCTGCACTCGCCACTTGTGACGCCTTCGCGCCAGGGCTGGCTTTTGGCCATGCGCTGGGACGTATAGGTTGTTTTGCCGCGGGCTGCTGCTACGGCAAACCCACCGAGCACTTCTGGGGCGTCACCTTCACCAATCCCATTGCCCAAGCCTGGGTGGGTACGCCGCTGGGAGTTCGGTTCGAGCCGACGCAGCTTTTTGAGTCGGCGGTTGAGTTCGCGAATTTCTTTATTTTGATGTGGCTGCTGAAGCGCAAGAAATTCGATGGCCAAGTGCTTGCCGCTTATTTCTTCCTGTATGGCGTGGCGCGCTACTTTCTTGAATTCCTGCGCGACGATCCGGGACGAGGTTCGGTGTTCGGAGGGATCATGACCGGAACCCAGTTGATCGCGATTGGATTGGTTGTGCTGGGCGGGCTGATCTGGTGGCTGCGGCCGGGGTTGAAAGCTTTGCCGGCGCAGGCGCGATAGGTTTCTTTTCACCACAGAGACGCAGCGTCACAGAGAAAGAAACTTAGTTCTTCATCTTTGTGCCCGCAGCGACGCCGGGGCCCGGTATTCTTGGCGTGTTCTGCTTTCGACGCGCGTGGACATACTCCCCAAAACTATTGTTGCGACGGTCGAAGATGTCGGCAAACGGCTCGACCAGTTCCTGGTCAGCCAGATTCCGGACACCAGCCGTGCTCGCGTCCAGCAATTAATCGATGAAGAAAAGGTGCTGGTGAATGATGATGCAGCGAAAGCCTCACTCAGATTACGGGGTGGAGAACGAATCTTTATCCTTGGGGATGTGAAATCGCCGTCGTTGCGGGCGATGGCTGAAGAAATTCCGCTTGACATCGTCTACGAAGACGATGATCTGGCAGTCGTAAACAAGGCTGCGGGGATGATGGTGCATGCTGGCGCGGGTGCAACCGAAGATGAGCGCAATCGCGGCACACTCGTGAATGCGCTGCTGCACCGCTTCGGGCGGCTTTCGGGCGTGGGTGGCGAGTTGCGTCCTGGCATTGTTCATCGGTTGGATAAAGCCACGAGCGGGCTGATCGTGGTGGCGAAGAACGACGAGGCCCATCGCAAGCTGGCGGCGCAGTTTGCCCGGCGCGTGGTCAAGAAAACTTATATCGCGTTGGTGCATGGTTGGGTGAAACTGGATCGCGGGACGATCAGCAGCAGCATCAGCCGCGATCGGGTGCGGCGGACGCGCATGACGACCAAGCGTGCCGGTGGACGAGAAGCGATCACGCACTACGCAGTGCAAAAACGGATTGATTCAAACTACGGCAAGTTCACGCTGCTGGAGTTGCGCATCGATACCGGCCGTACTCACCAGATCCGTGTGCACTTGGCTTCGCTCCGACATCCCGTGGTGGGCGATATGCTGTATGGGGCGCCGCGCGAGATGACGGCTAAGAACGCAGCTGCGATTTCTTTGGCAAGAAATTTCTTGCATGCGGCTGCGCTGCAGTTGCAGCATCCGCGGACTGGTGAGGTCCTGTCGTTTGCGCGGCCGTTGCCTGAAGAGTTACAGCAGCTCTTAGAAAAGATCGCAGGGTGAGACCAACCCTGCCGAGCTTTTGTTGGTCCGCGTAGAGTCGTTCGGGTCTATGTGTGCATTGGTAGGGGCCACGTCTAGCCGCGTTTCATTTACAATCAGCCTCAAAGCCTTTACTAAAACGTTTTAGGGAGCAGCCTTGAAGAATCGAATGGCCGTCGCAGCGTTGCTGGTTGAGTGCTTTTTCTTAATAATTCCGTCTTCAGCCCAGACCATTCAAGTCGACATAACGCCTGCGCACTCCACCAACCGTTTTGTTCCGAATCAAACATTGGGCGCCGGGGTGGATCGCATCCCCGCGGCCGCGATCGACAAGGATTTGCTCCCGCCCTCTCTGCAGCAGGTGTTTGCCGCAGGCTGGCAACCTGTGACCTATCGCCAAAACACTGAGCTGCTGATGGAGGCGTGGCACTGGAACCCGCGGGGCGCGTGGAGCGATCCCGGCGGCCGGGGCTACTTCACCGGTTCGGCCACACCGACGGAAATGATTCGTTACTCTTACGGATATGCTCTGCCGCACCGCGGGACCACGCGCAATGACGGCACCGGCAACTCCGGTTTCTCGCGGCTTACGGATGGCGATCTGAACACATATTGGAAGAGCAATCCGTACCTCACGCAGCGCTTCACAGGTGAAAGTGATTCGCTTCATCCGCAGTGGGTGATCCTTGACCTCACGCAAAATCAGATGGTGGATAGCATCCGCATCGCATGGGCGAACCCGTATGCCACTCGCTACGTGGTGCAGTATTGGACGGGAGAGGATCCCATCAAAGCTCAGACCAAGGGTGTGTGGGAGACTTTTCCGCATGGCACGGTCACGTCCGGAAAAGGCGGGACTGAAACCATCCGACTGTCGGACAATCCAGGGCCGATTCGATTCGTGCGAATACTGATGACGCAGTCGTCCAATACCTGTGATTCTCACCAGCCGGCTGATCCAAAGCTTGCTGATCCGAGAAACTGCGTGGGCTATGCGATCGGCGAACTTTATCTCGGGACAACCACCGCGGACGGCGCGTTCCACGATATTCTGCGGCACACGCCGGACCAGGAGCAGACCGCGACCTATTGCTCGTCGGTCGATCCATGGCATGAGCCTTCTGATTTGCTGTCGACCAAACAGGCGCAAGTGGGGTTCGACTTGTTCTATACCAGCGGGGTTACACGTGGATTGCCGGCAATGATTCCGGTGGCGCTGCTTTATGACACTCCGGAGAATGCAGCGGCTGAGATTACTTACCTCAAGAATCGTAACTACCCAATTTCCTACGTTGAAATGGGCGAGGAAGCAGATGGGCAATTCATGGTGCCGGAAGACTACGCTGCGCTCTACATTCAGTGGGCTACGGTGCTTCATCGCATCGATCCCGCTTTGAAGCTGGGTGGCCCATCCTTTCAGGGAGTGAACAAGGATATTGAGGCGTGGCCCGATGCCAACGGCCGGGTTTCGTGGGTTGCGCGCTTTCTGGACTACTTGAAGCAACACGGGCGGATGAACGATCTCGCGTTCTTTTCCTTCGAGCACTATCCCTATGACGGGTGCAAGACTCCGTGGGGCACCCTTTATGACGAGCCCGAGTTGGTGAGCCACATCATGCAGGTCTGGCGCGAAGATGGAGTGCCTGCGAACCTTCCCATGTTCATCACCGAGTCGAATCTTTCGCCTGAAGCGAGTGAAACCTATATGGACATGTTCGCTGGAATCTGGCTGGCGGACTACATTGGATCGTTCTTGAACGCGGGTGGAAACGGAGTTTATTTTTTCCATTATCTGCCCTTGCAAATGGAACACGGCTGCAACGATTCTCCGGGAACGTTTGGCATGTTCACGGTCGATCTGAACTATCAGATTCAGCAGCCTCTGTCGCAATTTTTTGTGTCGCAGTTGATCAACCTGGAATGGGTGCAGCCCGGGGCCGGCGAGCATCTTGTGTTTCCCGCAAAGAGCGATATCGACGACGGCGCTGGTCATGCGCTGGTCACGGCGTATGCGGTGAAACGTCCGGATAGGCAATGGTCTGTCATGGCGGTGAACCGGGATCAGCAAAATGCACATCGGGTTCGAATCTCGTTTCACGATCAGGCGGTGCGGGATGCGACCTTTTTTTCTGGCACGGTTGAAATGTCAACTTTCGGAACTGGTCAGTATCGATGGCATCCGGCGGAGACTCAGTTTTTGGCGCATTCAGAAAATCCAGGCGAACAGCCCGTAATCGCCATCACGAAAGGCAGAGCTGATCCAGACGGACCCGTCATGCACTCCAAGCAAACTGGAGGGCCGGACGCTTGGTACGATTTGCCAGCGGCCTCAGTGGTTGTTATCCGGGGCAATCTGGGGCGATGACCTATGGCCCGCCTTATTCGGGCCCTTTTATGCGGTGCTGAAGCACTGCTTCTTCGGCTTTTCACTTAGCGTGACGCGCTGGGCTAAGCTGGTTTGCCCGTTTGGGACTGGATTTTCACGCGTATCGTCCCGCCAGGTCTGTCCGAAAACGAATACTCACGCGCGGACTGGGGGGCTGCTACGCCCAGGATCCTAGTTTTTGCGCAGGGTGTTTTGTCCGGGCGATAGGTTGATGATTCTTCTTCCTGGGATTCGGCTACGGCTTGGATTTGGGGGATTTTTTCTTCGGTGGATTCTTCGGTTGCTTCTGGTGTTGCGGCTACGGCTTTGTCGTTTTCTTCTTGCTCGCGATAATCGTCGCGGTTCCACGGGTCTTCGCCTAGCGGGGTTTGATCTACCGTGCGGGGGTCGATTACCACGCGGGTTTTAATCGTTGGTTCGAAATTGGTGCGGGCGAGGTTCGAGCTTGCCGTTTGCAGGGCGTAGAGCAGGAGGCCGGCGGTTTTGCCGTCGATTTGCCCGCTTAGGATCAGGCGCATGACCTGCATCAGCGCCAGTTGGATGGAGTTGGCGTCTTCGAGCAGCGGGAGGTCGAAAACGGCGCGGCCGCGGCGGGCGCGGTTGGCGCCGAGGGCGATGCGGGCTCCTTGCCAGGTTTTGTGGAAGTAGCAGAGACGGTTGCGGCGCAGGGCGGGCGATCCGCACTGAGTGCCGTTGACTTTGATGTGCTGGCAACGGGGAATGCTATGAGGATATAAAGTGAACATGAATTTTTCTCCATCCCCCCTCTCCCTGTGATCTTTTGGAATCATAGGGATAGCTGGGGACTGCGGTTGAAATCTTTGAGTTGAAAGGAGTTACGGGGAAAATCTTGAGAACAAACGGGTTAAGGGTTGGGGAGGGCATGGCGACGTGCTGGCTATATACTTGTTATCTTGTATAGCTCAAGCGAAGTCAAGGGAATTTGCGATGGGAAAGTCGTGGATTTCCCGTTTTGGGTTTTTTGGTGTCAGGTGGGCGGTGAATTTTCGGGGCATGACGCTATTTTCAGGATTGTTACAGCGGGAACGAACAGCAGGTCCCTCCACTGCGCTTCTCATCCCCTTTCGGGGATGAGAAGCTCCGGTCGGGATGACAGTTTGTAGGAGCTACTGTGGCCGTGTAAGCGCTGCGAGCGGAATGCATGGATCCTTCGCGTTCCTCGGGAGGACAGCACTTGGGTTGGGTAAACTCTGGTTACCGGTTGGGGGCTTGAATTGCGGCTATAATTGGGAAAAGTCATGAAGCTCGGCACCGTTATTTTTCTTGGCATTTTGCTTCTGGGTGGCGTTGGCATGCTTACGCTGAACGCGCAGGACGCGGCGCAGGCGGAACTGCCTTCGGCGCCGTCCGCGTCGCAACCGCAGAGCCAGTCGCCGAAGCCTGCGCGCTGCCGGCCACGAGCCACAGCCCGCTGCACCGCCGCAAGAGACCGCGCAGCAGAATCAAGCTCCAGCGGACCCTACTCGGCCTGCGGCCGTTCCGCCTGCCGAGCCCGCAGGCGATGCCGGAAAGAATCAGCCGTCAAAAGGGGGGGCCACCTCCGATTCGCCGCTTGGACCAGGGCCGGCGGACGATGACTCCCTCACCACGATTCGCAGCACGGTAAACGAGGTGAACGTCGTGTTCACGGTTACCGACAAGCACGGGCACTACGTGAAGGATTTGAAGAAAGATAATTTCAAGGTGGTGGATGACAATAAGCCGGCCACGGAAATCCGGAGCTTTCACGCCGAGGCGAATCTGCCTCTGGAAGTGGGATTGCTGGTTGACGCGAGCAACTCGGTGCGGGACCGTTTCAAGTTCGAACAGCAGGCCGCGGTTGAATTTTTGAATCAGACCATACGTCGAAAATACGACGAGGCTTTTGTTGTGGGCTTCGATGTCACCCCGGAAGTGACGCAGGATTTTACCGACAACACGGAGATGCTCTCGGTGGGAGTGCGTTCGCTGCGTCCGGGCGGCGGCACGGCGATGTACGATGCGCTGTACTTTGCCTGCCGCGACAAATTGATGAAGGCGCCGCACCGGGGGCCGGTGCGCCGCGCGATCATTCTTCTCAGCGACGGGGACGACAACCAGAGTCATGTGACGCGGGAAGAAGCCATCGAGATGGCGCAGCGGGCGGACGTGATTGTTTACACCATCAGCACAAACCTGAGCGGCGCGGGCCATCGTGGAGACAAGGTGCTGGAACGCATTGCCGAGGCCACGGGCGGGCGGGCGTACGTTCCGTTTCAAATTACGGAAGTGGCCAACGCATTCGCGGCGATTCAGGAAGAACTGCGCAGCCAGTATGCGCTTTCGTATAAACCTGCTGACTTTGTCTCCGACGGGCGCTATCGCAGCATTGAAATTCTGGCGTTAGGTCAAAAAGGCTTGCGGGTACGCAGCCGCCACGGCTATTACGCTCCTTCCCGGTAGGTCAGCGCATGGTGGGATACTCGGGCACTCCTTTGCCCAAGAAACTCGGAATCAAAGAAAAGTTTCGCGTTGCCCTGCTTGATATGCCGGCGGAGGTGAAGGGTGAGCTGAAGAGTGCGCTGGCCAGTTGTGACATGGCGAAGGATGGGCCGGTTGATTTTGCGATGATCTTCGTAAAGAGTGCGGCGGAGCTGAAGAAACAGTTTTCACGGTTTGCGAAGCAACTGGCTCCTGCCGGGATGCTGTGGGTGAGTTGGCCGAAGAAGGCTTCTGGAGTGGGTACTGATCTTGATGAGAATGAAGTGCGAAGGATTGGGTTGGATGCGGGGCTGGTGGATGTGAAAGTTTGTGCTGTGAGTGAGATTTGGTCGGGGTTGAAGTTTGTGATCAGGGTGAAGGATCGGGTCGCGCGTGGTTAGCGCTGCCCGGCATCCCCGCTGAAATGCGCTGCGGAGCTTTGCTCGGCCAGACGGGCCAGACGCCCGTCACTACACAGACAGGTCCACAGCCTTCAGTCGCGTTTGGGGACGGCGTAGTACCCGGCGCGGGATTGGATTTTGTAGTCTTTGTTGGCGGCGTGAATTTCGATCTTGCGGAAGCTGCCGTCGAGGGCCGCATTGGTCGGGTTGTAGCCAATGTTGTACTGGCTGCGCAGTTCGTTGGCGATCTGGTCGAATCCCTCTTTCAGCTTTTCATATTTATTTCCGACTTCAATGACGCGGCCTCCGGTTTCCTGCGTCAGCTTTTTCATTTCACCTTCGCCGGAGTAGCCGCCGAAGCCGCCGTAGAAGCCACGATCTGCACAGAGCAGGACGTAGACGATGCTGTCTGACTTCTGGGCTGCTTCGATTGCGTCTTTGATCTTTAACTGGCTGCCTTCGTCCTGACCATCGGTAAGCAGGATCATGGCCTTGCGTCCGACTTGCTGGGCTAATTCATCGTGCGAGGCTAGATATACGGCGTCATAAAGCAACGTGCCCCTGGGTGCGCCTTGGGTTGGAATCGTACCTCCGCCCAGGCCTGGAATGCCGGTGCCGCTTCCGCCGGCGGTGTTGATGCGGGCGCTGTTCAGGGCTGTTTTCAGAAGGCGTACCGAGCTGGTGAAATCCTGGAGCAATTCAACGTTTACATCGAAGTCGATGACGAAGGCCAAATCTTTGTCGCGCAGGATTTGGCTGAGGAAGTCGCCTCCGACCTGCTTTTCCATGTCGAGCACGCGGGCCTGGCTGCCGCTGGAGTCAATCAGAATGCCTAGGGTTAAGGGGAGGTTGGACTCGGCGGCAAAATATTTGATGGTCTGGGGCTTGCCGTCTTCGAGTATCTGGAAGTCGGTCTTGGTAAGGCTGGGGATCAGGGCTCCCCGCTTGTCTTTGACGTTAAAGAAGAGCTGGACAACGTTTACGTTGACCTTGAGAGTCGCGGCGGACTGGTCCTGGTCTTGATCCTGCGGGTTCTGATTGGACCGATTGTCGGGCGAAGAGGGCGGTTGCTGGGCGTGAGCAGCGGAAGGGCCGGCTAACAGGAACATGAGAGCGAGGGCACACCAGACCGAAACGGGGCGGGGTTTGAACATGAAAGTATTCTCTCACTAATTTTGTTAGTCTAGTCCTTTAGCGTTAGATGCACCAAATCAGGGGTCTCAGCATCCCAAGTAAGAGCGATTTGCCGTGAGGCGGAGAGGGTTCTCCTGTGCTTGGATTGATGGGTAGGCATCGAACAGCTACTGCGGTGGTAATCCTCTTGTTTTGTCTGGCTTTAGGGGCTTGGTCCGCGCAACAGCAAGGGCAGGCACCAAGCAATCAAACGCAGGATATTCCGGACGCGCCTTCAGCCAGCCGGCCGCCGCAGCCATTTCCGAGTACTCCGCCGGTCGAGCCTCAGGAGAACCCTGCGGCGGAACCGCCGTCCGCGGACGAGCAACCGCCTTCGGGAAATGAAGCGCCGCCTACGTCTGCCAAACCGGCTCCGTCGCCGGCGGCTGAGAACACGAACCCGCCTCCGCATCCGCTTGAGGTTAAGACCGTTCCGGAAGGTGGCGCGACGCCCGATGCGACGAGCGCTTCGCAAGATGAACTGTTCAAGATCACTCGCAATGTCAACCAGGTGATTGTGCCGGTCAGGGTGACGGACGACTCCGGACGCCTGGTGAATGGGTTGTTGCCCAAGGATTTCTCGGTGTTCGATGACGGTAAGAAGCAAGCGCTGAACTTCTTTACCAGCGATCCGCTGGCCATCTCGGCGGCGGTGGTTTTTGATTTGGGGATGGCGGACATCAATGTGCAGAAGGTGAATCAGACCTTTCCCGCGCTGGAGGGAGCGTTCAGCCAGTTCGACGAGGTCGCGATTTATACCTACAGCAATACGGTGGGAAGAGCGGCCGACTTCGGATCGGTGGGCAAGAGGTTGGACGCGGTGCTGAATCAGCTCAAAGCCGACCACGGCGAGAACAACGGCGTACCCGTGATGGACGGGCCGCTGGGCCCGCAAGGCCCGATGATCAACAACATTCCAGTTGACCGCAGCATTCCCCCGCCAATTTCGCCGGCGAAGCAAGGTCATGTGCTGAACGATGCCATTTTGAACGCGGCCCTGGATCTGGGCAAACGGGAGAAGACGCGTCGCAAGATCATATTCGTGATCAGCGACGGGCGCGAACTGCGAAGCAATGCCAGTTATAGCGATGTGTTGAAGGTGTTGCTATCCAATGGGATTCTGGTGTATGGCATCGGCGTAGGAGGCTCGGCGATTCCGGGTTACAAGCAGTTGGAAAGGCTGCACCTTCCGGGGCAGGGATACGGCGATATCCTGCCCAGATACGCGAGCGCCACTGGGGGTGAGATTCTCAGCGAGTATTCCAAAGCCGCCATTGAAGGCGCCTATCAGCGCGCCATTGGCGACGCCCGCAACCAGTACACGCTGGGCTACGCGACTGCTGCTACTCCCAGCAGCTCGTATCGGGAGATCGAAGTCAGGGTTGGCCGACCGGGTTGCAAGAGTTCGGATCTACGTCCTTGCGTGTTGGTGTATGCGAAGGCGGGGTACTATCCTTTGCCGGTGAGCCGGTGAGCGGGGTTCGAACCTAGGCGTCCCCCTAGTAACCAGGGTAACCTGCCGGTGATAGACGGCTGTGTGGTATAAAACCAGCAGTACCAAGCCAAAATTAACAAGTGGGCACGTTCGTGGTTTTTGAACGTCTTCCGCATGTCTTGAGGAAAGTCTTTGAGTTTCATCAACTTTGCAGCCCGCGAGATTAATTGCAAGATCGTTTACTATGGCGCCGGGCTGGGCGGTAAAACGACCAATCTACAATACATCTTCCAGAAAACTGCGGAACAGCAGAAGGGGAAGATGATCTCGCTGGCTACGGAGACGGATCGGACGTTGTTCTTCGACTTTCTGCCTCTGGATCTGGGCTCGGTGCGCGGTTTCAAAACACGAATTCACCTGTACACCGTTCCTGGGCAGGTGTTCTACGATGCCAGCCGGAAGTTGATCCTGCGCGGAGTGGATGGGATTGTCTTTGTCGCCGATTCGCAGCAAGAGCGCATGGACGCGAACATCGAAGCGCTCGACAACCTGATGGACAACCTCAAAGAGCATGGCTACGATTTCAAGAAGATTCCCTACGTTTTGCAGCTGAACAAGCGCGACCTGCCAAATATTTTGCCCGTGGATTCTTTGAGTAAGGAACTGCGGCGCAAGGATGAGCCGATAATGGAAGCCATCGCCTTTCAGGGCAATGGCGTCTTCGAGACTTTGAAAGAAATTGCGCGGCAGGTGCTGCTGGAATTGAAGCAGGGCGGGTAGGACGCGCGGTTTACAATGACGGGTCCACACAACACGCCCGCTCCGAAGCCCAAGGTCGCGACGCTAGACTCACGGACGTCCAAACTCCGAACCGCGCTGATTGCGGCGTTGGTAGCGACTTGCCTGTTCTTCATCCTTTTCCTTGTCTCAGTTGCACTGCAGAACCGCCTCCAAGAGGGGCGGCCATCCCCGCCGGTGTGGGTTTTTCTGCTTGGTTTTGCTTTCTTATTGGCGCCCTACATTACCTCTTGGTTCCTCCTCTCGAATCGAGAACAAGAGCGCATCGCAGCCGGAGCGGGTGTGGCGTGTGGCTTCTTTGGCGCGTTTGTGCTGGTTTCGCCTTATGCATTCGCAGTGACATTCCTGTTTGATGCATCGTCTGTCTGGGGTGGTCGGCCGGATCGCGTAATGCAGGCAGCGGAATTGACACTTCTGGTGTATATGGTAATTAATCTCTGGATCGTTTGGTCCGCGTTCAGGATCGGAAAGGTTCAGTGGAGTACGTTCGGGGCAGGGGTCGGCGCAACCGCGTTCTATCTGTTTGTTGGTTTCGAGCTTCTCATTGCCGCCGGAAACCAAGGCCAGCAGCAAGCAGAGCGGAAAAGAGCACAGGCCAACATGGACCTGTACGAGCCAGCCGGGCTTGCCCGGCAGACCATCGTTTCCCTAACCGCTTGCCTGCTTCGAAACCACATGCTTCATCCCGAAGCGGACTATCCGGCAACGCTCAATCCGCGCCCGGCAGATTGGGCTTGCGATACAAGTTTCGCCACTGACGCGGTTCCGGAGTTTAAGCTCGAATACGATCCAGAGAAGGATCTGGCGGGCGGGCGGGTGACCGATTTTCAGCTGACCGCGATGCCTGACAAAAAGGGAATTCGAGGTCGGGAGCCTTAATGATTGATAGCCGTGGAATTATATTTGTCGACTATCCCTGGGATATGGAGAACGTCACTCCCAAGGTCGTGGTGCAGCAGGGCGACTTTTTTTATTCGCAGATCGAAGCCCTGAAACGGAATATTGAGCAGTACATGAGAGAAAAAAATAATGGGGTGGCGCCCGCTACGCTCAACGCCGAGGCCATCGGCGGTCTTGGCCACGAGAGGCCGACTATCGAAGACGGTGGGATGCGCCTGGAAACCAGGGATTTCGAAACACTCTATTTTCCACCCAAATCCGGCGACCCGAACCGGTTTGCCATCTCGGTGCTGTGCAAGAGTTACGGACAGAACTGCCTGCGAAGCTATTTCGCCGATTACGATGGCACGATTCACGCCACAGGAGAACCGCGCCAGGCGACAGCCGAAGACCCCGTGTTCTTCCGTTGCGAAAGGTTCTTTGATGGGGAATGCCCTGACATCATTTGGGATCCGATATAGCAATCGCTAACGATTCTGCGAACGAAGCGCTACTGCCTCGGCGGGTCGTTTTTCTCAAAATCGCACGGCCCTTTTTGCCACGACCAGCGCGTCCGGCTGCTTTACCACAGAGACACAGAGTCACAGAGACTTCTTTTTTGGATTCTCTGTGCCTCCCCAAGAAGAAAAAAAGCGCCGCTGGTTGGCGGCGCTTTCTTTTGTCCGGACTACCACAAAACTATTTCGTGTCTGCGGTCGGGGTCGCCCCGAATTCGCGGCGACCGATGGTGCGGGCTGCGCGCGCGGCCATGGGAGGCATTCCCGCCGCGGCTCCGTAGCGCTCCATGAGCATGGGCACCATGGCGCCTTCGGCTTCTTTTACGAACGTCAGAGCGCCTTCGGCAGCCATATCGACGCGGATGAAATCTCCCAGCCTGACCTGGCCGGTTGCAACCAGATTGGCGAGCGGGAACACTAGATGCCGTTCGATGGCGCGCTTCAGGTGACGTGCGCCATATTTTGGATCCGTGCCCTCCTGCAGCAAGAAACTCTTTACCTTGGCAGTGCAATTGAACACAAACTGATTGGCGGGCGAAGCCATCAGAATGCGCTGCTGCACCATGCCGAGCTCAATGTCCAGAATTTGCTCAAGATGTTCCGGCCGCAGCGTCTTGAAAACCACGACCTTGTCGATGCGGTTCATGAACTCTGGCGTGAACTTGCGGCGAGCGGCTTCGATCGCGGTGCGATCGATTTTGTCATCCAGACTCGAGTCGACCAGCTTTGGCTTGTGGTTGAAGCCCATGCCACCATCGACCAGGTTGCTCATCTCGCTGGTCCCCAGGTTCGAGGTCAGAATGATGATGCATTGCGACATATCGACGCGGCGGTTGTCGCCCAACGTCAAGGTTGCCTTGTCCAGAATGCCGAGCAGCAGTTGCCAGAGCGCGTCAGAAGCCTTTTCGATCTCGTCGAAGAGCAGGATCGAGAGCTTGAGCTTTTCCGTGTGCCATTGATTGAGGGCTTCCTGCGTCAGCAACGGATGGGTCTCGCGGTGGCCAAGGTATCCGGGAGGCGAGCCGATCAGCTTGGCGATCTCGTGGGAGTGCTGGAACTCGGCGCAGTCAATCTTGATGCAGGCCCGCGCGTCGCCGAACAGGGTTTCGGACATGGCCTCGACGACTCGGGTTTTGCCAGAGCCAGTGGGACCCAGGAACAGGAGATTACCAACCGGGCGTCCGGGAGGATTCAATCCCGCCAAGAACATCTGGTAGATTTCAACCACTTTTTCAAGCGCGGCGTTCTGGCCGACGATCTTGCGGCGCAAAGTGTTGTCAAAATCTCTGGCATCGTTACTGCGGCGGGTAGGATCGAGCACGGTGTTGAGAGCGTTCTTCATAAGGGTCAGGGTGTTTCCCTTTCCTGGGCTTTCCGTCGGATAGTGGCGCGTTCGTTTGCTGTTTCGCGAAGCGACAAATTTTGTCACTCCGCAGGTAATTTGTCGATACCTTTCATTTACCGCAACTTCCCCTAGTGCAAATGACTCGCCATCTCTAGGGATTCGCCCACGGCTTATTCCTTCACAACTTAGATGCTGATGGTCGTCACTGTGAGGCACTTACGTGGCACGGGGAAATCATGTAAAGGGAAATAGTTTGCGCATGAGGAAGTTCCTTGGAATTTGGAGGCGAAAGACCTACCTCGACCGTGACCAGACGTAACTAGCTCAGGAATGGGCGGCCCGCTAGCATCCGGGTAAAGCAAACAACAGTTTTCCTGGAGAAAAACTTGCGCCGTTCTAGTTCAATTCTGATCATAGTTTTGTCTTGTGTAGTTCTTGGATTTGTTTCCTGGCGATTGGCCTTCGAGCTACCGGCTGCTGCCGCCCAAGCTGGCCAAAATCCTGAACTTTTACGCACATCGAACCCAGCGCCGCGGGCATCCAAGCCGGTCGAGCCTCCTGCTCTGGTAACCAGTGTTGCCCCGCCGGGCAGCGCCATGTATGTGGCGAAGCGCGGGGATACGCTCGCCTTGGTTGCCCATCGCTTTCTGTCGCAGACATCCTATTTGACTTCCAGTGAATTGGCGGACGCGATCCGCAAGGCGAACGGGAATCCGCAGGGCACATATTTGAAGTCCGGGCAGGAACTCGTTGTGCCGGGGATTCTAGCTGCACCCATTGTGGAAAAGACCGTCCCCGTGCCCCGCGATTTCGAAGTACGGGCAGTCTATTTGACCGGAGTAATGGCGGCTAGTGACCGCGGCCTGCGTGTCATTCGGCGCTGGCGGGAGTTGGGCGGGAACTCGGTGGTTTTCGATGTGAAGGATAGTGATGGCAGCGTCAACATTCCTTTTGATCACCCCTTGGCTGGCGGACACCACGTTGCCATTCATGACCTGCCGAAGTTCACCCATTTCCTGCATTCGCAGGGCATGCACGCGATTGCGCGAGTGGCAATCTTTCGCGACGAGCGGTTGGTGGTTGCGCATCCGGAGTTGGCGGTGAAGTCCCACAAAACCGGTCAAGCCTGGCGTGAAAACGGCAAGCTGGTCTGGACCGATCCCTCGCAGCCCAAGGTTCAGGAATACGACATTGCCCTGGCAAAGAGAGCGGCGGAGTCCGGCGTGGATGAGGTTCAGTTTGACTACGTACGTTTTCCGGCTGAGGGCGATCAGAAAGACGCGAGCTTTGTGTTCCAGACGCAGCATCCTACGTGGCATCGTTCTGAGGTGATCGCGGACTTCCTGAACCATGCTTATGCGGAACTGCATCCCACGGGCGTTCTGCTTTCGCTGGACGTATTCGGCATCATGGCCTGGCAGCGGCCCGTCGACCTTGCACACACCGGCCAGGATATTGTCCAAATGGCAAAGTATTGCGATGTGCTTTCGCCGATGATTTATCCGTCGCACTTCTTTGGCATGGATGGGATCGCGCATCCGGGGGACGCGCCGGAGCATTTTATCGGCGAATCCATGAAGCGCTTCGAACTCATTACCAAGGGAAGCGACGTGGTGATACGTCCGTGGTTGCAGGCATTTCGCTGGCGGACCAAGACCTATTCGCCGAAGTACATCGAAGTGCAGGTGCAGACGGCGAAAAACATGGGCGGGATCGGCTTTTTGTTCTGGAACGCCGCTAATGATTACAGCAAGCCCTATGTCGCGATGCCGGAGATGCGGGCGGCGAAGGGGCAGTATTTTAGCGGGGATGAACTGCCGGGCGTCGTGCAGGCTGGACTGACGTCGCCCGCTGACAGGTCCGGGACAGACAAATAGCCCAACCTGTTTTCGTAGTGCCCGTACCTTAAGGCTCAGACGCAGAGTAGTTGCGATTGTTTATTGGGTCATCCCTCCAGACAGCTCCCGCCGCCAGATAGAGAGCGCGGGCGCACCCAGGGCTAGCATCCCCAGAGTCGCGGGTTCCGGGGCGGATGGGCGAATCGCCGCTGGCGCCGGTTGCTCGACCTTGCTCACCTCATCGCGCCCGTTCGTCCGGCCGGCGATGATGGATTTATTGGGGATGGTCTCGTAGGCGTAGCCGGTCAAAACGGCCCTGACGGTTGATTCCGGATTACGATAGATTCTGACGTTGAATCGGGCCCAGCCATAGTGAATCTTTCCTTTGATCATGAACTTCAGGCCCACGTAACGATTGTCGACGGGCTTGCCTGAATCCGCCCAAGCGCCGGAGTAGCTCAATGCTTGATCGCGGAATTGAACTCCTCCCATGATTCCGCGGCTGGTATTGAAGGCGGCCTTGGGTCCAACAGGCGCACCCGCGCGCAGAGCTGAAGCGAACGCTGGTTTTCCGACAACGCCGTTTCCCTTCGCCTGCGGATAGACAAAAGCGATCGCTGCATCCCAGGTTGAGCAGGTACCGCGGCGGGCAGAACAATCTAATTCCGATGTCGTGATATGGAATCGAAAGTCGTTGGCACGGTCGTGGTTGAGATCGAGGAAGAAGTCTTTATTTAGCGGCAGCTTTCGGTGCGTGGGCGTATAGACAATTTTGGCTTCGCTGGGCTGCCCCAATGCCAAAACCGCTACTCCAGCCGCGCCTGCAGCCAGGGCGTATGCGCTGAGTTGTTGGTGAATTGAATGGGAAAGGGAAGCGTTCTGAAGCCGAGAGGAGTATTTCACGGGACCTCCGAAGGAGGGCATTATCCATCGGTATTGCCTGCCAGTCAACGTGCAAAAGATTGCGCAATGAGGAAGCCGGACGTGTTCGAGTACGCTAATGGTCTTCCTAGGTTACGGCTGACTGTACATTTTCTGGGTGTCTGCAACTGTTCGGATGGATGCAGAAAAGCTTCCTGTGTTCCTTCATGGCTCGGTTATAATCTGATGGCCTTAGAAATTGGCTGTCTACGTGCTTCTTTACGTGCCGCCTGTCGCCAGTGCCAGCAGGCGGGTCCGCCCACGGAAGGAATTTTGGCATCTAACGAAACTCCTCGCTGTAGGTGTGAATCAAATCTTGGTAGGAGTGGACATGGCGATTCAGAAGACGGAAAAAATCTGGCACAACGGCAAGCTTATTGCGTGGGACGATGCGCAAATCCACGTCATGTCGCACGTGGTCAACTACGGCTCTTCGGTATTTGAGGGCATCCGATGTTACGCGCCGCCCACGGGTCCGGCGATTTTCCGGGTGAACGAACACACTCAACGGCTGCTGGATTCGGCAAAGATTTACCGGATCGACGTCGATTACACGCGCGAAGAGCTGATTTCCGGGATGCTTGAGTTGGTAAAGACCAATGGAATTTGGCCGTGCTACATGCGGCCGATCGTGCTACGGGGTTATGGCGAAGCCGGAGTCAATCCCTTTAATTCGCCGACCGAAGTCTACATTTGTAATTATCCGTGGGGAAAATACTTGGGCAGCGACGCCGAGCAGGGCGTGGACGTGTGCGTTTCGTCATGGACGCGCATCGCGCCCAACACTCTACCCGCGATGGCTAAGTCGGGCGCGAACTACATGAACTCGCAGTTGATCAAGATGGAAGCCATCATCAACGGCTACGTGGAAGGCATTGCGCTCGATGCCAATGGGTATGTCAGCGAAGGCTCGGGCGAAAACGTTTTCGTCGTACGGAATGGCACGCTGCAGACTGCGCCGCTCGGCAACTCCGTGCTGCCTGGGATTACGCGGGATTCAGTGCTGCAGATCGCTCGCGGGCTGGGAATTCCGGTGGTCGAACAAGGGATTCCGCGCGAACTGCTTTACATCGCGGAGGAAGCCTTCTTTACCGGGACGGCGGCGGAGATCACGCCGATTCGTTCGGTCGACAAAATCAGCGTAGGCAAGGGCGTCACTGGGGCCGTGACCAAAGCCATACAGAAGGAATTCTATGGCATCGTGCGCGGCGAAAAGGCAGACCGCTTTGGATGGTTGACGCCGGTGCCAGTAGGCAGCAAGCAGCCGGTCAGCGTATAGCGGAATTCAAAAATTCACAGTCCGGGGCGCTTACCTAAGCGCCCTTTTCAACGTCACACTGATAGCAACGTCGCAGAAAAACAATCAAGGAGAAAATATGGCAAGCGCACAGCAAGGTCCCACTCCCGAATTCGCTCTGGCCTATCGCGACATAATGCTCATGGGCTTGAGCAACGAAATGAAAGCTACGAAGAGAGTCCTGGCCGCAGTTCCCGACGCCAAGCGGGACTACAAGCCCGATCCCCACTCGCGCAGCGCTCAGGAACTTGCCTGGCATCTGGCGTCCGCGGATGTACAGATGCTCGACGAGACTGCCGATCGAAAGTTCGACATGGAGCCTCGCTTCAAAGAAGAACCCGAGACCGCGGTTGACGTTGCCGACTGGTACGAGAAAAACTTCTCGCGTGCGATTGAGCGGGTACGGTCAATGTCGGCGGAGGAGTTGCTGACGCCGGTGGACTTTTATGGCGTCTTCAATCTGCCCGTTGTCTACTATCTTGCGTTCGTGAACAATCACAGCATTCATCACCGCGGACAGCTTGCTGCGTATCTGCGTCCCATGGGTGCAAAGTGCCCAGCCATTTACGGAGGCAGTTACGACGAGCCCTGGCCGGGAGCGGAAGCGGAACCCAGCGCGGCTTAATTGTTTTTGAGGTAACGTTAAAGCCGCCCCGCGGGGCGGCTTTTTCATTGCCATCGCGCGCTTTGCGCGAGATTCGTGAGGGCTCGCCGACGCTCCACAGCCAGACATCCGTATCCAGCAAGTATTTCACCGCTTCTTTTTTCGCTTGCGGGCCGGGGCGGTGGTCAGCGGGGCGTCATAAAACAAGGCTTCAAGTGCCGGGTCAGGAGCATTAAAATCTTCCGCGATCCAGATCTTGTCCTTCGCAAAACCCATAGGGCGCCGCGAGTTGTTTTGTGAGCCAGCAGCTATCAGCTTGGCCACCGGTACACCTGCGCGCGCGATGATGACTTCCTCTCCTGCCGCGACACGCTGCAGAAGGCTTGAGAGGTGGGTTTTCGCGTGATGAATGTTGACCTGCATCGTCTCATAGGAATTGACTAAGCCGGTAGACCTAGTCAATCAATATCTTCCGATTTACAACACGGAATCGCTCTGTCGCCCGCCGCCCTTGTTGCGGCATGGCCTACCCCGGACCAGCGCATTCAGCCACTGCCCAAACGCGCATTTCCCTATTACTTAGGTCATCTTGGGTTGGACGGGATTTCGGTTCATCATACGAGTTGATCCCTGGGGAATTATTCAATGAATATTGATGACCTGCTTCGCATCGCCATGGAGCGGCGCGCCTCTGACTTGCACCTGAAGGTCGGCAACTATCCTCATCTGCGAATTGACGGCGAACTTACCCCGCTTACCGATCAGCCCCGCATCAGCGCTGAAGATATGCTGACCATGGCCTTCAGCATGATGTCGGCGAGACAGAAGCAGAAGTTCAAAGAGAGCACGGAAATCGACATGGCCTACGGGGTCGCCGGACTCGGCCGCTTCCGTGTAAACGTTTTTCAGCAGCGCGGCAACGTGGGACTGGTGCTGCGCGTGATTCCCACCAAGATCCGGGCGCTCGATGAACTCTACTTGCCCAAGATTGTGGAGCAGGTGTGCGACATGCCGCGCGGTCTGATCCTGGTCACGGGCGTCACCGGTTCCGGTAAGTCGACCACTCTGGCGGCCATGGTGGATCGCATTAACTCCACTCGCGCGGAACACATCATCACCATTGAAGACCCCATCGAATTTCTGCACCGAGACAAGAAAGGCTACGTGAACCAGCGCGAGATCGAGGTGGATACGCCGACCTTTTCGGCCGCGCTGCGGGCTTCCCTGCGTCAGGATCCGGACGTGATTCTGGTCGGCGAAATGCGCGACGTTGAAACCATCGGCACCGCGCTGCACGCCGCGGAAACCGGCCACATGGTGTTTTCCACCTTGCATACGCTCGATGCGGTCGAAACGATCAACCGTATCATCGCCGTATTCCCGCCGCCGGAACAGAAACAAATTCGTCTGCAGCTTGCGGCTGTGTTGCGGGCGGTCATCAGTCAACGCCTGGTGCGACGATGCGACGGGGACGGCCGCGTGCCCGCCGTCGAAGTCATGATTAATACCGCTTACATCCGGGAATGCATTCTGGTGCCGGAAAAGACACGCGCCGTTCGCGACGCCATCTCCGCCGGAACTTCGCAGTATGGCATGCAAACCTTCGATCAGTCTCTGTGGGATTTATTCCAGGCGGGGCTGATTAACTACGAAACCGCGTTGGAAAGCGCTTCCAATGCCGACGACTTCAAGCTGCGTATGCAGGGTATTTCTTCCACCAGCGACATCTCCAAGAATGCGATGCAGCAGACTGGTTACGGGGGCCGCTGATTTATTCTCCTGAAAGACTGAGGGCGCGCCATGCGCGCCCTTTTTTATTTCGGAGGGAGCCGGAACCTCGCTTCGGCAATCACAGCAGCGATAAAACCGAAAGCATAAGTTCCGGCCCAGTGAAGAGCAATTCCATCTACCACGCAGCTGCGTATCTTGAGTGACGACAATCCGGAGCGCTGAGGACAAAAAGCGCATGCTCAAATGTCGAAATGTCAAACACGTGATCCAACCCAGTGCGCGTCAGCACCTCGTTGACGAAATGCGAGGGATTCACCAGCTTAAGCTGCACGTTGCGGTTCCGAGCCCACTGCCGCAGAGACAAGAGCGCAGTCAGTCCCCCGGCGTCCAGGGCTTCCACATCGGACAAATCGATCACCACAATGCGAGTGTCGTTCTCAGCAAGGACCGCGTTCCTCAGCGTGCCAAGCTCCGCGCCGCGAACAATCCGCCCTACGCATCGCACCACCGCTACATCGCCCGTTTTTTCCACATCGATAGTTAGCATGACTGGCTTCCTCACTCTTCCCTAATCTACGCAAATAGACGCGAGAAAGTTCCCGTTGTCACCACTGCGCAGGTAAAAAGTTGTAACGTAGATATTGACGCACATTCCCGGTGCTCGCGCTGGGGTAAGGTGTTGTTGGCCATGGGCTTTTCACGTCCGAAAAAGACCGAATCCGAAGACGAACTTTTTGAATATGCCGTGGGGGCGCTGGGCCGCCGCGCGCGTTCCGTGGCTGAACTGAAGCGCCTGCTGCGGCGCCGAGTGGAAGCGGAGACAGAGTATGGACAGACGCTGGTGGAACTCGTCATCCGCCGGCTTAAAGATCGGGGCTATTTGAACGACGCACAATACGCGGCCGCATATTCTTCCTTCCGCCGGGACAACGAAAAATTTGGCCGTCGCCGCGTGATTATGGATCTGAGGACAAAAGGAGTGCACAGCGAAGTCATCGAGAAGGCAGTCGATGCGGTGTACGACGAAGTGAGTGACGAGACCCAGGCGCGAGAATACTTGAAGCGCAAGCGTCTGACGAAGCCGAAAGACCAAAAGCAGGCCGCGCGTATTTTTCGCCAACTCACGCGCGCCGGATTCGCCTCGAAGACGATCTTCACCATCCTCAAGAAATGGGATGTGGAGGACGAAACGCTCACCGCTCTGGAGGGAGAACTGGAGTGACCAATCAAAACCGCGAACACTAAATACCTGTACCGCTGTTGCATTTTGTATGTCGAATGCTAGATACTTCCAAAATCACTTCCATCAAACAAACGGGAGGCAATATGAAATCCAAGCTGGCCACAATTCTTGCGGCAGCTGTACTCAGTTCGGCAACGGTCGTGTTTGCTCAGGACGTTGCGCATGACACCGATAAGGCGGCGAAAGACGTTGGTCACGACACCAAGGTAGCGGCCAAGGACACGGCGAAGGGAACGGAGAAGGCAGCCGACAAAACCGGACACGCGACTAAGAGCGTGGCGAAGAAGACCGGACACGCCGTCAAGACAGGCGCGAAGGACACCGGCAAAGGCGTCGAAAAAGCCGCCGACAAAACCGCAGACGCCGTGAAGTAATTCGAAAACTCGCTGCCGAATGTGACACCGCGAGGGTTCTCCACGACGCTGGAGCCGTGATCCCGGCTTGCCCAGGACTGCGAAGGTCTGTCGGATGAGGATGTCGTGGGAACCCACGCGGTGGCGCCTGCACGCATCCGCCTGCTCAATTTATTGAAGCAGATCGAGCGTCCTGCAGGTTCGGCTGATGGTTTCGCGCTCCTCAGCGGTCAAGTCGGCGAACTCGAATCCGTAGCGGTACCCGGTGCGATTGCGTACGACGCCCTTTACGCGAACTGGAGTGGTAGCGATCGGAACGGTAAATTGCAAGTTGACGGAAGTGCCGACGTCCCAGCCCGCAACAAATATCCCTCCGATTCCTCCTTCGTTGATATTCAATGATCGTCCGCGCATCTCGCGGTGCTCCAGTCCGAGGATCGCGGCTCTGATTTCGGTTTCGAGTTCATATCTTTGATAGCGACGGCTGTTGACCGTGCGGTCTGTTGGACGCGGCTGATCCATAACCTAAAAATCATTTTCACACTCTGCGGCTGCAAACAACAGCTTTCGTTGGCTTGTTCGGAAATTGGAACAGGTCTTTATTCTGGCGAGGAAATAATAGCAAGGGACTTCGTTGCGGCTGCCATTCTCTCCTGCCTGGCTTGAAGTTCTTCCAAGATCATCGGGACAAGTTGCGAGACGCTACCTGCGCCGAGGGTTAGAATCATGTCGCCCTCCTGGGCTCCGGCGACGACTGCGTCCGCGGCTTCGGCAAAAGAAGCGGCGTACCGGGTTTCGTGTGCTCCGGCATCTCGGATGTGGCGAGCTAAGGCCTCTCCAGTGATTCCCTCGATTGGCGCTTCGTTGGCAGCGTAAATGTCAAGAATGAACAGAGTATCGGCATCGTGAAATGCGGTGGCGAACTCGTCCATGAGCAATTGCGTGCGGGTGTAACGGTGGGGTTGGAATACGACGTGGATCTTGTGAAATCCGCACTGGCGGGCTGCGGACAGGGTGGCGCGGACTTCCGTGGGATGGTGCCCGTAATCGTCGATCACGCTTACGCCGCCGACCGTTCCTCGCAACTGGAAACGTCGATCCACGCCGCGGAAGTTTTCGAGCGCCGTGCGGATCTGTTCCACGTTGATGTCGAGACCGACGCCCACGGCAATCGCCGCCGTCGCGTTCAATACGTTGTGTACGCCGGGCACCTGCAGGCGGAACTCGCCCAAAGCTTTTTGCTGAAACGTTACGTGGAACCGGTTGATGGGCCCGGTTGCGCCGCGGTTGAGGACGGATTCGCGTGGCTTAATGTGAAAGTCGGAACCGCGACGCGTGCCGTAGGTGACCGTGCGGCGCTGAATCTGCGGGAGCATGCGGCGCAGCAGAGGATCATCGTTGCAGACCACCACCATTCCGTAAAAAGGGACACGATCCATGAAGTCGAGAAAGGCTCGCTTGACATTGCGCATGTTGCGATAGCAGTCCATGTGTTCGCGATCGATGTTCGTGACTACCGCGAGAATGGGCGAAAGTTTTAGAAACGAGCGATCGCTTTCATCGGCCTCGGCTACCAGATACTGCGATTTGCCCAGGCGAGCGTTCGAGCCCATGGCGTCGACGCGTCCGCCGACGACTACGGTCGGATCGAGACCGCCGCCAGCCAGCACGGCTGCCACCATGGAAGTGGTTGTGGTCTTGCCGTGCATTCCGGCGATGGCGATGCCGTACTTCAGGCGCATCAGTTCGGCCAGCATCTCGGCGCGCTGGATGACGGGAATGTGAAGGGCGTGGGCGTAAGAAATTTCGGGATTGTCGGACGTAATGGCCGAGCTGGCTACAACTACTTCGGCTCCAGCAATGTTTTCTGCGCGATGTCCTTCAAATATTGCGGCGCCGAGGCTGGCGAGACGCTGCGTAACCGTGGAACTCTTCAGGTCGGAACCGGAAACTTTGTAGCCGAGATTTAGCAGCACTTCGGCGATACCGCTCATGCCGATGCCGCCGATGCCAACGAAATGTATGCGCTGAATTTTCGCGAACATTTAAATCAACTTCTTCGCCGCGGATTTGCACGGATAAAACACCGATCTGACAAAAGATAATCCGCGATCGGTGTAAATCTGCGGTCTATTTCTTCGTGCCTGCTAACCGGGCTGCCATCGCCGCTATATCGCGTGCGGCATTTGGATGTGATAGCTTGCGGGCCGCGTCGCCCATTTTTTGGAGACGCGATGGTTGGCTGAATAGCGTGCTTACCGTCTCTACGAGGCTTTTGCGATTCAGTTTTGGCTCCTCAAGCATTACCGCAGCACCCGCGCGCTCCAGTGCTTCCGCGTTACGCTTTTGATGATCGTCGGCGGCACGCGGGAAGGGCACAAAGACTGCGGGCTTGCCTGCCGCCGTCACTTCTGCCACCGTGCTTGCGCCGGAGCGGCAGATGAGCAAATCCGCCCGGGCAAATGACGCAGGCATATCGTCGATGAAACGATAGACTTCCACGCAGTCACCCAACTTCTCGTAGGCCGCTTGAGCGTCATTATAGTCACGTTCGCCGGTTTGATGGACGATGTGAATTCCGGGAACACGCTCGCGCAGGTCTGCAACAGAATCCATCACGACCTGATTGATCGCGTGCGCGCCCTGGCTTCCGCCGAAGACGAGCAGGGTCGGCTTGGTGCCTGCGGGGTTCTGGTTGGCGATCTGGAAAAAGGCTTCGCGAACTGGCACGCCGGTCACCTCACATCGGCGAAAGTAGCGCCCGGTTTCGGTGAAGTGGACGGCAGCTCCCGACACCAGCGGCGCCACCAGGCGATTGGCAAATCCGGGCACGAAATTTGGCTCGAATACAAGCGTTGGCACTCTATGCAGCACCGCGGCCAACATGGCTGGGCCGGATGCGTATCCGCCGACACCGATCACAATGTCGGGACGAAACTCGGAGAGTATGCGGTGCGAATCCCACACGGCTCGCGGCAAATCCAGGAATGTTTTCAGGCGCGTTGCCAGGCTCACATTTTTCAGCGCGCCGACCTGAACGAGCCGCAGAGGAAAACCAGCGGCGGGGACCAATCGATTTTCGATTCCGCGAGCGGTGCCGACGAACAGCACCTCGGCCGCATAGTCTTTCTGCAGTTGCTGAGCGATGGCGAGGGCGGGGATCACGTGTCCGCCGGTCCCGCCTCCCGCCAGAATGGCCCGCATGCAGTGACTATAAATCATCAAATGCGCAGGCCGATGGAGGGGGTTAACCCTGTGGTTGCTCCGTGCGCCCCCTCTCGGCAGTGTGCAATCCGGCAACAACTAAGCTGGCGCCCTTCTGCCGTTCATCGATTCCATTGCCGCGCAGCGGCACCTATGGCTCGAAAATGCTACATTTAAATGTTCATGTCCGCCCCCGAATCCCGATTCGTCAAGGCTTGCAAGGCGCAACCGGTCGACCGCACGCCAGTGTGGTTCATGCGTCAAGCTGGCCGCTACATGCCCGAATACCGCGCCGTCCGCAAACAATATTCGCTGATCGAGATTTGCAAGAAGCCAGAAGTCGCCGCCGAAGTGACCATCACCGCCGCCGAGTTCCTTGGTGTGGATGCCGCAATCATCTTCGCCGACCTGCTGCTGCCGCTCGAAGTCATGGGGCTTCCATTTCACTTCTCCACCGGCGAGGGCCCCGTAATCGAGAAGCCAGTGCGCACGAAAGACGATATCTACCATCTACGCACCGATCGCGCCGCTGATCTGGGATACGTTTCCGAAGCGGTCCGCCAAGTGTGCAAGCATTTCGGCACGCGTTTGCCCGTAATCGGATTTTGCGGCGCACCCTTTACCCTCGCAAGCTACATGATCGAAGGCGGCGGATCGCGTAATTATGTTCACGCCAAGAAAATGATGTATTCGTCGCCCTCCGTGTGGGATGAGTTGATGCGCAAGCTGGTCGCGGTTGTCTCCGAATACGCCGCTCAGCAAGTGCATGCCGGCGCCGATGTCATCCAGATTTTCGACAGCTGGGTCGGCTGCCTCAGCGTCGAAGACTATCGCCGCTACGTGCTGCCACGAACCACGGAACTCGTCAAAGCATTGCAAAAGACCGGAGCGCCCATAATTTATTTCGGTACGGACAGCTCCACACTTCTGCCTTCGATGCGAGAGACCGGCGCTGAAGTGATCGGTCTCGATTGGCGTATTCCGCTCGATGACGGTTGGCGCAGCCTCGGTTTCGAAGGTGCCGTGCAAGGCAATCTCGATCCGGTTCTGCTGTTCGCCGATTGGAAGGAACTCAAATCACGCGCCGAAGATGTTTTGCGCCGCGCCGCCGGACGTCCCGGTCACATTTTCAATCTGGGTCACGGCATCTTGCCCGAAACTCCGGTCGAGAATGTAAAAGCGCTGGCTGAATTTGTGCAACAGCACTCGACGAAAACCATTCCTGCGTCGCGATAAGGGGACTAGAGTTGGCCAACCCGAAAAAAAATGCCGTCCTGCTGCTTGCCCATGGCAGCCCCGACGCGGTCGACCAGGTGCCTGAATTTCTTCTCCGCGTAACCGGCGGGCGCCCGCTTCCACCGCCAGTTGTAGAGGAAGTGAAGCATCGCTACGGCCTGATTGGCCGCTCCCCACTGACCGAACTGACCCTGAAGCAAGCCGAACTTCTCGCGCACGAATTGGGACTGCCCGTCTATGTTGGCATGCGAAACTGGAAGCCGTTCATCGCGGATGCCGTAGGCGCTATGGCCTCAGATGGCATTGAGCATGTTGTCGCCATCTGCCTGGCCCCGCAGAATTCACGCACCAGCGTCGGTCTTTACCGATCCGGCCTCACCGACAATCGGGAAAATCCCTTTACCGTCGACTTCGTCGAATCCTGGCACGATCATCCTTTATTGATCAAAGCTTTTGCTGAAAAACTGCGTGCCGGATGGGAGCGCGCCTGTCGCGAGGCGGGACGTAAAGTCCCGATCATCTTTACCGCGCACAGCGTTCCCGAGCGCACCATCAAAGAGGGGGATCCTTATGAGAACCAGGCAAAAGAAACTGCGTCACTGGTAGCGCGCGAAGCCGCCCTGTCTTCCGAAGATTGGACTTTCGCCTTTCAAAGCCAGGGCATGTCCGGCGGAGCATGGCTGGGGCCGCGAGTGGAAGATACGATTCTCAGCCTGAAAGAAAAAGGCCATCGCGGCGTATTTCTTCAGCCCATAGGATTTCTCTGCGACCACGTCGAAGTCCTTTACGACATCGACATCGGATTCAAACAATTTGCACAGAAAGAAGACATGCGTCTGTGGCGCGCCGAGTCGCTGAATGATTCGCCGCTGCTGGCCGCAGCCCTAGCCGACATCTCCAGATCGCGACTGTCGCCATCGTTGGTCGCCACCAAATGAAACGTATCGCCATAATCGGTGGCGGTATCTCAGGCCTGTCAGCCGCCTTCGCGCTGGAAAAACACCGTCTCGCTGGCGCGCCAGTGGAATACGTCGTATTCGAATCCGCTCCTCGTCTTGGCGGAGTGCTGGTCACCGACCGAGTGGACGGCTGCCTGGTCGAAGCCGGCCCCGATTCCTTCCTTACCGAAAAGCCCTGGGCCAGCGACCTGTGCCGCGAAGTCGGCCTTGGCGATCAACTCATCGGCTCCAATGATGCCGACCGCAAAACTTACATTTTGGTGAAAGGCAGATTGGCACTGATTCCCGACGGCCTGATGTTCATGGTCCCCACAAAAATCACGCCAACCGTACTGTCGCCGCTGTTTTCCATCTCCACAAAGCTGCGGATGGCGCGCGAGTGGTTTCATCCTCCACGAAGGGCCGACGCCGACGAAACTGTCGCCGCATTTGTCGAGCGCCACTACGGCTCCGAAATGGTGGATCGTCTCGCCGACCCATTGCTCTCCGGCGTCTATGGCGGCGAGGCCGCACAACTCAGTGTCCGCGCCGTTCTACCCCGCTTCGCCGAGATGGAAGCCACCCACGGCAGCCTGGGCCGCGCCATGCTGGCGGCCCGTAAGAAAATGGCGCGAATATCGAAAGCCCCAGCGCGACCTCTATTCACTTCGCTGAAAGATGGCATGCAGCAGTTGGTGGACGCCGTCGTATCCCGCCTCCCTGCATCCGCACTTCACTCGAGCACCCCAGTGCAAGATGTTCAACGACAGAAAGAAGGCTGGCTGATCTCCACGGGCCACGCTTCAGATCACTTCGGCGCCGTGATCGTAGCCACGCCAGCGCAAGCGGCGGCAGAACTATTAAAGACGGCCAGCGAAAACCTCGCCTCCGAAATCGGAGCCATTCAGTACACTTCGTCGGTCACGGTCAATCTCGGCTACGATGCCAGCGTCCGCGCGACCCTCCCACCCGGCTTCGGTTTTCTGATTCCTCGCAGCGAAGGCAAACGCATGCTGGCCGCCACGTTTGTGCATAACAAGTTTCCCCACCGCGCACCAGACGACCGCGCCCTGCTCCGCTGCTTCATCGGCGGCGCCCGCAACGAACAGGTTCTGCAAGCTCCCGATGAAGAAGTTCTCCGCATCGTTCGCGAAGACCTTCGCCAAATCATCGGGCTCACGGCGAATCCGCTCTTCACCCGCGTCTATCGGTGGAAAGGCGCAATGGCACAATACGGAGTCGGCCACCTGGACCGCCTGCAGCGCATCGAAAGCCTATTGCGGCAACTTCCCGGCCTGACGCTAGCCGGCAACGGATATCGTGGAATCGGCGTCCCCGATTGCGTCCGTTCCGGCACTGAGGCGGCGGACAAAACCTTACTCGCGCTTGGATTGCGTGAGGTAGCGCCGCAGGTGCTCACTTCCTGAAGCCGCAAGGGTGTCGATGAGTGTCATGGCCTGTTAACATCACTCCGCCTCTTGGCAAAGTGATAATTGGTCTGCTTCAGACTGCGGTTCTGATTGATCGGGACAGCGAATCTAAGGCGTGATCTCGAAGATAGTGCCGAAATCATGCGCGCCGCCACCCCAGGTTGTACCGTACAAATTACCTTTCCTATCGAAGATCACGCCTGCGGAGGGGAACGATCCGTCTGTCCTGTCGAAGCTGTGCAGCACTTTTTCTGTCCACCCGCCGTTCGTTGGTGACAACTCAAAGGCGGTGCCTGCATTGTCCACACCTCCCTCGTTCGTTGTGCCGTACAAGTTTCCGCTCACATCGGCGATCAGCCCTGCGACAGGACAAAAACCATCCTTGCCATTGGGCCTGAAGCTGTGTAGTACCTTCTCCGTCCACTTGCCATTCCTAACCGGCGTCAACTCGAAAATATTACCGCAGCCGTATCCGCCGCAGTTAGAACCGTACCGACCGCCAAGAGAAGTTGTGCCATAAAGGTTTCCGCTCGTATCGAAAATGAGCCCGGACAAAGGGCCATATCCGTCGTTGTAATTGAAGCTGTGTAACACCTTCTCCGTCCACTTCCCGTTCCCGACCGGCGTCAACGCAAAGACAGTGCCGGAAAAACCGCGACCACCCGTATACGTCGTTCCGTACAGGCTTCCGCTGTTATCGAAGATGAGCGCAGCGAATGGATCAACCCCATCCTTGCCGTCCGCATTGAAGCTGTGCAGCACCTTGTTCGTCCAGGTGCCCTTCTTGCCTTGAATGAGTTCGAAGACATTACCGGAATTGTGGACGCCATCGCCAGTGGTCGTGCCATACATGTTTCCGGCTTTGTCAAAAATTACCCCGGCCGACGGATATTCCCCGTCGGAGCAGCCTGAGACGGAGCAGAAGTTGTACAGTACCCTCTCCGTCCAGTTCCCGTTTGCACTTGGCGACAATTCGAAGACAGCGCCAACACCGTGGCTGCCGCCATAATACGTTGTGCCGTACAAGTTTCCGCGGGCATCAAAAGTGACTCCAGCAACAGGGTCATACCCATCCTTGCCGTCTGCATTGAAGCTGTGCAGCACCTTCTCCGTCCACTGACCGTTGCCAGCTGGCATCAGCTTGAACACAGCTCCGTGAGTGTAGGTGCCGCCATTAGAGGTCGTGCCGTACAAATTTCCGCTCGTGTCAAAAATGAGTCCGGCGAGCGGGGAGATTCCGTCCTTGCCGTTGAAGCTGTGTATCACCTTCGATGTACTGCGCGCGAATAGGGGCGGTGTCAGCATAAGCACAAGAAGTACTGCGCAGATTGTGACTGCCAGAATCAATAGACGCTCGCTTTGCATGTGGCACCACCTCGTAAGAGGGACACTGTCGTTTGTCGTTGGTTTTCCTACGCACGGCATTGATCGAAACTACCCTCGACTCGCCTGCCTTTCAACTATCTAAGAATTAGCAAAGGAATCCTTCAGGCAAGACCGTAAACAGACATTGCGCGGGGCGTAACATGACCGACTTCTAATCGGGGATTCTACTCTTGGCTGGTTAGTTGTTGCAAAATCCCTATTACGCCCATTGGCATTCTTCCTCGGGATGACCGTGGCTCAGCCGCTGGAAAGCCCCAAGGCAGGCGATGCGTGAAACAGCGAAGGCATGCCATTTACCCTCGTCGAGTCGCCTTCCTGGAAATGACTCCCGTAACCATCAGTAACCCCTCTTTTATTGCAGAAACCAACCGTCTGATGCAGGGTTAATACATTGGGGGATTCGTATGACCAAACCAATTCTGATCACTGCCGCGCTCGTGGTTTTTGCAATTTCTCCGCTATGGGGCCAGCAGCAAGGCGCCAAAAGCGACATGTCCAACATGAGCGCCTCTGATATGCACGACATGCCCGGGATGGGCAACGACGGCAGTGCGCACGCCATGCAATCCATGGAAGGCCATCACATGGATATGGGTCCGCACATGAAGATGACCACGCTGCGCGACCTCAAGCCCGGCGATCAGCAGAAAGCCGACCAGGTGGCCGCCGCCGCGCGCAAGGTCGCCGAGAAGTATACGGACTACAAAGTTGCCCTCGCCGATGGTTTCAAGATCTTCATGCCCAACCGGCCGCAGAAGCAGTATCACTTCACCAACTATTGGTACGGCTTCGAAGCCCGCACCCACTTCAATTCCGATCATCCCACTTCGTTGCTCTACGAGAAACAGGGCGATGGCTACAAACTCGTCGGCGTGATGTACACTGCGCCCAAAGATACTCCGGAAGAAGAACTCGATTCTCGCATTCCGCTGAGCATTGCCCAGTGGCACGCGCACGTAAACTTGTGCGTTCCGCCCGACGACAAGAAAAGCGAGATGGGAGGCCCGAATCCGCAATTCGGCCTGCATGGTTCGATAACAACCAAGGAAGCCTGCGATGCGGCTGGAGGAAAATTCACGCCGCAGATCTTCGGCTGGATGGTCCACGTCTATCCGTTCGAACAAAAGCCCGAAGATATCTGGTCAGTCGAACGCCAGGCCCACAACCACGCGGATTAGCACCGCGGACGAATCGAGTACTAAAATTCAGTCGCCATCCCAGGGCAAAGCGCCTGTCATCCTTAGAGCGAAGCGAAGGATCCATGCACTGTGCCTCAGCAGCACTTAATTCTTGCGCGTGGCTTAAAACAACGACGCCCCACACTACTTAACCGTAACGCTCACCGCCTTCGAAGGTATCCCATTCGCCACCACCACCAGCGAACTTGCTCCAGTCTCCATTCCCGCAGGCACATCGAAATTCGTCGAAACGATAGCGTTGCCCGTCGCCACCCCCATGGTGCTGTGGTCGTGCGTCTTCGCGTAAAAAACGTGATGCGTCGCCTGATTCGTGATCCGCACCAAAGGATAGTTCGTCGCCGTCTCATCCTCATCGCCAAATGAGGCCGCCTGCGACAATCCATTGAACTGCTTGCCCGAAATTTTGTATGTGGAACCGCGCGTCACAGTCTGCGGGTAGGTAGTGATACTCGGAGCCCAAGCCGCCTTATATGTCCCCGTCGAAGTATAGACCTGACTGCCGGCGACGATCACTTGTCCCGTAGGCAGCACCATCAAGCTGCTGCCGAAACCCACATACACGGTGGGAACCAGATTTTTCCCATCGAATTCATAAAGCGTTCCGGAGTTACCCAGCACCAGCGGACGTCCATTCGTCAGCAATGCGGCAAACGAGTCGCCGGCGTTGTCATCGTTTGGAAAGTTTGGGCCGACAGTCCACTTCCCGGTTGAAGGGTGATAGATGGCGGTGTGTCCCGGCCCGCTTCCACCATCCGATCCCGAGCCGGTAGCGAACACCGTGCCATCGGTCTGAAGTATGCCCGGGCCGACCTCTCCAGGCGGGTAGTAGCACCCGTTTTTCCCGTAGGGAATGCACCCGTGGACGGTGGTGGGCGAGTGTAGGTCCACAATCGTGCTGCCCGCGCTGACCCACTTCTGTTCGGAGGAAATGTACCTCTCCGAGTGTGGAGCTTTGGTCACATCGTAAGTCAAGACCGACCCGTCGGGCATCAGCGTCCAGCCCTCTTCCGCGTTGCGGTCGTTCTTGCCCGCGTCACTAACGTTGGTCCAGGTAAGCGTGGCCGGATCCAACTCAGCATCGCGCCTATCAAACTTGCTGCCCACTAGGAAATGGCCATTTGGTAAGACAGCCGACGGAGAATCTCCGATGAAGCCCCACCCGTCGGGAGGCTTTTGCATCGTCCAGGTGTCTTTGGCGGGATCGTAAACCGCACCCATGTTGGTAAATGAATACACGTCATTAATATATTCGCCGCCTTCAATAATCACGCGGCCGTCGGCGAATACCGCGCCCGCGAAATATAGAGGTACGTATCCGGAGGGCAGACTGGCGATTTGCGACCAGGTCCCCTCGATGTAGCTTCCACGATTGTTCGGTGTCAGCTTCCACCAATCCGACTCGCCGTTGCCTTGAAAGATCACAGTGCCATCGGTCAGCAAATACCCAATTCCCGCGCCATCCGGCGGCTGGTTCACCAGGTTCTGCAGCTTCTGTGTCCACGACGCACTGGAGACAGCAAACAAAAGCACGACTACCGCAAACAGTTTCTTTGCCAACATAGGGTCCCCTTTTTGAAAAGCCACAACCCGCCGCAAATACAGCCCATCCTCAACCGCCGTAACGGCGCGCTCGAAGTCTACTCGATTTGGGGAAACGACTACAACCGATTAGTTACGAAGTAGGGAAAAAGCGATTCCGCACAATAACGAACACACAAGAGGATGTTATCGCGGAGCAGCTGCGTTTTGGGTAAGTGCCTGATGTTCTTTGATCCAGTCATTCGCCTGCCGCTGGGCCGCTTCAATCTGCGCGCGATTCATGCGCGAAGCCAGCACCGAGACACGATACTTACTGGCTTCGTCTCCGCCAGCCTTGGCTAAGACCGACCAGAAATACGCCTTAACCAGATCCTGCGGAACACCGCGTCCCGCCCAGTAGTAAGCGCCCAGAGTCGCCTGCGCGACCACGTGTCCTTGTTCGGCCGCCATCGAGAACCAGCGCACCGCTTCGGCGTAATCCTGAGGCACATCCTCCCCGGTTGCGTAGCGCGCTCCTACAGAAAACTGCGCCGCCGCGTCGCCCTGCTCGGCCAACTTGCGGATGCTCTCCAGCCCGCCAGCAACAGACGCGGATGCAGCCACAACCTTGGGAGGAACTTTTACGGATGGCGCAGGCGCAGAGGCCGCGCCAGCAAATTTGGTAAAGTCGCCCGGAGAAATTAACCAGGTTCCGGCGAATACCACCGTGGCTAAGGCTGCAGCCAGAAGAATCTTTTGCGCACGGGAAAAGTGCGGAACCGGCAAGTCCGCCGCAGTCTCGACCGGAAACTCATCGTCCACGCTAGTCACTACTAACGGCGCAGGCCCAGACTTCGGAGAGCCAGCTTTTGCAGAAGCAAGCTTCGCAGAACCAGTTTCCAACGCCGCATGCGCAGAAACCTGCTCCGGCACGCCCGCACGATAAACCGCAGTAGAAATGATTCCCGCCAACCGCTTGAGCACAATCGGGTCGTTAGTGCTGAAGGCATACGGCTGAGGCGAGAACACCTCCAACAGTCCGATCACAGCCTCACCCCAGCGAACCGGCACTGCGACCATGGAACGAATCCCAAGCCGCCGGCAGCTTTCGCGATCCACCAACGGATCCGTTTCCGCGTCCTCACAGCGCAGCAACTGCCCGGTGCGCACGCACTCACCCGAAAAACCCGAGCCAATGGTCAGCCGCGCCCCCACCCCAGGAGCGTCCGCGCCAGCACTGGCGCGGCAAACCATGCTCGACCCTTCCGTCAGAGCAATCGCCGCCCCAGTCGCCCGCGTGAAAGTCAGCGCCCGCAGCGCAAGCAGGCGCAAAGCTTGGTCAAGATCGGACCCCAGCGAATCCACCTCGCGCTTCACCGCAGCCAGCGCCGTCAGCACGGAGGTATAGTCCGCGGGAGCCGTGGGCTCTAGCTCCTGCCGCATCCAGTTCACCAAAGCGCTCTGCTCCGCCGGCTTCTCAAGAACGGATTTCGCCGCGACCTGGGACAACCGAGTGACGGACAACGGTGGGACGGGCGACTGAGTGGCCGGCCACCGCTTGGCAAATTGCTGATCGCCCGAAGGTTCCTTTCGAGCCAACCGACCGCCAGATAAATGATTACCAGCAACAAGGTCAGCCCGATAATTCACGCACGCGACCATCGCATTCACAAACAGCCATTCTTTAAGCTGGCGAAGCGCGTCCTCCGGCATCTGCGGAAAACTGATTCCCACCCGCCCCGACCCGTCGCACCAGATAACTTCCCCCTTCGTGCGAATACAGGTTTTGGTCGCCGTCAAATCAAGAAACAGATTCACGTGCCGCTGAACCTGCAGCGGAAACGAGGTTTGAATGGCCATCCCTTCCTCGCTGATGTCCACAATCTCACTCAGATCAAGGACCTGGCCACTCGCGCTCCCATTCAAGCTGGCGTACGCCGGAGTATGCACCTTCTGCCGCACCCGCCGCCGGCGCGTACGCAACGAAGGAGGTAACTCCCGCCCAGCCCCCACCGGGTTAGACCCAACCGTCTCCATACAAAACAGGCCTACATATTACTCCAGCTAAGCAAGCTTTTATAGGATCAATAAACAGGAGGGCCCCATTTCAACGGCAGCCCATTCGGCGGAACCAGCCCGGCGAAGCCAACTCCGCCCGTCGCGCGTTCCTTCCACGCTGTCATCCTGAAGGGCTGCGTCCTTTGTGGGCCGAAGGATCTATGCAATTGGTGGCCGTGAATTGCGTCCCCAGGGGAGTGCAGAGGTGCGCGATTTCAAGACGCTGTCCGCGGCCGACGATCGCTGAGGGGTGCCCCATCTTTCGCGTACTTTGCGAAAGGTCGGAGCTTCGAACTCCACGAGCAACAGGCACACCTATGCGCTGTCATCCTGAGGCCCACGTTCTTTGTGGGCCGAAGGATCTATGCATTTGTCGGCGGTCGCAACGCTTACTCGGCGCGATTCCGGAGAGCAAGCAGTCGCTGCAACCAACCGGGTGTTGACTTGATGCTTCTCGTCAAGATATTATAGGACAAACAGGCATTAGCTTTGTGGCAATCTAAAAAGATCCGGACGCCCGCTCTGATAGCGGACCCATTCATCAAAATTCAGCGAGCTAAGTCCTTATTTAATAATATTTTGCATATAAGTCCTTATTCCTCAAAGATTTTGCAGGTAGTCCAGCCGTAACCCCATCATTCCAAAAGATCAAGGGGGAGGGGGGTACCCCATAACCAAATAGTAATCTCCCAAAATGGGCCAGCCACGATCGGCAGTGTCGACCCCCAGCGGCAGACGGATAACTCCGAGGCGAGCCAGCCGCGCATGCGTTTTGTTCCCATGCCCTGTGACCCGAGTCACTGCGGAAAAACTACCCCGGCGCGATAATCAGACTGCGCCAATTCAGCCTGCGGCAACCTCCTAAACACCGGCTTCAGGCTGGGTTGCGAGGAGGGCACTATGAAACAATGCATTGTTCTAATTCTCCTACTCTGTGCCGCGCCGCTCTTCGCCCAGGACAAGTCTTCAATTACGGTGAAAGATACGACGGTGAACAACGGCGTAGTTCTTGTGAACATTCACGAGTCGGGCAAGCCATTCGAGCTGCAATGCAACCAGTCGGCTCCGCATTGCGTGGCTGCGCAGCCGGGAAGCTATTGGATGGTCCGGCTCCCCAAAAACCACGGGCTCTACGATTGCGCCAACGTAGATTTGTATGCGCAGTCCGCGAACACGGAGAACCCGGATAACATTCTCGGCGAGTACTGCATAAACGAGAAGTAGGGCCGGGAAGCAGTAAGCCAGAGCGCATTGCCGGGTAAGCGTTGACCGGGATGGCGATGCGGGCATACCATGTTCGTGCTTCACCCGGGGCGGAGCCCCTCTCCCCGATGATCAGCACAACTCTTGCCCACTATCGCGTTCTCCACAAGTTAAGCGGTCGAAGCACGGGCATCAGGCGCGACGCGGAAGATCTCCAACTCGTCCGCCCTCAAATTATTTCCCAAAAATCTGCACCTCGATTCCGAGATTGGCGCCGCTGCTCGAAAAGTTGCATATGCGTTGGCAGGAGATTTCCGCGATTGGTTCCCATCAGAAAACTTGACGAGGTTTCCTATGCACAATCCAATCAAGTGGTCTCGTTGCATCTTGCTGGGTTTCGCCCTGTTGTCGCTCGTGGGTTGCGGAGCGCGTCATGACGCTGACGAGAAATACGTCCTCGTCTCCGCCAACATTCAAGTGCCTTATTGGAAGTCGGCCGGCGAAGGTTTTATTCAAGCCGCATCGCAAATGAAGGTTCGAGCCGAGTTTGCAGGGCCGGACACATATGATCCCAAAGCCGAGCAAGCGGAATTTCAACGCGTGCTCAAAACCAAGCCCAGCGGAATCCTGGTCGCGCCGGCCAACCCGGAGTTGATGCGCGCAGATATCGACGCCGCCATCGCCGCCGGCATTCCCGTCCTTACCATGGACGCGGATTCTCCCGCCAGCAAGCGCCTGATCTTCATCGGCACCAACAGTTACCAGGCTGGAGTGATGGGAGCGAAAGTCGCGGTGAAGGAAATGCACGGCAAAGGCAACGTCGTGGTCTTCACCATGCCCGGACAAACCAATCTCGACGATCGCCTGCGCGGCTATCGCGACACCTTCGCCAACTCTCCGCAGATCAAGATCGCCCGCGTCGTCGACATAGCCGGAAACCCTCGCATAGCTTTCGACACGGCGTCGGAGATTGTGGGGAAAGAAAAGGACAAGATCGATGCTTTCGTATGCCTGGAGGCGCTGGCTGGCAAAGAAGTCGCCGAGGTACTCGATCGTTATAACGTGAAGGGAAAAACCATAATGGCGATGGACACGGATCCGGAAACCCTCGACTGGATCAAGAAGGGAGTAATCGCCGCCACCATCGCGCAGAAACCCTACACCATGGCGTATGTGGGCCTGACCATGCTGGACAACCTGCACCACAACCCGCCGCGATCCCTGCAGGAGGACTGGGTCGCAGATCCGGTTGCGACCATCCCCGCCTTTATCGACACCGGTGCCACCCTAATCGACAAGACCACCGTAGACGCGTTTCTGGCAGCTCAACAGGCCGGGGGCAGCCGCAAGTAAACAGAGCCGGGGAACTCATCAGTTCAACTTAAGACGGAGGCTCTGGGCCAGCTTGCGCTGCTGTCGGTCGAATGCATAGAGGTAATCGGCAGACAGTTCGAGCGCCGTTGCCACGTGCAACAGATCTGCCGTGCGGGTGCCGAGCTTGGGAGTCGTGAGTCCCGACAGCTGGCGTGAGCGTTCAAAAACCTGCTCCGGCAACGGCCTGAGCTGGAAGACCCCAGCCCGCAAGTCCTTCTCAAAATCCTTCAATGACGCCTGAGCCTGAGCGGTTGAGATTTCCTTCCGAAAAACCCGCAACCCCATGGCGTTGACGACTTCAAGTTCCCCAAAGACGCTTACAAAACGATCTCCGCTCGAAGCCTGGATGGTTCGCGCAGCCGCAACAGAATTGGCATCCGGGCTGTACAAAGACACAAGAAAGCTGGTGTCGGCGTAGATCTTCAATAGCGGTTCCGATCTCCGGAAACCAGCTCAGCGCCGCTGACAGCCAGCACCTTGTCGCCGTAGATTGTGCGCAGCCGTCCCAGGAAATCCGGGGTTTCCACTGCCCGTGGTGCGATTTCAGGCACCAGGCGGGCGATCACGCGGCGGCGCTTGGTAATCTGGACCTCTTCGCCCTGATGCAAAAGTCGTTCGACTTTCTTGAAAGCATAGCGGAGGTCGCGAACCGAAGCTTTTCTCATGTGATACATATTAGCATCACAAAATGGAACTTGCAAAGTGTTCTGAAATCTTCAGTGACAATTCGCTGGCGCGGGTGCGCCCGCAAACCGTGCCCGAATCCAGGTAATCTGAGCCATCACGGAGTTCCCGGCCAGGGAGCGGGGGTCCGGATCGGGATATTTTTCGAACTGAACCCGGTCCCCTTGTTTGCACATGCGAGCGATGACCTGAGCCGTGGTCGCAGGCACCGCCGGATCAGCTTCGCTGCTAATTACCAGGAGTGGGCCGTAAGCCGTTTTCTGGCCGAGCGTGTTCCTGGCGAAGTACTGCCTGACGTATTTGTCGTCTTCCCAATGGGGCTTCAGCATTTCGGCAGGTACGATTTCCTTTCGGATGTCTGCATTCGTGCAGGCTTCCTCAACTTCGTGGTACAGAGTCATCCCTTTTTCGGTTAACATGTTGCCCGGTTGGAACTCCGGATAGACCGTCCTGATCCCATAAGCCAGGAAGGCGAGCATATCGTGGGAAGGCCCTTGAGCCATACGCTCGTAGAAATCCTTGGTTTCGACTATGCCCGCAATGGCGATGCCTCCGAGGTAGTTGCCATCGCGAATCTCATTCTCCAATTCCCCCAGTGCCGCCACCGCCATGCTGCCCTCCGAAGTTCCGAGCGCAACCCACTTGCGGCCGAGTTGGGGCACGGCGGCGCGAGCCGCGGAGACCGAGTTAATCACATCGGTCGCGTTGGCCTGCATATCCGAAAATGCATTTCTGAACTTGGTTCCCAACCCGGTGTAGTCGGTTGCAACCACAGCGTAGCCCAGTTCCACGTACATGGAGAGGAACGAACCGTAATCCAAGTCCCTCATCAGTGACGGTGCGCACTGGCGAGCGACGCCTCCCGATCCGTGCGCCCAGGCAACGATCGGCCAGCCGCCGGTAGGCGGCCGTCTCTTCCTCCGGGAATCAAAACTACGCCTGAGGCTGCGACGTCCTCCCCGGTCGCCGAGCGCGAATGATAAAGGATACGTACCGCTGCCACGCCGGGAGGCAGCGCGTAGTCTTCGGCGGGCTGGGAGCGAATCAGTTCACCGGGTTTGCCCGCGGGCAATGGATTGGGTGTGTCATAAAAGCTGCTCAGGGGCAACGCCCGGTGGATTTCCGGCTTCATCGCCTTGCCCTGGGTTTGCGCGACCGCACCTGCGGAATCGAGCAGCGTGACCGCCATCAGAAAAACAGCCAGCCACCGCACGCTGCCGGAAACCTGGAGATCACGCAACCATGATTTCGCGAGCAGCACTGAAATCTTCCACTTCATTCTTACTCCCGCCACGCTTTCAAACCGGGCGCGTACAACGCTCAACCAGTGTATGAGACACTTGGGACGACCGCCGCCCGTGACATGAAAAAGAATACTCGCTTGCCATCCCCAAAAACTCATAATGTCAGGCCAGGCCTGGGAACGCTCTCAGTCTGGGCGGGAGAGCAGAATGTCCATTGGATGGGCTCAACCCAGGTTCCGGTGGCCCACAGCGTTTCGTTCGGCTACAAGGACGTTGACGAATGGCTGCAGGTCGCGCAAGGCAAGAAGCCCGGACACATTTATAGCCGCAACACCAATCCAACCGTTGCCGCGTTCGAGGAGAAGATAAGAACTCTCGAAGGCGCGGAGGCGGCCACCAGCTTTGCCAGCGGGATGGCCGCGATCAGCAATACGTTGTTCACGCTCCTCTCGCCCGGCGAGCGCGTGGTATCGGTCAACGACACTTACGGAGGGACCAACAAACTCTTCATCGAATTTCTGCCACGCTTCCAGATCCGCGTGACGCTCTGCGATACGACCGATCACGAGGCGATTGAATCCGCCATCGCCAAGGACTGCAAGGTCCTGTATCTGGAAACTCCCACCAACCCGACCAACAAAGTGATCGACCTCGCCCGCCTTAGCGCGGCCGCGCATCGCCACGGCTGCCTGGTCGTCGTCGATAACACGTTTGCAACACCGATCAATCAGCAGCCACTGAAACTCGGCGCGGACCTCGTGATTCACAGCGCCACCAAGTTTCTCGGCGGACACGCGGATGCCCTCGGCGGAGTGGTCTGTGGCCGCCGCGATCTGGTAAGCCGCATTTACCACTTCCGCGAAATTACCGGCGCCTGCCTGGACCCCATGGCAGCCTACCTCCTGCTACGGGGAATGAAAACCTTGCACCTCCGCATTCGCCAGCAGAACCAGAGCGCGCCGAAGATCGCAAGTTTCTTGCAAGCCCATCCTCAGGTCACATCCGTCTTTTACCCCGGACTCGAAACCCACGAAAATCACGACATCGCTCGTCGCCAGATGAGCGGCTTTGGCGGCGTCCTCAGCTTCGTGCTGAAAGGCGGCTTCAAGGCCGTCAAGAAATTTCTCCCCCGCCTGCGCTACGCCCATCTTGCCGCTAACCTCGGAGCGGTCGAAACTATCGCTGGCCCTCCCGCAACCACCAGCCACGTAGAGTCGACTCCAGAGGAGCGTGCCGCCAGCGGCATCCCCGAAGCGCTCATTCGATACTCCGTCGGCATCGAAGACACCGACGACTTGATTGCCGATTTGCAAGCGGCCCTCAAATCCTTATCCAGAAAGTAACTGAACTGTGATCTGCCTTGGCATCCTCCATCCGTAACCTGCTTGTAACCCACGCCCTCGCCTCCAGAGGTATAATCTCGGGTTGACATGCAAAATCCCCGTTATGCCCTGGTGGCCTACGTGAGGAATGCTGTCGGGGAATTTGTCGAGAACCTCCGGCAGGAACTGCACCCCGATCTGCCCCATCTGCCCGCCCATTTGACCATCCTGCCTCCCCGCCGCCTGCACGGCGGCGAACTCTCGGCGCTGGAGACTCTTGAAGACATCTGCGGCCAAGCTGAACGCTTCGAGGTCACGCTCGGGGACGTCGAAACCTTTGTCCCCGTAACTCCGACGGTTTTTATCCGCGTGGCCCACGCAGGCTACCGCATGCGCGAGCTGCACGATCGTTTGAACACGCAGGCGCTCGCCGCCGAGGAGGAGTGGCCCTACATGCCGCACCTCACGATTGTGAAAATCAGCACTGAGGAGCTGGCGCAACAGGCCTACATCACGGCTCGCGACCGTTGGGCGCAATTCGTCGGCAACCGTTGTGTCCCGGTAAGCGAACTAACCTTCGTTCGCGAGGATGAAAACAAATGCTGGGTAGACCTGGCAGGAATCCCCTTGGGCCGCAGCCTGCTCAAACGTTAGAAAGTCAAGCCTCGAAAGCAGGCAGCGGTGACCTTCCGATTGCCCAAATTCCCGCTTCCCCCATTAGGTCATGTCCTCAAGTACAAATCCCTCCCGTGCATTGCTTAGCGCACGCTGCGAGCGTAAACCAGAAGGTGGAGTCGCTGCGCAGCCAGCTCAGGCACCCTTCCCCAGCGAATTCCACAATGGAGTTTCTGGAGGTTCCATGCAGATTGGGGTATACGGAGCAGGTTACATGGGGACGGTCCTTTCCGCCTGTCTCGCCGACTTCGGCACCCCCGTCAGCTGTTGCCATCCCGATAGCTCGCAAATGGTCGCCATGGCCCAGGGCAATGTGCCCTTTCACGAAAAAAACCTTACCGAAGTCATCAAACGTAACGTTCGCTCGGGTCGATTGGCGTATTCCACTGACATTGAATCCTTCGCCCGCAAGGCGGGAATAATCTTTCTGGCCGAGGATAGCCCGCAGCATCTCACCGATCTCGCCATTCGCATTACGCGCGCGGCTCCGAAGCCTCCCATCCTTGCCATTGTGACCCCGGTTCCGGTCGGCACCGCGTCCGCCATTGAGAAGAGCATTACGGAGGCCGGTCTGCACGCGACCATCGTTTCTCAGCCGATGTTTTTCACCTCGGGCTGCGCCATCGAGGATTTCAATTGGCCGGACCGCATCATTCTGGGAACCACTTCCAACGATGCCGTGCTCGCACTCAAACAGATATTCCATTCCCTGGTGATGCGTGGCGTCCCCGTCATCGTGACCAACCACGAGACAGCCGAACTGGTGCGTGAATCCGCGACCGCTTTTGTCGCTACCAAAATTTCCTTTATCAACGAATTGGCCAGCTTGTGTGAACGGGTGAACGCAGACGCCGTCAGCCTCTCGCTGGCTCTCGGCCTCGACAAGAAAATCGCACCCCGCTGCCTGCAGCCCGGAGCCGGAATGGGCGGCTTGTTCGCCGAGTCCGATATGGATTCGCTGGCCGAGCTCGCGCAGCGCAATGGAGTATCGCTCAAAATCCTGAGCGCCGCTCGCGAAGTCAACCACGGCCTGGCCGATCAGGTAATCGAAAAGATTTCGAAGTGTGTTCAGTCGGTACAGAACAAAGACGTGGGAATTCTAGGCCTCGCTTTCAAACCCAACACCAATTCCGTCGCCGGTTCGTCATCCATGCGACTGGCCAAGAATCTCATCGCCCAAGGCGCCCGGGTGCGAGCCTATGATCCCGTCGCCCTCGCCGATGCGCGTCTCGAACTGAACGGCAGCGTCTTTTACTGCGAATCTCCGTACGCCGCCGCCGAAGGCGTCGACGCCTTAGTGGTCGGCACCGGCTGGCCGGAATTTCGCGGCCTCGATTTCACCCGCATCAAACAAACCCTCCGCCGCCCCCTCATCGTGGACACCAAAAACCTGCTCGACGCCGTCCGCCTCCGCGCCATGGGATTCGAATACGTAGGCGTAGGCCGCAGCTAGTTCGCGAGAGCAACGTTGATACAGCCGCCCTCGGCTAGGTCTGCCGAAAACGTTGGCACACCAACAGTCATCCCACCGCCGTCATCCTGAGGGACGTCCAGTCCCGAAGGATCTCGCGCGCACTACGAATACCGCAGCCCCAGCCACGAATTCTGTCGTGCCATAACTCAACGGTTCGCCCCGCCGCTAGTAATAATCGCAAAGCTCGACCAGATAACACCCATCCCGCTGCCGTCATCCTGAGGGACGTCGAGTCCCGAAGGATCTCGCGCGCACTACGAATACCGCCATCCCCAGCCACGAACTCTGTCGCGCCATAACTCAACCGTTCACCCCGCCAGTTGTTATAATCGCTACTACGCGGTGGGAGTAGCTCAACTGGCAGAGCACCGGACTGTGGCTCCGGACGTTGCGGGTTCGATTCCCGTCTCCCACCCCAAGACTCCCTCTACCACGCCCCCCCGATCACCCGCAACACCGCCCGCGCAACACTAACCTCAATTGGTGTTCGGCACACATACTCTCCATCCGCGTACACCTCGACCGTCTCTTCCGTTTCCAACCGCAGGCGCTCGGCCTGAAAGTACTCCACCCCCGCGATGCTCAAGTGCCGCCCGAAATAAACGCTGGGAAAGAGACAACACAGTTTGAATTTGCTCATCTTATGAACAACGCAAACGTCGAGAGCCCCATCGTCAAGCCGGGCCCGGGGCGCGATCTTCATCCCTCCGCCATACGCCGGCGCATTGGCGAACGCAGCCACCATGATCCGCTTCGTCGTCCGAGGAACGACGTTATTTCGATCATCAGAGTGGGGTACCGAAATCTTCATCGCGATGGGCGTGAACCTCAACAGCGCAGGCAGGAAACTAAGAACGTATCCGCCGCGCGCCCGCAGCCAGCGCGGAAGCCCATTCGCACGCCGCGCGATCTCCGCGTCCAATCCAACTCCACCCACACAACAAAAATAATGTGGCACGGGCGACTCGCCCGTGCCGTAACGATCCGCAACCAGTGGCGTAATTACCCCTAAATCAATGCTACGCACATTGTCCCCACGCGAAGAAAACCTGTGCCATGCCCGCAACGAATCCCGAACCCTACCCATGCCCAACGCCCGCGCGAAATCGTTCCCGCTGCCAAAAGGTACGACCAGAACCGGAATCCCGAGCTCGACCAATTGCGGCAGATAACGGTGCACCGTACCATCTCCGCCAAAAATAAGAATCGCCTCAGCCTCGTCCGATCTACGCGGCAGCTCAGTAAGCCAAGTCACTTCTGACTCCGCCTCGAATGGCCTCCGATCCTCACTCGAACACCCCGGCCCGAAAATAGCGGCAGCCCGCATGTCCGCGACAGGTTATCAGAAGCAAAGCACTCCGCCTTCGAAGAACCATGCCCAATTCAAGAAACGCATTTTCCACCTGCCGTGGGCCGAAAGTCTGGATTGACAATTTATCCGCGAGGCATACGATAGTTTCGTTTAGCGGGAGGCGCCCATGACAACCCCAGTCCAACATCGAAGCAGCATCTCGCAAATGCGCATGAGAGCCGCGACTACCACGCTGGGGCTAGCAATAATGTGCACGCTCCTGTCACTCACAATCCTGACCCAACCGGCACAAACCCAGACCTTGACCGTGCTTTACACCTTCACCGGTGGAACCGATGGAGGAGGCCCCGAAGCCGGCTTGATCCGCGACGCGAGCGGCAACTTATACGGCACCACAAGTTTCGGTGGTGACCCCAACGCCGACGTCGGAGTAGCGTACGAAGTCGATCCCACCGGCAAAGAGACCGTGCTGCACACTTTCACCGGAGGCTCGGACGGGGCTACTCCCTTCGCAAAACTGATCCGGGGTCAATACGGTCGCCTCTACGGCACCACCGCCTACGGCGGCACTGCTGGCGCCGGAACCGCGTTTAAGCTCGGTCCCCGCGGCAAGTACACGGTGCTACACAACTTCACGGGCAAACGCGGAGACGGGTCGTTGCCCCCCGCCGGTTTGGTTCGCGATCGCGATGGCCACCTCTACGGCACTACCATGTTCGGTGGCACCGTCTACAACGGCCACCAGTACGGCACCGTGTTCAAGTTAAGTAAGACCGGCAAAGAAACTGTCTTGTACAGCTTCAAAGGCGCGGCCGATGGAGCCTATCCCACCGCCGATCTGGTCGCGCGATCAAGCCGGCAACTTGTACGGCACCACCTCAGGCGGCTACAACACCAACAACGGAACCGTGTTCAAGGTCGACGCCAAGGGCCACGAGACCGTTCTGTACAGTTTCACCGGCGGAACCGACGGCGGATTTCCCTGGGCCGGCTTGGTTCGCGACGCGCAGGGGAACCTCTATGGCACCACTCAGTATGGCGGCAATCTAGCCTGCTACGCGCCCTACGGCTGCGGAACCGTTTTCAAAGTCGACCTCCGGGGGTAACTTCACCGTGCTCCACAGTTTCACCGGAAGTGCAACCGATGGCCAGCTTCCCATCGGAGGATTGATTCGGGACGCCAAAGGCAACCTCTACGGCACAACCTATATCGGAGGCGCGGGACCATGCTCCGACGGAACCAGCTCCGGCTGCGGCATCATATTCAAGCTGGATAAAACCGGAGCCGAAACCGTGCTGTACAGTTTCACCGGCGGCACCGACGGCGCCTACCCGGTCGCCGGTCGTCTAGTCAGAGACAATGCCGGCAACCTATACGGCGCCAACGGAGGCGGCCAAGGCGTAATCTTCAAACTCACCCCATAACTCCAAGGAGTGGGTCGGTACAGAGCACAAGATCACTGTGTCATCCTGAGGACGTGCAGCCCTTCGCAACGCGAAGGGCTGCCGACGAAGGATCTATGGATTTTGTTTGCAGCACCAACCCTGTACAGGTTTCACCTCGAAGCAAGCGAACGGTTATCTTTATCTTGATTTCGCTTTTTCTTCTGGATATTATGGTATTAATTATCTTACCTACATGAGAACTATAGAAAACGAACCGATTCGTTCCAATCCGGGAATCACCACCGCTAACTCCTTATTCCGGAATATTTTACGTGTAACTCCTTATTCCTCAAAGATTTTGATGGTACTCTGGTCCCAAACCCATGATTCCAAAAGATCGAGGGGGGAGGGGGATACCCTGAATCCGCGGCCTTCGAAGCGTGAAAACGAGTCGAAGCGCCAGCGCATTTCGAGATCGCGACTAAACATGGCGAATGACCCAAATCTGGAAAAAGAAGCCGCTGCCCGCGCCAGCTTGCGTTTCGTACGCGACGGCAACATCGTCGGACTGGGGACAGGCTCGACCGCAGCACACGTCGTGCGCTTTTTGGGTGAAAAAGTTCGGGCCGGGTTGAAGATTCGGGGTATCCCGACTTCCGTTCATACCGGAGAACTGGCAGCCAGCTTAGGAATTCCACTAACCACGCTCGAAGAATGTCAGCAGATCGACGTCGACATCGACGGTGCCGATGAATTCGATCCCCAACTGCACCTGACCAAGGGCGGCGGCGGCGCGCTCCTGCGCGAAAAAATTATCGCCTCCGCATCGCGCCAGGTCGTCATCATCGCCGATTCCAGCAAGCAGGTCGCTGTGCTGGGCAGGTTTCCTCTCCCCGTCGAAGTCATTCCCTTCGCCCAGTCGCTGATTACAAAAAGAATCGCAGCCTTGGGAGCCAAAGTGAAACTGCGCCAGGACCCCCATGGAAATCCGTTTGTTACGGACGAAGGCCACCACATCCTGGATTGCAGCTTCGGCCAGATTCCCGACCCACCCGCCCTCGCCCGCCAGCTAAGCGACATGCCCGGCATAGTCGAGCACGGTTTATTCATCGACCTGGCCACGGTAGTGCTGGTCGCAAAAGGAGAGAACGTCACCGAACTCCGGCGCTAATATGAAAAAATCACTAGCCGGCAATTTTCTTTAGCGCCGCCACGAATCGCTCCACTTCCTCCGCCGTGTTGTAATGCGCCAACCCGATGCGCAAAAACCCACCATCTTTTTCCACATCGAGGCGCTCAGTCAGATTCAGCGCGTAGTAATTCCCGTCCCAGACAAAGAATCCGCGCTCGCCAAGCCGAGTAGCAAGCTCAAGCGGCGAGTGGCCTGCAATCCGCACCGCGAGAGTTGGACATCGCTGATCGAAACGCTTCGGATCGCTGATGCCATACAACTTCAACCCAGGAATCGCCAGCAATCCTCGCATCAGGCTTTCCATCAATCCGCGCTCATGCTTGTGAATCGCATCATGTGCGGCCAACACGGCCTCGCGCCGACTGCACGCCGACGGATTCACTCGCCGTCCAACATCAGCCAGATATTCGACACAGGCCGCGATGCCAGCAATGCCTTCATGATTCAGCGTCCCCCACTCCCAACGGTTCGGAATCGCGTTGGTGTTGGCGCGAACCTTGTAAGGCTCAAGCCGCTTCAAGTGCTCCCGCTTGCCGTAGAGCACGCCCATGTGCGGCCCATAGAACTTGTAAGTCGAGCACACCAGGAAATCGCAGTCGAGCGCCCGCACATCAATGGGACCATGCGGCGCATAATGGACCGCATCAATGTAAGCCATCGCGCCACGGTCGTGGGCAAGGCGGATGATCTCCTTCACATCGTTGATCGTGCCCACCGCATTCGAAGCGTATCCCACCGCAACCAGCTTCGTGCGGTCACGTGATCTTGCCCGCCATATCGTTCATGTCGAGCGTGCAGTCGTCCTCATGAATCTCGGCCATGCGAATGGTTACGCCGCGCTCTTCGAGAGCGCGCCAGGGAGAAATATTGGCATCGTGATCAAGATGCGTAAGCACAATCTCATCACCCGGACCGAACTCGCGCCCAATAGCGCGGCTAATAGCGAAAGTCAGCGAAGTCATATTGGCGCCGAACACAACCTCATCCGCATCGCAACCCAGGAAGTCCGCCATAGCGGAACGCGCGCCCGCAATCATCGCGTCGGTATGTCGGCTGGTCGCGTAAGCGCCACCGGTGTTCGCGTTGTCGCGCTGCAGATAATCGGAGATGGCGTCAATAACCCGCCGCGGAACCTGAGTTCCACCCGGACCATCCAGAAACGTCGCGGGATCACCGTTGACAGTTTGCGAGAGAGACGGAAACTGGGAGCGAACCCAGTCGAGATCAAGAGCAGCAGTCGTTTCGGTTTGTGTCGTAAGCAAGTGTTTGTCCCTTGTAAGACTTTATAGGTTCAGCAGAGTCTATGGTGTCACCGCCCGCACGAAATCAGCCAGCATCCCGTAAGCAGTCGCTTCCAATCCAGGATTGTTTTCCGTGATCGCCAACCCTGGAAAGATGTCAGTCTCAAAATACACGATGGACGAAGTGCCCGCGACCCAGGCCAACGGATCGCTCAACGGCACCTGCTCCGGCCGGACGCTGGCGATCACGCTCTCGCCGGCGCGCTGGGCGCGGCATACCAGCTTGTACGGCCGGCCATCGGCCCGCGCCGCGCGCACGGCCTCGCCGCTCAATTCGCCGATGCCTTCACGCTGGATCTCTTCCAGCCTGATCGGAACACCCATCAGCACCCGAATCAGAGCAGCGACTTTTACCGCCGCATCCCAGCCCTCAATGTCATTGCTGGGATCGGTTTCGGCAATCCCGATCTGCTGCGCCTTGGCGAGCGACTCATCAAAGCTGAGTCCCTCTTCCATTCGACTGAGAATGACATTGGTGGTCGAGTTGAGAATGCCGCGGAACCCGTGCAGCCGAATCGCCGGCAAGTTGTCGCGGAACAAGGCGAAGATCGGAACGCCATCCATCACCGTGGACTCGAATAGAAATCTCCGTCCCTTCGCACTCGCCAGGGAACTCAATTCCTCATATGCATGCACGATCGGGCCCTTGTTGGCGGTGATGGCGTGTGCAACCGCTTCGAGCGCAGCGCGAATATGATCAATCGCGGGTTGCCCGTCGCGTGGGCTAAGCGATGTGGCTTCGAACAGAACGTCGGCCTTCGCCAACCGCAGCCACTCGCGGACATCGTGTGGCGCCGACTGCCCGTGTGGCGCGGACGCCCTCGCCCGCGATTGTGCCGGAGAGTCGCTGCTCAGCAGAATATCTCCATCCAAGCCGCCGGCATCCGCGATCCAGCCCATTCGCCGTGTCGCCACGCCCGTGATACGCCATGCGATGCCGCGCTCGCGCAGCTCGCGATCCTTCTTCTGCAGCAGCCTGACCAGCGTCCGGTTGACGTTGCCAAAGCCAAGCAGGCAGAGGTTGTAAATGCGAATGACTGATCTCCTGAAACGGCTACGCGCAAGTTGCCTCGGGACACCACATTCTCAGCCCATCGTCGTGGTGTGCTCAGGCTGAATCTTGTAGATCACTCGCGTTTCTGACGGCTGCCGATAGGGATACTTGTCGACCCCCAAATACTTCTTGGCCAGTTTGTCGATGTGCGCATCCGCGCCCTGCTCGGTGATTTCCACCACGCGGCCGCGGATCTCGAGGTAACGGTAGGGATTCTCCGGATCGACGATTGCCATCGCTACGCGCGGATCGCGACGCACATTGCGGTCTTTCTGGCGGCCCTTGGCGGAGTTGAAAAGCACGTGGTCGCCCTCCAAATCACACCACACCGGGGTTACCTGCGGTTGGCCGTCGGGCATCAAAGTGGCCAAACTCGCAAAGGCGCGCTTGCTGAATAGATCGCGATATTTCTCCGGAATAGCCTCAGGCATCACATCCTCCTTGCGATGATATTGCCAAACAGGGTAGACAGAATTATAGACGGCATGAAGGGTTTCGTGTTGCGGTCGCGATTTGTGATTTGAACCACCACCATTTAGAATTCGGAACTTAACTCTAGCCGAATCGGTCTTATACTTCGCCCATGGAACCAATTATCAAAGGCGCAATCCCCGTTCTACCTGCCGCCGACACCGCCGAGTCGCTGCACTGGTGGACCGAAGTCTGCGGCTTCAAAGAAACTTTTCGCAACGCCACTCCCCCAACCTACGCCGGCATCAACCGCGGCGATGCCTACCTTCACATCGCCGGCATGGATGACAAAGCCCTCGCCCGCAAGGTCGGCGACCAAACCATGGTCCGACTCGCCGTAAAGGGCATCGAAGCCCTGTATGCCGAATACCAAAAACGCGGAGGCAAGGTACACCCCAACGGCCCACTGAAAACCCAGCCGTGGGGCACAAAAGAGTTCGGCGCAATCGATCCCAACGGCGTATGCGTAACCTTCCAGGAATGAGCTAGTCTCCGTCAGTCGCCGAAAACAAAACAACGGGCGTTCTAGACGTGAGCCCGGGAAACGTGGTGGGGTTCCTTGGCAACGATATTCCAAAATTCGCCGCTGGCAAAGGACAAGACCGAGAGATGGTGCCGCTGGTTTTTATGATCAATCCCAGAAATGGAGCACCGGGATCGTGCATTGCTTAGATGTGCCGCAATTGATCGAGGGCGGCAAGGGACTCCGACTCGAATCGCCGGAGGAAGTTTAGGCGGCTACATCATGGGGACCGAGCTCTGGAATCTGTCATCATCAACCGTGCTGCCAGTTCTATTTCATCCTTGTATCGTTGGGGTATCTGTTCCCAAGCGATATGGTTTGCTCAAGCGTTGCTCTGACGCCACTTGGCGCGTTGTTCACTCAGTGCAGCCCGGTTCCAAGTCTTGCTTTCCTCACGGTAGTGGGCGGTTGGTAAGCAAATAGTTGCCTGCGTTTTCCGCCACGACGTGTAAGTTCGCGTGGCCCACGAGTTGTTCCAGGTGTGGCACATCCGCGCCGTAGGCCAGGAGGTAACATCGAGAGTCTTGCGTCCAGAGCGAAACGAACTGGGTGTCATCGATGAACACTTTTGGAGCGTCGGGCGCGTAGGAGCCGTACTCCAGGTTGTTGACGCGACCGTTCAGGAGCAGCGCTGTTCGATTGGTGTAGAAGAAGACGGAGGAGAAAGCATAGTATGCGTCCGCTTCGATCAACTGGCCCGGCGGACTTTCGAGTAGGCGCCGCGCTAATGGGTAGGAACCGAGATAAGAGTCGAAGCCGACGAGTGCGATGCGGGCAGCCTGGAAGAAGACGATCATGCTAGCGGCGACTACCAGGACCGTTCGCCGGATGTGATTGCGCGAGAACACCAAAGCTAGAGCGCATCCTCCGAAAGCAAGCGCGGCGAGTCCCAGCGGTAACTTCAGATAGGCAAATGCGTTCAGGGTCAGATCGCGGAGGTGTGCGAGGGAGAGCGTGTATGCCTCGGGAGGTTGTTGGTTCAAAGCCTGGGAGATATCACCATGCGCTGGAATGCTCCAGACGGACAACAGCACGGTTGAAAGTGCGACGAACAAGATCGCACAGGTAGCGAGCAGGGCATATGTGGCCGCGCGTATCCAGCGACCGCCGTTGCTGAGAACTGATCCGACGAACAGCGCCAGTGCGGGATAGATCGGCATTGAGTAATATTCCTGCGTGGTGGAGAAGGTGAAGAACAACATGACTGCGCCGATCCAGCAGAGCGCCATCAACCTGGTTCTGCCCGCGCGCGACGTTGGCTGGTAGTCGAGAGTCGGGGCGGATAGCAGATAGAACGACCAGGGAAAAATCCAGACCAGGTTCAGAATCCAGAACCAGAACCTGGGGACCGTGTTGTAGTCGCGTGGGTATCTCAGGCCCAAGAAACGTAGAAGGTGTTCGTTGAAAAAGTAGAACCAGAAGAATCCGCGATACTCGCCGGGTCCGCTGTGCAGGGAGAATGCAAAATATGGCGGATTGCGGAGTGTAGCCAGCACGTACCACGGCACCGCGATAGCCAGGCCGACTGGGATTCCGAGTCCGAGATGGAGACGGCGCCACGCTGCCCCGGAAAACAGGCTGCGGGTCAGCGCCATGTAGGCGAGCGCCGCGATCACGGGAAAGACCGCGGCGATTAAGCCCTTCAGCAGCAGGCCGACTCCTAAGCAGGCGCCCAGCATGAGGGACCAGCGCAGCGCGTGTTCTTCGTCTGGTTCAAGCAGACGCAGCCATGCCCAGATGGCTCCGGTGATGGCGAGGGTCAGAACGGCGTCAGGAATCAGAATTCGGGTGAAGAGAAAAAGGCCGACACACGTGCTTAGCGCGAGCCCGGCGTAGAATCCGGCGGCCTCATCAAACGCCCAGCGGCCGAAGCGGTACGTCACCCAGCACAAGAGCACAACCGCCAGGGCATGGGGAAGGCGCGCGGCCCAGTCGTGGACGCCGAAGATTCCGTAGGCTACTGCCATCATCCAGTAGTTGAGCGGGGCCTTTTCGAGATAGGCGACGCCGTCGAGGCGGGCGGTTACCCAGTCTCCGGAGGCCAGCATGGTGCGTGCGGCCTGGGCTTGGACTGCGTCCACGTCGTCCATGAGACGCGGAGGACTGGCGATGTTTACGAGGAAGATGAGGGAAGCCGCGGCGGTGACGATCCAGCCTGGCCGGGAAATTCGAAGAGTAGGTTTAGCATGCTGATCTCTTCTCGCGGCGGTTGCTTGTTCCATTGATTGGTCCAGATCAAGGTTATCAAACAGCGTCGTGATGTCTAAGTTTGCCGTCTTCTACGGGGATGGTGAGAGTTGGGCGAGGGCTCCCAAACTTTCCCGAAATTCGACGGAGTTTACTGTTTAGTACTGTCACCCCCTCCCCCCTTCTTGGTCTGCAAAATCCTGAAAATAGAGACTTTAATTTGCGACTATGTGCTAGATCTTTGAGTTTAAAGGAGTTACACGCAAAATCTAGAGAACATGGGAGTTGCTTTGGCACGGCTCTCTGGCATTCCCCATTTTGGAACAGCGCTTATGCGAGTCGAGTGGAGTCCGAAGCCACACCATCGTCGGGGATCATGTTTTCAAAGATCGTCTATTATCTTATAGATAATGTACATGGAATAATATTATCGGCTTTGAAGCTGGTAGTCAATTAGAAAAACGCATCGCGGAATCGGACTCGGCAGATCGTCCCTGACGGAGCTCGATGGCCGTAAGTGTTTCATTAGTTTCGAACGGATCATCTTTCAGGATGCGGGGAGCGGGTGCGTGGGCGCAATGAGAGGACTTGGTCTGCGTTGCCGAATGCAAATGCGGCGAAGCACAGGAGCAGTACCGAATGATCTAGCGAGGCTCCGAAGTATTGCCAGAACACGGCGTCAGCGCCGGGGTAGTTCGAGGAGAACAACAGCGCCAGCATATAAACCAAACCGCAAACGCTGGCGGTACGGACCAAGACCCCAAGCACGAGCGCGAGCGCAATCGCGAGTTCTCCGTACGCTACCAGGTACGCAAACAACTTCGCATGAGGCAGCACAAAGTCTCGCAGTATGGGCACCATGAACGGGTAGCTGCCGTCGGCGAGGAAACTGTTGATCCAGAACTGAAAGCCGCCGCCGCGAGTGAATTCCGCGCCAAGAACTTTGTATTCGGCGAGGATCAGGAAGAGCACGCCGACGGCTACGCGCAATCCTGCCAGCGCGCGCACATTCGGGTCCGATGACATGGTTCGCTCATTGTGTCAGAGGAAAAGAAGACTGCCAACTGCGGGAAGGTCGGCCTCGCGCTAAAGCGTGAGACATTTTCGGTGACTTAGCGGCCCGACTGAAGTCGGGCCCTCCCAAGGTCAACGGCGGCGGACAGGAGTGTCCGCCCTACACGGTTGCGAGGAATTGAAAGCGGCCGTCGCGTAGCAGTTTGTAGCGGCGACCGCGCCAGTCGATGGTGTTGCCGAAGAATCCTACGATCCAGACAACGAAACTTAGTACATCCTGTAGCGGAATCAGCCACCATCCGCGCGCGGTTAGCGGGTCGTGGAGAACGCGGTCGGCTGTGCTCCATGCGGCTAGGGCGCGAAAGAGGACGGTCAAGACTACCAAGGGCCACAGCTTTGGGGCTGCCAGGCATAGGAGAAGAGCTAGCGGAAGTGGGTTGATAAAGATTTCTCCCCAGTAGCCGGCGGGGCGGGAGCGGCGGGTGCTTCTTGCCCAGCGCAAGCGATGCTGCAGATTTCCCTGGAAGGTCTGGCTGCCGATGCGGTGCTCGATGACGCAAGAGGAGAGGACTACGCGGTATCCCAGGTTGGGGGCGCGGTTGCCCATGACGAAATCTTCGGCGAGATAATAGCCCAGGTCAGCGAAGCCGCCCATGGCTTCGATTACTTCCCGACGGGCGGCCAGGGTGGGGCCCAGGGCGAAATCCATTTCTCCAATTAGCCATGCTACCAGTACGCCGGCAAGGAATTCCGTGTTCATGCCGATGGCTTCGAGGCGCGTCCAGAAACCTTGTCCGGGGACGGCGCGGTAGGGGCAGGTGACAACGCCCACGGGTGGGTCGTTTGATTCGGCGGGCTGGAACTCGGCTGCGACGCGCCGCAGCAGGTCGGGCGGAGCGTACACGTCGCTATCGCTCATGACCAGGATGCTGTGCCGGGCCTGAGCAACGAGGTGTTCCAGACTGTGGGCTTTGGCATTGGGCACGGTCGGAGTGCCGGTCTCGATGAGATGGACTTTCGGTCCCTGGGGAAATTCACGGCATACTTTGTTCACTACCGCAACTGCTGGATCGTCGAGCTGGTGGACGGCGAAGAGGAGTTCGTAGTCTGGGTAATCCTGGTTGAAGAAGCTGCGGAGATTTTCTTCCAGGCGATCGTCTTGTCCACAAAGGGGCTTGAGCACGCTGATGGGCGGCGGTGCGTTGAGAGCGGGTGGAGAAATGGCGAGATAACGGCGCGCTGCTATGACGGTCAGCACACAATAGACCCACGAACCTGCCAGCAATAGAACGAGCAGGAGAACGAGGGCCGCGGTCAGCAGGGTCATATCAAAATCCAGCAGAATTTATTTGCCGGACAGCACAATTTGGAACTATTGTCATCTAACGAATCTGGTTAAACATATCCGGTAGACAGTCTGCAATCACCGAAGACGCCAGAGTTTCCATTGCAGACTGCCTTTCAGTATAAGTGGCCGCGTGCAGAAAAGGGTACCGCCTTCACAGGCGTCGGCGGTTCGTTTAGTCGATGAGAATTAATACAGGCAGTTCCGTTCTTGTCGCCGTACTGGTCTTGTCCGCGGCCTGCCTTGCTCAACTGCCATCATCTCGTTGCGATGCAGCCGGAAGCGCTCTTCGGGACTGCACTTTCCTGACACAGTTCGAGCCGGTACGAGTTCAAACTTTAACACCCCAATGGAGCCCTCTGGATCGAAGTGCAGAAACGGAAGAGAGCTCCGGGGCAGCCACCGATGCTTCGGCTGATGCCAGCAGAGCCGAACTGGTTACTGCGCCTCCTAAGGAGGAAGGGTTTCATTGGCGTCGAGCTCTATCGGAGTCGTTTGCCTTCCTGGTGATTGAGCAGGCATATGTTGTGCACACCGACTTCAATTGGGTGGTGTCGGAAAATGGAGTGCCATTTAATCACTTTTGGCGGGACTACACGCAGTCGCTGTCGGAGTGGACGCATTCTGGATGGAACGACGGCGACCCTAATTGGTTCGGATATGTGGGACATCCGATTCAAGGGGCGTTGACCGGGTTTATCCAAATCCAGAATGATCCTTCGTCGGAAAAGCTGGAGTTTTCCAGGACCAAGGCCTACTGGTGGAGCCGGTTTAAGGCGGCGTTGTGGAATGCTGCTTATAGTACGCAGTGGAATCTTGGGCCTTTGAGTGAGCTCACGGTCGAGAAGTATGGCACGAAAACCCGACCGCCGTGGAACTATAACGGATCGTACCCTTGCTCACGACATTGCCTGACTGGGGTGGGGCAAATTGATATTGTAATGACGCCTCTCGGGGGCACGGGCTGGCTGATTGGCGAAGACTTTTTGGACAGCAAGGTTGTGCGTCGTGTGGAGGGTGCGACCCAGAACCGTTTTCTGATTGATACGGTGCGCGTTGCTCTTAATCCCATTCGCGGCGGCGCCAATGTGCTTCACGGAAAGCCGCTTTGGTACCGGGCTTCGCGTGATGCACGAGGAATGAGCCTTTTCAGCGACCAAAAGATTGCGGTCTCCGTGCGGGAGACCCAGAAAATGGAAGCGCCTAACAATGGGGACATATTTCTGGGATATTCCCATATGGGTGGGGCTCACTGCGAAGTGCCGGTCTCGGGCGCGGCCGTTGCGTGCGATCCGCTTTCAGTCAAGAGTTCGAATCTTAACGGCTGGGACGCATCGGTGGAGAAAAAGTATTTTCGTTATTTTGGGGCGGTCGCGGATTTCAGCGGGCAGTCTGGAGGCGTGAGCCAACGTAATTTCCTGTTTGGTTTGCGAGGGGGAGCCTCGGTTGGCCGGTTCCGCCCCTTTGCGGAGGCCCTGTTCGGAGCCGTGCGTACCCAGGAGAGTAGCTCTGCGCCATTAAAAGCAGATACCTCGTTTGCCCAAGCCTTGGGCGCTGGAGTTGATTTTCGCTTGATGCGGCTGCTGAGTTGGCGTATTCAGGCCGATGAACTCAAGACGGGGTCGCCCGCTTTTGAGCGGCGTAACCTCCGTTTAGCCTCAGGGGTGGCGGTTCGATTTTAGCGGTTCGGCGCGGCACGCGGCCCGACAATAAGTCTGGTTGAACCCGCACCCTCGGCTCGGGAAGCAAAACAGGGGGATTCAGGGAGCGGAATTGGCAAAATTTCTTCCGGTCCCCTAAGGAAATCACGGTATTCCGGCGGCGCGAAAATTGAGTGATCCTAGTGGCTAAGTGGGAGGGATGCAAATATTAACTGCTATCCTTCTCGCATTTTGCAGCGAAACCATATATCCTTGGTGCAACAAACGGCTTTCATTTTACAGGGAGCACCGGGAACATCGCGTGAGGGGGCGCATGCGACGGTGTAGAGGTTCGTTATGTCTGATTCGGTCGAGAGTGTACGGGTTTTCATCCTGGCGGAGAACCGCCTTTTGCGCGAAGCCCTTGCGCGTATTCTGAGTAAGAAAAACGATATCCAGGTAGCTGGGGCATCCGCGTTCTCGCCAGAGGTAGTAGAACAAATCACTAGCGCCGCTCCGGATGTTCTTCTGTCCGACTCGGCTGCTGTCGCGCTATCTGACCTGCGGTTGGTCTCGGAAGTGCGGGCGGCGATCCCAGGGCTCAAGGTAGTTATGATCGGGATGGATGCCGACAAGGAGACATTTCTGCGCGCGGTGGGAGATGGAATCGTGGGTTTTGTGCTGAAGGATGCTTCGGCGATGGAGGTGGCGACGGCGGTGCGTTCTGTGGCCAATGGGGAAGCGGTTTGTCCCCCAAACCTTTGTTTAGCTTTGTTTGAGCGCGTGGCCAATCAGCATCCCCATCCTCCAAGCCTGGTGCTGAGGCACAATCTCGGACTGACGCGGCGGGAACAGCAAGTGGTTCAAATGATTAGCCGTGGACTCACGAACAAAGAAATAGCCTCACAATTAAATCTCTCGGAGCAGACGGTGAAAAATCATATTCATCGGATGTTGCGCAAACTGGGGGCAAGCGACCGACTCGGCGCAGTGGAAATCTGCCGGATGCCTGGGGCAGTCGTATGACCTAATTGCTGCGGTTTTGGTGTAGGTACTTTCTTGGTACTTATCCGTTGCCGTAGTGGCGCTTCACGGAAACTTCTTGGTACTACCTGCGTGGAATCTCTGGACCAGATTTGAGTCTTACTTTTTTGGGGAGAACAGGAGACACTGTCGGGCACGGAGAGGGTCGTGCAAAAAATCAGAGTGTTGGTTGCGAATCGGCCGCGCTTGATGAAAGATTTGGTCCTTGCGATCATAGGGGATCAACCAGACATTGAAGTCGTCGGCGAAACCCAGGATGAAGCGGAGATCACAGAACTGGTGGAACGCACGCGTCCTGATTACTTGATCATTGCCTTAGAAAATCCCGAAGTTCGACCCGGTCTGAGCGGATTCTTGCTGGGCCGTTATCCGGAGATGAAGATTTTGGCACTGGCCGCGGAACGCAATAGCGGCATTTTTTATTGGGCTTTTGTGGATATACGCTCGCGGCATGTCGAATCATCCGAGCAGGGTATTTTGAGTGTTTTGCGAAATAAGTCGGAGTTAGTTGGAATTTGAACGCGCGAATGCAGATTACAAATAGGACGGGGTCAGAGGGGAAAGCGGTCGCCGGATTGATTCGGCTGCTCATCGGGAGTTTTCTAGGTCGCGGAGTTGTAGCCGATCGAGCTTACCTCTCCGCGACTTCGTGCGTTCAAAGGGGTTTGGATACGGCATTGGCTCTGCGGCATTCTGCTAAAGTGCGATCAGCAGATGGGTCGCACGGCATGCAAGACCGTTAGACCATAAGGAATTGAAGTACGGGTTAGCTCACAGATGCCCTGTAAGTGAGGGGGCGAAGCTGCAACTGGGGTCGTACGATTAAGACGGGTTGGCGAAGTTGAAGGAGAGCTCGGATCTCGTTACCACAGTTGCATCCTCGCAGCCGCAGGCGGCGGACCAGTTGCAATTTCACTGGTACGCGGCTCATGTTTGCTCGCGTCACGAGAAGCAAGTTGCGCGGCAATTGGAAGAGCGGCATGTTAAGTTGTTTCCTGCCCGTGTATCGAAGCGTTCGCCGATGGAAAGACCGGCGTAAGGAATTGGACCTGGTGCTTTTCCCGGGTTACGTTTTTGTCCACCTCGATTTGAAAGATCGATTGCGGGTGTTGCAGGTGCCGAGTGTGGTTCGATTCGTGAGTTTCAACGGCCAGCCCGCGCCGCTGCCTGACTCTGAGATCGAGGTTCTGGTCAACGGATTAGCTAAAGGGGATTCGCGCCGAACCGCATCCCTATTTGAAAGTTGGACATCGCGTGCGCGTGAAATACGGCCCTCTGGCTGGCACTCAAGGCATCCTGGTGCGAAGAAAAGAGAAGTTTCGAGTTGTGCTCTCGATCGATTTGATCATGCGTTCGGTCGCCGTTGAAGTGGACGAAGCGGATGTCGAGCCTTGCTGAAGTGCCGTCCGGCGCGTTTTTCCCGAACCCATTCCGATCAAGCGCACTGTTCCTTGACCAATATGAGAACCCGATTCGCTGCTAGCCGCGCAGAGGTGATATGAGCAAATTGTTCTCGATTTTTCGTCGCTGTATTTCGCTGATTTTGCTTGGAACGCAATTGTCCCTCCCAATCGCATGGGGCCAGCAGCCGGCCACTTATAGCCGCAGCACAGCAATCGATCAGGCGAACTCTCGCGCGGAACGGGAAGCGGAGCAGATGGTTTCGTTCTCCGCCGACAGAATTCTTTCCCTCCTTCGTCAAGAACCAGGATTGCTGCTGCAAGTTAAAAAGGCCGTGGTGCGAAAAGCCTTCGAACAGGGACAGATACTGAATCCAACCGATCTAACCGATGACGCTCTATTCGACCTCATTAGGAAGGATGACAATGTCCGGGTTATCGCGACTAAAGAAATCGTAGACCGCGGCTACATTAAAGCGAAACCAAGGCGGGAAGAGCTGGCGCGGGATTTGCCATGCCGCCAGCAAATGTCTGTCAACGGCGAAGCGACCGCTAAACCAGAGGATCAATCCTCTCTCACCAATACGAAACGGGCCCCGAGTCAGGAGGAGATGTACTGGGCAAAACACGAAAATGACCTAGATTGTTACTTAACCCAGTATCTACCCTACGGAGTGCAACCGTACACCTCGGCTCAGCCTCAATCCGCGCAATCACCTTTCCAGCAGCAACAGTACCCAGGATCGCAGTATCCCCGGCAACAGCAGCAATTACCGCTGCAGCAGTATCCCCAACAGTCTTATCCACCGGGCCAGGACCAACCTGAGCTGAACCCGTCGACCGACTATCGCCGTCAGCTGCAGTTGACGCAGGCGCAGCCATCGCAAGGCTATTTTGGGATGGACAGTGATCAGAGCGAGATGGCCAGCCTCCAGCCAAGTGATCTTCCCAGCCTGATGAATGCTAGTCAGATGGGTGGGATGTCAGGTCGATCAATGAGTGACGGGGAGAATGGGATGGGCGCTTTGGGTTCAATGCGTCCACCGAACTTAGGTGCGTCGCCAAACTCGCCTTTAGGGTCTATTAGTTCTATGCTTGGAAGCCAGAATCAGGCGTCAGGGTTTCCCCAGCAAGCGCGGCTTGAGAATCAGTACCGCTTTCCACTGCAACAGTATTCGTTTCCTAAACCAGCGCAGCAACCCGTATTGCGTCATCGGCCCAATCCGTATGCGGATGTGCCCTCCCTCTATGATTTGTACGCACAGTATTCCAAACGTTCGCCCAAGCTCGAACGTTTCGGTGCGGATGTTTTCCGTAACGGCACCGGCAACCTCGATGAGCTTCCCATGGACTTACCCGCAGGCCCAGACTACGTCGTCGGTCCCGGTGATGGCCTGACCATCAGCCTGACCGGAGGTATCTCGCAGCGGCTGCAACGTGTCGTTGATCGCGAAGGCCGTCTTGCATTGCCCGAGGTTGGAGCAGTCGAAGTCTCAGGGCGCAGTCTCGGCGACGTGCAGCATCTGGTGCAGACCGTTCTGCGCGGCCAGTTCCGAGGAGTTGACGCAGACGTTTCTTTATCCCGAATCCGCACGGTGCGGGTTTATGTAACGGGAGATGTAGAGCGTCCTGGCGCCTACGACGTCAGTTCACTTTCGACTCCGCTCAATGCTCTGTACATCGCGGGAGGGCCGACCTCTGGCGGATCGTTACGAGTTCTGCGCCACTACCGCGGAAAACAACTGGTTCAGCAAGTTGACGTGTATGACTTGCTGTTGCATGGCGTTCGTGGAGATGTGCAGAGGCTGCAGGCGGGAGACACCATCCAAGTCCCGCCTCTTCAGGGCGAGATCACGATCGAAGGCATGGTGCGACGGCCGGCAATCTACGAGTTGGATGGCGAAAAAGATCTGGCGCAAGTCTTGGAACTAGCCGGAGGCGTACTGCCGACTGGCACTCTTCGTCACGTAGATGTGGAGCGAGTTGAAAGCCACGAGAGCCGCACGATGCTGCGCCTCGACATTCCAGAGACGGATAGCGATGCCAGTGTAAACAAGGCGCTGGAAGATTTCACGGTGCAGGACGGCGACAAAATCAAGATCACGCCCATCCTGCCTTACGCCGACAAAACGGTTTACGTTGACGGCCACGTCTCGCGGCCCGGCAAATTTGCCTATCGCGACGGCATGAAACTTACGGATCTGATCAGGTCCTACAAAGATTTATTGCCGGAGCCATCGACCACTCACGCCGAAATCATCCGGCTCTCCCAGCCTGACTTCGCGCCCGAAGTCCTAACTTTCAATCTGGGCGATGCACTCGCCGGCAAGGACCAGGATTTGGTCTTGAAGCCTTTCGATATCGTCCGCATTTTCGGCAGATTCGACTTCGAAGATCCGCCAGTAATCACGGTTACAGGTGAAGTCAGAGACCCCGGCGATCACCTGACCAACGGCGCAGCACACTTTCGCGATGCAGTCTATCTCGCAGGCGGCGCCACCGGCGACGCTCTGTTGGACGACGCCCAAGTCTTCCGCAAAACCAACGATGGCAAGCTCGAAGTCATTAACGTAAATCTGGCCAAGGCGCTCGAAGGCGATGCCAAGGACAATATCGCTCTCGAACCCAAAGACCGGATTTTCATTCAGCGCGATCTCAACAAACTTGATCCGCCGACCGTAACGATCGAAGGCGAAGTGGGCCGCCCAGGACAATATCCGCTTGGCGACAACATGACCGCCGCTACGCTGGTGCGTCTGGCTGGCGGATTTACGCGTGGCGCGTACACCGATGAAGCGGACCTCACCCGCTACGAAGTGGCGCAAGGTACGAAAGTGGTCAGCGATCACGTCTCGGTTCCAATCGCGAAAGCGCTAGCCAGCGAACCGGACGCTGACGTTCGCTTGCGCGATGGGGATGTTCTCGCCATCCGGCAGCTGACCGGCTGGAAAGATGTAGGCGCGAAGATCACGGTCAGCGGTGAAGTCGTTCATCCTGGCACCTACGGCATCCAGGAAGGTGAGCGGCTCAGTTCCATCATCCAGCGGGCCGGTGGTTTCCGCAACGATGCTTATCCGTATGGGGCGGTATTTGAGAGGGAACAGATCAAGCAAATGGAAGAGAAAAATCGCGCCAACTTGCTTGATCGAGTGCAAGGCGAAGCCGCTGACATTAAAGGCATTCCCGAAAACAATGCGCAAGATATATTGGCGAAGCAGGCGGCCGTGGAGCAATATCAATCCACGATACAAAAGCTACAGAATGCTCCTCCACAAGGACGCATGGTTATACACATCTCGAGCAATTTGAAGCGTTGGATGAACACCTCGTCCGATGTGCAGGTACGAGCTGGCGACACAATCTACGTCCCGAAGAGGCCAAGTGTTGTAGTGGTGGATGGCTCTGTTTACAACCCCACTGGGGTCACTTTTAAACCTGGCAAGAGTGCAGGTTGGTATCTCAGCCAAGCGGGTGGTCCCACGGGCACCGCGAACAAAAAGGGGGTATTCGTGATCCGCGCCGATGGTTCGGTTGCCGGCGGCGCTGCTGGCTTGTTTGGTGGAGGCGCCGAGAGCGCGGCGATGCAGCCAGGGGATATGGTGGTTGTGCCTGAGAAAATATTCACGGTCAGTCGTGCCTGGCAAAACGCGGCAACAGCCGCCCAGATTGTCAGTGCAATCGCTCTCAGTGCTGCATACGCCAAGGGCTTCTAGTCAGTGGGACCCCGTTTGATTCGATCGCGGGCTAAGGGTGCGATTCTTCAGCTCGCGCTATTGTTACCCGCGATGATGTGTTCGGCGGTTGCACAAAATTCCATATCTGACACGCCGACTGCGTCAGCCCAAATTTCTGACACGCGAACGGTTAATCCTTCCGCATCAGCAAAGACGAACGATCTCACGGACCCATACATACTGCAGCCCGGCGAGGATCCTGAAAACCGTTTAGTCTCTCCGTTCATAAAACACATTGCGTCAGATCAAAAAGAGTTCTGGAGTAGTCCAACCCGCTTTCGCACCAAAGACCTAAAATGGATTCTACCCAGTGCGGGCGTTGTGGCAGGTTTCATTGCCAGCGATAGCTGGTGGTCGAGGCAAGTAAATCCAGCTCACGAGCAAACGAGCCTGCATATCTCAGACTATGGTGCGTATTCCATGATCGGGTTAGGCGGCGCCTCTTTTCTCTTCGGTGAGGTGACGCATAACGACCATCTGCGGGAAACCGGACTTCTGAGCGGTGAAGCTGCAATCAACGCGACCGGAGTGGCTTACCTGTTCAAAGAAATTACGCAACGGCAACGCCCTTTCCAAGACAGCGGTAACGGTGATTTTTTCAAGGGAGGCGCGTCATTTCCCTCGGAACACTCGGCGATCGCCTGGTCGATTGCAAGCGTCTGGGCACATGAATATCCCGGGTGGTTAAGCCAAACCGCGGCATATGGATTAGCGTCGGCGGTGACAGTAACCCGCGTCACTGCTAAGCAGCATTTTCCCGCGGACGTAATCGTCGGCAGCGCTCTAGGCTGGTATTTCGGACACCAGGTCTACCGCGCCCACCACGACCCGGAACTGGGCGGAACCGCTTGGGGCAATTTTCTTGACGAAAAGACTGAGCAGGCGCCACGCAATCCCAACTACATGGCCTCGCCTTATGTCGCCCTCGATAGCTGGATATACCCCGCGCTGCAGCGGTTGATTGCCTTGGGTTACATGCGATCCAATATGCTTGGGATGCGTCCCTGGACTCGCATGCAATGCGCCCACATGCTGGAAGAGGCTGGAGACAGGCTACAGAATGACGACGCAGAAGCGGGTGAAGCGGGGAAGGTCTACAGGACATTGACTGATGAGTTCGCTACCGAGATCACGCGCCTAGACGGCGCCCCCAACGTGGGCGCGCGGGTGGACTCGGTTTACACGCGGGTAATGGGAATTTCCGGTACTCCACTTCGCGACGGCTACAATCTAGGTCAAACCATCGTTAACGACTACGGCCGACCCTATTGGACGGGTATCAATAACATAACCGGCATAACCGCTGACGCCGAACTTGGCCCAGTGGCATTTTCTTTTCAGGGAGAATACCAACACGCGCCAGCCATGCCTTCCGATCCTCCGCAGGTTCTGGCAGCGATTGGCGCAGCCAACGGCACCCCGCCGCTGCCCAATGGAACGGCCACGGTCAATCAATTCCAGCTCTTAAACAGCGCCGTTTTGCTGAACATAAATAATGTGCAGTTTTCTTTCGGCGAGCAGAGTCAATGGCTGGGCCCCGGCGAAGCCGGCTCTTTGCTGATGAGCAACAATGCCGCACCTTTCCCAGCTTTCAAAATTGACGACGTCGCACCCCACGAAATCCCGGGATTATCAAGACTCCTCGGACCTTTCCGCACTGAGTTCTTTATCGGACAGCTGTCTGGCCAACATTGGGAATTCTGTGCCGCACCCAGCTGCCAATCGTATCCAGGGTACCCCAACGTGGTCGGCCCTAATATTTCTCCGCAACCATTCATCCACGGGGAAAAGATCAGTTTTCAGCCGACTGAAAATCTCGAATTCGGGATGGGCATCACGGCAATGTTCGGAGGACCTGGCCTACCCGTCACGTTCGGCAACTTTTTTCGGACCTACTACGCTCACTCATCGATAGCCACCACTAACCCCGGAAAACGAATCTCGGCTGCCGATTTTACCTATCGAGTGCCGGGCCTAAGAAACTGGCTGACCTTTTACATGGACTCCCTGGTCGTAGACGAGATTTCACCTATCGGATCCACCCGCGCCAATGTGAATCCAGGCATTTACATGCCTCGATTCCCAAAAATCCCTAAGCTACAGCTCAGGGCGGAGGGTATCAATGAATCCACCACCCATGAGTTTGTGCCCGGTTTCGTCTATTACGATCAACGCCGTTACCTTAACGGATACACTAATGATGGTAACCTGTTGGCTGGTTGGATTGGCAGGGCGGGGCGCGGTGCCCAGGGTTGGCTGACTTACTCTTTTTCGCCGCGAACTCAGATTCAAGTGGGCTATCGGCTTCAGGAAGTTTCACCGCGTTTCATTGAGGGTGGCCGGCTGGTAGACTATTCAGCGCAAAGTGAATTCATGGTAGGGCCGAACGTATCGGTTTCGGGCTTGCTGCAATATGAGCAGTGGAGATTTCCTGTTCTATCCTCAAGCCGACAGTCTGACGTGACAACGTCGATAGAGTTCAAGTTCTATCCGCGTTGGCGGACCCGAAACTAGGCGGTAGGGAGTGATGTACTTGAATCGCTGCCAGACATTGCTACGGAGCGGGGAGTGACGCCGGTGAAAGAATCTGTCGCTCACGTTGTCGAGAGACCTCCACAAGTGGAAGCGAGCACGAACGCTTATATGGAGGAGGTTATCGCAGCGCGTGTGAGTGCCATCGATCGGGCATGGATACTCTGGGAACAGCGGCGATTTCTGTGGCGGGCGGTGCTTTGGGGGCTTCTTGTGTCGACCATCATCGCATTTGCTATTCCTAGGCGATATGAGTCCACGACCCGGCTAATGCCTCCCGACAACCAGTCCTCTTCGGGGATGGCCATGATGGCTGCTCTTGCTGGCGCAGGCACCGGCACAGGCAAAGGCGCCGGGCTCAGTTCCCTGGCCGGGGACTTACTTGGGCTGAAGAATTCGGGCGACCTCTTCGTTGACATCTTGCACAGTCGGACTGTGGAAGATCGGCTGATCGAGCGTTTTGATCTGCGCCGCGTCTATTGGGACAAATATTGGGTGGACGCGCGCAAGGACCTGGCCAAGGAAACCGCTGTTTCCACGGACCGAAAGAGCGGTGTCCTCACCATAACGGTGACGGATCGTGACCCTCGTCGAGCCACCCAAATGGCGCAGGCTTACGTGGAAGAATTAGACCGGTTACTGGCGATCGTGAGCACCTCCTCCGCCAGGCGCCAGCGCATTTTCATCGAAGGAAGATTAAAAACCGTTAAATCGGATTTGGATACCGTCTCGCAGCAGTTCAGCGATTATGCTAGCGAGAACGCGACGATCGACGTGACTGCGCAAGGGAAAGCCATGCTGGAAGGTGCGGCCAGGCTCGATGGCGAACTCATCGCGGCAAAGTCGGAACTCGAAGGGCTGGAGCAGATCTATACGGCGAATAATGCCCGTGTACGCTCGGTACGGGCTCGGGTTGACGAACTGCAGCGTCAGTTGCATCAACTAGGTGGTGACATCCCAGGGTCCGCGGCGGACTCCGCCGCTTCCACGGCTCAACAGGATTTCCCTTCCATTCGCAAGCTGCCACAGCTGGCCGTAAAGTGGACTGACCTCTACCGTCAAACCAAGATTCAGGAAACCGTCTACGAGTTGCTGACTCAGCAGTACGAGCTAGCCAAGATTGAAGAGGCTAAGGAGATACCGGTAGTCAAAGTGCTCGATGTCGCGGACCTGCCGGAGAGGAAGTCGTTTCCTCCCCGGACGCTGATCGGATTCTTAGGAATGTTGATGGCTTTGATCGCAGCGTGTACGTGGATTCTGGCCAAGCGCGAATGGGACTCTAGGGACCGATCAAATCCGCAGAAGGCTTTCCTGCTGGAGGTCGGTGCTTCGATCAAGTCGGATGCTCAACGCCTCTGGCTGAATTCCCTCAATGGGCGGAAGAGGGATGGGCACGAAGGCCGGAACGGCGGGAGTCGCAGCAAAGTCAGTGCAGTCGCTGACGATTCGCGGCAAGGGGGGAAGAGTTCGATTGAATCGAGCAATTCTTGAATCCAGCCGCATCTTCACGCAGTGCGAGGGTCGTAACGGCGTGACGTCAGAGAAGTCAAACCCATAGAAAATCTCATTATCCGCGGACTAAGAATAGGGGCAGGTCTGGTACGCGATGTCAAAGCAGTTCTTCTTGTTGGTGGATTGGGAACACGCTTGCGCTCGGTCGTACCATCCGTGCCCAAAGTGCTCGCATCAGTCGGAAAGAGGTCCTTCCTTGAATTGCTAGTTGGCCAGCTCCGCTCCCAGGGAATCCGTCGTCTCGTGATGTGCACAGGCTACCTGGCGCACCAGATTGAAAGTGAATTCGGTGATGGCCAAGCCTGGGAAGTTGCGATTGAATACTCCAAGGAAGAACAGCCACTCGGCACCGCTGGCGCTGTAAAGCGGGCCCAAGAATATCTAGAAGACGTTCCAGAATTCTTGGTGATGAACGGTGATTCGTTTCTGGAGATTGATTTCCGTAGCTTCATTGATTTTCATCGAGGCCATGACGGAATAGCGACGATGGCTGTCCTACGAGTGGAGGATGCAAGCCGGTACGGAACCGTGGACCTGGACGTCGGAAATCGAGTCAAGGGCTTCGCTGAGAAGGCTAGTAATGATGTCCCTGGATTGGTGAATGGTGGCGTTTACGTCTTTAATCATTCTGTTTTTCAATACATTCCGGCCCCCCCGGCCAGTATAGAAAGAGAGGTATTCCCTCGTTTACTTCCTCGGGGAGTGTATGCGCAGGAGCAGCACGGGATGTTTATTGACATAGGTACGCCGTCAGACTATGCGCGGGCTCAGCAGCTTTGTGATTCCCTTAATGACGCAGCCTCTAGAGGTCGACTACCTGGCGCAGTTAGTCCAGAAGTAGGTTAGGGAGACTCTGATTAAGCTCTCTGCTTTCCACAAGCGATCAAGTTAGAGTGTCTGAGGAATGAAACAGAGGACTCTAGCGATGATGACTGGCTTTGAGCAGTACACGAGGAAGACGCGGCGAGCGCTATTTCTGGAAGAGATGGAGCAGGTGGTGCCGTGGCGCGAGCTGTGCGCGCGGGTAGAACCGCATTATCCCAAGGCAGGGAACGGACGGCCACCGGTGGGAGTACAGCGGATGCTGCGGATTTACTTTTTGCAGCAGTGGTTCAACCTATCGGACCCAGCGGTGGAAGAGGCTCTGTACGACTCGGCGGTGATGCGGCAGTTCGTGGGCATCGATTTGGGCAGCGAGCCGGCGCCGGACGAGACCACGGTGTGCAAGTTCCGGCACTTGTTGGAAGAACACCAACTGGGGGAACAGATTCTGGGGACGGTGAACCTGCACTTGCAAGCGAAAGGGGTGCGAATTACCACCGGCACCATCGTGGACGCGACCATTCTGCACGCGCCCACTTCGACCAAGAACCGGGAGCAGCAGCGCGATCCGGAGATGCACCAGACCAAGAAGGGCAAGCAATGGTACTTCGGGATGAAGGCACACGTGGGGGTAGATAGCAAGACCAAGATCATCCACACGGCAGTGGCCACGGCGGCCAACGTTGCCGACTCGGCGGTGCTACCCGATCTATTGCACGGCGAAGCGGGCCGCGACAGGAAAAAAACCGAATCCGAAGGCTTGCCCTGGCATGGCTGAACACGCAGCACCTTAAAGACACGGGCTTATTCAGAGTTTCCTTAGTGCGTTCTAAGCCGTTTCCCTGCTTGGAAAATGAAATGATTGATACCGGTGATCTCGAACGGCGCGTCAGGAACTCGATCCAAGCATCAATTGCTGTGAAGGAGCTGCTGCTGAGAAACACCGAAGTTGTATCCGTCGTCGCTAAGATTAGCGAACGCTTGCTCGACACCTTCGAGCAGGGGAACAAGGTGCTTCTGTTTGGTAACGGCGGAAGTGCAGCAGATGCTCAGCACATCGCAGCGGAATTTGTAGGACGCTTTGCATTCGATCGGCCTGCTTTACCTGCGTTGGCTTTGTCTGTGAATACTTCGTGCGTCACCGCGATCGGTAATGACTACGGATTTGATCTGGTTTTCTCCCGGCAGATCGAAGCTTTGGCTCGTAGGGGAGATGTCGCCATTGGCATTTCAACCAGCGGCAACTCGTCGAATGTGCTTAATGCGCTTTCGGTGGCCGGGAAATTAGGGTTGTGCACTCTTGCATTGACCGGTTGTACTGGCGGGAAGATAAAGAACGCGGTAGATTACTGCATTTGTGCGCCATCAAACGAGACGCCGCGTATCCAGGAATGCCACATCTTGATCGGTCACATCATTGCAGAGCTGGTAGAAGAGGCACTATTTCATGAACAAAGCCGCGTTTCTAGATCGTGACGGCGTCATCAATCGAAAAGCCCCGACTGAAGACGAGTACATAACCCGCTGGGAGGAGATGCAGATTCTTCCTGGGGTCGTCGAAGCTATCGCTCTGCTTTGCCGAGCTAATTTCCGCGTGATCGTAGTGAGCAACCAACGCTGTGTCGCAAAGGGGTTGTTGACAGCAAGTGAGTTGGACGCCATACATCGGCAGATGTGTCGTCAGATCGCGGCAATGGGCGCGAAGATCGATGGAGTCTACTACTGCCCGCATGAGGAACAACCTGCTTGCAGTTGCCGCAAGCCCGCGTCGGGCATGTTGTTCGCGGCGGCGGACGAACATCAAGTTGACCTGAATTCTTCGTGGATGATCGGTGATTCGGAGAAGGATATACAGGCCGGCAGAAGTGCCGGATGCAGAACGGCTAGAATTCTGAAAACTGACATTAACTCTGATGGCAACGCTGATGTGCTGGCACGATCCCTGCTTGAGGCGGTCCACCAGATACTGCGGCTGGAGGAAGCCATTGCTGATCGTCAAGAAATCGACGCGGGGCACAGTCTTCACGAGCCCAATTCGACGAACGGAGTTCGTTGTCGCTAGCACCCGTCTAGGTCTACCCTAAACACCACCTTGCTACCTTCTTCGATCCAAGTGGAACTGGACACATGATTATCACTAGCACTCCGCTTCGCATCTCCTTCTTCGGAGGTGGTACCGATTATCCCGTTTGGTACCGCCAGTACGGAGGCTCCGTATTATCGACCACGATCGACAAAAGCTGCTTTATCACTTGCCGGTGGCTGCCGCCCTTTTTCGAATATCACAGTCGCATCTCCTATACAAAAGTTGAAAATGTCGGCAGAAACAATTTAATTCAGCATCCATCCGTTCGGGCCTGTCTTCAGTTCCTAGGAATTGACGATGGTGTTGAGATTCACCACATAGCCGATCTGCCTGCGCGAACCGGCTTAGGTACGAGTTCGGCATTTACAGTGGGGCTGTTGCTCGGTCTTCACGCGTTAAGAAACGAGATGCGTGACAAGTACGCCCTTGCGTCCGAAGCCATACAGGTGGAGCAGGAATTACTTCAAGAAGCTGTGGGAGCACAAGATCAGGTTAGTGCCGCACATGGCGGCTTCAATCGCATCAACTTCCACACCGATGGCTCCATTGAGGTAAAACGAATGCTGACGTCACCACACCGGCTCGCGGAACTCGAACAGCATCTGGCTCTCTATTTTACTGGGTTTTCCCGGACCGCCTCTGAAATCGCCCAGGAGCAGGTAAGAATGACGTCTCATAAGACGCAAGAATTAGACACAATGCTTCAGTTCGTCACCGAGGCCGAGAACATTATTGCCAATCCTAATCGCCCAATACATGAATTAGGCAGACTGCTGCACGAGAGCTGGCGAATAAAAAGAACTCTGACGCAGAAGATCTCAAACCCAAGCATCGATGAAATCTACGACGCCGGGCTCAGCGCCGGTGCCCTTGGCGGCAAGCTACTGGGAGCAGGCGGGGGTGGTTTCATGCTGTTCTTTGTGTTACCGGAACGGCGCGAAGCCTTGAGGATGCGGTTGAAAAAACTGTTATGCGTTCCGTTTGCATTCTCCAACAAAGGAAGTCATGTCGTCGTCTATGAGCCGGAGGAGCAGTACGACAAATCGCTCGCCAGCGAGCGAAGCGTGATATACGCCGAGGAAGTCTCCAGTGTCGCACAGGCATCCAAATGAAGATCCTCCTTCAATGAAGTCGTCTTACCAAATCGTTCTGGATGACTTGGGTTTATTGACTCTTCCGTTTTTGGGCGATGGCTGTTGTTTTTGCGACAACACTCGTGGGGGTAGTCCTTCAAGGACCGCCTAGACGCACGCGCGAGCCTTGCCCCCCCTGTACCGGGATTATTTGTAGAGGCACAAGATGAAACAACATACTGATCTTGCGTGGGAGCGCTGGGGTAAACAGGATCCCTATTTCGGTGTGTTGGCTGATCAGAAATACCGCAGAGCTAACATCAAGAACACCCGGGCAAATTTCTTCGAGTCGGGCCAACTACACATCACGAATGTTATGGCGGAAATCGAAAAACACTTCGGTCCAGTCTCAAAGGGAAGCGCCTTAGATTTCGGGTGTGGGGTTGGTCGCCTTTTGGTTCCCTTGTCGAAGGTATTCGACCGCGTTAGCGGAGTCGATATATCAAAACCAATGTTGGAGGAGGCTTCCAAGAACTTAGCTGAAAGGGAAATCGCTAATGTAGATCTCTTAGAATCGGACGACGCTCTCTCAACACTCGGGGACAGGAAATTTGACTTCATTCACACGTACATAGTGCTTCAACACATCTCCCCAGAGCGAGGCTATGTGATCGTGCGAAATTTGCTGCGTCACCTTTCGCCGGTTGGCGTTTTTTTTATTCATGTTTCTTACAGACGCAATCTGCGTCTCGCAAGAGAGCTCGTATACCTCGGGAGGAACAAAATTCCTTTCGCTTACATTCTATTCAATATCCTTCAGGGCAAGGGCGTATTCGAACCAAGAATGGAAATGAATGAATATGATGTGGGCAGATTACTAGGCATTTTGCAAGGAGCTGGGTTCAAAGAACTCATGACAAAGTTGGAGAATCATGGCGAGTGCCTGACCGCTAGCTTTTATTCGAAGAACACTCAAGGGCGCGCGAGTGAGCATTAAACTCAACACCAAGGCAATGTCTGGGACCACATTGATTTCCAAGGCGGCGTTTCTAAGTTCCCTATGAATATTTCCCCTTCCTTGGTCGTGGCTCTTGTTTTCGCGACAACACTCATAGTGTTATTCCTCAAGGAACGCTCCCTCTACGTTCTTTTCTTGGCGGCCTATACGCATAGTATTGTCGTTCCGGTCCTGTATACCCATGGCTATATAGGAGCGGACATGGCACGTGGTCTGCTCCTGCTGAAGGATATTCTGTTGTTCGAATTGTTTGTGTGGTCCCTGGTGGTTTTGTTCACCCGCTTCCGGCGCCCCTGGCCACTCCCTTTTAAGCCGCTCTTGGTGCTCACTGTCTACTGTGGGTTCCGCTTCTTGGTTGGTGCTGTCTTCCTCGATGACGATTGGGGCAAAGGTATGCTCAGGATGAAAATGGTTTGTTTTCCGCTTGAGATCCTTGTCGTCGTCATGGTGATCACCGCCGTTAAACCCGAGTTCGGAAAACGCTTTCTTCGGAACATGACGTATACTTTGTCGATTCTCGCAGTCGTGGCAGCGGCTATTTTTTTCGCGGCTCCACGCGACTTCTGGGTTCAGAATGCAAACCTCGCGGAATACAATGCTGACATAAAGGGTGATACTGAGAATGAGCAGGAATTTAGCCTGGGCCTCCCGGGAGCGGCGACAACAGTGGGCGCCCGGGCGGAAGCTTTCGCGGACATAGCTAATTTTCGTGCCATCGGAACGTTCGGAGACGGACTCAGTTTGAGCTTTCAGATGACCGTCCCAGTGCTTCTGCTGTTGTTCTATTTTCCGAGAACCCGTCCCTTAGTCCTAATGCTAGGTGCCAGCGCGATCGCGCTACTCTGTAGTCTGAGCCGATCCGGCTGGCTTTTTTGTGCTGTTGTTGTCACCTATGTCTTACTGCGGCGGCGCAACTATCTACCCTTCTTCATTTTGGGTAGCTTGGTGCTCGGCCTTGTACTTTTCTGGGCCCCTATGACTCAGTTCGCCATATCGACGGTGTCCAATCTGACGCCATCCGCAGAGAATGCGGATCCGAATGACAGCTTGCACGTCGAGGGGTTATTCGGGTTTTACTCCCGAGGATTTTCAGACCCGGGCAATATTCTTGGGAAAGGAATGGCCCCGGAGGCGCAGACCATCCCAGAAAGCGGCTATGCCTACTTCCTTGAACATTTCGGCGTCGTGGCCTACGCGAGCTTTCTCTGGTTCTGCATTGCGCTCTACCGGCAGTTCGATAAAGGAGCCAATGCGGATCCGCTTGGGATCTTGGTGCAGGGCATATCGTTAGGCATACTGGTCGTTATGCACTTCTCTCAATATCCGCTTGCGTTCACGGCGTTCATCTCGCTTTGGTATATCGTTGGGTTTTGGCTTAGCGGTTACCTTCTGCCTGAGACAAACCCAGGAGAGGAACCTATCCCACTGCGCCGTCGCGCCGCGTTGGGGAACGCTTCGCTAGGTCCAAGCGTAGCCAGTTGAGATCAGAAAACTCGAAAGAACTTGATGAAACGGGTGAAACGGTAGACATGGACAGATTGATTTCGGGTGTCGCGCACGCGCAAGCGCAGACTCACGGAACCGCCGCTGGTAGGCAAGGAGCAGTCTACATAGGTGGTGTTCGATTTGATAACGTTAACCGGTTCCAGGCATTGGAAAGCATGGCTAGTTTTATCGCGGAAGGCGGGTCTCACCTGGTATGCGCGGCGAACGTGGACTGTGTTGTACAGTGTCAGCAAGACCTGACGTTTCGTGAGACGATCAATCGCTCCGCGCTTTCCCTGGCGGATGGTATGGGTGTGGTGTATGCGTCCCGTTTGATTGGTCGCCCTTTGCCAGAAAATGTCGGCGGTCGTCTTCTCTTGCTGGACTTCTGTCGAGTGGCGGCAAAAAGAGGCTATCGCATTTTCCTGCTCGGCGGCGAGCCTGGTATTGCCGAAAAAGCTGCGAGGGCATTGACCGCTATGTTTCCCGGGCTACAGATAGCTGGCACGTTCGCTCCACCCCTCGGATTTGAGTTGAGTAGCGAAGCGAACGAAGAATGTGTACGAGCCGTGCGCGCCGCTGCACCACACGCTTTGTTCGTCGCGTTCGGAGCTCCGAAGCAGGAAAAATGGCTTAGCAGGAACCTCGCTCGCATCAATGTCCCTGTTTCCATGGGGGTTGGTTACGCCTTTGATCTGCTGGCCGAAAAGTTTCCTCTGCCACCACAGTGGATGACATCTGTAGGTCTCGAGTGGGCTTTCCGGTTGTGGCATGATCCGGTTCGCCTCGCGAAGAGATATTTGTGGAGGGATCTCAGGTTTCTCCCGATGCTTTTTTCTGAAATCTGGTGCCATCGGTCCAAAGTTATGCCTGCAGTCGACAAGAATTGACTGAACTCTGACGGCCTGTCTCGTAGTTCACCGCTCGGAAGTAGGTAACGAAACGCAACGCGTATCTGATATATTTCTCATTCTTACTTACATGTCTGGAGTCACACTGCAGTCTGAAGAGCTAACGGCAGGCGGCTTAGTTTACGGCGCCTCCGCGAGGCCATGTGGCCGAAACGTGCACGCTCGCTTGCAGGTGCTGGAGGCCCTCTGCCCATTTCCGAAAGGTTCAGCTGCCGATCTGGGATGCGGGCGGGGAGCCTATGCCACTGAGCTTGCCAGGCGATTTGACCGCGTTATCGGAGTTGATATTGTGGCCCAAAATATCGACCACGCGCGAATGAATGTTCACGGCAACGTCGAATTCCACTGCGCAGCTCTGGAGGATATTCCACTGGAAGTGGAGAGTGTGGACGCCGCATTCCTCATTGAAGTTCTCGACCACGTGGGGGATGTTGAAAAGTGTCTTGCTGAAGTAAGACGTGTTTTGAGGCCCGGAGGAAAAGCGTACATTTCAGTTCCAAACGCTTTTTTCCCTTTCGAAGCTCACCCGGTTAAGATTTTCGGTAGATTCTTCCATCCGTGGTTATTTCCGTTCTTGAACTGGAGTCCCTTCCACGACCGAATAGCAACAGCCAGGATCTTTCATCGGCAAAAACTATGCGAATTATGCAAATCATGCGGGTTCGAAGTCGTTGCCAGTGACTATGTGGTCGTGCCGTTAGAGTATCGTTTCAAGCCTTTGCGCCCAATACTCTCAGCTGCCGGCAGAACTCAATTAAAGCCCTTGATCAGTATTTCCTTTGTCGTTGCCTTAGAAAAAAAGGAATAACTTCATCGGCGGAGTCGTTCAACCCGACATCCCTGAAGCCAGAGACAACCAAAGAGATTAAAAAGATTCTTGTAGGCATGTTTTTGGGTCTCAAGCTAACCATTAAGCGCTCGTTGGACATTGTCGTGGCCGCCATGGCATTGTTGTTATTTTCTCCCCTCTTTCTGGTCTTGGCGCTAATGGTTAAATTCACATCTCCCGGGCCCGTTTTCTACCGATGGCATGTGGTTGGCAAAGGAGGGCGACCGTTTTGCTCCTACAAGTTTCGCTCGATGGTAGTGAACGCCGATGCACTCAAGGCTGGCTTGGAGCAACTCAATGAGATGAAGGGGCCTGTTTTCAAGTTGACCAACGACCCGCGAATTACCCGGGTTGGAGCCTGGATGAGGCGATACAGTTTGGATGAGTTACCACAGCTTTACAGCGTGCTGATCGGCGATATGAGCCTGGTCGGCCCGCGGCCCCCGCTGGTTACCGAGTATGCATGTTTCAGCGAATATCAAAAACAGAAGCTCGCCGTGATACCGGGTATCACCTGCCTTTGGCAGGTCAGTGGGAGAAACCGCGTGAGCGACTTCGACGAGTGGGTCGGATTGGATCTCGAATACATCCGCCATTGGTCGCTTGGATTAGATCTAAAAATTCTTTTGAAGACGGTTCGTGAAGTGTTTGTGGGTTCGGGTCAGTAAACGCACCCGCTGCTACTGATATACACCACCCCCAGAAAGGCGCTGATGACGACAGTGTTGGTGACAGGAGGTGCAGGATTTATCGGTTCGCACCTCGTCGATCGCTTTTTACAAGAAGGATTTCATGTTCGAGTGTTGGATAGTCTGGAGCCGAAGGTTCACCCGCATGGCCGACCTGCGTACTTGCCGGCAAATGTCGATTTTGTCCGAGGAAGCATAACTGATCGGGCAGTTCTCCGTCATGCTCTGCGCGATGTAGACATCGTTTCGCACCAAGCGGCATACCAAGACTATATGCCAGATTTTTCTCACTTCCTGCACATAAATGCCGTCGGCACTGCACTCATATTCGAACTTATTGTGCAACACCGCCTACCGGTTAAGAAGGTGATTGTTGCGTCTTCTCAGGCCGTGTACGGTGAAGGTCAGTACGAGTGTGCTGAGCACGGTTTCTTCTTGCCAGTTCCACGATCTCAGCGACAACTTGCACGGAGGGAGTGGGGAATAGGGTGTACTTACTGTGGAAATCAGTCTCGGTCTTTGCTGATGAGGGAGGAACACACTAACCCGTATAACCAATACGCCGTGTCAAAGCTGGCCGAGGAAAAAATTGCGCTCGGACTCGGCTGGTTACACGATATTCCCACAGTCGCTCTCCGCTACTCCATTACTCAGGGCCCACGCCAATCGCTTTACAACCATTACTCCGGAGTCTGTCGCATTTTTTTTAGTCGCGTGCTCCAGAAACAACCGCTCATCATCTACGAAGATGGTTCTCAGACGCGCGATTTCGTCCATGTAAAGGACGTGGTGGACGCCAATATGCTGGTTCTCGAAAATGACAGCGCCAATTTTCACGCTTTCAATGTAGGAAGCGGCAGACCCACCACTGTCTTGGAGTATGCAAACGCCGTCTGTCAAAAACTCTCCTTGTCGGTGGACTTCCAAGTCAACGGTGAATACCGGCGCGGTGATAACCGACATAGCGTGTCGAGCATTGAGAAGTTATCTTCTTTGGGCTGGAAGCCGAGGCGCGACCTTTCGGTCATTATGGACGACTTTGTGGATTGGATTGACAGCGTCGGAGGCATTCCCCAAGGGGTTCCGGACGCCTACGCCGACATGAGGAACGCTGGGATCGTGTTGAGCACCGTCGGCTGAGACAGCGCCTACGAAATTTGCTTTATGAAGCTTCTCTCTAACGCGAAATTTGGCGCTCGGGGTATTCATCGAATGCGCCGCAGGCCTCGGTGTCTAGCAGTGAGACTCTTTTGGTTTGCGGTCCGGGTAACACAAACATGTACGTTGAGCGAAAGTTGCGAATCGCGATTGATCTCACAGGCCTATGGAGACCGCCCACTGGAACTTTTGTTTATGCGTTGGAGCTTGCGCGTCAATTGTTGAGTTTTGATGACCACAATAGCTACACGTTATTCTTCACGGGGGAGGTACACGAGAACTTTCGAGAATTGAGCGGAAAATTCAGAAGTGTTGTGATTCCAGTCCGCGAAGAAGTCATCAGCAAGCAAGTAGTTATGGCCGCCATTTGCAACAAGCTTCACCTCGATATAATCCATTTTCCTGGTTTTCCGGCGCCCCTGGCTTGCTTTCGGCCGTTTATATGGACGCTTCATGATGCGACAGCGTGGCTCTACCCGGAAACCATGAACTGGAAGGGCCGGCTCTATTTCGGACACTTAGGCGCTGTAACGGCTCGTTCCAGCAAAGCGATCATTACAGTTTCGAATGAGTCGAAGCGTAACATCACCGAGGCTTTGCGAGTACCGGAAAGCAAGGTGAAGGTGATCTATGAGGGTGTCGGAGATGCCTTCAGGAGGATAGACGATCAAGCCCTGTTGAGCTCAATTCGTGCTCGCTATAGTCTGCCAGAGAGATTTCTCTTGACGGTGGGCACGTTGGAACCCCGGAAGAACCTGCCTTTCCTCATCCGCGCTCATCAACGCTTTTGCGAGACGACCGGCACAAAGATCGGTTTGGTGATTGTTGGACGTAAAGGTTGGAAGCCACAGGCCATAGATCAGTCTTTAGCTGGAGCGGGGAGCGACGTTTTGGTGACCGGCTTCGTTCCGTGTGAAGATCTGGTGGGCCTCTACAACTTGGCGGACGTGTTTGTGCTGCCTTCTCTCTACGAAGGTTTCGGGTTCCCACCTCTTGAGGCTATGGCTTGCGGGTGCCCCGTAATCGTGTCGAATCGCGGATCCCTGCCTGAAATCGTCGGCGACGCGGCGTTGTTGATCGATCCCACCGACCTTGACTCACTTGTTGGGGCACTGCAATCTGTCCTTGGAGACCCCAGTCTGGCCCGCCGGCTTGTTGAAAAAGGGCTGGCGCGCGTCAAGGAATTCTCCTGGAAAACCACAGCGAGCAAAACCCTAGACCTCTACCGTGAAGTAGTTGGCTTCAGATTTAGGTAGAGCGCAATGAACTTCGCAATCTGGCAAACAGCTTGTGCCACTGCGACCGCAGTCGGACTGGCAGGAACCTCGGCATATTTTTCGCCATGGGTTTGGCGACAACATCGGATGGATCTGATTCGCAGACAGGCTGCACAGTGTCGAACGTTAGCTCTGACATATGACGATGGCCCAAGCAGCGAGGTAACCCCACAACTGCTTGACCTACTTGGCAGTCGTAACGCTCGTGCAACCTTCTTTATGGTAGGACGGCGTGCGCAGCAGTATCCGCAAATCGCGAATCGAATCATTCGGGAAGGCCATGACGTGGGCTGCCATTCATACAATCACGTCAATGCCTGGAAGGCGACACCGTGGAACGCGCTTGCGGATATCAGAGAAGGTTATGATCGGCTCTCGGCGTGGATTCCGTCAGATGGGATGTTCCGTCCACCAAACGGCAAGATGACCCTCCCAACCTACTGGGCTATCCGGCGGCGCGGAGCTCCGGTTTGGTGGTGGACGATTGATTCCCGCGACTCCAAAGAGGTTTTGCCCAGTTTGAGCGAAGTGGCCGATAGGGTAAGTCAGGAACGAGGCGGTATCGTGTTGATGCACGATGGCTCAATCGGTGCGCGGTCCCAGCAATGGAATAAATACGTCCTTGCAATCACTGCCACTCTTCTGGACATTGCCGAGAGGGAGTCACTCAGGGTCGTACCGTTGACGGAGTTCTGCGGTGGGAGAGACCGATAAGCTTCGAAGGGTGTTGGCTGTTGCCTCAAGCGGTGGGCACTGGGTTGAGCTGCTGCGTCTCGGTCCAGCGTTCACAAATCATGAGATTGTCTTCGTCACAGTGATGAAATCATACCGGTCGGCAAGTGCCGGAAAACAGATTTTACCTCGTAAACGATGCCAATCGCCGGAACAGGTGCAGATTAATCTTGTTAGCAATCCAGGCAGTCAGAGTTGCATGGATTGTCGGCGCGGAAAGACCGGATTTCGTGATTTCCACCGGCGCTTCCCCTGGATACTTTGCCGTGCTTTTCGGACATCTGCTTGGGGCGAGAACAATTTGGGTCGATAGCATATCTAGCATCGAGCACCTGTCAATTACAGGATCACGTGTTGGTTGGTGCGCCGACCTCTGGCTCACCCAATGGCCCCATTTAGCTCGAGCCGAGGGACCTCAGTATGCGGGGTCCGTCCTTTGATCTTCGTTACTGTCGGCTCACAACGACCATTCGACCGCTTGATTCGTGCGGTTGACCAGTGGGCTGGGCTACGCGGTAGATCGGATGTCTTCGCCCAAGTTTTGAACTCGAAGTATTACCCCCAGTACGTCGAGGTTACAGACTTTATTCCGCCATCCGAGTTCAATGGATGGCTCGAGAGAGCAGCAGTAGTCGTCGCTCACGCCGGAATGGGATCCATCATTTCGGCACTCGAACTTGGTAAGCCGATTGTAGTGATGCCTCGGCGAGTGCAGTTCCACGAGGCCCACGACGACCACCAGGTCGCGGCGTCTCGTCAGTTTGGGGCGCCAGGTCGAGTTATGGTCGCGCACGACGAGCAACAGTTGGCAAGAAGGCTAGATCATGCAATTACTCTCGGCGAGATTGCTCGGATCGATACGCAAGCCTCACCGAACCTCCTTGCCACTATCCGCGCATTCCTCGAATCCCCTTTTTCGGTTCAAGCGAGAGATGGTGGTGGCGAACCACAGGGATAGAGACTTACAAGCTTAATAGTGGAAGAGTTGGATTTTACGCCAGGCGGGGTTTCATCAACACAAGCGCTGCCGTGATGATATGGGTTCCGGCGGGAACCTAAGGCTATGAACCGTGAACTGTAGCTCCAAATGAACAGCAACGAAAAGATTACTCTGCTGAAAAATGCCGCGGCGAACGTGATTCGCGGCGGAGCTGCAGCGCTCGTGGCGGTGGCCATACCTCCTTTCTTAGCTAGGATGATGCCTCCGCAGTCTTACGGTGCCTGGCTACTCGTCTTGCAACTCAGCACTTTGGTTGGGTATCTAGACTTCGGGATCCAAACCGCGGTTGGACGATTCGTCGCACACGCCAACGAGAAGCGCGACCCTGAACACCGTGACCGCGTCGTGAGTACCTCATTCGTAGCTCTCACCCTGGCCGGTGCGGCCGCAATCGTGGCTGCCATTCTTGTCGCCATTTTCTTGCCGAGCATTTTTCGCCAGATGCCGAAGGTCCTTCTCGGTGACGCGCGCTTGGCACTTGTTCTAGTGGCCGGTTCTCTGGCCATTGGACTACCGGCTTCCGTTTTTAATGGAATATTTATTGGGCTGCAACGCTACGAGGTACCAGCCGCAATTATTGGAGGGTCGCGTCTACTCAGTGCACTTCTTGTAGTTCTCGTCGTGAAGCGGGGAGGCAGCCTGATTTCGATGGGCGTGGTCGTGGCCACCGTGAACCTGGCTTCATATATCGTGCAATACTGGACGTGCCGCAAGGCGAGCCCGACGTATCGAATTTCAAAACAAATGGTTTCGCGCGGCACAGGTCGTGAGTTATTCGACTACTGCCTCGGGTTGACTGTGTGGTCTTTCGGTATGCTCTTGGTTGGTGGACTCGATCTTTCCTTGGTGGGATACTTTCAGTTCGAAGCGGTCGTCTACTATGCGGTGGTGGCAAATCTGATTACGTTTCTTGCAGGGCTCCAGAGCGCACTCTTCAGCGTGATGATTCCCTCGACAGCCGTATTGCATGCCCGGAGAGAATCTCGAGAATTGGGAGATGTAATAGTCACGGCTACGAGGTACAGCACTTTCCTCCTGCTGCTCGCAGGTATTCCTTTATTCGTGGCGGCCCGAATGGTCTTGAGCTTGTGGGTAGGGGCCCCGTATGCGGTGCATGGGGCGCGGATTTTGCAGGTACTGATAGCCGCTAACATGATCCGGCTCTCGGCAGTGCCCTATGTTATGGGTTTAATCGGGGCAGGGGAGCAGCGGCTTGTGACCGTCACTCCTATTTTGGAGGGTGTGTTCAACTTACTTGCCAGCATTATCGCGGGATATATGTTTGGTGCGATGGGCGTGGCCCTCGGCACGCTTTTCGGTTCGCTAATAGGTATTAGCGGTCATTTGTTTTACAACATGCAAAGGACAAGCGCGATTGTATTCCGAATCTCAGATTATGTACGCGATGGGCT
>CAWISU010000076.1:0-74362 GCA_963838765.1 uncultured Acidobacteriota bacterium | reverse complement strand
TGGGAACCAAAAGGTAGCCCAGGTCTGAAAGCATGTAAACGACTCCGGCTTTGCGCGGGGCCTGGAACTTCCCGTCCGGTACCCCTCATCGAGATCAGCTTTGATTTGGTCCTCGCTCTTCCCTTCGCGCGTCGCGTCTCCACGAAGAGCCGCGTAAGGAGCGTCGTTGCGCTTCCTTCGGTGTCAAAACACATGGGTTCCAGATCGACCGGTACTTGCCGATCCACAAAGCAGGAGAAGCCATTGCTTCCGTCTCGGACTTTTACGTAGCCAGTGCTGTCAAGAACATAGACAGTAGCCTTGCTGGAAACCTCGGGTGGGGCCGCGCTCTCGGCCAGCTTGATTTTCTCTTCGCGTGAAAGGGAAAAATCGTACGCTGGCTTGATGGTATTCGTCTGGGCGACGGCAGCCAGATTGCTCGTCGCGAGAATCGCAGTTCCCAGCAAGATTTGAAGTAGCCATTTTCGGTAGAAAGGCGTCGTCATAGCTCACTCCCCTGAGAGGTTAGTAAAGCATCTACAGTTAGCTAACTTACGACGTATAATGACACAGATTAATCTGCTTGTAAAGCCTCAAGCTACCTCTGGCGGTCGCCTAATTTGGCGGGCTACGACGCTAATGATGGAACGGGTTGCAGAAACGCTGCCATATTTTCAATGCCTGGTTAGTGGCAGATGCCCAAAGATCAGAACAAAACAAGCGACCACGTCATCTTCGAAGACCTTGACGATTGGGGACAACGGGGGGGTAGCCAGGGTCTAGCTAGCTAAACATCTGGCTTTGCTGATGGTCACTGCCTCACATGTGTTGTACAAGTGTCTCTGTGGATTCGGGGCATCCTTTCAAGTCCTTGAAACCAGCGACAAATCGAGCTCATGTTTGCCCTCCCGCAGCGTCCAGTCGTGGACGAACGCTCGCTACTTTTTGGTTCTGATAACATCCTGCACCATTGCATTCGCGCAAGCGTTGCTCTCAACAAAGCCAGACTTTTCCGCAGTCAGAGGGCAAGTGCGCGGTTTGGCAGCGACGATTTCACGGGGATAGGGTTTCTCGATCACCATGTACAATGTCTTGCTCATCGATCCTCCGGCACACGTCAGCATCCCGATCCACAACAAGATCAACCCGGTCGCCGATGGCGGTCCCCACCTCGGGACCACCGAATTGATGAATCGAATCGCCTCAATCATGCGCCTTTCGGGGCGTCTGCCCGGTCGATGACCTCGGCAATGAGGTCGACCTCCACACACGCCCCAAATGGAATCTCCGCCCCGCCATGCGAGGTGCGCACATGCGCTCCACGCTCGCCAAAGATTTCTAGGAAAAGTTCGGACGCGCCGTTGGCAACCACGTGCGACTCTGTAAAATTCGGTATGCTGTTCACCATCACTATCAGCTTCACGATCCGCTTTATTTTGTCCAGGTCCCCGAGGGCGACTTGTAGTGTGGCGAGCACTTCTATGGCAATATCGCGTGCGGCTTGTTTGCCCTCAAGTGTGGTGATATCCTTTCCTACTTTGCCAGACCAAGGCTTGCCATCTTTTTTTGCGAGGCGCCCCGACAAATAAACAAGATTCCCGGTGCGCACAAACGGAACGAAAGCGGCAACGTAACCATCCACCACGGGGGGCTGGACATCAGGCAAAGTGATTTGCAGGGCTTTCAGGCGTTCATAAACTGTTGTCATAACTTATTCCTTCTTACTTCTTTCGGGAAATTAGGTTCAGCAGCCTGCCTCACGGTTTGAACTTCCATTGCCTTTTGTTGCGTCCAGCGCAAACTTCGTTGTGGATTCGAGATAGTCCAGGGCGCGGTCGATTTTCGCGACAAATCCCGCACCTGATTCAGGAGGTTACCACGCTGATCAGGCGGTCGATGTCCCGCTCTGAATTGAACAAATGGGGTGAGACACGGATCTTACCCTCTCGCATCGCCACGACAACATGTTCCTTCTGCAACTTTTGATAGAGCTCAACGGTTTTCTCCGGTGTCCGCGCGGTAAAGGAGCCGCATGGTCCGCGCTGCGTGGAGTCTAGCGGACTGGCCGGAACGCAGTCTTTAGGGAGGTGTTCGAATAGGAACTCGAGCAATTGTCGGTTATGTTCGCGCACCAACTCAGGCCCGGCGCGCAGGACAAAATCCACCGAGGCATCCATGGCCGCCAGGTTGAAATTGAAATAAGTGGCCGCCTCCCCGCTGTCCCAGCGCTTCGCACTGCGGGATGGCTTGGGATCGACATAGCTCAACGCGAAAAAACTGTCTGTAGCTTGGCTGGTCCAAGAAAACGGTCCTGGACGCCCAGTATCCTGATGTTCGCTCTTGACCCAAAAAAATCCCGTGCCGTAAGGGCTGAGGAGCCATTTATATCCGGCGCACACCAAAAAGTCGGCGTCAAGGTTTTTGACATCCATCGGCACCGCCCCGCAAGACTGGCTAACATCAAGCACCAGCAGCGCACCCTGTGCATGGCAGGCCGCAGCCACACGAGCGGCATCCAGCAGCGAGCCGTCGTCAAAGCGCACATGACTCACGGAGACAACGCGCGTTCTAGGCGTCATAGCCGCAATTAGATCGTCCGCCGTGATGAAGCGGTCTCGCGGCGCTACGATTGTGAGTTTCACACCCTCGCGTTCTTCCATAGGCTTCCAAGTCGCGTATTGCACCGGGAATTCTCCTTTGGCCGTGATGACCTCATCGCCGCGCTTCCACGTTAGGAGATGGGCCACAGCTGCAACGCCAGTGCCCGCTCCGGACGTGACCGCGATTTCCTCCGGTCTGGCCCCAATCATTTTCGAGAGGGACGCCCGAATCCGAATTGGTGCTTCGAAGAAAACGTCGTCGTTAATGTGATGCGGAAACTTGTTGGCTTCAATCGAGTTTTGCACTGCGCGCAGGGTCACGCGAGGCATGGCTGCATGGGCGGAGGTGTTCAAGTATGTTGCATCTTCAATCTCGAACCACTCCTTCTTCCAGTCGGTTGCAGGTTGAGTTGTGGCCATGTTGGCTCCTTTGCGTACGACCAGTTCATCCTGGCCGCGCGGCGCGCCGGAATCTAGCTGGCCAGTAGCGTGATTAATCACGAGAATGAGCGGCCCGCGACGATACCCAGGCGAATGCCATCAGTTTTGAAGCGCTTGGCGAGCATCGCGTTGAAAATTCATCTTGTGCATCAAGTCTTGGAACCGGGGATCGTCGCGGAGTGGGTCCATCACCGGATCGACATTCAACCGGTTTAGCCAGTTACTCCGCTGGCGGTAGTCTTGTTCGACGAGTTTGATGGCACGATCTTTGTCGCCTAAAGCGAGATAAATCGCAGCCCTACGATAGGGGACATTCTTGGCCCCGCTGTGGTGTTTCAAGCGCAAGAGAACATTCTGGGTCTCCGCTTTGTTTCCCGCCATGGCGTAGGCGTAGCCTAGACCCGAGAGCGACCCGGCATCGCCCATCACAGTGGATGACTTGAACTCCTCGATTGCTTTCTCGAACTCACCTTTATGGATATAGGCAAAGCCCATGATGAAATGGGCGATGAAGGCTTTTGGGTCCTTGCGCAGGACTTCTCGGCCTTGTTCCAGGGCTTGATCATCCTGATGCTGCCAATAGTAGATCTGGAGCAAGACCAGATTCGTCGCCGGGCCTGAAGAATCGATCTTCTCCGCCAACTTTATCTCTGCGATGGCTTCCTCGAACCTGCCCTGCGTTGCCAGGAACGTAGCGTACCCAGAGTGAGAGGCCATGCTGTTCGTCATGCTGATGACCCGCTTATATTCGCGTTCGGCGCTCTTCCAGTCGTAGCCATTATTGAAGTAGAGGCTGGCCAGCGTGGAATGGACCCGGGGCAGGTTGTCTTCTAATTTATCGGCCATAAGAGCGGCAGCCAGCTGGTGAGGGTAAAGCTTGACGCCAGGCATGCTGCCGGGGACTGAGAATCCAAAACTACCCCAGGCATCTGCCACGCCAAGGTAGGCGAGCGTGAATTTAGGATCTTTCTTCACGGCCTGACTGAAGAGGCGGACCGCTTCGCGAGCATTCACCAGGGAACCGCCGTTGCGCGTGTTGCTCTTGCTGAGGTAGTCCAGGCCTTTGAGGTAAAGCGCGTTGGCCTCCGGAACCTCGGAATAGACGGTTGGCGCGGCTTTCGCGTCGCTTTGATTTTGGACAGGAGAGCTCTGCGAGTGGGTTAATTGCGTGGCGGCGATGATCAGTAGCAGACATGACAATCCTGAAATGGTTCTCACAAATCCGGATTCTCCTTTTGTTCCGTGTGGGCTTGTCGGCAAGTTTCGCATTCCGTTGTTTTCAACTCTCGCGCAAGGCGATGATCGGGCTTACGCTTGCCGCGCGCCGCGCCGGAATATAGCTGGCCAGTAGCGCAACCAGCATCAGAATGAACGGCACGGCTAGAAACACCTCCGGATCAAGCGGTCGGACTCCGTACAGCAGGCTGGAAATCAGCGGGGCCATGATCCCCGACAGGAGCAGACCGATCCCCATTCCGATGCCGGCCATACCCGCGCCCCGGCTCACAATCATTTTCCCAATGGTCGAGGGCATGGCTCCCAGCGCCATGCGCACTCCAATCTCGTGCGACCGCTGACCTACCATGTAGGCCAACAGACCGTACATTCCCACCGACGCCAATAGAAGCGCTACCACGGCAAATACTCCCACCAACTCCGCGGAGAAGCGGCGCGAAGCCAGAGAACCGTCAATGACCTCATTCATCGTACGGACGTTGAATACCGGCAGATCTGGATCGACTGCCTGTATCTCACGGCGTATGAGCGGCTCCAGGCTGGCAGCAGATAAAGAGGTGCGCACCATCACGCTTAAAGACCTGACTCCTGGAAACTGGTAGATCGGTGAGTAGATGTGTGGGCCTCCGGATTGATCGAGACCATCGTTCTTGATGTCCGCGATCACTCCCACTACGGTCAACCACGGCAGGTTGGTGGTTGTGGCTGTGCGGGCGGCTGTGGCTGTGCGCCCGATGCCCAAACGCCGGCCAATCGGATCGCGGTCCGGCCAGTAGGTACGAGCTGTGCTTTCATCGACGATTGCTACCAGTTGTTTGCCGGGCTCATCGTCTTCCGCAAAAAAACGTCCACGTACCAGCGAAGCTTGCAACACCTTGAAATACTCAGGGGTCACGCTGGTGGTTTCAGAAACCAAACCTTTGCCCGATTCGTCCGGACGGTCCTCAATATTGACGGCGCGTCGGCGCGACAAGTGGGTGACGGGTAAATCAGTGGTCATGGAAACGAGATCAACTCCCGGGATGGCACTCAGGCGCCGCACAGATTCCCGCACAAAAGCATTCAAAATTTCAGGCTTGGCATAGCGATCCATGTCAGGATTGTTGGGCACCGGAAGCCAGAGATTGGCAGCGACAATTCTTGATGGATTGAAACCGGGATTTTCCTGAAGCAGTCCCCAGAAGGTGCGCAAGAGCAGACCCGCTCCCACCATCAGCACCACCGCCAGCGCGGATTCCGAGGCGATCAGCAAGCCGCGCAAGCGGTTGGTTTTACCGCTGGTGCCCGAACCCCTGGCTCCTTCCCGGATGGCCAGGGCAATTTCGGCTTTCGAGGATTGAAGGGCCGGAACCAAACCGAACCCCAGTCCGGCAAGAAGGGAAACCAACAAGGCGAACGCCAGCACTGTCCAGTCCACCTGAACTTCGGCCAGCCGGGGAATTCGGGCGGGCAGAAACTGCACAAAATGCAAAGCTGCCATAGCGGTCAGCACTCCGACGATGCCGGAGATCAGAGACAGAATCACCGACTCGGTGAGCATCTGACGAATCATGCGCCCACGGCTTGCCCCCATTGCCAGCCGTACGGCCATCTCCCGTTGTCTCCCGGAAGCCCGGGCGAGGAGAAGATTCGCGATATTGACCGAGGCCAGGAGGATGATCAGCACCACCGCTCCCATCAGCACCAACAGCATGGGCCGGACGTTGCCCACCAACGACTCCTGCAACGGTTCAGCCTCAATCGACCAACCCGACCCCGCCGGATAGTCGGTGGCGTATTCCGCTCGCAGCTGGGACGCGAACGCGTCCAACCTGGATTGCGCCTGCTCCCGGCTGATTCCAGGCTTCAAAAGTCCGATCGCTCCGGGCAGTAGCCGCAGGCTGCGATCAGGTTTCGGGAAAGGATCGGCCTTGAATCCCGCTGTCACCCATATTTCGACATCCGTGGCAACCGTGCTGCCGGGATGGCGGAATCCGGGGGGAAGAACCCCGACAATCGTGTAGGGATCATTGTCGAGTTGCACCCTTCGCCCCAGAATTCCGGGATCTCTGCCGAACCCTCTGGCCCACAGACTATCGCTGATCACGACCGCTTCGGCGAAACCCTGCGCCTCGTCGCCCGGGCCAAACACTCGCCCGAGGTGTGCTGAGGTACCGAGCATGGAGAAATAGTTAGGACTGACGCCCTGCGCTTCGAGACGTTGCGGACGCTCTGCGCCGGTCAAATTAGTGTCGGTTGGCCAGGTCACGCTTACCTGGTCAAAGACGCCCGCCCTTGTCCTGAGATCGTCCAGTTCTGGAACGGAAAACCCAATATCCTGCGCCCCCACCCCCCGATTGTTGGCGACGATCTTCACCAACCGGTCCGGGTGCGAAAAAGGAAGCGAACGCAACAAAACCGCGTTCACGATGCTAAAAATCGTCGTGTTCGCGCCCACGCCCAAAGCCAGGGAAAGCATCGCTACGATGGTGAAACTGGGACTCTTCCAAAGCAGCCGCAGTCCGTACCGCACGTCCTGAAATAATGTGGCCATCAAAATCCCTCCCAGCGGGCTCTTATGCCCGCGATGAGACTGAATCCAAAGAGTTGCGACTTGCTTCGATCAAGCCATCGCTAGAGCGGCAGAATCGTGCCGAATGCCAGCACGTTTGCGCATCTCCAATTGGACGCAGCTTATTCGGAAAAGGTAGCGCTAGATGACGTTTTACCTCTGCATGCATGAATTAATAAAATACGCTTATTGGCTAAGTGTCTATATGATTGCTAATTTCACACTTCGAGCATTCGTCGAAGGATCGCAGCTTCCGAGCGCAACCTGGCAACAAGCTGGAAGTTCGGCTGAGAAGACTTACCTAATGTTGGAAGGGGGAACGTGATGAAGCGAATCTTGGCAGTTATCGTAACCGGGAGCCTGGACGCAAAAAACACATACAAAGGCAAAGACACGAGCGGACACCTTCTCTGGATCGATGTCTTTGTAAAACGCCAGGGGCGTTGGCAGGACGTAGCATCGCAGACCACTCCCATAACAAAACACTAATCCGATTCAATTCGCTTCGTTTCGGGGAACTACGGCAGCCAGAATGACCTGCCAGGAGCGCGACGACCGCTTCGATCATCTTTTGTTCTCTGCCATGGCCGTGGTAATTCTCGCTTCAGTCATTGACATCCCGACAGACTTTACATTTACGAGAATCTATGCCACTATATGTCGTTAGTTAGCTAACTGTCACATAACAAGAGTGGGGGGGGCCAATGCCTGTTCTTCAGTACGTCCATCTCGATGTTTTTACGAATCAACCATACACGGGCAACCAGTTGGCCGTGTTCCTCGATGCGGAGGGAATTGACGAAAGGCGGATGCAGCGGATCGCGAATGAAATGGCTTTCCCCGAAACCACGTTCGTATTTTCTCCCGAGGTTTCCGGCACCGACGCGCGCGTTCGCATTTTCACGCCATCCCAGGAGCTGCCGATGGCTGGAAGTCCAACGGTCGGAACGACTTTTGCGCTCGCGGGAGCGGGACGACTGAGTGCGGGCGCCGATAAGACGGTGCTCGGCCTCGCTATCGGACCAACGGCCGTGGGAGTCGAATGGGGTCAGAACGGCCTGCGCTTTGCCTGGATGAAGCAATCGATTCCGACATTCGGGCCCATCGTCACCGACACCGTTGCGGTTGCCGCAGCGCTAGGTATCCAGCCGCGCGACCTTGTGGGCGGAAACTTGCCGGTGCAAGTCGCGTCGTCCGGACTCCCGTTTCTCTACGTTGCGCTAAACTCGCGCGCGGCGGTCGATGCGGCAGCCCTCGATCGCGCGAAGCTGTGCGCGTTACTCCGGGCGCTGGATCTCGAAGAGCTCCCCGTTTTTGTATTCTCGCCGGAGCCGGCCGACGATGGCGCCACGGTCTACAGTCGAATGTTCGCACCCGGCTTGGGCATCCCGGAGGATCCGGGCACCGGCAGCGCCTGTGGACCGCTGGGCGCATATCTGCTCAAGTACAAAGCTGTATCGGGCAAGACTGCGTCGCGGCTCGTGAGCCTGCAAGGCGTCCGCATGGGCCGCCCAAGTCGTATTCACATTGCGCTCTCTAGTCGTGCTGGAGTTCTCGAAGAGGTTCAGGTCGGCGGCGAAGCGGTGGTTGTCGGCAAGGGAACAGTCCCCGCATAGCGGCTGCCGATCAAACAAACCGTCATTGTACTAAGAAGAAACTCCGCGCCGGAATTCTCGCCCCACCGGCACCGCCCAGTGAGCGGTTGAGCTTGGGAGCTTTTCCCCAGTTCGCCAGCAGAATGGAGTGGATCAAATGCCTTTTCTGGAATTGCCACACTCGCCGCATGCCCCCGGCGTTCGGCCCGTCAGAGTCCACTACAGGGTTGTGGGCAGGGGACGGCCAGTGGTCTTCTTGCATGGTGGGTGGGGTTATCGGGTCTATCCCTTCACTCGGCAGATCCAGGCATTTGGAGACCAAGTCCGCTTTCTAATACTGGATCGGTCCGGCTATAGGCGCTCGGCGCGATGCCGTAGACAGATGCCGATGGACTTTCATCAGCGTGCAGCGGAGGAAACCCTTTCCGTATTGACTGCATTGGGGATCGAGCAAGCGATTTTTTGGGGACACAGCGACGGTGCCGTGATTGCCGCAAGGATCGGCCTGTCGGCACCGAAACGGTGCGCACGCCTCATCTTGGAAGCATTTCATTTCTATCATAACAAACCGAATTCGCGAGCGTTCTTCGAACAATTTGCCACGCATCCCGAGGAGATAAAGCAAAAGGCGCAGAAGTTGCTGGTGATGGACCACGGCAAGGGGCAATGGAAGGCCGTGGTACGTCGGAACTGCCGTGCATGGTTGAGAATCGCGACCCAAAGCATGCGCTCGGCCGACGATTTGTACGACGGGCGACTGAGCAGTTAAGAGTGCCGGTGACATTTGTGCACGGGAGGTGCGATCCCCGAACCGAGCCGGGAGAGATCGAACGGGCGCGCGAGGCGTTGGCAGGTGCGGAATTGCGCTTTATCAAGGTGGGCCGACACAGTCCCCACAGTGAACGAGAATCCTGGCGGGAATACAATGGGATCCTCCGTGAGTTCCTCTCGAGGAAACAATTCCGAGGCCGTGCCCCGCCTGGGAATCAGAGCTACGTTTGAGACGATCAAACTGGGTGCCAGCACGGGGGAGCATGCGCTGAGGCTCGTTCTCTGTCCACAAGATACAACCGATAATGTCTTAAACATTGTGTTGAACATTAGATAAGAAACGAATTATACGGAATAAATATGTTGATACTTGGCTAATAGACGAATTATATAGAAACCGGCCACCTGCAAGCCCCCCGGAAAGGGTGAAAGGAAAATTTCAGATGAGCAAAAAGAAAACGTGCGTAGCATTCATTGCGCTCCTTACGTGTGCCTTGGCTGGTCAAGCATTGGCGCTGGGCCAGGAGATCGAATTCAAATCCAATGCCGATGACCTCACGAACATTCGCAGCGTGTTGGAGGAGTTCCGTCAGGATATTATTCACAAGGACGCGTACGCCCTAACGAAGCTCATGCTGAACCCCAATATTCTCTTTCATTCCATCGACAACCAGGAAGAAGTTGATAGCGCCCGCAAATATAACGCTCAGTTCGATGGGATTGGCCCGAGCCGTCTAGATGGATTTGCGAAATTCCTCTCTACGTCGAAGGACAAACTCGAAGAGAAATTTCACAATATCGAGATTCGCCAGGACGGTGATCTAGGGCTGGTGACATTTAATTACGATTTTGTCGTCAACGACAAGGTTACCAATTCAGGCGTCGAACACTGGCAGGTGCGTAAAATTGATGGGCAGTGGAAGATCTTGTCCGTTACCTGGACGAGCTATATTCACAGCTGACAGCCAACGGCAGCTCCACGAACTCGTTCTCTGATTGGAGATGGGGGCGGAGTTCACGAAACACTAGCCCGCACTGTCGGACCATCGGCTTCAATTCTTGCAATGTGAATGTCACTCCAGGGCGATAGCGTCAATCTCCACCAGGCTGTCTTTCGGCAGACGCGCCGCCTCGACGGTTGTGCGCGCCGGGGGATACGGGCCAAAGATCTTTCCATACACCTCATTCATCGCTTCGAAGTCACCCATGTTTTTCAGAAACACTCCGCACCGCACGACTTTGTCCAGGTTGGATCCAGAGGCCTCAAGGACCGCGGCAATATTCTGAAGGGCACGTTCGGTCTGTTGGCGGGCGTCACCCGCGATGATCTGCCGGGTAACGGGATCCAGAGCAAGCTGTCCGCTCACGAAAATAAATCCACCGCCCTTGACAGCTTGTGAGTAAGGCCCGACACCGGGAGCCTTGCCGGTGCAGACGACATTGCGCATAAACCTCCTTTGCCCGACCTGAGCTTGGGCTACTCGTGTAACTAACGACGGCGACTCCCGCAAGATGCGGGTACATTGCTTTCGTCAGGGGATGAGAACAATCTTGCCTCGTGCACCGGCTTCCATGACTCGCCGGTGGGCATCAGGAGCTGAGGCCAGAGGCAACTCCGCAGCAATCACCGGACGCAGGGTTCCATTTCCCAATCCCGCCTGAAGAGCGGCTTGAGCCTCCGACGCTTCTGCCACTGGCACCTTCCAGAGAAAAACTCCGAATACGGCCGCCTCACGCGTCATTATGTCTCGAGGGTTGATTTCGACTTTTCCTCTAGAGCCCACCACAACGACTCGTCCGCGATAGGCCAGCATGTTCAGATCGTGGGCAAGGTTTACGTTCGCCAACACCTCGAGGATCACATCGACTCCACCCCCGTTCGTTAGCTCGAGAATCTGCTTGTGATAATCCGTAGAGCGGTGGTTGATTGCCTCAAGCGCTCCCTCTTTCTTCACCAACTGCAGGCCTTCGTCGCTTCCTGCCGTGCCGATGACCTTCATGCCCGCCGCGCGCGCGAATTGAACCGCGGCCAACCCGACGCCACCACTTGCTCCGTGGACGAGCAGACTCTCGCCGGGCCTGGCTCGCGCCAACTGAAACAGCGCACGATACGCAGTGGCATAAGGAACGTAAACGCCTGCGCCCTGGGCGTAGCTCACGCGCTCAGGCAGTGGGTGAACCTGGGAGCGCTTGCACAACGCCAACTCCGCATAGGCTCCGGTGATCGTCCCAGTGGTATAGACACGATCCCCCGGCGTCAGGTCGACATCCGTTGCCACGGATTCCACGACTCCGGCGGCGTCGGAACCGGGCGTAAAGGGGAGGGCCGGATTCCCGGAGCCGTAGGCGCCAGAGCGCATGTAAGTGTCGTAAGGGTTCACACCCGCGGCATTCACACGAACTACGACTTCCCCGGATTGGGGCGGTCGAGGGTCGGGCATGGCTTCCAGTTTCAGAACTTCAGGACCGCCGAATTCGCTAACGCAGATCGCCTTCATCGGGAGGGCATCCTTTCATCGCTAAACGTACACTGCCTACATCGGAAAGCTCAGCGACCGGTTCTATTTCCGCACAAGTTCCAAGCGGGATCCAAGGGCCGCCGAAGGCTCTGCGAATGCATCATAATATGTATATTAGCTAACTGACGAAATATAATGGCACAAAATAATTTCGCGTGTCAAGTTTCAAATGCCGGCTGCGATCGGCGGCTCGGGCAAGATTGTAGCGAGTGTGGAGGAGGTGAACATCGGGATCGAGCAGCAGCCAATCGGTCGCCGGGTTCTCTGAATGGAATGCCGACGCTGCCTGCGTTCACGACTCGAGTCGTGCCGACCATCTGGTCAAACTGAATGTGGGTATTGCCGCAGACTGCCAGGGAGACGCCGAATGCTTCGAAGATGGGCAAGAGTCCCATTAGCGACGTCGGCAACAAGGCACGCGAATGAGGCTCTAAACCGCCGCAAATTTCTACGAAAGTGTTATGATAATTAGGGAGTGTCCTAAACGTAATGATATCGACTGTCGCAATCCGGGCTCTCGCGAATGAGCGCAGACTACAGATTCTTGAGTGGCTTAAGAACCCAACCAAGCACTTCCCCCCACAAGTCGACGGCGATTTGGTGAAGGATGGGGTTTGCGGCTGCCTCATTGCGCGCAAGCTTCGCATTAGCCAACCGACCACGAGCGAACACATGAAGATTCTGTGCCAGGCCGGACTGACCCGCCCCAAGCGAATCAAGAAGTGGACCTTTTACAAGCGCGACGAGGCCAGAATCACGCAAATCAAGAAAGCCATTCTAGCGAAAGTGTAGGAACTAGCGGCACGCTTGAGTGACGCAGCTTTTTGGTGGCCAGATTTACCGATAGCGATTTGCTGAGCGCCTCTAACAAAACCCCAATCGGCGGCCGTCGGGTGGCTCGCAGCCATACGCCGGTCGTAGCTGATGATGGCGTCAAACGGAAGCTGTTGGGACCGTTGGGGTTGTGCGCTAGGATGGCCGCGGGTGGAGAGGCCGTTAGCTGCGAAGCAGCGAGAACGGTCTACTCCAACACGAGTTCGGCGGCATACACAGTCTACCGGGAGGACCAATGGCAGAGACGTTCGAAGCATACCGAAACCGAGTCCTGAGCTACCTTGGCGATGAGGAGCCCATCGGTGTCCAACAAGCCACCCCATCCCAGCTCGAGCGTCGACTGCGCGATGTCGCGCCCGAGGAGTTGATCCGGCGTCCTGCGCCTGAAAAGTGGTCAATCGCCGAGATCGTATCGCACTTGGCGGACGCGGAGCTGGCGATGGGGTGGCGATTGCGAAACATGCTGGCGAATCCGGGCGTGGCCCTGACGTGGTGGGATGAGGCCGTATGGGCCGAGCGCTTGGGTTACGCGCAGCAAGATGCGAGCCTTTCGGCAGGGGTTTTTCGGGCGTTGCGCGAGAGCAACCTGCGACTGTTGGAGTCGGTCCCGCGCGCACGGTGGGTGGAGTGCTATGGGGTCCACGAGGTACGCGGACGGCAAACGGTCGAGGAGTTCGTCCGCTTGGAAGCGGCACACGACTTGAACCATCTTCGGCAAATCGACCGCATCTTGGGTGGGCGTATGACCGGGCAGTCGTGATGGCTCGGGAATGCCGCCGAACAAGCTGTTGCAGCCGACGCCCAGTCAGCAGGTCCTTCTCCTTCGGCTTATATAGGGCGCGGCTGAACAGCGGCGTTAAGCAGCGAAAACCACCGAACTCCGCGTAGCGATCTTTCCAAACGTACAGCCGCTTGCGTCGAATCCCCAACTCCTCCGCCACCGCCCTTACGCTTTCCCCCGCTGCACTGCCCTCAACTTCAACTCCATCGCGTACTCAGCTTGGTTCTCTTGTGACATGCGTTCTTCTCCTCCAGAACTGTCGCCATTTTCCATGTCTCAGTTTTGGGGTCCACTCCAGGGGACAGTCTCCCGTTTTCCACCTAACCCCGTGCAGTTGACATTCGTCGCTTTCGTTGATAATTGGTCATATAGCAAATAAACGATGTGTGTTTGAAGTAGGCGACCCGTGCGAACAAGAAGACGACCGATGATCGAGCTGTACGGACTGGCTTTCCTGATTGGAGCCATCGGGACACCCTGCGCCGAGGATGCGAAACCCGCTTTTCCCGTCATGGCGCCTATCGAGCAATACCGTGAGGCAAGTGTTTCTGCGGAGATCGCGCTGGCGCAAACCGCCGCGCCTACTTCGATTTCCGCCGATGCGAGCGTTCCAGTCCTGGGCAATCACGACTACGAAACGGCGGTACAGGGTAAGAACGGCTTTGTCTGCCTGGTCTGGCGGTCCTGGGCGGCCAATTCTGGGCGAGGATGAATTCCTGGCAACGCTTTACACCTCGCTGACCAGACAGAAAAACTGAAAGTTTCTCAAGCACAGTTGCTGCCAACTCGTATTGTTTTTTGAAGCTAAAGCGCGTGTTGCTCATCCCCGAAGAATTTTCTGCCGACAACGGCGCTCTCACGCCTACGCTCAAACTACGCCGCCGTGTAATCGAAGAACAATATCGCAAGCAGATCGACGAACTCTACGCACACGCTGTAGCATCGGCCCTACCGTAGCCCTATCGCATCGCAGCTTCGATGTCCTCAGCCGAATATGGGACGCCAGGAGTTAGAAGCTCCGCACCGTCCCTGGTGATCAGGTACGTGTCTTCGAGGAAAAATCCTTGCCTATCTACCGAAGCAATCGGTTCATAGTTGATCGTGGTGCCTGCCTTGAGCGGCCCCGAAGCAAAAACTTCGACCAGGTTCGTTGTATGCACCTGCCAGAACGGAACATTCTTACGGTCCGACCAGGAATCGATCGCGTGCTGCGCCAATTGGCTCTTCGCCGATGCCCGGTGACCTGCGAGTTCGTTCCGCCAGACCTCGAACACCTGATCGACCGTCACACCCTCGCGCAGCGCCCAGAAAAGAAGGTCTCCATCTCGGACCAATCGACAACGTGCTCAAACCCCAGTAGCTTTGCGGCTTCTGCTTCAGGCTGCGCTTCCAGCGCCAGGCCGCCCCTTGACGGACCTCTCGATGGCAGAAAAAGCCAACTCTCTCCCGTTCTTCCGTCGATGGCAAGCACCGCTCCTACCGTATTTTCCAAGCCAGTAAAGTAATAAAAGAATGGTTCCTGGCGGAAACCGTCAGCGTCAAAATCCAGCGTGGACTTGGCATGCAGCAAAAGGATTCCCTCGTGAAGCGCAGTCGCAGCGCGCTGCCGGCGCTCCACCCCAACCGCTGGTTGATCCGCGGCGGCGTAAACCGAGCCTATGAGGGCAATGGCAAGAATGGATGTTAATGTTCGCACAGCTCAACAAGATATCACACACATCGACACTTGGCGAGGTAACGACATATTATAATTACGTCACGCGGGCGTCGCTTCTTGTTGCGGCGTGAGCGTGCTTGGACAATCTCTCACTTCCAAGGAGCTACTTTTAATGAATCTACTTCGTTGGATTTCGATGATGCTCGCTGCGCCGGTGCGGTCGAGGCACCGACTTCGGGATGGGTCATCAACCGCTCCGCCTCAGGACAGTTTTCTACTCTCGTTCGATTGCCTGGCTCACTTCCGTGATCGTCGTTGACCCCGGATCGGCTTATCTCAACGAGCGTTGCACTGATTTCGACAATCATGTTGCCGTCAGGCCCCCCGCTCCTCTTGATTTGCGTGGATTATTTGCGGATCGCCATGACTCGGTCACACCTTTAAGTGAGCTTCGTCACTGCCGCAATTCTTCGTCGAACTTAGGATTAGGTGTTCTCCCAAATGATACTGAAGGAGAGCACATATGGAAAAAGCCAGGAGCGCAATTATTGGCGAAACCCTTGCTGGGGCTGCAACCATCGCCATTACGATCTTGACCTTAGCTTTCTTTTATAGGCTGGTTGCTCTGTAAGCTTCGCTGGCGCGGAAAATTGATGGGCTGTTTGGCGATGGTGCGATCTGCTCCCGGCCGCATGCACCCAAATGGACAGTCCTATCTTGGTCTGCTAGTGTTACCTGACATACGCTGTACCGAGCACTTCTCGCCGCACGATTAATGTCGGGCATCACCGAACCGAATTGCTCGTTGGGGGCGAAAGCCATGAAACAACGAGACTCGCTTTTCGACAGAATTATAGCGAGAATCAAGAATAACCCCGTCGTCGCTGTCCTACTCGTCGCAGGAACCATCGTTATTGCGCTTTCGACATTTTCAGATGCAACAAAACGCCTTCTTGATTTGCTCAAGGGGCAAAGCCCGGAAAGGGCGCGCCTCGAATTGAAGGACCTGTCTGTCGACTACACACCGCAGGCCTTTATACAGCACGCACAGCAAGGAGACATGCAGGCTGTGAAGTTATTCGTTGCGGCGGGCATGGACCCGAATGCAAAGGACGACGACGGTAATACGGCCCTAATGGCCGCGACAGCCGAAAATCGCACCGAAATCATCAAAGTCTTGCTCAAAGCCAAAGCTAACGTTAACGAGAAAAACGTTGGGGGTGGAACCGCTTTGTCGCTGGCCGCGGCGCGAGGAAAAGCGGATACAGTGCAGCTCCTTTTGGACCAGGGCGCTGGCGCGCCGGTAATAAACGAAGCCTTCGTCACGGCAGCAAAGAATGCACGCACGGACGTCTTGCGCGCTCTTCTGGAAAAAGGAGTGAAACTGAACGAGGTTGGATCGGAGGCGTTGCTGGAGGCAGCTGGGTCAACGGTGGTAGATGTATCCGATCAGGACCGGAACGACACTGTAAGTTTTCTGCTTAGCCGTGGGGTTGACGTGAATGCGAAAGATCAAGAAGGATGGACTGCCCTACTTTTGGCAGCGGACCGTGACCGAGCGTCCCTCGTGCAAACGCTGGTTGACAGAGGTGCGGACGTCAATGCCAAATGCGATTGCCCTGGCTACCTGTCGGGAGGCTGGACGGCGTTGATGATAGCCGCGCGTGAAGGACACGACGATATTGCGAGAATTTTGGTGGCGAAGCACGCCGACGTCAACCTCAAGAGCAATCTGGGCCGCACCGCTTTGGTGGAGGCGGCAAATGAGGGTCGAGCTGATGTTGTGCGGACGTTGCTGGATAATGGAGCAGCTGTGAATGCGAAGGACATTCATGGAAGGACGCCCCTGATGGAGGCCGCGTTCAAGGGCCACCTCGATGTTGTGCAGACCCTGCTGCAACGGGGTGCCCATGTACACGATAGAGATGTCCAGGGAAGCACCGCGACGCAACTCGCGAGGACCGCAGGCAGAGTTCAGATAATTTCCCTGCTTAGCAAAGCTGGACCCGAATGAGGAACATTCGGAAGATTGCCAGAGGACTGAAAACCAGCCTGCCCAAGCTATTCGAGCGCGTCTGAGCCATCTCCTCTACCGCTCTGGTGTCTCGATGGTTCCACGCCGCGGTGCATCCGCTGCGGTTGTTCAGGGCCTTGGCGACGGTGACGCTACTCCGGCGTTGTGGGATCGCAGCCCTTGGCATTCAGTTCTTCGTTCCGGACAAACTCATACATGTTGCCATGAAAGGCAGAGGTTCCCGACCTGGTAATCACATTCAGGACTGACCCGGAATTGCGCCTCCGGAGCCTTTTTTGAATTTGAATGGTTACCTGCTTTCGGCGGCAGCATGCTCAGCAATCAGGCGGAATCCCCTGCGCCCAGCTTCGGCGGCAAGATCACGCAATTGAGCATGCCCCGGCTCTGCGTTTCCCGCTTGGATCTCCATCTCTCCCAGTTCCAGTCGAGCTTCCAGTTGGCAGCGCACGCAACCCACTGCCACGGCCTTCTCGAACGCAGGTCGGATGGTACTCCTCGCGTCGGTAAAACGATGCTGTGCACGTCGAAGGTGAGCGGTGGCCAGTGCGACATCGAAACGGACAGTCGGATCGTAGCTCTTTGCCAAAAGAAAGGCACTTTGCCCAAGGATTTTCGCAGCTTCGGCAGTTTTGCCCTGTTGAATGCTCTCCCGCGCCAGGATGATCTCCGCTTCGATTTCACCATCGGTTATTTTCTGTAGTCGAAACTGGTCGATCACGCACTGAAGAGCGCCCATGTCCACTGTTCCTGCCTGCGCCAATGAAAGTTCGGCAAGCGCAACCTGATCCAGGGCTGTGTCAGTCTTTGCGCCAGTTTCACGATCCACCAAAAGCCCTTCGGAAAGGGCCTGTTTTGCACTCACAAAATCTCCCTCTCTGAGTAGTGCCTTCCCCATGTACCGCTCGGCACCGGCATATGCCGTCTTGTTGCCCGAGTCTTTAAAAAGTGCAACCGCCTCTTGGTACATGCGCAGCGCCGTTGTCATGTCTCCCTGAGCCTCCACGGTTGAGCCGAGGATTTCGATGGCGTCTCCCAGAAGTGATTTCTTCCCCGTGCTGCGAAGATGTTCCACGAGCGGCTCCAGGATGTTTCTTGCTTCGCGAAGCTTTCCCTGCCGCTCGAGCGACTGGGCAAGGTTGCTTGTTTCGATGTCGAGTTTATCCATCCTATTCAGCTTATGGGAGATAGCCAGGGCTTCGCGAATAAGGTGCTCCTGTTTCGGCAGGTCCCCTTCGCGCGAATAGATCAGGCTAAGGTTGGTGAGTGCGGCCACCAGACTCAACTGATCACCTTTTCCTTGGAATACCGGCAGCACTTGCTCGTAGCTGCGCTTGGCCCCGGCAAGATCGCCTTGTTCGTCCAACGTAATCCCGATGTCCATTTCTGCTAAGGCAGCCCCGACCACATCTCCTGATTCGGCGCACATTTGCTGGGCTACGGCATAGGCATCTCTCGCACTCCTGAAATTTCCCAAACCATCCGCAGCATATCCCACAACAAGCTTCGCGCGCGCCAGCAGCAGGCGTGCCCCAGTCATCTCCGCTTTTCTGGCCGCACTCTCGGCTAAGGCTTGTTCTCGTTTGTAGTCCGCAAGGTCGCCGGCGATTCTGGCTTCCGCAAGATCAATTCTCGGATCGTCGCGTTCCGGAGCGGGCAACTTTCTCAAAGCAGTAATCGTCGTCGCTACCGCTTCAGCACCTTTGCCCATCACGTCTTGCACGAAGGCGAGGTTCAAACCGTAGTCAAGATTGTCAGGGTAAGATCGCTGCAGCTGGGAATAGATTTCGGCCGCCTGTGCCCAGTCTCCGTTGATCTTGCGATAGTGGGCCTCGGTTTGCAGCCGCACTTGTTGTGGCAGATTGTACGCCAGGTCCAGAGCTTTTCGCGCCGCAACTTTGGCCTCGGCGTCGTACCCGAGAGCAAACCGTGCGCTTGCCAAGGCCGAATACGCCGGTGAATAGTCAGGCTGCAAACGAATCGCTCTTTCAAACAGATCGCAGGCGTTTATATCGTCGTAGACCCGCAATTTGGCGACTCCGTCGGAGTAGAGCCTGGCTGCCTCGGGATTCGAAGGCAGAGCGAGCTTGGCTTCCTCCGCCTCGGTCGAGGTCAACGTCCCAATCCCTAGTTTTGCCCGCAGTTGTTCGCCGGCGCGAGACGCCAGGTCGAACAGCTCCGACTGGGAGCCGACCACCGCTATGCTCGCAACCGTATCCCCGGTTACTGCGTCCTGCAGGCGAGCATCGAGGCGAACCCGTCCGTTGCTTACCTGTCCAATTGCGAGGTACGAGCCGGCAACCACATAATCGCAACCAATATCCTTGCGAATCTTGGTTAAGGTATTGCCGCCATAGCTATCCTTATTGGTGAGGGAGAGTTCAAGTTTCGCTCGGGCAACATCTTCCGCGGCCACCGTTCTGAGGTGGTCGCCCGCAGTCAATTCGGTCGCGAGCATCTCAGTAAATGCGGTCGATAACCATACGTCCCGCGCATTTCCGGAAGCGTTCGTGAAACCCATCACCGCAACCGACCGGCGTGGGAGACCGGAGGGAATGACCACAGAGGGTTGAGCTTGCGCCTCCGGCACATGCTGATCTCGGCGGCTATAGCGATACCCAACATACGCGACGAACAGCATCAGGAGTAGGACCGCCGTTGCCCAAAACCAGTTGCGACCTTTTACTGGTAGCATGATCGACAACTGCTCGGGTGTCGCGTCGACCGATGGCAGCTCAGCGCAATCCGACCTCGGCGCGCTTTGCGGCGCGTCGTCCGAGACCGGAATCTCGGAGACTGGAAGCGATTCAACTCCAGCTATGAAGCGATAACCTACCCGGGGCAGGGTTTCGATGTAGCGCGGTTCGAGCGAGGTATCCTGCAGCGCGCTCCGTAACCTTTGCACCGCACTATTGAGGCTGGCTTCAAAATTGACGAAGACGTCGCTCGGCCACAACTTCCGTCTCATATCCTCGCGAGAGACAACTTCGCCTGGTTTTTCGAGGAGCATGGCCAGAATTTGAAATGACTGGTGCGGAATCTTAAGTCTGAGCCCTCCTTTACGAAGCTCGTGCGCGTGCAAATCGACTTCATAAAGCCCGAAACACACGCGGGGAGGTACATTTGAGCCATTCGCGCCTGCCACACTCTTATTCAAGCGCTCGGGTTCTGAATTACCGGACTCGACAGGAGACATTGTTCAAGGCCAAATCGAGGGAGGGGGCGCCCGCGTTGCAAGTTATCTTGCAAACAGTGTAACGGGGATGTCAAGCCGCCAATAGCGAGTTGTCAGGGCAAACGCATGCAGGCGCTAAATGTCTGTTAATCATTCAGTTGGCCTGTGAGATGGAGGTAATAGACATGTGATTTGTGAAAGTCGGTCTCTCTGGCATTAAATGGCCCCTGAACGAGATTTGGATGTCGATTGCGTTCATAACAAATTCGATCTGCCTACATCGGTGCGTCCGATTGGGGAGGGAATTAACATGCTAAGCAAGAGATGCCGCAGCACTTTTTATCGTGTCGCATTCGTCACGTTGTTGTTGACGGTACTCGCCGCCCTGCCGGCGAATGCGCAATACCACTACACGGTTCTGCATACGTTCACCGGTTCAGCAGATGGCGTGTATCCTACTCCGCTGATCCGGGACGCGGAAGGCAATTTGTATGGCGCAGCCGAAGCTGGTGGTAGCAGCCTCTGTGATTTCGGTTGCGGGTACGTGTTCAAGGTCAACCGCGCTGGCGAGCTCAAAGATCTCTACGACTTCACTGCCGGGAACAATGGCGTCTATCCGATCGCCGGCCTTGGTTCGGGACGCTAGTGGCAACCTCTATGGGACGACTCAGGGCAGCGGCTTCTTTGGCTTGTCGGTGGTATACAAGCTTACTCCGGGAGGCCAGGAGACATCCTACGCCCCTTCGGCCGGCGTCAATTTCGGCTCCTTAGATTCCCCTGTCGCCTTGGACGCGAAAGGCAACGTCTATGGCATGGTTCCCTACGGAGGCACACCCAATTGCGGTTGGGACTATCACGGGTTGGGCTGCGGAACCCTGTTTAAGATGACCCCAAACGGCAAGTTCACGACAATCCACACCTTTAAGGGAACGGATGGAATGTATCCAGAAAGCGGCCTGGTGCGGGATAGTAAAGGCAACCTGTACGGCGCTGCTATGTTTGGCGGCATCCGCGCGTGCCGGGCCGTGGGCGACCGTAATAATTATGCCCCCGGCTGCGGAACCATCTTCAAAGTGGATGTCCACGGCAAGTACACCGTACTGCACACGTTCAGCAACCACAAAGACGGCGCCGGCCCTCTGGGTGTGATTATCGACTCGGAAGACAACCTCTATGGCATTGCATCAGGGGGCGGAGATCACCACGGCAGCCCCGATGGCTACGGAACCATTTTCAAGGTCGACACCAAGACTGGCGCTTTCAGCGTGCTGTTCACCTTTACTCCGCCGATCACCCGTTCTTCGTTCTTTGCCAACCTCCTGGTGAGGGACTCGAAAGGCAACTTGTATGGCGCCCAAAAATTCGACGGCGCTCACAATACGGGATGCTTGTTCAGAATCGACACGAGGGGGAAGTATACCGACCTCTACGATTTCGATGAGCAGACGGGGGGACGAAACACAGATGGATTTTTTCCGACGGGCGTGACTTTAGGTTCGCATGACGATCTCTATGGCAGCATGATGCTCGGCGGATTCGCAAGTTTCGGAACGCTGTTTCACGCCACGCCTTAGCCGAGGGTTGACCCGGTCGCGGCAGATTTTCCGTCTTGCCTCAGTGAATGCTCCAGCAGGCTTTGCAAGACGGCGTTCTATCGATCAACGGTGCCCTACCTTTCTGTGGCCACGCAGTCAAAACTACGCGCACTAACAAAACGTCTAAGCCGCAATCGAAACTGGATTGCGGCTCTCTTCTTAGAAGCTAAGCTGCAACCCGAATTCTATCTGGCGAGGAGACCCGAGCGCGAAAACACCGGTTCCCACGCCTACGCGATCAATATTGTGCCCGGCCACATTGGTCCCATTGATTTGCCCGGCGGCTCCGGTCAGCAACCCATTCAGCGTGGCTGAGGGCAGATCAAAATTGGCGAAATTGAGCAGATTGTAGAAACCCACACTTGGCTGTACGGTGAACCGCTCGCCGAAGGTGTGAAGCCAGGTTAGCTTCATATCGAACGCACGCAGCCATGCCAGATTGACTTGTCCCGGAGGAGCAAGCGGAATGGCCGGTGCAACGCCGTCACCGAACGACTGGCCGAGAGTTGACGCTCCAATCTGTTGAAGTTGCTGCAAGGTGAACAGTCCATTCTGAATTAGTACCTGACCTGCCGGCGTCGGTTGGCCAGCATACGTGTTGTTGTAGTTGGTGATGGCCGCATTAATGTTTGACGCATTGATCCCCCGGTCGAAGTTTCCCACCTTCGTACCCGGCATGGGATCCTGCACCGTGCCATCGCCGGTAAAGTCAGTACGAAAGATTTCGCCCGGGCCGAGATTTGTATTTGGAACGACCACTGAAACTGCGAGCGGGCTCCAGAAGTGCGAGATCATACTGACTTGGAATCCTGCCGGCAAATCAGCGTACCCACCAAACGAGATCTGATGGGTTCGATCCAGCACAGACGGTCCGAAGTACCGGTTGGGTTCGGCGTTGTCGAGAGCACTAATGATGAAGTCCTGATCCGACGCGGCTGGGCTATCGCCTGAACCACCGCCCGTGTTTTCGAAACGAGATAGCGAGTACGACAGCTGAAAGTTCAGCATGCGAACCCCACGAACCGGCTGTTTCACATTCTCGATTAATTTCGCCTGCAGGCCGTTGTACACGGATCTGCCCACCGGCTTCAAAAAAGGCAGAGGAGGCGCGTTAGGGTTGATCCCGCCGAACGCGCAGGGGTAACCAAATCCGACTGGTGCGGGGGCAGCGCAGTCTACATCAAAATCAGCCGATGAGGTCAATCCATTTCCCGCGTACGCCGACATGGTCGCGCCGTTATTGATCGCACACTGGATGCCGGCGACCCCCGGGGCGCAACCAAACTGACCATTTGTCACATTGATTGCGTCGAGAGCACCGGTCTTATTGAAGTAATGAATATCCCCCGCGTGGTTCTCATCAATTCCCAGCAAATAGTGAGTCTGCACGTTGCGCACAAAATCCGCGCTAAAAATCATGCCTGGACGGATCTCGCGCTGGATGCCGGCGTTGATCTGCACCGACCGCGGAGTCTTGTAATTGGGATCGAACATCGAAGGAGTGGTGCCGAAGCCGATTCCTTGATCCAGTAGCGAACCCACATAGCTCGGATTGGGCAAGGTCACCCTGAAAGGCGAGAGCGACTGATAAAGTTTCTGGTAGGCCTCAATCTGATTGGCTACAGTCCCAATAGCCACGAGGCCGCCAGATGCAGTGCCGCAAAACGTTGGCAGAGGCAGTGCACCGGCGGTAGCCACAACCGGTTGCGGAGTGTTGGCGCCATTGCAGGCCGTCGGGAACTGCCCAAAAGCCCCTGTCGTTTCTCGGTCTGGAGCATCGAAGGCTACGTTATTCCAGATCGCATTTTCGTAGAAGATCCCAATGCCAGCGCGGATTACAGTCTTGCCCTGGCCGGTCGGATCCCAGGCAACGCCAAGTTGCGGCGCCAAATTCAAATTGGGTTGACTGACAGGATTGCCCAAGCCGGGCAGCAACGCATTGAGTTCCGGAATGCCCGGAAGGTTGCTGTCGGTGCGGCCACTATCCCGAACGTAGCGCAAACCGTAGGTGAGTGTGAAGTTCTTCTTGATCTTCCAACTGTCACCCAGATAGGCGCCGATGCGGTTGTCAGTAATCCCGCCCGCGGGGAAACCAAACGCTGGTGTGGTAGTCGAATATCCTAAACCATTGCCCAGGTAAACATCTTCCACGGGATAATTCAGTGGGTTCGTAATACCTCCGGGGAAGGGTCCGGTCTGCGCAAATGTCGTTTCGAGAGTTCCCACTTGCGTGATCAAGTATGGCACTATGCTCTGGAAATTCGCGAAACCTCCGCCCACAATGTGGTTCCAACCAAAACCGTAGCGGATCACATGCGAACCCAGCGACTTGCTGCCGTCATACTTGAGCTGGTGATTGCTTTGCAGCGTGCTCTGCGGAGCCAGGTAGTTCGGCCCTGTGACCAGGCCCGTGAATCCCATCTGTATTTCCACGGGATAATTGGCCAGTGGCAAGCTGCTGCCGATCGTTGCGTCAACAATCTGGTTCTGGAACTTCAGATAATCGAACCGGATGCTATGGCTGAAACTTCCGGTGTTGAAGTCCAGCCCAATCACGTGGTTCCGGGTGATGTCCTTGTTGTCATACACAGAGAAACCCAGACCCGCGTCTGCCAGCAGAGAATTCTTGAAGTAGCTGAAACGATAAAAGAGGTGCGCGGATTGGGTAAGTTGGTAGTCAGCTTTCCCCATCAGATTGTCTTCGATAAATGGTGAGTTGAAGTAGCCCGAAAAATTATTGAAAGGTGCGCCCGCCAACACCGCCGCCTGGCCGTGCTGTTCGGTTCGTTCTCCATCCAGGAAGTAGAAAAACTTGTTCTTGATAATCGGGCCACCGAAGCGGCCGCCATACTGAGAGCGTTGAGAAGTAGGGGAGGGCAATCCGGCTGGCGTCGGCAACGCCGCAGCTAACGAACTGTCGCGGAATAATCCGAAAGCTTCGCCATGAATGTTATTCGTCCCCGATTTCGTGGTTACATTCACGGCGCCGGACGACGTCAGCTCGTTCGACAGATCCAAACTCGACTGGCTGAGTTGAAATTCCTCAATTCCACTGGCCGGAATATCCATGGTCGTGGTTCCGACCGTTTCATCGGAAACGTCGACGCCATCCACTTCAATCCGGGCGGTGCGGCCGAATCGCCCTCCAAACGAGATCGACGAATATCCCGCCTTAGTGGGATCGAAATCCTGTCCATCCTGGATCTGAACCCCAGGCTCGAGTTGCGCCAGGTCAAGAAAATTGCGGCCATTGACCGGCAGGTTCTCAATCTGTTCCGCATTCAATACGCCCTGCACCGTCGCCTGCTCCGTGTTGACGCGTACGGCAGAGCCTTGCACTTCGACAACCTGACTCTCCTGCCCGATCTCCAACTTCATGTTCACCGTCGCGGTGTTGCCAACCAGCACCGTGATCGGCATTTCCATCTGTCGAAACCCTCGCTCCGACACTCGTACTTTGTAATTGCCCGGGAGCAACGCTCCAGAGTTGTACGCGCCGGACGAATTGGTAGTAAGGTTAATCACTTGCCCTGTGGCCACGTTGGTAACAGTCACTCCCGCGCCGCTAACCACTGCGGAAGAGGGATCTGTGACGTTCCCCACAATGCTGCCGGTTCCGACCGTGGTCTGGGCAGACAACGGGCGGACAAAAGTCATCGCCAGAAGCACAACCACCGCCAATTCGGTCCTGCGGAAACTCCATCGGGGAGCTGACATTTGTCACCTACCTTTCGCGAAATCTTTGGTCATTGTCGGGAAACAGCCACAGCGAAGCGCAATTTTGCGGATAACAATATAACGCTGCACATTTGTTTGCAAGCTTCAAAGGCGTCTCGGAACCGGGTGAGCAAGGAGGACAACGGGAAGTTGAAAAGCGGAAGCAAACCCCCTCACCGAGGGTCAAAGGTCTTTTGCTGTCTCACAAAACAGAAATGCCCGCCAAGCCGGCGGGCCTTTAAGTTATGTATCCCCAGTGAATTACGCTGACAAATATCTGGGATAGAATGCCCAGGTGAGGAAAATTGTGCTCGACGCAGCCGCGGAACACCGGTTCGCAATCATTGGATCGGTTGACATTCGTCAACCTCCGTTCAAGCCGATTGGGCGCTGTGGTTTTGAAGGGGCACGGCTTCAGCCGCGCCGTAAGTCGCTCAAAACGTAGTCACGGCGCGGCTGAAAGCCAAGCCCCTTCAAACCTAAACGCCAATTCGGGAGTTCTTCCGCAGTCCGTTAGCCCTTAAACTGACTCATATGAGACCGATATCTCCCCATGCGGGGAATTAAGTGCCGTAAACCGTCGCTCCATGCACATGCTATCCAACGAATATTCGAACCTCGCTCCGCATTCGCAACACACCCGATAAGTTTCCCCGCCGATGGTGAACACGCGGCTCAGATGGCTGTGGTGGCAGCCAAAAACAAAATCCAGTGCGGTTACTAGTCTGTCCATAAGCGCTTTTCCCTTTCACGGGCGTTCGTCCTACATTAGCTATGCTGCAAGGGAGTAACGCAGCGCGAGCCGCCCCCCCACCGTCCAACACTCCTTGCGATACCGAACTTTCGCACACTGGCGGCTCGGAACACATCACGAGATGCAGTGTTTTTTTGCTACCACCAGCGAGTCTGTAGTTACGTACCCCGTTTGGGGTATAAGAAAAGACTGCTGGCAGAGACGTCAGTTTCGGTCGAGTCTAGCCATAAAGCTGCTTTCCGAACGTGCTCCGTGAATCTTCTCGAGCCGATTCGGAATCTCCTATCACGAGAGCACAAGGAAAAAAGAAATGTTCTTGATTCTTGGCTGCAATTTGCCTCGGGGTTCTGTGCCTGCTGATCTTCGCACGGATCAAGCGCACGCGAGATCAGAATGAACTAGAGCAGCACAGCATCACAGCGCAGGAACTCCACTCCCTGTTTGACTCCCACCAGGAGGTACTTCTTCTTGACGTTCGCCAACCCCTCGACTTGTTGGCCTATCCCGAGATCATCCCGGGTGCGCAGAGGATTCCCCCCAAAGAAGTCCTCGAGAAGCCGTCTCTGATTCCGAAAGAGAAAGAGACGGTCGTCTACTGTACCTGTCCCGGCGATAAAACCAGCCGGGAGATTTTGCATCAAGCTCTTGCCCTGCAATTTTCCCGAATCAAATTCCTCAGAGGTGGATTGGCAGCCTGGAAAGCGAATGGCTATCCCGTCGAGCCCTACCGTGAGGTTTTTCACCTCTACGATCCCAGCCCAACCCCGCGCTTAGGGTGAAGCGTCGGCAAGCCTGCGAGGCCAATGGGAAGCATACTCGGAAGCGAACTAGAAACTATTTGACGAGCGCTGACTGCAAGGGCGATCCCGCTTGCGCCGTCGAACTCGGGTTCGCGAGCTCAGCATCGATCAGCGATGCAGCCTGCTCCCATACCCTTGGATCATTCTCGATTTCATGATGTGGTTTGTTAAACGTTCGAGCAAACCATCGATAGTTGTCGCAATTGATCGGGTGGTCCTCGTACGTCATCCGAAGGTTTCCAAGAATCTTGGTGCGCGCGGGATCGACCGCGCGAATTTCTGAGCGTCCATGAAGCAGACCTCGCGGCTGATAAAGATTAATCGCATTTGCTACGTTAGCAGGAATTATGGAACCATTCTGCCCCGGTTTAGCAATGATATCCACCTGGATGGTGAGCAGCACCGGAATACCCCGCCGCCCCAACTCGCGGGCTAACGTGACCGTCTGCGAAGCGCCCCAACTATGTCCGTAGATGATGATGTTGGCTTGCTCTTTCTCCGCAGCAGTTAGGTCCCCGTCACCGTCGGTGTCCAGCATGCGCAAAACCTCACGCAGCGCTTTTTGCCCTTCGTGATTTGCAAACACTTCTGCATGGATGCCCGAGGGGTAACGCTCGCGAAGGTACGCGGCAAACTGCACTTCAGGATGCTTCGGATCGTCGCGCTTAACAAAGCCTCCAACAAACCCAATAATGATCGCCTTCCGGACCGTAAGGTCCGCCACGGCAGCAGGCTTTCGCAGACAAACCTGCCGCAGAGCATCTTTCAACGGCGACGCCATTGCGGTTTCGTCGCATACACTCGGCAACAACGCCGTCTGCCCGCAGGACACGATGCTTATCGCGGCTAAGAGGAACACCAACCTGAAGAATTTCCAATATCGACGTTCTCTCATAGCACTTCACCATCTTACCCGTGCCCAAGTTCGGGTTTCCAGCCTCAAGAAAGGCAGCAGCACTATCGCACTTCTGAACAAACAACGCAAATAGACAAAACTCGCACACTTCAGAATAGAGGACGGGCGCCCTCGCCCGTCCAGGCGAGCAATCTGTAGCCGCGAAGCGGCGTTAGAGTGCAGCCCGCAGCCATACGGCAGCGTAAGCGCCGTCTAACCAGGCGTCCCGCGTCCGGGAGCCAAAGGACTAAGTTTAGTGAGTTTCAGCAGTCCTGCTTGACAGCCTCATAGTAAAGGAGGACAATCCTGCCGATTGTAAAGTGCCTCACGAAGCGACCAGTGTCACTCATGGGGAAATGAGGAGAAAACGCCATGATCGGATATCGCCGGATGTTCGGTTTCATTGCGGTGACTGTTGCCGCGGTTGTTCTGGTGGGGGCAAGTGCAAAGGCGAGTGCTGGTGACGCCTCGGGCGGTGACGACAAGACCTGCACCGGTGGATCGATCACTCCTGGTGTCTACTCAAGTCTCAAAATTACCGGCGTCTGCACGCTCGACGCCGGGTCGGTGAAGGTTAGGCACGATGTAACGGTGCTTTCCGGCGGCGCTCTAGTCGCCTTGTACGGCGGCACGGACAAACTGCATGTCGGCTCGAACTTAAATGTCTTTGGCGACATCCATGTGCTGAAGAACGGCATCCTCTTCTTGGGCTGCGAGCCGGTCAATCAGATCTGCCTGAACGATCCCGATCAGAAGGTCGGTTCGTATTTTACTAGGGACGCGATTGGTGGGCACCTCATTGCAGAGGATGCCCTTGCTGTAGTGGTCCATCTTGTCATTGTCGGTCAAGACGTGATCATGACCGGGGGTGGCGGCGGCGATTCCTGCTCCGGCTCGCTTCCCCCGCCGCTGAGCGGCCCGCCCTATGGCGACTTCGAGGACATGATCGTCGGAGGCAACCTCACGATCAATAGATGGACATCCTGCTGGCTGGGCTTCTTCCGTAACGGCATCGCGCACAACGTCGACTTCAGCGACAACGTGACTAACGACCCGGACGGCAACGAGATTGCCACCAATTCCATCCTTGGCAATTTGAAATGTGCTAAGAACAACCCAAGCCCACAGCTCGGAGACTCCGGGGGTAGTTTAAACAATGTCTTCGGCCGTGCGCACGGTCAGTGCGCCAACCCCAAAATCGTGCGCTGAGGCCTAAACCTCCCGATGCGGGCTTAACGCTTTCACGATCGGTACGGAGACGACCCTCTTCTGACGCCCAGCGTCTCCATCGGACCGAGAGACCCCGACGCCTTGAAAATCCCCGCCCCAAATGGCGTAATCTACACTAACTGAAAACGCTGCTCCTCCTTTTCTGGCTGAATTAACCCATAAGAGCCACAGCAAAGACCGGGACCTTAACTTTTGAAACATCTCGATTACGCTCATTGAGGGGCCTGTGAGCGCTATGGTCTGTTACGCCAACTACAGGAGTTTGGCCTGCCAAGATGCGATCGGACGCAATGGAGTAACTGTCAGAGCCGAAGAGTGCGCTGTTTTCCTTGGAATCCATCATTCCTGATATTTTTAGATTTCTTTTAGAAGCTTTTCAGGACTAGTTGTGGGCACAAGAGGCAAGATCACAATTGTCGGTTGGGCGGATCGGCAAGCGGTAACCCCCTTCCGAACTCTGCGAGCGCCACTAAGAAATCTAGAAATCTCAGCCTGAGGAGGATTAAGTTCCATGAGCAAGTTTTCAGCAACGGTCGGCAGGGGTGAAATCATGAGTGCAGGTCCTATCCTACGAGCCCGACCTGCAACCCTCTTCCTTACGGTCCTTGGCCGGCCGTGGCTAGACCGCACAATCGCATTCATTGCCTGTGTGCCACTTCTGTACCTCACCTACGCTCGCTATCAGCACATGGGAATCGGTGTGCCGCTGGTTTCGTTTAGCATCGGAACCCTAACCGCCTTCGTGACCATGATCATTCGCCGGCCACCAAAAAGAGTGACGCCAAATCCAGTGTATTGGCTACTAGCGTTTGTGGCGACTTATTGGGCGCTGCTTACGATTGGGCTAATGCAGAAGGGCCAGCCCGTCGTGCCCAGACTCGTTTCAGATGCTGTGGCGATTTGTGGTCTTGCAGTTATTGTTTGGGCGCGGCTCAGCCTTGGGCGGAATATTGGCTTTGTGCCTGCACAGCGCGAGATCGTAATCAGCGGCGCATATCGGTACTTGCGCCATCCGATCTACACCGGGCTTTTCATTGGCTCTCTTGGTGTCGCGTTGCGGGCCTACAGCGTCCGGAATGTGATGATTCTCGCTCTGGGAGTGTTGTGGTTTCTGATTAAGAGCATCGTCGAAGAGAACTTTCTGCGAGCCGATCCGCAGTATGCCGCGTATCTGGAGCGCGTAAAAAGCCGCTGGATACCGTTTGTTGTCTAAAATGAGGCGGTCCTCCTTCACCCGCTCCCTGCTTTATTTGTGGCGGGGTACGTACAAATCCCTCATCGAACATCTGCTCAGGATTTCCACCGTGAGGATGGAACTTGCCTGACCCACCCGCGCTCACTGGGTCCCACGTGTTCAGGGCGCCTCGCGCAATTCACTCTACCTTCGGATTAAATGGCGTCAAATTGACGCAAAATCGCCATAGCGCTCACTGAATGGGAAATGACTGTCCTCCTTTCGACGCCCCTCTTTGTTCGCCGCCCGCGTCAGCCCGAGGGGGCGGAGGAATTCCCTGCCTCCACGCTATCCCGCCCTTTTCTGTCATGCGGTGTCCAAAATGGAAATGGCTTGCGATTTCCTCCACCTTTAACCTTGACTTTCACACTCCAATCCAGTTAATCCTGTACCTGTACAGTCAGCCGATAGATAACACAGCAACCCACTAACTCCCTTTGTCCGGAATATTTTGCATGTAAGTCCTTATAATTCAAAGATCTTGGTGGTAGTCCCACCCTAATCCTATGATTCCAAAAGATCAGGGGGAGGGGGGTGCCGGCTAACCAAAAAGTAAACTTGTTCCGCCCGAGCGAGAAGGCAAAAATAAACCTGGCCAAGAAAATGCCCGCCCTAGGTTTTACACTTCTTTCAGGGAACCGAAGACCGCATCAGGGACATCACTTCAGCGAGGTGGGAACCGATGATTCAAGTTGCTAAGAATATTCTCCTCGTCGTAAGCGCACTCTTTCCGATCGTCGATCCAATCGGAGGAAGCCCGGTCTTCCTATTGCTCACGAGCGATTACACCGACGAGACGCGGAGAGTCCTGTCCCGCCACATAGCGATAAACAGTTTTATATTGCTGATCGCGTCCTTCACCATCGGATCTCACGTGCTCTCATTCTTCGGGATTTCACTTCCGGTAGTGCAAGTCGGCGGTGGCCTGATCGTCATTTCGACAGGCTGGGCGATGCTGAATCAGAAAGACAGCAACGATCGGGCGACAGCCGGGAAAACCGTCCACTGCACCGATGCTTTGCGCGATGCGTTTTACCCGCTGACGCTGCCCTTGACGGTCGGCCCCGGCTCCATCTCCGTCGCAATCACCTTAGGCGCAAATGAGCCGCGTCGCCTGGGAGCAAACCTGCTGGCACTTCTCGCGGCTGCCATCGGTTCCGCTTTCGTGGCAGCAACCATTTATCTCTGCTATGCCTTCGCAGATCGGCTCGCCGGTTTTATGGGCCCCACCGGGATGAACGTAATTCTGAGGCTTTCCTCGTTTCTGTTGGTCTGCATCGGCGTGCAGATTCTGTGGAACGGCGTCAGCCAATTGCTCAGTTCTTTGCCGCGTTGACCCTCATGGACCTTCGACTCTCATTGAACTCACGCTACCGCTAAAGTAGTACTAAAAAATTCCAAGTACTAGGGATTCATTCGCGGCGGGAAAGCTCTACTCTAAGAGCGTGTTTATCGTTGAGGCGCGGTTGCAGCGGGCTTTTTGCATGTTCCCGGATGGGTTACCCGGAGCCGGCCTTTTGCTGCTTCGAGCCGCCTTAGCAGTTGTTCTTCTTGTTCAAGCCACGGCCTGCCTTGTCGATTGGCACGTCTTGGGGTTCCTGACTTTGGCTGTCGGCTTATTAACGGTCGCGACCGGCGCTTTGCTCTTGATCGGCTATCTAACTCCGGTCGCTGGCATTCTTGCCGGGTTGTTCTGGGTAGGCTGCGCCTTCTCCTGGTTTGCGCCTCCGAACTTGGAATTATTTGCAGCCAAGCTGACAGCTGCCTTGGCGACCGTGATTGCACTCGCTCTCGTCTGCCTCGGCCCAGGAGCGTTTTCATTGGACGCCCGTTTATTCGGCCGCCGCGAAATTATCATTCCGTCTTCTTCCGCGAAATCCTAAGAGTTCGTGGAGGACGGGCGTCTCGCCTGTCTCCGACTTGCAAAAAATCCGCTACCACAAACGTGTTATTCGTCCACCAGCCTTCCGAGGTAGCAAAAAAGCACTGCATCGCGGGATGCATTCTCTTCCGCGACGGCGCATTCTGCCTTAGACGCAGCGGAACACACATATCCACAAGATTGCATCATGCGAAAGAGGGGGCTCATGTTTCGAACCAATAAACGCGAAATCGCAAAAGTTGACTACACAACGCCCGTTGATTTCTGCAAACTTCTTGAACGCGAGATGAACTCTCTCTATCGGCTCGCATTCTTATTGACGGCAAATCACCACGACGCCGAACGATGTTTTGGCGCGACCATCGATGCATCTTCCGAACAGCAAGCCGTGTTCAAACCATGGGCAGTGCATTGGCTCAAGCGCAGCCTGATTAAGTATGCGATTCAAATCGTATCGCCGGTGTCGGCCATGGGAAAACGCGAATCGTCGCGAGCCGAGCAGCCCGCAACGCCTGGAGATAGCGAACTCGACGCTGTCACCCGGCTAGCCCCGCTCGAACGCTTCATTTTTGTCATGTCGATTCTCGAGGGCTATTCCGCTTGGGAATGCTCTCTGCTACTCGGTTGCAGCATTAAGAACGTGCTGCAGGTTCGCCTGCGAGCCTTGCGCCGCTTGCCCGACGCAGACGAGTTCTGTGGCACGCAGGTGGACCGCCCCCCACTTCGCCTTCACGCCACAGCGTAAGCCAATCCAGGAACGCCCGCGAAGGCGGACGAAGGCCACCGACGAAGCAAATCAAAACGGATCTAGAAAAACTCTGATTTAGAAGGAGACAGGGATGATTCTAGGCATGTCCGCAGCAACCTACACCTTCCTGCACGTGCTGATCAGCCTGGTGGCAATCGGCTCAGGGCTGGTGGTGATGTTTGGATTCCTGACTGGAAAACGCCTTGACAGTCTGACCGCGGTCTTCCTCATTACCACGGTACTGACCAGCCTCACCGGCTTCGGTTTCCCATTCGATCACCTCCTGCCAGCGCACAAAGTCGGAATTATCTCGCTGGTGATAGTCGCGATCGCGATTCCGGCACGTTACGTCTTTCACCTCGCCGGCGCATGGCGCATCACCTATGTGGTCGGAGCAGCGACTGCGCTTTATCTGAACGTCTTCGTCCTCGTGGTGCAGTCATTCGAGAAGGTACCGGCCTTGAAAGCGCTGGCGCCAACCCAGACAGAGCCACCATTCTTGGTCGCGCAGTCTCTGGTTCTGGTCGTGTATCTCGGCCTTACCATTCTGGCCGCAAAGAGATTCCACATCGAGCCCGCGCAAGCCGTTTAATCAGCAAATTTTGTTCGTGCACTTTGCAGTCGAAACAAATCACGATCCAAGGAGAGAACTTATGCCAACGATTACCACGAAAGACGGTACGCAGATTTACTACAAAGACTGGGGATCGGGGCAGCCGATAGTCTTCAGTCATGGCTGGCCGCTCACCGCCGACGACTGGGACGGACAGATGTTGTTCTTCGGGCAGCGCGGCTATCGCGTCATCGCCCACGACCGGCGCGGCCACGGCCGTTCCACGCAGACCTGGGATGGCAACGAGATGAACACCTACGCCGACGATCTCGCCGCCCTGACTGAAAAGCTTGACCTGAAGAACGCAATCCATGTGGGCCACTCCACCGGCGGCGGCGAAGTCGCCCGTTACATCGGCCGGCATGGCACCAAACGTGTCGCCATGGCCGTGCTCATCAGTGCGGTGCCACCGTTGATGCTGAAGACGGACAAGAATCCTGCGGGTGCGCCGATCGAGGTGTTCGACGACCTGCGAGCCCAATATGTGAAAAATCGGCCCCAGTTTTACAAGGACATTACCCTTCCGTTCTACGGCTACAACCGGCCGGGCGCCAAGATCTCGGAAGGCATTCGGGAGCATTGGTGGTTCCAGGGCATGATGGGCGGGATGAAGGCGGGTTACGACTGCATCAAAGCTTTCTCCGAGACCGATTTTACCGAAGACCTCAAGAAGTTCGATGTCCCCACCCTCATCCTTCACGGCGACGACGATCAGATCGTGCCCATCGCCGCGGCGGCGCCGTTGTCCGCGAAGCTCGTGAAGGGAGCAAAGCTGAAAATATATCCAGGTTTCCCGCACGGCATGCCCACCACCAACGCCGACCAGATCAACGCCGACCTGCTGGCATTCTTAGAACAAAGCAAAAAAGCCGCCGCATAAAACTCCTCCGGCCTTCACCGCGCGTGGGGAGGGCCGGATATTCCTTTCCAGCCTACAGGCCAAAACACATTAAAATTACGCAGCGTGAATCTCATCAGGAGGCTTCATGAAATTAGCGTTCAGACGGTTAACCGGTTTGACTCTATTAATTCTTTTTGCCATCGCGAGCGAAGCTTCCGCACAGCCAGAAGCGATCGCGTCGAGAATGGCACAAGTGGACGGCGTCAAACTACACTACTTGACGGCCGGCCATGGTCCGACCGTTATCCTGCTGCACGGTTACACGCAAACATCACGCATGTGGAGACCAATCATCCCGCTCCTAGCCGAGAAATTTACCGTGATTGCGCCCGACCTCCCCGGAATCGGCGACTCGGAAATTCCCAACGACGGTTTGGATATGAAGACCGCTGCCATCCGCATTCATGCGCTTGCCAAGTCGCTCGGAGTGGAGAAGGCTAGGGTCGTCGGCCACGACATTGGGCTGATGGTTGCCTACGCATACGCCGCTCAGTTTCCCTCGGAAACCGAAAAGCTCGTCGTGATGGACGCATTCCTCCCCGGCGTGGCCGGATGGGAGGATGTCTACAACAACCCTGGCATCTGGCATTTTCGCTTCAATGGCCCGACGCCGGAAGCGCTGGTGCGTGGGCGCGAGCGGATCTATTTTGACTACTTCTGGAACGACTTCGCCGCCGATAAGACCCATTCGCTTCCAGAATCCGACCGCGCAGCATACACCGCCGCCTATGCTCGCCCAGGACGAATGCGCGCAGGTTGGGCCTATTTCGTTTCCTTCCAGCAGGCAGCCACGGATTTTTCTCAACTTTCTCAGACCAGGCTCACCATGCCGGTGCTGGCGATCGGCGGCGAGAAGGCAAACGGAAAGCTACTGGGTGATCAAATGAAACTCGTCGCCACCGACGCAACCATGATCGTTCTGAAAAACTGCGGCCACTGGGTGATGGAGGAACAACCCAAGGATGCAACCGACGCCCTGATGAAATTCCTGTGAGCCCGTTGACAGTCGCGCGCGATAATGAACAGCGACTAATGTTCGAAAGCACAGAAAGGAGTTGTGCAAATGTTTAGAAAAATTTCGATACTCGCTTTGTTCTTCTGCGCCGCATTCGCTTCAACCGCTCCTACTCTTCCCCAAATGCGCATGACCCCAGACGAGATTTCCGCGATCCCATTCAATGACAGCCAAATTGGAAGCTCTCGTTTGTCAGGAGTCAGGTCAAAGGTGCTGTTTGGCGACCCCTCCAAGCCGGGTTTCTACACAATTCTTCTGTTCGTTCCCGCGCACACCACCGTACCCGCACACTCCCATCGCGACGACCGCATGGCAGTCGTCGTCTCCGGCAGTTGGAGCTTCGGCTATGGCACCCAGTTCAATGAGCAGTTGCTCAAGAAACTGCCGCCGGGAAGCGTCTACTCAGAACCGGGCGGGGTGAACCACTTCGCACGCACCGACGACTCTCCCTCGATTGTCCAAATCTCCGGCTATGGCCCCACCGACACCCGTTACTTCGACGCGGCGAATGATCCGACGCAGAAACAAAAGTAGTGCCACGAGCCCGCATTCCCATTTTGGTCCTCGAACCCGCATATTTTGCTCCGCAACCATTGTTTTTCAATCCACCCAGACCTAGAATCCGCTTGTTAATAGAACCGGAGTATTTTCCCCCATCACGTAGAAACACAAATCAAACGCGCCTTTCCGGCGCATCAGATATGGAGGTTAAAACTTGGCAACATCCCCAAAAATCGCCCCAACTCCTATTCAACCTAATTTAACTCCTAGCGTTGAGAATGTATTGGCGTTCCGCACAGCCGTGGGCGCAGTCACCATTCCCGGCGGACAAACTAAATTGTTAGGCGTCGTCGATGTCAGCATGTACGACCGCATCCGCCTGGTTACGGATGAGCGCATCGATTCGACTTCCAACATTATTCTGCGACTCACTTTCACCGAGGGTGAAGAATTGGTAGCGCAACTCGATACCATATTGCTCACCCCCCATTCGCAAGTCACCCGCGTATACGAAGTGCCCGGCACCCAGCTCAGCGTTTACGCCGACAGCGTTGGCTCTACCGGAACCAAAGGCTCCTTGGATGTGCTGATTTACGGCCAGTACTAGCGCCTCTACCAGCACTCCTCGGCGGAAATGCAAATCGAAAAAGCGCACTTACCCTCGGTTCGGAAGTGCGCTTTTTCCACTCGTACATGTCCTTGTGCGGGTCACCGCCGTAATCTGGCGCTAAGTCCTCAGCCCGTTACACTTGCAGTAATGGGATTTTCCCGCCTACAAATCGGCATTGCAGTGGGCGCAGGTGTACTCGTTCTGCTCGTCTTTTTTGGCTACCTGATGTGGCTGAACGGGCAAGGCCCAGTGTCTGTCCCGCTCCGAGGGCCGCGATCCCCTTTCCGGCACTCCCAATTCCATCTCGCTGAACCCCTTACGCGACCGTTCCACCGAACGCCTGGCCACGAAATACATCGACGCCATGCGCGATGGACACTGTGAAGAACAACTCGCCACCTGGGAAAAAGATTATCGCAAGAAGTACGCAGCTTTCATTTGCGCCTCCGAGGCGCAACATCCGTTGATTTCCTGGAAGGTAGTCGACTGGGAAGACGCGCCGCCCCTCCGCATCCTCCATTACCAGGGCAAGCGCCGCAACGCCGCCGGCCAGCCCGGAACCTACAAAGAGCTGTTCTCAGTCACGCTCGAAAACAAGGAAGGTGCCTGGGAAGTCACAAGATACGACGCGATGTATTAAATAGTCTGGGACCGCGTCTTCAACCCGGTCGCGGGTCGAAGACCCCCAATCCGGCCCACATCCTCAATCACCCGCCGCAACCATCCCCCGAGGTTTCCAGCTCAAATAAAGAAATATCAGAACTTGCGCCGTCAGCGCCGCAAAACTGTCCAACATGACATCCTCAATTGCGCCGGTTCGCGACGGGATGTACGTTTGATGCCATTCGTCCAAACTAGCCACCAGGGCCGACATAAAAAAAGCAATCGCGGCCCAGCGCAACGCCCATCGCGGAGCCCACGGCAAACGCAGCGTCGCCCGCCAGGCGCGAAACAGGAAAAAACTCAAGGTAAAGTAGCCCACAAAATGCCCGCATTTCCGGATGTAGTGATGCACCACCTCGAAGGCCGCCCGATCCAGACCCATGAGGAAGTGAAGTATGGGATATAGAAATCGGCCGGTGTGCTCGGCGGAAAACGTGTCAGTGGATTCAATCGCAATCAGCCCTATCCACAAGAACGCAGCAATCCAGGTTTTGAGTACTTGCTTTTGATCCGAGGTCAAGCGCGAGCATCCCCCGCGGATTGGAAAAACATGGGTCGTGTCAAAGAGGACCTACTCGACGGCATAATTCGGAGCTTCCCTGGTAATCATCACATCATGCACATGGCTCTCCCGCAATCCAGCCCCGCTGATGCGCACAAACCGCGTCTTCTGCAGCAATTCCGGAATGCTCCCACACCCGCAATAACCCATCCCTGACCGCAACCCGCCCACCATCTGATGAACGATCATCGAAACCGATCCGCGATAAGGCACGCGCCCCTCAATCCCCTCCGGCACCAGTTTTGCCAACCGGTTCGATTCTTCGCCCAGCGCCGCCGATGAATCGCCCTCAGTATTCTGGAAATAGCGTTCGCTCGAGCCCTGCGCCATAGCCCCCAGAGACCCCATGCCGCGATACGACTTAAACGTTCGCCCTTGATACAGAATCAATTCGCCCGGGCTTTCATCAGTCCCGGCGAACAAAGATCCAATCATTACCGCCGCCGCCCCCGCCGCCAACGCTTTCGTGATGTCGCCAGAATATTTAATCCCGCCGTCGGCAATTATCGGAACTCCCGCATCTTTGGTCGCGCGATAAGCCTCCGCAATCGCCGTGATTTGCGGCACACCGGCACCGGTAACCACCCGCGTAGTGCAAATCGACCCCGGCCCAATGCCAACTTTAATTGCGTCCGCCCCCGCCCGCGCCAACTCGCAAGCCCCATCGAAGGTCGCGACATTCCCCACAATCAAGTCAACTTCCGGCACCTTCGATTTCACCGCCTTGATCGCGTCCAGCACCCGCGTGGAATGCCCATGCGCGCTATCAATCGCCAGCAAATCCACTTTGCAATTCGCCAGTTCCAGCGCCCGTTCCAGAAAGTCCCCAGTCGCCCCAATCGCCGCCGCTGCTCGCAACCTGCCGTGCGAGTCCTTCGCCGCGTTCGGATACTTCAGTTTTTTCTGAATGTCCTTTACCGTGATCAACCCCTTCAGGTTGTACTTGTCGTCCACCACCAACAGCTTTTCCACCCGATGCTTGTGCAGAATCTGTTCCGCATCTTCGAGCGTAGTGCCCACCGGCACGGTAATGAGGTTCTCCTTAGTCATCACTTTGCTGATAGGAATGTCGAAGCGCGTCTCAAACCGCAAATCGCGGTTGGTAAGAATGCCCACCAGTTTTCCGTTCTTGGTGATGGGCACCCCAGAAATCTTGAACTGCCGCATCACATCCAGCGCCTCGGAGACTTTCGCTTCCGGCGCCATGGTAACCGGATCGACAATCATCCCACTCTCCGAGCGCTTCACCTTATCCACTTCGTTGGCCTGCTGTTCGATGGACAGGTTGCGATGAATAATCCCAATCCCACCCTGCTGCGCAATCGCAATCGCCATGTGCGATTCCGTAACCGTATCCATGGCCGCGCTGATGATCGGAATATTCAACCGGATATTGCGCGTAAGCTGCGTCTGCGTATTCGTCTGCGTCGGAATCACATCCGACCGCGCCGGCAGCAGCAACACATCATCGAAAGTAAGCGCCTCAGGAACCGGAAAATGAATCATATTGTGTCTCGGGGAAACAGGTAATCTCTATTCTAGAGACGCGAAGCGCTTGAGGCAAATTGGAGGGCGCCCTAGCCTGGTCGTTTCCCTAACCGTCGACATGTGTACAATTCTTGAGAGGGCAGGGACGACCCGAGCCTCGCGCGTTTCCGCTGAATGACTTGCTTTCTGGAATCAAGTAGAGGAATTCACAGTTGACCACAAACGAGACTGCCCACCGAATAATTCTGCTCAATTTTACCGACAGGGAAGCGGAGACAATCACGAAGGCCGGCTACAACGTGGAGCAAGGTTTTGTCGGTGTGGGGAATCAGAGCACGAAATACCTTCCTTACGTGACGCCTCATCCTCTTTACGAATACGACATCCTCTTCTACAACTCTCGTATATCCAATGAACTGAATAAAAAGTTCTCAAGCCCGCGTAATGGTCTCAGTGAGGCTGGGTTTGTCAAAACGATGTCTTCTTTCGACACGCCACCCCGTGTAAGGGTGTCGTTCATAGGAGAAGAGGCAGGATTTGACTTCCTAATTCAAGGCGGTGTTCCGTTCGTGAAGCTGATTGATGCTGACGAGAATGTCTCTGCCTTGCGCGAGGTCGAGAACCGTACTTGGAGGATCGACGAGTTACACCAAACGCTTACCAATCTGAAGGCGCAGGTATCTTTGGTCGGTCAGTTCTTCGAGCCTGAGCAGCACGGGTCAATCTGGAATGTTCCGGTCCTGTCTACGAGGAACTACGACTGGGTGATGGGATACGGAACAACGTATGAGGAGAAAAAAATCCCAAACTACATCATCCTGCCCCAAATGAAAAACACTGCTCAAGCGGTTGTCCAGATACTCGAATGCTTAGAGGAATTGGTCCCGGCCTTGTTCCCTGACAAGCGCAGGACCGACTGGCTCGAAGGCGAAGAGTTCCTGTTGCCCGAGGAAACGGCGATAAACAAGGCTATAGAGGAAAAAGTTGCGGAAGCAAAGAGCTTTATTGAGGCTAAGCGGAAAGAGGCGAAAACTCTGGGAGAAACGAATGCTCTTGTCAGAGCGCTGCTTGTTGCGAAGGAAGACCCTAAGCTCCTACCGCAGCAAAGGCTGTCGGGCGTTGTAAAGGCTGCTTTGGAATACTTGGATTTCAAAGTAGAGGACATCGACGAAAAGATCAAAAGTGCTATTCGGAAGGAGGATTTTTGGGTGAGCGATGGAAAGTTCCTTGCGATTACGGAGGTGACCGGGACGGTAAACAAGAACCCCAAGGTGAAAGAGTTTCACGACATTTTGGGCAGGATGATGACGCTTTACAAAAGGCAGAGCGACCTTGTGCTGCCCTTGGGCATGGAGATCGCCGGGCTTCTTGTGCTGAACTATGACATCGAGAATCATCCATCAAGGCGTCCCCGTGTTTACACCGGTGCGGATGCCCACATCGCCGACACAGCGGTAGAACAGAATATTGGAATACTCTCCACGGTAGAACTTCACAAGATCGTCATGGCTGTAAAGAAAGGCGTCCTGACCAAGGGCGCAGCACGAGAATTGCTCAAAAAAACTGGCCGGATCGAATACGATGCACCTGCGGAGACTGACTGAGCGCATGCATGGAACGCGGAGTAACCGATTACGGCGTTTACAAAACCTCAACACCGCATCTGTTGACGCCCGGGGGATTGCTGTAGGGAACCCTAGCTAAATTGAGGATGTGGACATCGAAACGCTGAATTCGATTGAAGGGCTTGAGGACCAAGTGGCTGACCACACCCTCCGCCTGTAGTTGCCTGCTGCGATCAAACACGACCACTCTTGTTCCTGGATTGATCAGTCCTATCAGGCCAGAGTAGATCGCGTAATCGGGGCCAATGCCATTCTGAAAGATTGTGTAGAAGTCCTTATAGAAGGCACCCCCTTGCTGGCTCTTGTCATATGGGGCGTGCAAATATAAGGTATGCATCAAGTCTCACCCCCAAGTTATTCATTCTAAATGATTGACGAGAGGTCCGGGGGGTTGGCCCATTCGTTCTTTCTGATCCTATTCACGAGGCGACCCACCCTTGCTTCTCCGGTTTTTGGAGACACAGGGCGGTACGCTAATTTCAGATCTGAGCCTCGTGGTTGACCGCGCCCAATGTGGACGGCGGATAGACAAGCCACCCGCCGGGGTTGCCCAAAGAATGGTCCGTCCTGCCACCGTTCAAGTGTTTTATAATGGTTACACAGGTGACCACATGAAGACCAGCACGGTGCGGGAATTTCGGGACAAGGCTACGGGAATGCTGCGCTCCAAAGACCCGATTCTGGTGACGCGGCGGGGAAGGCTCGCGGGCGTGTTTTTTCCCTTGCAGAAGGATTCGTTGCCGGGAGAATTGACCCGCGAACTGTTTGCCATGTTGACCAGCGAAATCGCCCGCCAGATCAAGCGCCGTGGCATTTCGGAGAAGGAAGTCCTTGCGGATTTTGAGGGCTGGCGGAAGGGGCGTCTTTGCGCTCCCTACCAAGAGGTCGACCCATCCAAATCGAATACTTTATAGTTGACTGCAAACTGCAAATAGGACAATACTAATTCGAACTATATTATCTCCAGGATAATAGCTCTTTGACAATCTGACCAGGCAATGAATGGAGCTTGGTGCGTGCTGCATATCCCACGCCGGAGCCATTGAGAACCGCAGTTCGGTGCGTGGGGTGTAGAACCGAGTCCCAAAAAGGAACTCCCGATGCCGACACGGACCGCCATAACTCCCATGTTCTCTAGATTTTGCCCGTAACTCCTCTAAACTCAAAGATTTAGCACATAGTGGTAAAATAAATCTTTTGTTTTCTAGATTTTGCGAGATAACCGGGGGGAGGGGGGGTACCCAGAAACGAACAATGAACTCGGTACCAATTCTGGAAAAGTGGCAATGCGCTTTGTTTGCGCCTCGTGCCCGGACGCACGAAGCTCGCAACAGGAGAAGACTCGCCCAGGTGCTGAACCTAAATACGCGAAATCTTGCAACCAGCTCTTACGAAGGTTTCGTGAAAGTTCCACGCGCCAGCATGGAAGGAGCGGGCGCGGATGCCGGGGGCGTGGGCGCGGCAGAACTCAGCGCATTATTGTTCGCCCTGGAAGATTTCTCGAAATCAAGATGAATGCACTCGCGCACTTCTTGAATACGAGAAGTAACAATCGGAGTGCGATACTCAGGATGACAAAACTCCAAATGCATGCCGCGCCCGATGTAGCGCAGCTTCAGCATCGATCCGCCCCACGTCGAGCCGGCAATCGCTACCAGCACTGGCTCCGGACAATATTCCGGATGCCCCGAAATCAGCGCCTGGCTCTCGCCCAGGAACACGGCAGTATACCGATGGTGTTGCGTCTGGATCTCCAGCACTGTCGAAGGCGGCAAGTCTCCCAGCGAGACCCCACCCTCGATTTCTGCCTGGACGATGTTGGCATTCACTTCGTCGCTGAGATTAGGATGCGGAATGAACATGGTTGCCATACCATCCAGCCAGAGACCCCGTTCGAAAGATAATACCAGAGGAAGGCCATCGTGGGGCATTACTTCCGGGGGAGGCTAGGCGGAACCCATTCCCAGGCAAAACGAACCGCAGATTATCTCCCCCCGACGGGGGGCAGGAACCCCCTCTAAGTCTTATGGTTAGAGGCAGAAACTGGAATGCGCAAAAAACAAGCCAGACCGTACCGGTCTGGCTCCGCGCAGAAATCAAAGTTCGGCTTCGCCGGAGCTACTGGCCAATCGAACTAGCCACAGAAGAAAACACGTTGTTGGAACTGCCCCCAATCAATCGGATGGTGCCAACCACCAACACCAGAATCACCGCCAACATCACAGCGTACTCGGCAATGTCCTGGCCTTCATCATCCGACCATAGCCTACGCAACATCTTTGTATTCATCCCCGCTCCCTTCTAGTTCGGTGTGCCCAGTGTGCTCCCGACTGTCAAAAAATACAAGTGTCAAGTCAACTTTCCTTATAAAAAAAGTCCGCAGTCACCATCTTTCGAGTTACTTGCCAACTTGACAGTCACTTCTCAAAACTGGAATTCTTCCGCCAATTTCACCCGAACTCTCCAAAGTAACTGTCAGACTCGCCCCCAATCCATTATTCTACTTGTCGGGATAACGAGGATTCTCTGAAAAGCTCTCACTCTGCTTCGATAAGGCTCGCGGGAATGCACAAGTCTTCCACTCGACGTTACGCCCGATATCGTACGGAGATACCGATTATTGTAAAGGTGCTCGGGAAGGACGGGTACATCCGCATCCATGGCCGCTGCTTCGAGATTGCCGAGGCTGGCCTCGGCGCCGTGATTACCAGCGAGCTGGCCGCCGGAGAAATGGTGACTCTCGAATTCTCCATCCCAGACGTTCCCGAGGTCTTCGCGATCCGATCGGTGGTCCGCCACCGCATGGGCTTCCTGCACGGTTTTGAGTTCATCGGCGCGCTCCCCGACCAGGGCGACCTCATCAAACGATTCTGCCGAAAGTTAGAACCCTGCTAGTCAGAAAATTTCTACGTCCCTGATCAACGATTACCAGCCGAACAGACTTGCCTCTTCTCAACTTCCATGATAAAAACGCGGTTTCGTCGCGGGGAAGAAATCCGTGAAAAACAAAGCAAATCGGTTTTCGAGGATACATCCGCAAACTGCACGAGCCTTACTGACAGCGGCAACCCTATTCGCATTGGCACTCGTCGCCGCAAGTTCAGCCCAGGCACAGACTTTCACCGTGCTCTACACCTTCACCAACACAGCCGACGGGGAACAGCCCGACGCGAGTTTGTTTCAAGACGCGGCAGGCAACCTGTATGGCACCACGCAATACGGCGGCAACAAGGGCGGCTTCGGAACCGTGTTCAAACTGAATACCAAGGGCAAGGAAACCGTACTGCTCAGCTTCGCGGGTACGCCCGATGCCGAAGATCCATATTCAGGTTTGACCCGCGACAAGGCCGGGAACTTTTACGGTACGACGCTGTACGGCGGCACTCAAGGCGGCTTTGGAACCGTATTCAAGCTGCATCCCGGTGGCAAGGAAACCATACTTCACAGCTTCGCCGGAACCCCGGACGGCGAAGATCCTCGCTCAGTCCTGGTGCGGGACGCAGCCGGCAATCTCTACGGTACAACGCAATATGGCGGCGTTAACGGCGGCTTCGGAACCATATTCAAGCTGGATTCGAACGGCAAGCTGACCCTGCTGCATAGTTTCGCAGGGACTCCGGACGGGGAAGATCCCTTCGCAGGTTTGCTTCGAGACAAAGCGGGAAACTTTTATGGCACGACCCAATTCGGAGGCACAGGCGGTGGTTTCGGAACCGTGTTCAAACTGGATGCGAAAGGCAAGCTGACTCTGATGCACAGCTTTAGCGGAACACCGGACGGCGTAAATCCACTGGCTGGTTTGTTGCGGGACGCCGCCGGAAATCTTTATGGCACCACCGAGTATGGAGGCGCCAACGGCGGCTACGGCACGGTCTTCAAGCTGACCGCCAAAGGCAAACCGACCCTGCTCCACAGTTTTGCCGGAATGCCAGATGGAGAGAATCCCTATTCTCGATTGATTCGTGACGCCGCTGGCAATTTCTACGGCACCACTTTCTACGGAGGCACATCCGGCTACGGAACCGTGTTCAAGCTGGATACCGCCAGCAAACTGACCATCCTGCACAGCTTCAACTACTCACCCGACGGCGCTCATCCGATCGCAGGCTTGATCATGGATAAGGCGGGGAATCTCTACGGCACCACCAGCGCCGGCGGCGACCTCAGCTGCGGATTCTCGGGCTGCGGAACCGTGTTCAAGCTCACCCCCTGACCCGGTTCCTCGAAGCGGCGGAAATCAAGACGAGAATGTTCAACGGGTGTACTTTCATTTCTATGGCGCTTTACGGGCAGGACCTTGCACACATCCAAGCTGCGGCTTTCGGAAGCCTTGCCCAAGGCGCTGCGCCTGAGATCATCCGGCTGCTCAAGTGTGCTTCGCTACCGATTCGAAGGGTCGTAGATGTTGGCTGCGGGGCTGGGCCATTAAGCGCGGCACTCGTGGAGGCCGGTTTTGAGGTTACTGGCATCGACTGTTCGGCAGAGCTCCTGGCAATTGCACGAACCGCCAACCCGGAAGCACAGTTCATACACGGGTCACTTTACGAGACGAAGCTTCCTCCGTGCGAGGCCATTGTAGCGCTAGGGGAACCATTGACCTACCACGCAGATAATGCGGATGCCGACACTCTGGTCCAGGGCTTTTTTCGCGCCGCGTCCCGCGCTCTGCCAGCAGGCGGAATGCTTATCTTCGATGTGATCGAACTCGGTGAGCCCTCGTTGTCAGGGCGCTTTTGGGCTTCAAGCGAGGATTGGGCCGTATTGGTCGAGATCGAGGAGGATCAGAGTACGCGGACGCTGGTCAGAAAAATCGAAACATTCCGGCGGGTTGACCAATTGTATAGGCGCGGCTGCGAAGTCCACCAAATACGGCTATTCGACGCTGCAACCCTCCGCAATCAACTCGCTGCGTGCGGGTTCTCAACCCAGACAGCACAAGCGCATGGCTCGCAGAAACTCCCTCCCCGTCGTCGCGCTTTTTTTTCTATTCGCATACGTTGATCTCGTTTCTGCCAGCGCTGGGCCGCCGATTACTTGCAGTTCTCCCAAATAGCTGCGCATGCGATAAGAGCCCGATCATTCGAGCTCACCGGATGCGGGTATAGCTCGATACAACCAAGATTGACAATCCAGGCAAGGCCAGCCGCATCACCGACTACAATGTCTTCCGCAGTTCGCCCCGAAGGGAAAGCGTGACCGTCCGGAGCCATGAGGGCCTTTGTGCGGGCGCACGTTTCTGGTAAAACGCTTCTCCTTCGTCGCCATTCACGAACCGCTTTAGAACAATCGGACGATCCTGAATCCCAGCCAGCGCGCTCGGCGCAACAGACAGGTAGTAGCGAACCAGATCCAGTTTCGAAATTTGTGTCTGCGATGAAAAGTACAGCTTGTCCGGATGCGTTACCTGGACTTCGCGTCCATCGATGGAGAGCATGTCACCGGCTGCTTGTTTCGCCACCTAGACAGGCTACCACCGCAACGGCGCTTATTTGGATCCGGTAAATTCCCTGAAGTCTGCTGCGCCACGAGGGTGAGAAATCAATGTGTGAAAGTTGATTTACCGAGCGCCAGCCTTGTAGGGTTGTCAGCAGTCCCGAATGAAAGTCTATCTGATCGACGGAACTTACGAGTTGTTCCGGCACTACTACGCGCTGCCCTCGGCGCGGGATGAGAACGGCATGGAGGTCGCGGCAGTCCGAGGCGTGCTCGCCTCGATGTTGGGCATGATCAAAGGCCGCGCCACGCACATCGCGGTTGCGACCGATCATGTGATCGAGTCTTTTCGCAACAGCTTATGGCCAGGCTACAAGACCGGCGAAGGCGTCGAACCCGAGCTGCTGGCACAGTTTCCACTGCTCGAAGACGTCCTTACAGCCGCTGGTATTGTCGTCTGGCCGATGGTGGAGTTTGAGGCGGACGACGCGCTCGCTGCCGGGGCGGCTGCGGCCGCTCAAGACGAACGTGTCGAACGCGTGATCATCTGCACCCCGGACAAGGACCTTGCCCAATGCGTGAGCGGCTCACGCATCGTCCAACTGAATCGCCGGACAGGGGTCACGTTGGACGAGGCTGGCGTGGTCCAGAAGTTTGGCGTTTCGCCGGCATCCATCCCCGACTATCTAGCGCTGGTGGGCGATGCGGCGGACGGCTATCCGGGACTGAAAGGCTGGGGTGCGAAATCTTCGGCTGCCGTCCTTGCGAAGTTTGGCCATCTCGAATCCATCCCTCCAGACTGTCGGGAGTGGCACGTGAACGCCGCCAACGCGAGTGTCCTCGCAGCCACTCTCTCCCGCGATCGCGATCGCGCACTGCTCTTTCGCATGCTCGCCACGCTCCGGACCGACATCACGCTATTCGACGACATAGACCAGTTACGATGGAACGGTCCCACCCCCGGCTTCGCCGAACTCGCAGCTCGATTGGACGCAGCCATCACCGAGAGCAGGCGTCCCCGGGCGTAAGACTTGAACCGGGTCCATAGGGCGGCCTTTAAAGCCACCTCCAAACTGGCAGTGTCGGGGCTGTATCTCAGCAGGGACGACTCGCCTGCGTCACCCTCAGAGGGCCGCGGGAGTTGTCCATAGGCATCTTTGAATGCAACGTTACATCTGTAAAGTCGTATGTGTCTCAATAATGCCTGATCAACCAATTCATGGAATGCATCGGCAAATGTTTACAAGAAACCCTTTCGTCACAGAGTTCAACATTTTGTATGCAATCAGGATATTGTAGCCATACTAGTCGGCTGGAGGCGGTTTTATCCGGCTTTCTTAAACTGGGGACGGCGCTGTACTCTCCAGTACACAAGCGACATCGCCAGAAGAAAAGGCGAGAACGCGGGGAGGGCATACTGCAAACCGTCTACAAAAAAAGTACTCGCTGTGATGCCCAGCAGGGCGGCGATGCCGATCCAATTGGAATACGGCGACCAGGCTAATTTGATGGGCAGGCGGGAGCGAACCTCGGGACTAAGCGACTTTCGGAAGTAAATGTGGCTGAGAAGAATGACAACCCATACAAAGAACATCCCGGCCACCGCCACCCCGTAGAGCATCAGAAAGGCGCGTGAAGGCGCATAAATAGCAAGCAATATCGCCGCGATCATGCCGGCGGTCGAAAGACCAAGCGCGCGATGAGGGACTCCGTTGCTGCTCAGCCGGGAGAGCCACGCGGGCGCGTAGCCGCTTCGCGAGAGTGAGAACAGCATCCGGGTGGTGAGATAAAGATCGGCATTGCAACTGGAAAGCGCCGCGGTGATTACCACTAGATTCATGATGCTGGCAGCGTATGGAATTCCGACACCGGCAAAGGCGCTCACGAATGGACTACCGCTAATTCCGGTTTCGCTTCCCACCCGGTTCCATGGAGTCATGGCCAACATCGCGGAAATCGCGAGAACATAGAAAAAGATCAGCCTGTAGACAATGGTGCGCATCGCGCGCGGAATCGAACGTTCGGGATCGCGCGCCTCGCCGGCTGTGACGGCGATAACTTCCACGCCCATATAACTGGTCAGGGCGAGCGTAAGCGCCAACCAAACGCCCTTCAGACCGAAGGGCAGGAAGCCGCCATTCGCAACCAGATTCGAGAGTCCGAGCGCCGGTCTTGGACCGATTCCAAATATCAGCATCGCGCCAATGGCGATAAAAGCGACGATGGCGGACACTTTGATCAAAGCAAACCAATATTCAAATTCCCCAAACCGTCCGACCTGCAGGGCATTGATCGCGACCAGCGCGAGCGATGCGCCTGCAACCCAGACCCACTGCGGCACATGTGGAAACCAAAATCCGCAGTAAATTGCCACGGCGGTTACCTCCGCCCCGATTGCGATAATTTGCACGAGCCCATAGGTCGCGCGCACCGCGAACCCGGACCATGCATTGAGATAAGTCTCAGCGTATACGCCAAAAGCACCCGCCACCGGATGAATCACTGCCATCTCTGCCAGCGAATAAGCAACGATCATCGCGATGACTGCCCCGAGCAGGTACGACAAAATTACTCCCGGTCCAGCAAGTCGGATGGTTATGCTGCTGCCCAGGAATAGACCAACGCCGATCGCTCCACCCAGGGCGAGCATGGTGAGTTGCCGTTGAGTGAGCCGACGTTGGAGGTTCTCGGGCGCCGGCGAAGCACTACTCGGCTGTGTAATCGGGAGTGAGCTCTCGAGAAGATGTACTGGCCGCGGCGCCTCAGGCATAGCGGCTCATTGGCAGGATTACGTCGCGGAAGCGATGGATTTCTTCTGCGGTGTTGTAATGCACGAGGGACACGCGGACCGCCCCAGACTCCGGGTCCAGACCCAGCCTCCGCATGAGGCGCGGTGCGTACATGTGTCCATCGCGAACTCCGATGCCGGCATCCGCCAGGGTTTCTGTGACGCGTGCCGGATGCCTTTTCTGAAGGTTGAAACAGAAAGTGGGAACGCGTTCGCGCAACCGATCTTCATCGCGGATGCCGTAGATTGTGGCATCGGCCTCTTTCAAGACGCGCAACAATTCCGACGAGAGCGATGCTTCGTAAGCGCGCACCGTATTCATGGCAATCACCAGGTTGTTCCGCCTGGAATTTTCGGAGGCGCGGTTCAAATTTCCGCCGAGACTGGCCCCAAGCGTTTCTAAATAAGTTATCGCTGCATCTAGACCGGCAACGTTTTCATAAATGAACGTACCGGCTTCAATCTTTCCCGGCGGTTCGTCCGGGATGAAATCCTCGCGGAAGGTAGGCAGGCTTTTCAACAGCTCCCGCCGACCCCACAGAAATCCCATGTGCGGCGAGAATATCTTGTACCCCGAACAGACGAGGTAATCACAGTCGAAGGCCTGCACGTCGACGGTTCCGTGCGGGCCGTAGTGGACACAATCGAGAAAAATTTCCGCGCCCGCGAGATGGGCACTCTTGGCCGCTTCCGCCGCATCCACGATCGAACCAAGCGCGTTGGAAGTAACGGTGCACGCTACCAGCCGCGTTCGTGAAGACAGAAGTCTCTGCAAGTCTTCTACGTGCAAATTTCCGTCTTCCCGAATCTTCCACCAGGCGAACTTGGCATTGGGGAGGGCCAGCCAGGTGGCGACGTTGGCCTCGTGGTCCATATCGGTAACAACGATCTCGTTGCGTTCAGCCAGCGTTTGACCAATCGCCAGACTGATCAGCCGGATGAACGACGTTGCGTTCATTCCAAATGCGATCTCACTGGGATGCCGCGCATTGATGAGCACAGCAACACTCTCTCTCGCGCGCGCGATCATTGCGTCGACTTCCTGGCTCTTGGCGTATCGTCCACCCCGCTGGACATTATTTTCAAGCAGGTGCTTGTTGACCGCATCGAAAACGACCTGCGGTGCCTGGGCTCCGGCTGCGTTGTCGAAGAATATGAAATTCTCACCGCGATTCAGAGAGGGAAACGCGCGGCGAACGATCTCGACCGGGAATCGCCTGGCGGTATTGCCAGTTTCTGCCAAGAGAATAGAGTTGTTCATTCATCCTCCACCGCTCGCTCCAGGCAGGCATTCGTAAGCGGCTAGAGCCAGCTAGAATATCATGGACATACCGACTGTATACGATCTGCTGCAAAAAGAACGACGGGATGAAAGCGCCCTACTCGGTCGAGACCATTGTATTCGTTGACATAGCAGCGACACTCGGGAACAATGAGTGTTTTGAGGAGGAATTCTTGGCAAAGGCCGCCAGGCGGGACAGAGGACATCGAATCCTGTCGCGCACCCTTTCTTCTTTATCGCAACCGCATCTGATCAGTACGGTGCCCGCGACCCTGAGCGAGAGAGTATATTCCGCATTCAAACTCGACATTATTCATGGCATTTTCCAGCCGGGCGAGGCTTTGAGCGAGAAAGATCTAGCGCGCCGCTATAAGGCAAGCCGCACACCCGTGCGTGAGGCCGCGGTCCGGCTTCAAAATGACAGGCTGCTGCGCATTGTTCCGAACCGCGGGTATTTCGTGGCTCAGATTACGCTGCAAGTTCTGAATGATATTTACGAATTCCGCAGCGCGGTTGAATGCGCCGCGGCTGAACTTGCAGCCGCCAAAGGCGCTACCGGCGAGGCCCTGAAGGAGTTGACCGATCTTGCCAAGGCATCCTGCAGCCCGGATGACCGCCGCAGTTGCGTGCGCTTTATCGAGGCCGATACTGCCTTTCACGTCGGCATCGCGCTGTTAGCGCGCAATCAAATGCTGGTGAAGGCCGTCAGCGAAGCCCGCAGTCAGATGGAACGAATCATGTTGGCCGCGATTGACATTCACTATTATGGCGAAGTTCCCGGCCGCGAGCATATTGCGATTCTCAACGCGATCCGGGAACGGGACTCTGAGCGCGCGCGCCAACTTATGCATGACCATATTATGCAATCGAAAGACAAGGTCATGGGAGTGGCTTCGGTTCTTCCCGTTCGCCCGGCCGCAAGTTCAACTTCAGCTCGTGCTAACGCGAGACTCTAGACAAAACAATCCCGCATTTCCACCCCGTTCATTTGACATACCATCTGAATACCATTGACATACTCGTAGCTTACAGGGTAGCATGCGCCGATTGACGGCTCGGGGGGGAATAAAGTGAGGAACGTTCACGCGATTCGATTCATAACGTCGAGTATCGTTGTTGTCGCTCTTTGCGCTTCGTTTGCCGCGGCCCAGTTTTTTCCAGGTCGAATCACCGGAACGGTGCGGGATGCTCAGGGTGCTGCGGTGCCCGGCGCAAGCATCAAACTTTCAAACCCCGCCACCGGCCAGGAGCGGACGCTCGCCAGCGATCAAAACGGCGAATTCAATTTCCCGGAGCTGCCGCTCGGCACTTTCCGGTTGACGGTGAGTAAAGAAGGCTTTCGCACCACGGTCATCAACGATATCGTGACCTCCCAAGGGCAGGTAAATAACCTCAACCCCGTGCTGGCGGTCGGAACCGTCACTTCACAAATTGAGGTGACCTCGGCGCCGGCGCTCCTGCAGACAGAGACGAATGAAGTCGGCGGTCAATTGAGCGAGGTGCAAGTCGAGGCTCTTCCAATCGGCAACAGTGACTACACGAGGCTTGCTCTTGTCTTGCCGGGAGTTACCCAAAATAGCAACTTCGCATTCGCGCAATACACGATCAACGGCTCACGCGCGCGCTCGAACGGCTTCAATATCGACGGTGTTTCCGACACAGACCCTTCAACCTACCTACCCTCCATCAATGAAGGTGGAAATTCGGCGACAGCGGCGACGCGCCTTCCGTTGGACGCAATTCAGGAGGTGATCGTCAGCGCGAACGCCGGTGCCGATAGCGGGCAAAATTCCGGCAGCGTAATGAATGTCATCATTCGCAGCGGCACGAATCAGATTCATGGCTCTCTGTACGAATTGCATCGCGATGCTGCTCTTGATGCCGCCAACTTTTTTGAAGATCTGCATGGAGTACCAAAAGCGCCGTTCGTGTGGAATGAATTCGGCGGAACGATTGGCGGCCCGATCTCCATTCCTCACGTATACGATGGCCGGAACCGCACGTTCTTTTTTGCAGGCTATGATGGAAGCCGCCTCCGGCTGGGCACCACACTTAACGGAGTTGCGCCAACTTCAGCACAGATCGCGACAGCCACCGCTTTGGTTCAGGGGCAGGGCATCACGCCGAATCAACTGGGGCTCAATATTCTCGGACTCTATTCGGGTCTGGGTCTATCCGGTCCATTCGCTATCGACAATCGCGGTCTTCAAACACCCAACAGCGGGGTTTTGAAAATCGATCACCGTATCTCGACCTCCGATTCGCTTTCAGCCCGCTACCTTCATGGAAACGGCGAAGACGAGTTTCCTGGCGGCGGACCCGGCCCGGGCGGCGGATCTCAGCTAGGCCCGTGGTTTGGCGTGACCCCGACCGTAGCCGACAACTTCGCGATCAGCGAGGTTCACATCTTCAAGCCGGAGTTGATCAATACAATCCGGCTCGGCTGGAACCGCTTCAGCCAATTCCAAAAAGGTCGCGACTCGAACGTGAACCCGGACACGATCGGCTTCAACACCGGGGTAACGCCGATCAGTTACGGCATTCCGGAGGTCGACATATATGGTTTCGCGAACCTCGGACTGCAGTATGGCGCGGGGGGGCGCGTCGCGACCAGTTATCAAATCGCTAACGAAGTCAGTTGGACCCGTGGCGCGCATGCCTGGAAGTTCGGGTTTAACTTCCTTCACAACTATTCCGATTACACCCTAGCCGGGGGACGCGGCATCTTTTCCTTTACCGGTTCACAGCTTGGAGATCAGCTTAGTCAGAGCGCGGGGATGGCGTCTCTGGTCGACTTGATTGCCGGTCTTCCAACGCCGGGGAACGGCCTCACGCAAATCACGCGGGTCGGCAGCCCCCGCGCCAATATTGACCAGAACATCATCAGCGGCTTCGCTATCGACACCTTCAAGGTCAGTCCCCGCCTCACGTTGATTGCCGGGCTGCGCTACGATTTCTTCACGACTGTGAACGAATCGCAAGGGCGTTTCTCCGCATTTGACCCCAATCTGGGGCTTGTCCCGGCCTCGCAATTGCCGGGGGGAACCATTTACAACTCCCCCAAGGGCGACTTTGGGCCTCGCGTTTCGCTTGCCTGGGCGCCTGAGTCCCAACTTATCTCGGGACGGCAGACAGTGATCCGTTCCGGATTCGGAATTTATTACGATACGATTCCACTCAATAACTTCGAAGAAGGGCTGGCGCAGAATCCCATCGGGGCGACGGCCGGCTACACGATCGTGCCCAGTCCTCCCATCCCTTTCGGCGTTGGAGTGCCAATCTTCGGCACGGGCGCACCGCAGCCGCCATTTAACATTGAAAGCATTCAGCACAATCTGAAGACGCCGAATACGCAAGAATGGAATTTGAATATCCAGCAGGAGCTCAGCGACAAGGTCGTCTTTCAGATTGGGTATGTCGGGAACCATAGTATCCACCAACTTCAATTGCTGGACATCAACCAGCCGCCGCTGGGGGCCGGCTACGGCGCCGGATGTGCGCCCCCGTTACCCAATTTGACGTGTGAGCAGGACGCGCGCCCGTTTAACGCGAAGTTCCCCACCTTGTCGCAAATCAATACGATTTCGACGCCGGGTTTTGCGACTTACCACTCTTTGCAGGTTTCGCTGAAATCGAATAACTTTCATGGCTTGACGAGTCAGGTCGCTTTCACCTGGTCTCACAATCTCGACACTGCGTCCGAAGTGGAAGATTTCTTCGGCACCAGCGGCTATGTGCCGCAAGACTCGACGAATCTGAAGGGCAGTTACGGCAATTCAGAATTCGATCAGCGCCGTGCGCTCATCCTTACATACGTATATGCCATCCCTTCCCCTAAAACTGGCAGCGCGTTCGCTTACCTGGCAAAGGATTGGCAAGTCTCCGGGACCACCACTTTTCGTGACGGCTTTGCTGCACCCCTGTTGACCTTTGGTGACGAGAGCGGCGTGGGCAATAATCACACGCGGTATAATTGCGTCGGGCCGATTCACTATCAATTAAGCAACTTCTTGCTACCGTACGCGTCGCCCAGTTCGTTTCAGGAGCCCGCGCCGGGAACGTTTGGCAACTGCCCGCGCGATCCGCTGGTCGCGCCGGGGCTGAACGCGTGGGACATATCGCTGCAGAGAACGTTCAGGCTCGGCGACCGGTTTGGGTTCCAATTCCGGACCAGCTTCTTCAACGCATTCAATCACCCGAACTTTGCCGAGCCCTCCCCCGGTCCAGCAAATGCCACGTTCATCACCGCTACCGCAGATGATGGCAGTTTCGATTCACACTTTGGCGTCGGCGGCCCACGCAACATTCAGTTCATGGGCAAGATCACGTGGTAAGTATTCGCTGGTTTCACAAGACCATGATGGCAAGCCTGCGGGCGGAGGCGTTCTCAACCCCTGACGCTCGGCCCGTGCGAAGCGGATGAAAGGAATGTTGCCAGCATAGAGGAGCACACGATGATTGATGGCAGGAAATTCGCGAGCCTGTTTTCTCTGGCAATCGCGCTGGTTGCGCCCCTGTGTGTAGCGGCGAGTGCGGCTACAGCTCCTCCGGGCGCGATTGCAATATCCGTCGATGCGACGCAGGTCTCGCAGCGGATCCTGCACGCGAAACTTGTGTTCCCGGTCCATTCCGGGCCGCTCACGCTTTACTATCCGAAGTGGATGCCGGCAGACCACTCGCCGGACGGCCCGGTCTGGAACCTGGTGGGCCTCAAGTTTTTTTCCGGTACGCAGGAGATTCCTTGGCAACAGGATGACGTGGATATGTATGCCTTCAATGTCAACGTGCCTACCGGAACAACCTCGATCGACGCTGCGCTGGATTTTCTGATTTCGGCTCCCGGCCCGACCATTGATTTCAGTGCCTCCGGAGCTGCCAATCTTTTCATCCTGATGTGGAACCAGGTTGTTCTTTATCCAAAAGGCTGGGCCGCCGCTGATCTCATCTTTCATCCGACTCTAACGCTGCCGGGCCAATGGAAATTCAGCACCTCCCTACCGGTCAGCAACCAATCCGGCAGCACGATCTCATTCTCGCCTGTCCCACTCGATCTGCTGGTCGATTCGCCCGTGCAGTCGGGTGAGTTCATGCGGACTTTTCCTCTCAATGCAAGCGGCAGCCCTCCCCAGGAATTGGATGTGCTCTCTGATGACGCATGGGCGCTCGATGTTCCATCCGAATTGATCGAACGCTACAAACAACTGGTAGCGGAAGCAGGCGCTCTTTATCAGTCCCATCATTTTCGCGATTACCATTTTCTGCTGACCCTGAGCGACAACGTAATGGAACTCGGGCAGGAGCATCACGAAAGCAGCGACGATCGCGTAAAACAGCACACGCTGGTTGATCCAAATGCGCGGCTGCTGATGGCGGGACTTTTTCCCCATGAGTTTTCACACTCCTGGAATGGGCAATACCGCCGGCCAGAGGGTTTGGCGACGCCGGATTTCCAGCAGCCTATGAAGGGCGAACTTTTGTGGGTCTACGAGGGCCTGACCGAATATTTGGGCACAGTGCTCACCGCTCGCAGCGGACTTATGACGGCAGCGCAGTCGCACGACCGGATCGCACTGGTCGCTTCGACAATGGAGCACCGGGCTGGCCGCCGCTGGCGTTCACTGCAGAACACGGCGAACGCCGCGCAGATTTTGTATTTCAGTGTTCACGAGTGGTCGTCGTATCGCCGGGGAACAGATTTCTATCCTGAAGCGGTTCTGATCTGGCTCGAGGTCGACACAACCCTTCGCAAGCTCACCGGCGATCGAAAATCCATGGACGACTTCTGCCACGCCTTCTATGCCGGACACGAGGGTCAACCCGTTATCGAGACCTACACGTTCGAGGATCTGGTATCGACCCTGAATGGCATCGCTGCCTATGACTGGGCATCGTTTTTTCGCTCGCGCCTGGATTCTACCGCTGCCAATGCCCCGCTGGGCGGGATATCCGGCGGAGGTTGGCGGCTCGTGTACAACGATGATCCAAACGAAATTCAATCGGCGGAGGATGATCTGTCGGGAAGCGGCGACTTCACATCTTCGATCGGACTCCGCGTAAAGCGCGACGGTGCAATCGTTGACGCTATCCCCGGGATGCCCGCATTTGAGAGTGGACTTAGTCCATACTCGAAAATTATCGGCATCAACGGGCTTGCGTTTTCCATGGAAGAAATGAGGCGTGCGATTCGGGATTCCAAATCAAATTCCACTGCGATCGAGCTTCAAATCGAGAGGGCAGGAAAGTTAGAGCACCACAAACTTGATTACCATGGCGGCAATCAGTTTCCCCACCTGGAGCGGGTTAAGGATACTCCGGATTATCTGGACGAGATTCTCAAACCACTGACAGGGCCGGTAGTGAATTAGCGGGACGGACTGGAGTTGCGGCTTCCAAAACGTGTTGTCCCCGAGGAGGTGTGGTTTTGTGGCAGAGCTAGCTCTTGGCGACCGGCGTTTCCTGATTCAGAATGGCAACCCAGCGAGCGCCTCGCTTGATCCAGGTTGTGCTCTCGATGACTGCCCCTTCGGGGAACGTTTTGCCGGCTTCTTCGCCCAGGCGCAGAGCCTCATAGTAGAGGATTACGGTTTTTGAGTTTGGCATAAAGCCGCGAAAACGGCGGAGTTCATAGCGCGAGATGGTTCGTTCATTCATGGTTGCCAAATACTCTGGCTGAGGCACGACTCCCGATTGGAAGATCATGATGGCATCGGTGGGCACAAGTTTCCGGAATCTATCAGCGTCTCGCTCCTGTGCAGTCTTCCATACGCGCTTTTCAAGGCGGATGACCTTATTCACAATCGCGGATTCCGAGTTCGTTTTGTTTTTTCGCGTCGACTTAGAGTCGCGGCGTTTCATTCGAATCCCCCATGCTGTAGGTAGCCATTAAGAGCGTGTGTCCCATGTTAGTCGCGTTTGATGTAAAACTCCGAGGGCCGGACTAAACAGCTGCAGTTTTGCGTTCGTTTCTTATCTTGATTCGAGGTCAAATATTTGTCTATCGAGATTGAATCCGCCCGTGCACATTTTCCCATCTTCAAGAACAAAGTCTACTTGAATTCCTGTTCGCAGGGAGCCTTGAGTGATGCGGTGGAAGCGTCAATGCAGGCGCACATCCGCTCCTGGCACGAACACGGGTCCCCGTGGGACCGCTGGGTCGAAGAGTACGAAGCGGCGCGGACTGCATTCGCGCGCTTCATCGGGGCCGCTCCCGAGGAAGTCGCGGTCGTCACCAGCGCCTCCGCCGGGATCAATTCCATTGCGAGCGCTCTCGATTTTGGCAAGCGCCGAAAAGTCGTCATGGGTGAATTCGAATTTCCCACGATGGGGCAAATCTGGCTCGCTCAGGAGCGTCGGGGCGCCGAAGTCGAATTCCTCGCGGCCCAGAATGGCAAAATATGCGCGGACTGCTATTCGCGCGCGATTGATGATCAAACACTCATCGTGCCACTGACCCACGTCTGCTTCATGAACGGTTTTCGGTCGGAGGTCGTCCCCATCGTCGAGCAGGCGCATGAACGTGGGGCTTTGGTCATGCTCGACGACTATCAGGATTGCGGAACCCGGCCGATTGATGTCAAGGCGCTTGATGTGGATTTCTACGTGAGTGGAGCGCTCAAATATCTTCTTTGCCCGTCCGGGATCGCGTTTTTGTACGTGCGGCCCGAATTGATCTCCGCACTGACTCCGACAATCACCGGCTGGTTTGCCCAGCAGAATCCGTTTGCGTTTGATGTCAAACATTTCGATCCGGCCACCACCGCCCGCCGTTTTGAAACGGGCTCTCCTCCGCTACCGCACGCCTACACCGCAACGGCCGCCCTCAAATTGCTCGATGATTTTGGACGCAAAAAGACCGCGCAGCATATCAAGTCCCTGACCCGCGCGCTGACGGACGGCGCTCGTGACCTGAAGATTAAGGTGAAGACGCCGGCCGAAGGCGTCGGCCCCTTGGTTGTCCTGCAAATGAAAGATGCTGAAGCGATGGTAAAGAAGATGGCGGCTGAAAATATCGTCGTATCCAATCGGATGGATGGCTTGCGCGTGTCGTTTCATCTGTATAACACGTTGGACGACGTGCACGCTGTTCTTGATCGGCTGGAGAAAAATCGAGCTCTTGCAGTCGTCGAGTGAGGCGCGCAAGATTCCAGGGAAAACGGGGTCGTGCACGTTAGCTCGAGATTGGAATAGGCCTAGCTCGCTTGCGGGGTGGGTTCGGCCCAATCAATTGCTGTAAACTAATGTAACCTCAAAGGTTATGACTATTGGCCCCGTAGCTCAGTTGGATAGAGCAGCGGTTTCCTAAACCGTTGGTCGGCGGTTCGACTCCGCCCGGGGCCTCCAGCATTTCCCGCCCGGCTGAACGGGCGAGACACCCGTCCTTCAATGACACAAATGCCGACTTAGCCCACCGCCATGCTCTCACAAATCTGGCCAACCATAGCCCCGCGGGTGTACGATTCTTCTGTCTTCCTGGAAAGTGACTGGATAACGGCCTTATCGTAAGCGAACTATCAGGCAATCCGGGAACCGATGCATATCTTTCTCTGGGCCGTGGCGCAGATAGAGAAGCACCTCGTCCTCCGCATTGAGTTTCCGTGAACCGTGAGGAGGAGCCGTGCTACTCCGTCTGCAAATCTCCACTGCGCCACACAAAGCCAACAAAGCACTTTTCCATCTCTCCTTGTTTCTGCTTTTGTGCGTGACGCTTTTGTGCGTGACACCAGGCCTCTCGCAAAAAGCCCACCAAGAGGACGCTAACCTGCCGAAGTATGACCTCACTACAGAGACGAAAACCAAAGGGGTGGTGGACGAAATAAATCTGCTCCCTATGGGAACCAGGAAAGACTTCACGGAACTGATCATCAAAAGCGGAGACGACAAGCTGCACATCTACGTGTGCCCCAAACCATTTCAGGAGGAGATGGGCATCAGCTTCACCAAGGGAGACGAGATCGCCGTCACCGGTTCAAAGGTCAAGCAGGAAGCGTTGGACGTGATCCTCGCTCGAGAACTCGTGAAGGGTGCCGACACACTTATGTTCCGTGACGACAAAGGCAAGCCGGTTTGGGATTCGCGGACCGGCAAGTGACCACATGCCCTAGGAGGCCTGATGAAACTTACCGACCCGATTGCATCGGTGCTCAACAGCAAAGACGAGAATAGAGTTTTGTCAATAGAGCCCGATCAGTCGGTTTATGAAGCGATTGAGAAGATGGCCGAGTACGGTATTGGCGCCTTAGTCGTCATTTCCAACCACAAACTCGTCGGTATTCTCTCGGAGCGTGACTACGCGCGCAAAGTAATCCTCATGGGCCATTCTTCCAAGGAAACCCTGGTCCGCCAGATCATGACCACACCAGTTGTGTTCGTGAGCCCGCAGCACACCGTCGACGAGTGTATGTCCATTATGACCAAGCACCGTTTTCGCCATTTGCCGGTCGTGGAAAACGACGCTGTCGCCGGAGTAGTTTCACTCGGCGACTTGGTGAAGTGGATCATCTCTGGTCAGGCGCACACCATTCAGGAGTTGGAAGGCTACATTTCAGGAGCGTATCCCCGGTAGGAGACTAGTACGCGCCCTTGTCAACCTATTCGTAGCGTAAAGCCCGCATGGGATCGATCCTGATGGCACGAACAGCCGGCAAGTAACAGGCCACCGCTGCCACCGCGAGCATAACAGCGCTGACGGCGATATAGGTGAGCAGGTTCGAGGGGCCAACCCCGAACAAGAGGCTCGCGAGCATTCGCGTCAGCAAAAATCCCAAAGTCAAACCGATAAGCAGGCCAATCGATACCCATCGCAAACCCTGCCCCATAATCATTCTGAGCACATCGCCCCGGCGTGCACCCAGAGCCATTCGAACCCCGATTTCACGAGTCTGCTGCGCCACCGTGGTAGCGAGCACGCCATAAATGCCAACACAAGCCAGCACGAGCGCAAGCCCCCCGAAGATGCTCATGAGAAATGAATCGAAGCGGCGCTGTCCGAGGTTGTCGTCGAGAACATCTTGCATGGTCAGCACGTCGAACACCGGCAGGTCTTTGTCGAGGGCCCAAATCTGCCGCTTGACGCTCGCCGTCAGCAAGGTCGGATCCGCGGCGCTGCGAACCGCAAGCGTCAAGTAGGTGTAGTCCTGCATGGGCCGCGTAATCTCCGGTCGCGTCGCACTCTCGACAGACATCTGCCGCGTATCGCGCACCACTCCGATCACCGTCAACTCCACCGGCACTTTTTCCGCTCTGGCCGGAACGCTCCAGATATGTTTGCCGATCGCTTCTTGATTTGGCCACAGCTTTTTCGCGAGCGTCTGATTCACCACGATCACCGGAAGGTTTTGATTGATTTCATCCACGGTGAAGTTTCTGCCGCTAACCAGCGAGATCCCCAAAGTCCCGAAGTACGACGGCGAACTGATCCCGCGCATGTCTGCTGTTGGCTCACTTCCGCGCTTAGGAACTGCCTGGCCCTCGACCGTGAATCGCATCAGACGAATCCGGGTCAGCGGCAAGCCATCGGCAAAGCTGGCGGCATTAACCCCGGGTAGCGCCGCGATTCGCTCCAATGCCTGACGGCAGAATGCAGCTGTCTGCTCACTTGCTCGAGTAACGATCGGGCGGCATGCTGAAATGCATGGTCAACAAATGATCCGGACGAAACCCCGGGTCGACGTCGAGCGCCGAAAGCAGGCTGCGAATCATAAATCCAGCCCCGATCAACAGCACCGAGGCCAAACTGACTTCGATCACGATGAGAGCCGCACGCATGATTCGCGGATGGGTCCGAGTCAATTGCGCGCCCTGATTCAAAACCGTAATAACCTCGGTGCGCGAAACATACAACGCAGGAAAAATCCCGAAGAGCATGCCCGCAAGTATGCTGACCCCGGTCGTAAACAGCAGCACCGGAATGCCTATATGAATTTGTTCCGGGCGCAGAATGTCCGCTGGCTTGAGCGCGAGAATAGCTCGAATTCCCCAGCGCGTCACCAGCAAACCGAGCAACCCTCCAATCGAACTGAGAACCAGGCTTTCCACGACCATCTGCGCGATCAATTCCGATCGGCTTGCCCCGAGCGCCTTGCGGACTGCCAGCTCTTTCTGCCGCGCCATCGCACGCGTCAATACCAGATTCGCCAGATTTGCGCATGCGATCAGCAGAATCAAACCCACCGCCGACAACAGCACGAGAAGGTTGCGGCGCAGATCCTTGCCTACATCCTCGACGTACACGGGAAAAATATTTACCCCAAAGCCAGAATTGAGAGTGGGGATCTGCTCTTCCAAGCGCTTGCCAATCACATCCATTTCTGCCCGCGCCTGCTCCAGCGAAATGCCCGGACGCAATCGTGCGTAGACCTGCACCTTCAGTCGGTTCAATTCCAGCGTAGTGCGCTGCGCCATGGGCTCATAAGGAATCCAGATGTCGGGCTTTCGCTGCTCGGTGCCTTCTCGCGTGGACGGCAAATAGAAATGCGCTGGGAGCACGCCAACAATGGTGTAAGGAACGTCATTAAGCGTGACAGTTTGGCCAATGACATCGCGCCTTCCGCCGAAATGGCTCTCCCAATAGGCGGCGCTCAGAATGGCCACCTGGGTGTCACGGGATCCCTGCTCGACTGAGTCGAAAGTAGTGCCGATAGCCGAGTTCACTCCCAGCACTTGGAAGAAGTTCGGTGAAATTCGTGCCCCGTTTACGCGCTCCGGTTCGCCACCGCCGGTGCGGTTCAGGTTCGCGTCTTCCATGCCCGCGATGCCCTCGAAGGCCGTGGATTGGCTCACCCATTCAGCGAAGTTCGTATAAGCTGCAGGGATGCGCTCGCCAATCGACGTCCCCAGCGCAGGGTTCTTTTCCCAGACCATGACCAGACGATCCGGATCGCGGTAGGGAAGCTTTCGCAGCAGAACTCCGTCCACCACGCTGAACACCGCCGTGTTCGCGCCAATTCCAAGCGCGAGCATGAGAATCACCACCGCGGAAAACACGGGCGATCTCCGCAATAAGCGGAAAGAGTGCCGAAAATACTGCACCAGGTTGGCAGATTTCATGACAGCTAAGACGGCTGCGATGGCTAAATGTTAGCACTACCGGGTGAGATGGCGTCCGAGCGTCTTAGCCCCCAGATATGGCGCGCCTGCATACATTATCCAAATACCGAGCCTCAGGCGCAAATGACGAGAGAACAGCGCGACTCAGCAAATCAGGCGGAACGCAACTCGCTGGACAGTTCGCTCGCGGCAAACTCAGCCCGCTCCGGGGAAAGTAAAGCCGCTTTGGCCGTATCTCTTTGGACTGCGGCAGTTCGCTTACACAACCAGAACATCAAAATGACCGTTGTAAGCCCAAATGAAATCCATCCCAATATAAATAGCTGGAGCCAATGCATTTTCGATCCCCTTAGCGATGCGGGGGCATCTGCGGTGCCCAATTATATGAAAAATGGAGTGCCTTGGGAACAGTGCAAATGTTTTCGCTAAAACTGCAATCGCCGTGACCGCCAATCGCTAACTGATTGTCAGTCTTACTTTATTCAAGCTCTCCTGAACCAGCGCTTTGAGGTTTTCGAAACCCTGAGCGGACACGGATGAACCCTTTAAGGCAACAGTGCTCCCCCTCATCGCAGTTCCTACGTACCGCTGTAGAGCTGAAACGGCGCCCAGTAGAAGGGCTTGCGGAAGTCATCAGAGTGCAGTAAAGAAAGCTTCGCCGAACGCAGTGCCGCTTGTGGACTTCGGCCCCGCTTCAGTTCGCCATACAGTTGGTCCATAAGCCGGGGGGTCGAAGCATCGCTCACTTCCCACAGCGCGCCGATCACGTTGTGCGCGCCCGCCCGCAGGAATGCCCACGAGAGTCCCACCAATCCTTCTCCTGTGTAGGCTCGCGCGCCCGCCCCATAGCAGGTTGAAATCGTCACCAGCTCCGCATGTAAGGGGCGCTGAATAATGTCTCGCGCGTACAGTTTGAAAGAATCTTCCTCCGCCGAAGCCTTCGACAATATAACCGCGGAGTCCAACGGACTCAGGCGGCTGGCCGTGCCATGCGCCACAAAATGGATATACGCGAACTGTTCCGGGACACTCCCCAGGTAAGCCGGAGCGGTGGCTTGCGCTCGTGTAAGAACCGCGCGTTTCGCGGGCGCGAAAATGTTTTTCGATATTTTCAATTTCCACTCCCGCCTTTGGCAATTCGCCATATTCAGCACTCGACGCAACCGCGTCGCCGATGAGCAGCAGTTTATCCGCGCCAGTCTTTAAGTCATGTCGCGTTTGTGACCCTGCGAGCATCCGGAGCGAACTGGCATCGGCGATAGTCGCGTCTTCAATCCAATAGTGCGGCTTAGGTTCCGGCACCAACAGGGTCTCAAAGTTCAAACCATTCAAGCTGCCATCCGGGATGATGAAGACCTGCGCATCTTTCGTCAGCAGCACTCGTGCCGGGGAGACGAGCATTCTGTAAAGCTCAATCCCATCGGCATTCGCAGTTTCGAGAACATCCTGCGGACCAACCAGCGCCTTTCGATACCGCTGCACCGACCGCATCGATCTCCGCCGCGGGAGGAAGCTGAAACAGACTGGTTTTCTGCGGCGTGATCGCCCAGAGATAAGATTGCTTCTCGCCCAGCCAATAAAAAAGGATTGTGCCGCCGGCGCGTCCAGCGGCCTGTTGCGCATTCAGCGGATCAGGGGCAAATGAGGTTCCCTTCGGCAACAGCCCCAACCCTTCGCTCAAGGTCCGGGCGCGGCTGTAATTGGCAACTTGCAAAGCCTGGCTGGTCTTTCCCCGAGAAACAAGAAAATGAATGTAGTCGTCGTAAATACGCGAGGCGTTAGTAAGAAACGGCAGCCGGGAATCTTCATGCTTCAGCCCCGAGCGAGCGGTCTCAAAGGTACTGAGCGCAGTCCGGTATTCCCGCTCGGCCGACTCTGGCTGGTTTTCGTCTTCATATAGCCGCGCGAGCGACCGTTCCGCCTCCCACTTCAGAAACACCGGACTATCCTCAGCCTGCGAAACCTCGCGGAACGCGCTCTCGGCTGCAGCAACGTCGTGCTCTTTCGCCGCAACTTGCCCTTGCACAAGCCGGGGATAGACCTCGTCGCGCTTATTACCATCGGCTTTCGCCATGGAGAGCGCTTCGTCGGCGTAGTGTTTCGCGTCATCCAGCTTACTAGTCTGCTGAGAGATGAAGGCTAGCGCCTGCAAGGCGTTGATGATGTCTTCTCTGCTGTTGACTTTAACTGCAAGGTCGCGCGACTGCCGAAAGGAAAGCTCGGCAGCCGGGAAGTCGTGGCTATCCAGGTAAACGTACCCAACGTTTAAAAGCCACTTTACTTGATCCGTGATGTCGCCGAGTTTCTCGGCCTGCTTTGCCGCCTCGACAAACATCTCCGATGCCTTCTCCGGATCGCCAAGCTTGTAATAAGCCCAACCCATATTGCCTGAGGCGGTTTGCGCGATGCTACCAAAGTTCTGAGCCACAGAAATTTGACGGGCGGCATCTGCCCAGTTGAGAGCCTCGTCAAAATGAGTCTGCTCGTCTGCGGACCAACTCAAAGCCAGCAGCGCGCCGGCCTCCCACAGTGGGTCCCCGCTCGCGCGGGCCGACCCGAGAACCCGCTCGAAGAGGCTTTGGGCTTTGGCATAGTGACCGCGTTCCATTTCGAGTCTTCCCTGCGCGTCCACCACATCCGCGCAGGCGGGATAGCTGGACGCAGCGCAGATGCGCTCCGCTTCTCCGAACTTTTGTTCCGCCTCCGGGAATTTGTGCAGAGAAGCGAAGGCGACGCCTTCCCACCTTAGTTTTTGAACGGATAATTCAGCGTTGGGGGGTGGGACCACCTCGGAGCTGAGCAGCTTTAGCAGGTCATCGTTCAGCCCACGCGAGTGCAGAGCCCACGCCCGAAGGATGGCGAATCTCCATGCCCACTCAGGGCTCATAGTGTGGAAATCCTTGTAGCCTTTCTCTGCCTCCGAGGCCGCAGCTACCGTGTCGCCTTTCCGAAGCGTTTGCCTGGCATGATCGAAAGCGGCGTGAGGATCGCGTTGGCGCGAGCAGCACGGCAACAGGGCGACCCCTAGGATGAGCGGCATAATTCCCAGAGCTCGCGCTCGGACACACTTGCACCTTCCCTGTCGGCTGGAGTCTTGGTGCTGGATTGAAGGAGGCATGGGGGATTCATTCGCCGCTAGATTTTAACTTGAAAATCGGAAAAGTTTCTGTATAATCCCTCCCCCAAGGAGGCCAAAGTATGTTTAGTGCACGACGCATGTTTGGTTATTTCACCCCCGTATTGTTGCTGCTCGGTTACCAGAGCAGCGCAAAGACTGTGCCATCAGCGGAACTGGGCGGCGCAGGCAATCGGCATGTAGCTACTGCCGACAACCCACAACCCGGACCCTTCCACCCGCCAGATGCGGACGGGACGGGCAGCGACGGTCGCTAGTCTGGCTGCAACGCCTCTCGGTTGTCATTCCGAGAAGTCGAAGGCCAATGAGCATGCGCCTCCTCGGAGCTGTCTCGGGTCAACTAACTCACGGGCTGAAACAGTTCGGAATGACAACCGATTTTGGTTATTTGATCTGTTCCGGGAGACGCCATGGCACAGTCCGCCCACGAGCAAAGCACCCGACCTGCAACGCCTCGGCGATTTGGATGCGGCGAACAAGATCGCAGAGGCAGAAATTCAACGGCTCGGAGACAAAGACAATTCAACTGAACTTTGGCGATTTCGTTTCATTCGAGCCGATGTTCTAAACGCCCACGGCCATGTCGAGGACGCTTTGAAATACCTGGAGTCTCTGGTACCGCCGGCTGACCACGACATTGAGTCGAAAGCTGCACTCAGAATGCACCGTGGCTCGTACTTGGGTTCTCTAGGCCGGTATGAGCCTTCGCACCGTTTGCTTGCTGAAGCAGAAATCATTGCCCACGATGCGAATTTGCTAAGGCTTCTTGGCGACGTTCATCTTTCCCGAGCCTTCATCTTCTTTCTTCAGAAAGACTATGTTTCGTCTGACGGATTGTTCCGCTCGGCCCTGAAACTCACGGAATTCGTCGACGGCTGGCGTTTGCGCGGCAGTGCCCTTTGGGGTATCGGTAAAAACCTAATGATCCAGGAACACTATGAGGAAGCAATGCCTTGGCTGGAGCAGTCGCTCGGAATTTTTGAAAATGCTGGCGCGCCATTACGGATTGCGATGGTATGGGGTGAACTCGCAGTCTGCTACCTGGGTTTCGGAGACGACGAGAAAGCCATGGAGCTCTTCCGCAAGGCAGAGCGCGTAAACTACGAGGCCGGGATGATCCACAATTACCAGGTCGTGCTGGCCAACATTGGCAACGTCTACCTGCACCGCCGCGATTATTTCACATCAATTTCTTACTATCAGCGAGCGCTCGCACTGGCGCGCGAGATCAAGGACCCCGTATCGATAAAAAAGTGGACTCGCAACATCAATTTGGCCTATGCGAGGATCAGATACTCGGTAGACCAGGCAAATTCTCGCATCGCATGATACATGTGCCCCATCTGCAGTTCTAGTGCCCGCCGCTGCCCCCACTGCCATTTGCATCGGCGCTCCCGGCACTGCCGTTGCCCTGCACCGGACATCCTAGCTCCATCCGGATCATGGTCAAGTGAAAGCTGTATTTCTCCGGCCCGGGTCCACCGTTTTTTTCGCGCTTTAGTCTTAGCTCGGCCAGAAATATCTTGCCAAAGTGAGGCACTTCGATCACGTGTCCGAATTGTATTCCCGGAGCACCACTGACGCGATTCACCAAAGAGCATTTCAACTCGGGCTGTTTTTGAGCGCTGGCGCGATCCCAGCGATATCGTTCACTCGCCCAATCGGGAAGATCCTTGGCGTCGTTTATGTTCTCATATTGCTCGGAGATCCGGCTCAGAACGCCCTGGTCTTCAAAATAGGATCTTCCGCCAGCTGGCTTAGGCCCCAGAATATCGACGTGCCGTTCCAATTCAATCTTGTGCCCGTCAATCCTCAAATTGTCGAAACGCGTACCCAAGAAACTAACCGAGGGCACTCCATCCGTTTGCCCATTCTCGGGATCGTAGACAGGGTGTTCCGTGGAAATCTGCGCAACCACTCGATCCGCTGTCAGCACGTCGAGAACATTGAGGTCCTCGAGCACGGAAGTCGCCAGCGTGGCGAAGCCGTGGCCTGGCTTCGGTGCTGCGGTGTCCCGCGACCTGGGTGTAGCCCGAGCGGTACGAGATGAGCCCGTCCAGCCGGAAGGGTTCGGCCTGCCTGAATTCGTAGTGGCCGTCCTCGGACAATCTGACTTGCGCCCGCGGTTTGATCTCCTCATGCACGGGTGCCTCGAAATTTGCGCTTCAGAACATAGGCGTCGGCGTAGTAGATGTGGGTTGGCTCTTTTTCCGCATCTTCTCTCGGCATGGGTGGTTTCATTGCTGTTGCCATTTGTTGCCTCCGCTCGATTGAGCTACTTCTGAATTTGCACTTCAACCGAATAATGGCCGAGGTCTGAACTTTCTCCGGTAGCCGTATTGCCGCGTACCGCCAGCTTATAAATGCCTTGCTCCTGATTCGCCCCTGGAATATAAATCGACCGCGCCTCGTCGGATGCCGCTGCGGGAATCGTGTGCGACCATTCTAGTCTTCCTGACGGGCTAGACAAGTCGAAAGTGTAAGAGGTGTAGCGGCTGTCCGGGGGGATGTTCACCAGCAGTTGGAAGCCCTGCCCAGCGCCGGGCGAGATCTGAATTGTACTGGTCCCCCTTGTGCTCACGTTGACCGAGGCCCACGGCAGAATCTGCGGGCTGTTGGCCGCCTGCTTCAATTGCGGATAGGTCACCAGGTTCTGATACCCAACTACCACCAGCAGCACCCCAAGAACCGGCACGATCAACGCGGGACGTAACCACCCAAACCAACCTGGCTTTGCGGGCACTAGAACGGGCACTCTCGCCTGCGAAACCGCAACCGGCTCCGACAATACGACCTTACTATGTTCGACTAACGCAGCTCCCGCTCGAACATCGAGAGCGCACTCCTGGCAGTCGAAGAAGTGTTCCTCAAACTGCTCGCGTAACTCCGGCGCAAGCTCGCCGAGCAAGTACTTCTCGGCAGCCATCAGGCGGATTGATTCGCTATGGTCCATCACCACAAATCCCCCTCGAATGGATAGTGAAAAGACAAGACAAATCGTTTCACCGTCCTAGCCCGCCGCCGTACTCCGTATGCCCGCCGCCATGTTCTTTAAATACACAGCCTTAAAGGCCTGCTTGGCGCGATGAAGCAGCACTCGAAGATAGTCCCGGTCCACGCCAAAGTCCTGACACACCGCGTCCTTGTCGCGTTCTTCTAGGAATATCTCGCGCAGCAGACGCCGGTCTCTCTCCGACAATTCATCGAGAACCTGCCGCACTTTCTGCTCCATTTCTTTATGCGACAAAATCGACACCACATCCAGCGATGGATCAGGAACATTCTGGCTGTCTTCCTCCTCCATCGGATTCTCTCGAGAAGACGACCGATAGTGCTCCAGCAACACATTATTGCAAACGGAATTCACAAAAGCTCCTAACCGTTCCGGCTGTCGTAATCTCCCCTCACTTCGTAAAGCAGTGAACACTCGGGCAAAGGTTTCTTGCCGCAAGTCTTCGATCGTATGAGGAGAATTCACCCGGGAACGCAGCTTCAATTGGATCAGCTCACTGAAGTAGGCAACAAAATGGCTCTCCGTCCGGAAGTCACCCGAACATAGCCGCTCCAAATACGCCTCATTGAATTTGTGGAATTGCAAGACACTAGCCCCTAAGTGTGCGCAAGTGGCAGCTATTCTACACCCGCGCCCCACCGGAACAAGCCCACAGTTATGCCGGCAAGTGGCTGGATGGATTCCCGTGCGCGGCTTTTAAAGGCTGCTGAAAAACTATGATTCCCGCAGATTTTGGCGAGGGGCCGACTTCAGTCGGGCCGTTGAGTCGTTGAAATGCGCGCGCGCTTTAGCAGCCTCTTATCGCCTGAAACGAAATTCGCTCTCCATGCACCATCCCAATGATCCAGAAAGCAAACCCGAATACATAGAACTCAAAATTGCACAATATAGATAAGAATTGTAAAACTGGTGCGGAAGGGGGGATTTGAACCCCCACGCCTTTCGGCGCCACCCCCTCAAGATGGTGTGTCTGCCAGTTCCACCACTTCCGCTTTAGAATCAATACCTTAACACGAAAACTAAAGGTCTTCCAGTTCGTCGCATAAGTCCAATGTTATCAGACGCTTCCTATTTCTTCCGCGAGGTTCTATACAGGCGGAAGTTGGCAAGCCTTCGGCGATCCAATTAAAGATGCTAAGAGCGCATTGCGATCGTCACGCGCGGCTCTATTGATTTCTCGGTTAACGCTATGCCAGTACTCGGATGAGAAGCAACCCGCTAGAGCAACAAACCCCGCATACTCATTCCACGAACCCCGGGTCACCGGTGAACCAGCAAGCTACTCGCGTAATCTTCATGCAAGCATTCTCTGCGATGACCAAGATTCTGTTTTTGTTCTGCAATGTAACCAATCTCAGCGCGATCATCTTGGAGCAATCGGGATTTGGCCACTCGTCAACGCCGATATGCCGACTTATCGGTGCGAATGCACTCCTTCAATTAGCACATGATTACAAGTTTGCCCACTGAAAGCGGCTTTTCAACAACTGCCATCTCAATGCTTTGCGCTTCACAACTCAATTCCGTTCCAGCCCGGGATCGCGTCTTATGCGACACACGGGGCGGGAGCGATGGTATTGGTGAACGTCATGCGGATCCCGTGTTTCGGCCGCAGGATGACCATCGGGCGAGCTTCAATCCTTTGCCCCGGAGCCAACTGAAAATCGTACGTTCTGAGCAGGTCGCGCAAAATCATGAGGATCTGCAGCATCGCGTAATTTCCACCGATGCAGCCTCGCGGTCCGGCTCCGAAGGGAAGGAAGGTGAAGGGTGTGCGCTGCTTGTCGTTTTCTTTGGTGAAACGCTCGGTATCGAAGTTCTCAGGATTCTGCCAGTAGCGCGGAGCATGGTGGGCACCGTACACATAGACAATGACCATCGATCCGCGGGGTATGGCGAGGTCGCCTACGCGGTCGTCGGCAACAGCCATGCGGTCGACCATCCAAAACGGCGGGTAGAGGCGCAACGCCTCCATAATTACCTGGGTCGCAAATTCAAATTTTGGAACGTCGCTGTAGCCGAGAGGCGCGTCGCCGAGCACGGTATCAAACTCTTGCCGTACCCTTTCGAGGCAATCTGGACGCGAACTCAAAAGATAAAGAAGCCACGACAGCCCATTCGACGATGTTTCATGGCCAGCAACCAGAAGTTGCATGCTCTCGCTCAGGATGAGCTCATCGCTCATGCCTTTGCCATCGCTGTAACGCGCATCCATCAAAGTCTGCAGCAGATCGTGGCCGGGCGGTTCGTTGCGGCGCTTCCTGATGTATTCGAGCAGAATGGCGTCGGCGCAGGTTCGCATGTCTTCGTGTTTGCGCAGTTCGCCCGAGACCGCGAACCAGGGATTTAGATACGGCTGAAGAGTTTGCCGGACAATGAATTCCTGGACGGTGCAGATGGTATGGCTGACAAGATCGATGTCTCCATCCTTCAAGCGTGCGCCAAATAGCGATCGAGCGACCATAGCGAAAGTAATCTTCATCAGGTGGGTGTAGACATCGACAGGGCCAACACGCACCTGTCGGTCGAAATCCCGCAGCGAGTCGGCGAGGGAGTCCCGCATGATTGAGGACAGCACATCGAGCTGCTTTCGATCGAAACCCGTCTGGATCAGACGACGCTGCGTGCGCCAGGCTTCTCCGTGGGTCGTCAGAAGACCTTTCCCCAGGAAGTGACCCATACGCTTTACTTGAATTTCGGATTTCTGGTAGTTCTCCGCATTGGTCTTCAATACGTGCTGAATGACCGCGGGATCGATGGTAATGATCGCTTCCTTGAGACCACCCAAATAGATCCGGAATGTGTTGCCGAAGATTTCGTTGTACCTCGACAAAACCTGCACGGGATTGCGCGCCATGGCGCGAGAATCCGCAAAGCAGCGAAGTCGGGAAACAATGGGGACAGGCGTTGATGAACTCATACCCAGCCGTCTCGATATTTGCCTCGAACCGGAGGAGATTTCATCTCACTTGTAGGAAGCGGTGGATGGCCCATACGCAAAAGATAAAACGCTCAGAATCAATTTTCATTCCCCAGTTGCTTCAAGAGTATCAGATGATGCCGGATTGCCCCGGTCATAGTGGGGTTCTGCCGATAGGGAACCCCAAACTCTTCGGCAGTCTCCTTCACGATCCTGGTCAGCGGAGCATAGTGGGTATGGCACACGAAAGGACACAGGTGGTGGACGACGTGATGGTTAAGCCCGCCCACGAGCCAACCGACCAGCGGTTTTTCAGTTGCGTAATCGGCCGTTGTCGCGAAGATGTGATACACGCCGTTTTCAAACTCGCTGCGATCCGAAGGAAAGTAGGTGCTGTCGACGGTGTGCGTCGACTGGAATACGAGCGTTACGCTTAAACCGACGATCAAATGGACCAAAAGGAACGCACCGGCGACCAGCAGAGGCGATTTCCCCAGCACCATCACCGGCAGGATAAGCATGTAAGTGAGGTAGAAGCCCTTGCCGGCAAAGAGAATGGCATATTCGCGCAGAGAATGGTTAGTACGTCTCAGATATTCATGGTCCGGAAAGAAAAAGCACTGGAAGTCCCTAAAGAACACATAGTCGAGAGAGAACATCGCGTAGACGAACAGCGCGTAGATGTGTTGGAACCGGTGCCATCGCGCCCGGGGTTCATAAGGCGTAAAGCGAAAGATACCGCGTCCTGAAAGCGCGTCATCTTCACCGTGGAGATTGATGCAGGAGTGATGTCCCCGATGATGGAGGATACGCCACATGTACGAACTCATTCCGCACAGATCGAAGACATAGTTCAGGATTTTATTGACGTGCGACCGAGACGAGATGGCGTTGTGATTGCTGTCATGGGCGATGTTCAGCAAAAGGAATGTCTGCGCGAGGCCGCCTAAAAGGTAGAGGGCGAGAAATTTCCATGAGCCGGGCTTGAGCGTATAGAGAGCAATCCATGCGCCCCCGAGGACTGCCATACCCAGAGCGATCTTGACCCACATTACGCGGTCCGCCTTGGGAGAAATGCTCTGATCGGCAAAAAACCTATCCAGGCGGCTACGCAAGACTTTCGGGAATGAAGACGCACCAGCCGATTCGATAATCGGCGATGCTGAGGTTTCCGATGGTACAAGATCCGCGATGTCCGGCTGATCGGCAATCACCGCTTCGGGCTGGAACGTCACCGGCGCCTCCGCGATCATGGTAAATTGGACCCGACGCGTTCCACAAGATGCACAAACGGTCCTGACCCGCGGCGTAATTGTTGCTGCGCTGTCGACAGTCTCGCTACGGTATTTTAGTGCGAGCCATTAAGGGCAATCAAGAAAATTCAGAACGAGCCGAGTATGGATGCTGGTGCCCCATCCCAGGAAGCGATTTACGCATGGTATTGTACGAGCGGTTTGCTAATATATACCAACCAATGAACCTTAGTGAATGGGGTCTCCTGCATGTGGTATAGGAGCTCCACAAGTCTGCTTAGCGTCCTGTGCAAGACTGACTTGCGTTCTATTTGACCTTGGAGGATCGCTGATTAATGACCGCGTCAATTCTGGGCCACCTGGATAGGCTGGTGGATGAACACCCGGATCAACTCCTTTATTCATTTCTTGACGTAAACGGCGATCCGATCGAAAGCTACACCTACGCGTCGTTTCTCCGCCGAACGCAAGCGATCGCCGGACATTTACTGAAAGAAGATCGTTTCGCGGCGGACGACCGGCTTCTGCTTGCCTACCCGCCGGGGCTTGAAATGATCTGCGCATTTTTTGGTTGCGTGCGCGCCGGATTGATCCCCGTGCCGGTCTATCCACCCAGTTCGCGTGGCTTCCAGAGCGCCCTATATAAGACGGTCCACATCGCAAAGGATTGCCAGGCGGCTGGGATCTTAACCAGCAGAGATTACCACGCATCTCTCAAGACGAATCTCGCCAGACGTGGAGTCTCGGCGTCGGGCGTTGACGTAGATTACATTTCCGGTCTTCCGTGGATCGCCACGGAAGATTTCGTGGATACGATTTCGGACCGGCTACCGGTCGATTCTTCGGAGATATTGTTTCTCCAGTACACCTCGGGTTCAACGATGGAGCCCAAGGGCGTGATTGTTACGCACGAAAATATTCTGACTACCTGTCCGCTGGTGATCGACCATCCAGCACCGGTCGTCGTTTCCTGGCTTCCGCAGTATCACGATATGGGGCTGATCGGGTGCTACCTATATCCAGCACTGAAAGGCGGCACGACGTACGGGTTCGCTCCCATGGACTTCATTCAGCGGCCGATCCTGTGGTTCAATGCGATAACGAGCTACCACGCCACTGCCGCGGCTGCCCCCAACTTCGCCTACGACTATTGCTTGCGCTCCGGGAGGCTTTCCAAGGAAAGCCTGGAGGCTTGTGATCTCAGCTCGCTTCGCGTATTGATGTGCGCGGCGGAACCCGTAAAACCGGATACGTATACCCGGTTTCTAGAAACGTTTCAGCCCTATGGACTCAAGTCCGAGAGTTTCTATGTTGCCTTCGGGCTGGCCGAAAATACTCTGGCGGTCTCGCTGGGCGGACGCAACATCGTTTCCGTCAACAAGCGTGCCCTCGCGCTGGGAACGGCTCGCATGACCACTGAGGTCTCAGAAATCGGCGGGGCCACGCAGATTGTCAGTTGTGGAATCCCACTTCCGGGTCTCGACCTGA
>CAWISU010000075.1:0-50634 GCA_963838765.1 uncultured Acidobacteriota bacterium | reverse complement strand
CGGCGAGCCGATCCGTTCTTTGGACAAGCACACATGGCAGTGCGCGCTGCCCGAACGCATCTCCGGACCATACGACGGCAGCCAGCTCACTTCCAGCTCTTCCCGCATGCCCATTTCGATGAGAAGCTGGCCCAACAGCAACACCCCCTGTCCTCCAAAGCCAGCGATTTTAATCTTGACGTCTTTAAAGTGATGGGCGTGTTTGGTTCCGGAACCGTTTTGTCCTGCCGCCTTCGGGCTGATCTCCAGCACATCGGACACTGTTCGTTGCGGCGGTTCGTTGCCAGCGGGAATTTCCGGCCGGCGGTCACGGAACACGTTCAACGGAAAAGCCGGCATCATCTTTTCGAAAACCCAGCGCCGCGCCTCCACCGGATCTTTGCCCCAAATTGTCGGGCAGGGTGACAGGATTTCGACGAAGGAGAAGCCGGTGCCGTCGCGCTGAATCTCGAGCGCTTTTCGAATCGCCCGCCGCGCTTTCATGATGTTCTTATTGTCCGAGAGAGCCACGCGTTCGATGTATGCCGGCGCTTCCAGCGTAGCCAGCAGTTCCGCCATGTGCAGCGGGAAGCCTTCATTTGCCGGCCGCCGGCCCCAGGGAGAAGTTGTGCTTTTCTGCCCGACAAGCGTGGTAGGCGCCATCTGTCCGCCAGTCATGCCGTAGATTCCGTTATTCACGAAAAAGACGGTGATCTTTTCGCCGCGGTTGGCGGCGTGCACGATTTCAGCGGTCCCGATCGCGGCCAGGTCGCCGTCTCCTTGATAGGAAATTACGATCTTATCCGGGCAGGATCGCTTAATTCCCGTCGCCGAAGCTGGCGCGCGGCCGTGCGCGACTTGCACGTTTCCTACATCAAAATAGTAGTAGGCAAATACCGAGCAGCCCACCGGACTCACGAAGATGGTCTGGTCCTGCAGCCCCAGTTCCTGCAACGCTTCCGCAATCAACTTGTGGGCGACGCCATGTCCGCAGCCGGGACAGTAATGGGTCTGGTGTTTGAGTTCTGATTTGCGCTCGTACAGGTCAAAGAACAGCGGCGATTTGGAGTGGACTGCTTCGTATCCGTCGTCGCTCACTTCGGGATCCACCGTGGTGATCACGCTTTCGTTCGCCATTTTCGTTTCCTCTTCTTCACACCGCTACGGGCATGCGCTCCAATACTTGTTGCTGCAGCTCGGCGACCGAGGGCACGTTGCCTCCCACTCGCCCGTAGAATTCCACCGGCACTTTGCCGTTCAGCGCCAGGCGCACATCTTCGAGCATTTGTCCGTTGCTTAATTCAACGACCAGCACTTTTTGCACCTTGGCCGCTGCCTTCGCCAGCGCCTTCGAGGGAAAAGGCCACAAAGTAATGGGGCGGAACAGGCCTGCCTTCACGCCTTCTTTGCGCAGCGCCTCAACCGTCGAAAGCAGCACACGAGAGACGATGCCGTATCCAACCAGCAACACCTCGGCATCCTCGGAGTGGCAGAGCTCCCATCGCGGCTCGGCTTCCTGCGCGCGGATGTACTTGGCTTCCATTTGCCGCTGGTGTTCTTCCAATTCATCGGTTTCCAGATAAATGGAAGTGACCACGTTGGCGCGTGTCTCGGGCGTTCCCTTCACGGCCCAGATTTTTTCCGGCGGTTGAATGTCACGGTATTCAAGATCGAGCGGTTCCATCATCTGCCCGATGAAGCCGTCGGCCAGAACCACGGCGGGATTGCGATATTTGTCGGCGAGATCGAACGCCAACATGGTGAGTTCGGCCATCTCCTGCACCGACGCAGGGGCCAGCACGATGTTGCGGTAGTTGCCATGTCCGCCGCCTTTGACCATGGCGAAATAATCGCTTTGCTCGGGCGCGATGTTACCTAACCCCGGCCCACCGCGCATTACATCCACAATCACGCAAGGCAGTTCTGCGCCCGCCAAATAGGACATGCCCTCCTGCATCAGGCTAAGGCCGGGGCCGGAGGATCCAGTCATGACGCGCACGCCTGCAGCCGCTGCGCCATACACCATGTTGATGGCGGCGACTTCGCTTTCCGCTTGCAGAAAAGTTCCGCCGACTTGCGGGAAATAAAGCGCGGCCGACTCGGCGATCTCGCTGGCCGGAGTAATCGGATATCCGTAATATGCGCGGCACCCGGCGAGGATCGCGCCCTTGACTACCGCGACGTTGCCTTTACATAGCTGCCGCATGTTCGCCTCCTTGCGCCGCCGCGAACGCGCGGCCTTTCGCTTTTATTCGGTAGACGGTAATCGCGCCCGGCTCCGGGCAGCAATAGAAACAGATTCCGCAGCCGGTGCAGTCCTGCCCGGTGTAGCGCGCGGGATGAACCCCGTATGCACTCAACTCCGGCGCCAGTTCCAGGCACTTGGGCGGGCAGGACTCCACGCAGAGCCCGCATCCCTTGCATTCCTCGACATCGACTGTAACCTTACCGCGCGCTTGGCCTGCCATCTTTCACCTCGTAACCGCTGCTTTCGCAGCTAACGGCCGCTGCAGCCATTTGGTTTTCTCGCAAAATTGATAAAGTTCTTCCCGAAACTTGGGATGCGCAATGTCGATCAGTGCCTGCGCCCGTTGCCGAATGGTCTTGCCGTGCAAATAAGCCACTCCATACTCGGTCACGACGTAACGTACAAGCCCGCGCGAAGTAACCACTCCAGCGCCTGGGCTCAGCATGGGCACGATGCGCGAAATCGTGCCATCTTTTGCGGTAGACGAAATGGCGATGATCGGCTTGCCTCCCTTGGAACGCGAAGCGCCGCGCAGGAAATCCACTTGTCCGCCAATGCCGCTGTAGAACTGGCTTCCAATCGAATCGGAGCAAACCTGACCGGTGAGATCGACCTGCAGGGCGGAATTGATCGCGACCATGTTGTCGTTGCGCCCGATGAGTCCGGGGTCGTTCGTATAGGCCGTGGGATGGAACTCGAAGATGGGATTGTTGTCGACGAAATCGAACAACGGCTTTGTGCCAATGGCAAACCCCAGGATGATTTTCCTCGGCTTGAAGTTCTTGCGCGCGCCCGTGATCACGCCGGCTTCGATCAGTGGAATCACGCCGTTTGAAATCAGTTCGCTGTGAACCCCGAGATCCTTGCGATCCATGAGACACGGCAGCACTGCACCCGGGATTCCGCCGATGCCAGTCTGCAGCACGGCCCCGTCCTCAATCAAATCTGCGACTTTGCGGGCGATGGCAGTATGCATCTTGGTGGTTTGCGGCAGTTCCATGGCGCACAGTGGACGCGAGAAATTAACGATCGCGTCAAGCTCACTGACGTGGATGAAACTGTCTCCGAAGGTGCGCGGCATCTGATCGTTGATCTGCGCCACCACGTAGCGGGCGCATTTGGCGGCGGTGAGCGATGTATCTACACCCACGCCGAAACTGCAGAAGCCGTGCGAGTCGGGAGGAGAAAGTTCGAGAAGAGCCACATCGATGGGCATGGCGCCGCTTTCGAAGAGCCCTTCAATCTCGCTTAAGTAGATGGGAGTGTAGTCGGCCCGGCCTTCGTTGATGGCTTGGCGCACATTCGGGCCGATGAACATGGCATTGTGGCGAAAGTGCCCGGCCATCTCTGGAGCCACATAAGGCGCCGCACCCATAGTCATCATGTGGACGATTTCTACGTCTTCCACAAACGGAGCGCGGCGCATCAGCGCTTCGACCAGAGTCTCAGGCTCGGCGCAACCGCACTGAATGTACACCCGCATTCCGGACCGCACGCAAAGCAGCGCCTCATCTGCGGTCTGCAACTTGTTCTTGTAGTCCAGTTCCCAGGACATCCGTCCTCTTATCTGGCGCTCATCGTAGGCGTCGGCGCAGCCACGGAGGAGCGTTCATAACCCACTGCCGCGTAGTAAATGGCGTGGTCAAAAAATTGATCCAGCAACTGTTCTACTTCGAGTTCACCGGAAATTTCCGCCGGCCGATCCAGCACCGCTTCTTTTTTCAGAAAGTCCCAGAGGTTATTCTTCGTCAGAATAATCGCGAAGATTAGCTGGCTTAGGGGTACGCCCTGCAGCGCCCTCTTGGCGCCAACCTCCGAGTACCGCTTTTCGATATCCAACTCGCTCTTGCCCAGCCACTCCGCCAGGTGGCGATAGATTTCGCGCACCTGTTGCTTGAGATCCTCGGGGGGAACGTTGTTGTAGTCCGGAAGTAACGGAGAAGTCTTTGTCTTTTCAAGCAGCCCAGCTGCCAGGGCTTCAGAGTGAGTCTCAACCAGGCGGAGAAGCCTGTATGCTAGCAACATTGCCGCCCCTCCTTCACTATTACGATTTTCGTCCTTAACGCTCAAACCGCATAGTGCAGAGCGCACACCTGGGTGTGATATTGATCACACAGCGACGGAAGTGCCGCCGTCTGAGCGTTTTCTTCGCTCTGCTTACTCCTTCGGACTTCGGTTCCAGGGAGACAGTTGCGGATTCCAGCTATGAACTTGCTTGTCGAAATCCCCGGGCTGCTTGTCGCCGGCACACGCGGTTACAGGCTGCCCCGCAGCTTCCGCCGAGCTGATGTGTTCAGCTAAGCACTTTTCCAGCTTTTCGCGGACGCCGCTGTCGTTCAGCAGGCCGATGAGTTCGGCGCGATGCATCCGGTCGAGTCCTTTCAGCAATGGGCACCTGAGAAGATCCTGGTCGTTCATGACTAACTCCACGCGCGAAATTCAGGTCTTGCGGCCGCCGCGCAACCGGTCAGTTATGATTAGAAAACTCCTGCGAACTTACGGCGGTGACGTTAAGCACTCGTCACTGTGAGGCTTGTCACACCAAGCCCTACCACTCGCCTGAGGTCAAATATTCGTGGATCGACTTCGCCGCTCGTCGTCCCGCACCCATGGCCAGGATCACCGTGGCACTTCCGGTGACAATATCGCCGCCGGCGAAGACGCCTCTTCGCGAGGTGCGCTGCGTCATCACGTCAGCTTCAATGTAATTCCGCTTGTTCGTCTTCAGACCCGGCGTGGTGCTCTGGATCAGCGGATTCGCTCCCGTACCAATCGCAATGACGGCAACCGACAACGGGAGATCGAATTCCGAACCCTCGACTGCCACGGGACCCCTGCGTCCCGAAGCGTCTGCCTCGCCCAGTTCCATGCGCATGCAGCGAACCGCATTCAGCCAACCCTTCCCGTCGGACAAAAACTCGATAGGATTGGTCAGCACGCGAAACTCGATGCCTTCCTGCTGTGCATGTTTCACTTCTTCCTTGCGGGCTGGCATCTCAGCTTCGCTGCGGCGATAGATCACGTACGCCTTGCTCGCGCCCAGGCGCAGCGCGGAGCGAATGGCGTCCAGCGCCGTGTTGCCGCCGCCGATTACGGCTACGTTTTTTCCGTGGAGGTCGAGCATCGGCTCGTCATACCTGGGGAACTCATACGAGTGCATCAGGTTGATGCGAGTCAGGAACTCATTGGCCGAGTAAACGCCGTTCAAATGTTCTCCGGGAATATTCATGAACTGCGGCAATCCCGCGCCCGTTCCGATGAACACCGCGTCGTAGCCCTCTTCTTCCAGTAATTCGTCGAGGGTCACGGTTTTTCCCACCACCACGTCGGTCTCAAACTCCACGCCCATGGCTTTCATGTAGTCAATCTGCTCGCGGATAATCTCTTTGGGCAACCGGAACTCGGGGATGCCGTAAACCAGCACCCCGCCCGGCGTGTGTAACGCTTCAAATACGTGGACCTGGTGTCCCTTTTGTACGAGATCGCCCGCCGCAGTCAGTCCGGAGGGACCGCTGCCCACGATCGCAACTTTTTTCCCGGTTGGCGTCGCCTTGGGTAGGTTGCTGATATCGAGGTGACGCTGCTCGTAGTCGGCGACGAAGCGTTCAAGATATCCAATGCCCAGCGGCTGAACTTTCTTGCCCATCAGACAGCCGCCCTCGCAGTGGTCTTCCTGCGGACAGACGCGTCCGGTGATGGCCGGCAGCACGTTGTCTTCCCGGATTTTCGCCGCCGCGCCCAAAAAGTCGCCGGCCACGATTAACTGCACGAAATCTTTTACCTTGACGCCCACCGGACAATCTTTCGTGCATTGCGGCTTGGCGCATTCCAGGCAGCGCAGTGCTTCCTGCCGCGCCAGTTCTTCGGAATAGCCCAGGTTCACTTCGGTAAAATTCGTGGCCCGCAAAAGCGGAGGCTGCTCCAGCATGTGCTGCCGCGGAACCTTCATGCGCTCTTTCAGTGGCAAAACATTCAACGATGGCTGCTTTGTGGTTTCCGTCACCGGCCGCCTCCTGGTAACGCGCACTCGCCGGCATGAGCCGTCTCGCGCTGGAATTCTTCCATCGACTTTTGCTCCGCCGCCCGGTACATGGAATTGCGTTGCACCAGCACGGAAAAATCCACGCGATGCGCGTCGAACTCGGGGCCGTCGACGCAGGCGAACTCGCTCTTTCCGTCGACCAGCACGCGGCAGCCGCCGCACATGCCGGTGCCGTCGATCATGATCGGGTTGAGGCTGACGATAGTGCGGATGCGCTCTTTGCGCGTCATCTCCGCGACCGCCCTCATCATGGGAATGGGACCAATGGCCAGCACCAGATCGATGCGCGTGCCATTCTCGATCAACTGCCGCAGCTTGTCAGTAACGAAGCCTTTGTCGGCGTAGCTTCCATCGTCGGTTGTAATCATCAGCGCGTCGCTGACTTCGCGCAATTCGCGCTCCAGAATCACCAACTCTTTGCTGCGAGCGCCGACGATGGTGATCACGCGATTGCCCACGCGCTTCAGCGCGATCGCCGTCGGATAAGCCATCGCAGTGCCAACGCCGCCGCCCATCACGACTACCGTGCCAAACTTCTCAATCTCCGACGGTTTTCCCTAGCGGCCCCACCACATTCAGAATGTCATCGCCAGTATTCAGCGAATTGAGCATGTTGGTGGTTTTACCGATCGACTGCACCACAATGCCAATGGTGCCGCGCTCGGGATCGGAGCTTTCGATGGTGATGGGAATGCGTTCACCCTGCTCGTACAGCCGCAGGATTACGAACTGCCCCGGTTTCTGCTTACGAGCAATGCGTGGCGCCTCTATCACAAACCGCTTAATGCCCGGCGCAAGAAATTCAGCGTGCAGGATTTTGAACATGTGCCCCCATGGCTTGCCTCAGGGATATTGTCAGGAATGCGAAGCCAAGTGGCTGTGACAGGAGTCACTGGTAGGTGCGAGGGAGATCACACGGTGCGCAGCCGGCGCAACATTGTGGAATCGCGGGCTGGGTTCGTCCACGGTCCGATGTCGAGGTTGACTCCTGAATGGACCGGACCGATAATTGGGCCGCTCTTTGAGTGAGGCGTCATGAAACGCTCTGCCCGGCCCCGCAACACATCCAAACTATCCGATCCAATCCATCAACGTCTCAACATGTACGCCCTCGCCGCCAGTGCGGCGGGTGTGGGAGCGCTGGCCTTGGCGCAACCCGCGGAAGGAAGAATCATCTACACCAAGGCCCACCACGTCATCGGTCCAAAGATGACCTTCCATCTCGATTTGAACCACGATGGAATCAACGACTTCGACCTTAAAGATACCGTGAGCAGCTCCACGACCGGGGGCGTCCGGGCGGCGCTATCCGCTCTTCCAGATCGGCAGAAGAATGCGCTCTGGGGACACACGGTTTTCACTCGCGGGTATGCCTCTGCCCTGTTCGCCAATGTGCACGTTGGGCCCAAGGGGCGATTCTTAGGCGAGGCGGGATTTATGGCGGAAACATCGGCCAGCGGAGGGCGGCCCAGTATATTCTCCTGCACCGGTCCCTGGGCCAACGTGGCAAGCCGCTACTTAGGCCTGAGGTTTGTGATCAAGGGCGAAATGCACTTCGGCTGGGCACGGCTCAACGTTAGCTGCAGCAATTATCAGGTCACCGCTACCCTGACCGGTTACGCGTATGAATCCATTGCGAACCGTCCAATTCTTACTGGTAAGGAACGCGGAACCGAAGGGTCGGACGATCCAATTCCGGCTGATGATACTTCAACTACCTTGGGGCAGCTCGCCCAAGGCGCCAAAGGCCGGCCGAGCGAATAAGGCAGACGGACAGGAGGAAATGTTCGATGCGACATTCTACACACTCTGTTTGTCACAACCTTTCTATTGTTATCGGTGTTGTGGCAACGCTGGTGCTCGCGCCCGCACTGCAGGCCGCCGCCCACCAGAAGGTACTCCACCGCTTTACCGGCGGGATCGACGGAGCATACCCCAACTCTCTAATCGTGGATAATGCAGGGAACATCTACGGAACAGCCTCATCGGGAGGCGACCCTAATTGCAGCAATGGTTATCAGAATTCGGGCTGCGGTGTTGTTTTCGAGCTGCTGCCTTCCGGTGACGGCAAATGGCAGGAGCGTGTGCTGCACGCTTTCCACGGCGGAACGGATGGCTTTCAGCCCGGGGGCAATCTTGTCTTCGATGCGTCTGGTAATCTCTATGGCGCAACCTCCGGCGGTACGGTCGACGGAACAGTTTTCGAGCTGTCTCCCCAAGGGGACGGGACTTGGATGGAGACCGTGCTGTACCGCTTTTCGGGCAACTTCTCCGGTCAAGCCTTGACCATCGATGCATCCGGCAACCTCTTTGGCGTCATTAGCTATTCATCAAGCGTGATTTACGAACTGTCTCCTCCACAACAAAAGGGCGGGACCTGGACCGAAACGACTCTCTACACAACGCCGGAATTCGTCTGGATCGGTTCTAATCTCGTCCTTGACCAGAAGGAAAATCTTTACGGCAGTTGGTACCCCAATTTTTGTTGTGGCGCGGTGTTCGAACTCAAGCACGTGGGTAAGGGTTGGCAGTGGGCAACTCTGTACCAATTCACGGGCGGCGGGAACGGAAGCGAGCCCGTGTCCGGAATCATCTTGGACAGCAAGGGACGAATGTATGGAACCGGGATCTCGGGCGGCAATAACTGGGGCATCGCCTTTGAGCTGAAGCGCTCGGGAGGAAAGTGGACCGAGTCCATGCTCTACAACTTCTGCAGCTTCAACAACTGCGCCGACGGGGCTCGGCCTGGCGCCCCACTTGTATTCGATCAAGCTGGAAACCTGTATGGCACAACAGAGAGCGGTGGAGCAACATGCGCTGAACGCGACGGATGCGGTCTGGTGTTTAAACTGACCCCCACGAAAACCGGCGAATGGAGGGAAACCGTGCTGCACCGCTTCAAGGGTGGACTCGATGGGTACAGCCCCTATGCCGGCGTAACCCTGGATGGCCAGGGGAACATCTACGGCACGACCGGATTCGGTGGCACAAGCTCCGGCCAGGGATATGGCACGGTCTTTGAGGTGACGCCCTAGAGCTAAAGTTCGTAGTCAAGAATCGGTTCACGCTCGATTACGACACAAATCCGGCCACCCGAACCTGATTTTGCTTGCTATGGTTCAGGACGCCCAAAAGATCAGTCATCCTGAGCGGAGGCGTCGTTCGCGAAGCGAATGACACCGTAGTCGAGGGACCCCGGGGCTGCCAGTCCAACCGAGAACGCTTCAGGGAATTCTCACAGTCCGTGCTCCGCGCAAGCTGGTGAAAATGCCGGGTGCGCCCCGATCATTCCCGCTTTCTGGCAAGGGGCGGATCAGCGGCCCACGCAGATTGTTCGGCCCGCCGCACTCAGTAATACGGTTTGTCCAACCGCCAGTCGACCGATGCGAGTGACCGCACCGTAGATTCCCGCGTTGTTCTGGTTCGCACCAACAACCGCCTTCAGCATTTCTGGCGCCGGACTGGCTGAGTCGGGATCAAGGTTCACCATCGAGCAGCGCACGTCGCGCATAGTGACGGCAATGGCGGGGGCGTCGTCCCCCTCGCCGAACGACAGCACACCGCCCAACCACTCATCCTCCTGGAAGGGAGCCGATCGCAGTAAACGAACCACAACATTCGGACGAAATCGTCGCACGTCCGGGCTGCGCCCCGCGAGTCGCGCGATCTCGCGCACCGTATCAGAAGCGATCACGGAGACGCTCGCGTCATCGAAGATGCCATGTTTCAACTGCATCATCTGCACCGGAGCCCCGTACCGGCGTCCGACCTCTGTCGCCAGATCCTCCCCGAAGACAAGCATCTCTTCGCCATCTGGCGTGCGAATATGCGTAGGAAGCTCTTCCTGAGCGCTGTCTGCACGACGCTGCGGAGCAAACAGGACTAGGTCGGGAAGTTTGCTTGCTGTAAGCCACGGCATCCCGCTCCGGTTATCAATCCGCCGGAATGCCAGGCGCCGATCACCCTCGAGGCCGTGCCAGCCCATTTCGGCCACTTCGAGTCGTTCGCCGCGCATGGACTTTACGGGATACCGGAAGATTGCCTCCACATGTCCGATTTCTATGAGCATGCTTGATCCGATTCCGGCAGGGTCCAGACCCTCACGTTCATTTTACTCCCGAGGGCTTTTCGTTGAACTGGGCCCATCGAGGGTATGGGGTGCCCCACTCTTTTTCATGTTCTGTGCGAAAAGAGTGGGCGCGACAATCCCGAAATTGGAGCCGCCAGCGAATAAAGCAGAACTCGTCAGCCTGAGCGGAGGCGTCGTTCACGAAGCGGCGACAGTGAAATTTATTCTGTCATCCTGAGCGGAGGCGTCGTTCGCAAAGCGAATGACGACGTAGTCGAAGGACCTGCCGCGGCTAGTCCAAGAGCGAAAGCCTCAGGGAATTCTAACTGCCGCAATCTAGCGAGGAAGCCCTCTCACACCCATCGTGCTGCAATCATTCCTTTGGTCCTTCGACTCCGCAGACCCTCCGCTTCGCGGAGAGTCTGACGATGATCCGTCTTGCAGATTGTCGGGGCGAACAAGCCGGAGTCGCAGCTATCCCTCTTCCTCCTCGCCTTTATGCAGTTGTTGCGCCAGGTAGTTCTCCATGCCCATCTCGCCGATGGCGTGGAGTTGGCCCTCCAGCCAGTCGATGTGGTGTTCTTCGTCCTTCAAAATCTTTTCCAGCAGTTCGCGCGATCCGTTGTCGCTGGCTTTCACAGAGGTTTCGATGCCGTCATTCAAGCGCTTGACCGCGTCATATTCCAGTTGCAAGTCGTTCTTCAATTGATCTCCCACGGTCTGGCCGATGTTGATCTTGAAGTAGTCGCTCATGTTGGGCGTGCCGTCGAGCAGGAGAATGCGCTCCATCAACTTTTCCGCATGGGTCATCTCCTCGATGGACTCGGCGCGGGTGTGCTTCGCCATCCGCTCGTAGCCCCAGTTCTCGCACATCTCTGCGTGTAGGAAATATTGATTGATTGCCGTTAGCTCCGCCTTCAACACCTGGTTCAACACTGCAATCACCTTTGCGTCACCTTTCATGGGTTCGGCTCTCCAAAGCCAGGGTCCTTTTCTCAGGCCTCTGGGCAGACCGATAATAATACACCCAGCTTTTGCCCACTTACTCCTCGGAGCCATATCGCCCCGCCACAACGCCTCACACCGCCCTGTGATCCTCGTCACCGCGCAATGGAAAAAAAAGGGCCACACTCAAATCAGAAACTGGATGTTTAGCAGGAGGTGGCTCATGAAAACCTCGCGCATCATCGTTCTGATTCTTGCAGTTGTTGCATTGATCCTGATCGTAACCTCGGCGGCTGCGGCACAGAAGTCCGGACCGAGCGTTACCGTTCCGAAATATGATCGGGCGGCTGAAGCCACGTTCAAAGGAACAGTGGAAGAAGTCCGAGACCGCCAGTGCCCCGTCAGCGGCGGTATGGGGTCGCACATTATTTTGAGGTTGTCTCCCAGCGAGACCATCGAGGTCCACCTGGCAACCACCAAGTTCGTCAAGACCTACGATCTTGTTTTCAATAAGGGCGACGTCGTCACGGTGGTGGGAACCAAGGTGCAGTTTGAAGGTGTGGAAACGATCTTTGCCCGCGAAGTCACCCGCGGCAGCGAAACCTTCGTCTTCCGCGACAAAGATGGCACCCCGATCTGGTAGACGTGGAGGGCGGACACTCTTGTCCGCCGCCTTTGACGTCAACTGGTTTGATCAGATCAACGTCAATTGGCTTTCATTTTCTCTTTGACGCTGTGCGCCAGCTTTTCGATCTCGTCTGCCTTCTTGACCACATCCAGTGACAAAGTATTCTCATTGGACTTGTCCACAGACTGTTTCAATTCGTTGGCAAGCTTGAGCAGGTTGTCAGTATCGCGCTGCAGTTGAGCCTGGCGCTCCCGGTTCGCCTTCTTGGCCATCTCTTTTTCTACCCTGGCGCGTTGCTCGTCCTGGCGATCGTTGGGAGGGAAGCCAGGACCAGGGCCCAGGCCCGGAATTTGGGCGGGACCTTGACCAGGGTTCTGAGCGAGCGCCGGCAGCGATAACACCGACGTGATCAGCAGAAGCAAGGCGGCCAGCGCGAAGGGTTTAAGTCGCACAATCACCTCGTCAACACTGGAATAAGGAAATTATAAGACGTTCTGGAGATTGGGGAAGCGGTAGGTTCAGAAATCCTATTTCAAATCAGAGAAGTTCTGTGAGGTGTTCGGGCTTGATGTCCGCGTCACGCAGGATACTCCTCAGCACCTTGGGATGTAGAGTTTTCTGGGCATGAAAAGGCACGGTAACTCTTCTCCCAGCGGAGTTCTTGTAAATCATATGGCTTCCGCTCTGGCGTGCAAGGGAGAACCCGGCTTTTTCCAATACAGCCGTAATTTGTCGAGCCGTGACCCGCGGTAGTTTCGGCATCAGACTGAAACTTCGACTGTGGAAAGACTTACAGACTTCTCGGTCGTGAGCTCTTCGTGGTCTGCTTCGCGATCCTCAAGGTGCAATCGTATGGCGTCTTTGATGTTCGAGATTGCCTCGTCGTAGGTAGCTCCCTGCGTATAGCATCCTTGCAGAGCGGGGCAGGAGACAAAAAAACCGTCGGCATCACGTTCGATAATGATGGGGAGCGTGTAGTGCTTCATAGGTCGTATTGTACTGCGGTCTGAACAAAATCCGATCCGTGGAACTCCGCGCGGCCTGACCGGGTCATTAGGCCCAGTCCCGCACCACTTACAGCGAGCTCATATTCGCCAGAAACTCTCCATTCGACTTGGCCTTGTTCAGCTTGTCGATCAGCAGTTCCATGGCTTCCACCGGCGACAGCGGATTCAACACACGCCGCAGCACCCAGATACGGGTCAGGTCTTCTTTAGGGATCAGCAGTTCTTCCTTACGCGTACCGGAGCGCTGGATGTCGATGGCCGGGAAGGTCCGTTTGTCCACCAGTTTTCGGTCGAGAATGATTTCAGAATTGCCCGTGCCTTTAAATTCTTCGAAGATCACGTCGTCCATGCGGGATCCGGTGTCGATCAAAGCCGTGGCAATAATGGTCAGCGATCCGCCTTCTTCAATGTTGCGGGCTGCGCCGAAAAAGCGCTTCGGACGCTGCAACGCATTCGAGTCAACGCCGCCGGAAAGCACTTTGCCGCTGGGCGGGACGATCGTGTTATAGGCGCGCGCCAGACGAGTAATCGAGTCGAGCAGAATGACTACATCGCGTTTGTGTTCGACCAGACGCTTCGCTTTTTCAATCACCATTTCCGCAACTTGCACGTGGCGCGCAGCGGGTTCATCAAAGGTCGACGAAATCACTTCGCCTTTTACCGAGCGCTGCATGTCGGTGACTTCTTCCGGACGCTCATCGATCAACAAAACCATCAACACAACTTCCGGATGATTGGTCGTAATCGAATTGGCGACGTTCTGCAACAGCATGGTTTTGCCGGCGCGGGGCGGTGAAACGATCAGGCCGCGCTGTCCCTTGCCAAGGGGCGTCAGCAAATCCATGACGCGCGCGCTCACATTCTCGCGGGTAGTTTCGAGCTTGATCCGTTCCTGCGGATAGAGCGGCGTCAGGTTGTCGAACAAAATCTTGTTGCGCGCCTCGTCCGGCGACTCGAAGTTGACCGCTTCAATCTTGACCAGCGCGAAATACTTCTCGCCCTCGTGCGGAGGACGAACCTGTCCGCTGATGGTGTCGCCGGTCTTGAGATCGAACTTCCGAATCTGCGACGGCGAAACGTAGATGTCGTCCGGGCCGGGCAAATAGTTGTAATCGGGCGAGCGCAGGAAGCCGTAGCCGTCGGGCAGGATTTCGAGCACGCCCTCGGCAAAGATGTGGCCTTCTTTTTCGCTCTGGGCCTGAAGGATTTTGAAGATCAGGTCTTGCTTGCGCAGTCCACTGGCGCCAGGGAGATCCAAAGATCGGGCGATCTTGGTCAGCTCCGTAATATTTTTTTCTTTCAGTTCTGCGATGGTCATTATTCAGTTCACCTGCGAAGGGATATTTTCAAAGGGGGGTTACTCAGGAAAGACTTGGCCAATCACGGGGCAGGCGGCGGGGCTGTTTTAAGCAGCCCGCCGTTGTGCCTCAGCGAAGTTTTCCGGTTCCGACAGAACCGTCTGCCGTTCCGAGCTTGCAATCTTATCCAGAACCTCGTTCATGGTTTCCTGGATTCTGGTGTTGGGCTTGTGAAACTTACGGGTAGCCTTCGACGCAAGCTGGCAAAGCATATAACGATTCCGCAAAGTATGTAAAGCATCAAAAACGCGATCAGACCGCATGATAAGCACTCTCCTAATCCGAGCAAACTGGCCGCACGTCCCTTTTTCTGGCAAGACGAAACCCGACCAGAGTGTCTAAATTACTCAATTCAGATGGGTTGTACGGGAAAGCTCTGGTTAATCGTATAGATGCTCCGCGTGGCCCGAAAGTTTCTCGGTTTTAGGATTATGTCCGGTTGCCAGCGGAAATTCGTCAGACCAAACTGATTACATAGCCTTCGGAACTGTTCACCCTACGTTAGAATGAACGGGACGTCAAGTGTTTCTTGCAATACCGTTCGATCTTGTCACCAACAATGCCCATCCAGTCTGCTCCGATCTCCATTCGATTAGCCGCCCGCCACATGGATGCAATCTATTGATATAAAGTAACTTAGCGCCGGGCTCAATGGGCAAAGCTTCCGCTGTGCTGGGGACGAGACTCGCCCGTTTCGATACAATTTTTTACAATCTCAAGCCCAGAATGTCCGGTCCAGCGTCCGGTACTGAATTGCCTCGGCGATATGTTTGGGCTCGATTGCCTTCCCTCCTTCCAAGTCGGCAATGGTTCTAGCGACTTTGAGAATCCGATCGTGGGCGCGGGCGGTCAGGCCTTGCTGGGCCATGGCCCGCTCCAGTAGCCGCTCGCAATCCGCCGACAGTTCGCAGAAAGCGCGAATATGACGCGGTCCCATCTGCGCGTTGCAATAGAGCTTTTCTTTTGGCGAGGCCGCAAATCTTTCTAACTGCGCGCCGCGTGCTCGCATCACCCGCTCGCGAATCTTGGCCGAGCTTTCCGGTTCAGCGCCCGAGCGCATCTCCTTATAGTTCACGGCGGGCACATCAATATGGATATCAATCCGGTCCAGCAGCGGTCCCGAAATCTTGGACATGTAGCGCTGAATCACCAGCGGCGTGCAATGGCACTCGCGCGACCGATCATTGAAGTAGCCGCAGGGGCAGGGATTCATCGCCGCCGCCAGCATGAAGCGCGCGGGAAAAGTCAGCGACATGGACGCGCGAGCGATGCAGACGGTCCCATCCTCAAGAGGCTGACGCATCACCTCAAGCACGTTGCGTGGAAACTCAGGCAATTCGTCCAGAAACAAGACGCCATTGTGAGCCAGCGAAACCTCGCCCGGACGCGGGACGGCTCCGCCTCCGATTAAGCCTGCGTCCGAGATGGTGTGGTGGGGCGCGCGAAAAGGACGCACCCCGACCAATCCCGCGCCGGGATCAAGTACGCCGGCGACGCTGTGAATCTTGGTGGTCTCGAGAGCTTCTTCGAATGTGAAAGGGGGCAGGATGGTCGGCATGCGCTTGGCCAGCATGGTTTTACCGGAGCCCGGAGGGCCGATCATCAGAATGTTGTGGCCGCCAGCGCAAGCAACCTCCAAGGCGCGCTTAGCCGAGTGCTGGCCCCGGACGTCCTTAAAGTCCACAAGAAATTGCTGGGCCTCGCTCAGCAAGATTTCGCTGTCCACTTTGAGCGGCAAGATGCCGTTGCCTGTGTTCACGAAACGGATCACATCCAGCAGCGACTTCACCGGATAGATTTCCACACCCCCGACCATTGCCGCTTCCTTGGCATTAAGTTCAGGCACCACCATGCCGCGAAATCTTTCTGCCCCGCGCCTCAATAGCGATTGGAAGCGCACCGCGAACCCCGCGCACCCCGCCATCGAGCGACAACTCTCCCACGAAAAGGCAATCCGGCACCTCCTTCTTATTAAGCCCCCCGTATGCGCCCAGAATCCCCAGAGCCATGGGCAGGTCGAAGCCGGAACCCTCCTTGCGAATATCCGCGGGAGCAAGATTAATCGTGATATGCGTGGGCGGAATGTCATATCCGCAGTTCTTCAGCGCCGCCCGCACCCGGTCCCGGCTCTCGCGGACGGCAGCATCGGGCAGACCGACGGTGTGGAAATGATCTTCCATTGTCTTAATTCCAGACACATCGACCTCGACCTCGATGATGTTGGCATCGATGCCGAAAACCGCGGCGCTGAGGGTCTTATAAAGCATGGAACGTTTTATGAATTAGGATCTCTGCTTCAGGCAACAAGAACGCGTTCGGACCCGTCGTGACGAGGGAAAACCCAGCGACAAGTCAACCTAAAACTCCACCCTACGCCCAATGTGCCCGATTAACTGGTGACGGATGTCACAATGAAGGTGTGACAAGTGAACAGTGATTTAGCGTTTTGTCTGTGAACCAAATTACCCAACACCGTTTCGGTTGTTTGCGTCCGCCCCGTGGACTACGATTCGCCTAGACTCATGTCTCCCCAACCGGCACTGCATTTGGGCAGATGTGCGTGACTCCTATGGCGGAACCGGAGAAACCACCAAATCGTCCCGCTGGGACCGCAAGCAACCTGGAGCAGGAAGAAGCCTGGCTCTGGCGTATTGCGCTTTTGTTTGTGATTCTGCTAGCCACGGGACTAGCCGCAGAGTCTTGGGAACGGCTGCAAAATCTGCCCTACCATCTTGGCCTGCTTTCCATTGCCGTGTTCTGCGTGGCCATGGCATTTGTGGGCTTCATCTACGGCAGACGGAAGCGGGTCACCGAATTAAAAGAGCTGGTTCGCGGCTTTCAGGAGCGCGCAGCCGCACCCACCACTGAGCAACTCGATCAACTGGGAGAACTCATTGCCCGCTCGCAACGGAGTTTCAAGGAACTTATCGATTCCTTCGACGACGTTGCCTTTGCCACTTCCCTCGACGGCAAGATCAAGACCGTAAACCGGCGCGTAACCGAATTGCTCGGCATCCCTTACGGAGAGATTATCGGCCATCGCGGTGAGGAATTTCTGGATGAGCCGAAACGTGAAGATGTAGATCGCGGTTTGGCCAAGTTTCTCGAAAAACGCCGCTGGTCCGGCGTGGTCTCTGTTCGGTTGAAAGCAAGCTCCCGCGTGCTCTACTTTGATTGCGCACTGAGTGCGATTGTGAAGGGTGATGAAGTGGTAGGCGTGAGCGCGCTTGCCCGAGACGTCACCGAAGAGCGCGAGAAGGAACGCCGCTTTACCGAGCTGTTCGAAACCCTCCAGGAAGGAGTTTACTTCAGCACGCCGGAAGGCAAATTACTCGACGGCAATGTCGCGCTGGTCTATGTTCTGGGATACGAACGCAAGGAAGAACTTCTCGCCCTCGATTCCCGGGCATTGAACTCTGATCCCAATAAGAGTCCGGTTCTCGGACGGTCCGCCGATGACCAGGGAGGTGTACGCACCCGCGAAATCACCTTGCGTCGCAAGGACGGCACCTTTGGCATATTCCTCGATACCTCTCGCGCGGTTTGGGATGCGCAAGGCAAGATCGTCCGCTATCAGGGAACGCTGGTAGACGTAACCCAGCGCCGCGAGATGGAAAAAGCGTTGCGGCGCCAAGAAGAGTTCCAGCGTTATCTTCTGGAAAGCTTTCCCGACTTGATCCTGGTAATCGATCTGAACGGCCGCTATAGTTTCGTGAGTTCAAGAATCCACGACCTGCGTGGCTACAAGCCGGGAGACCTGCTGGGAAAGAAAGTCGAAGAAGAACAAGACTACTCGCCCGAGCTGCTCAGTCTATATCGCGACCTGATTACAGGCCGGAAGATGTTCGGCTCCTGTGACTATAACGCCCGTCATCGCGACGGAAGCTGGCGCAACATGCGAGCATCCGCAAGCCCGCTGTTCGATGCGGAAAATAAACTCAGCGGCGCCATCGTTTCGGTGCGTGACATCACGGTGGAAAAGAAACTTGAACAGCAAATCATCCAAAGTGAACGGCTCGCAGCCATGGGACAAATGATCGGCGGATTCGCTCACGAACTGAATAATCCCCTAACCAGCATCCTGGGAATGTCCGAATTGCTGCAAGAGGGCGAAGCCCCCGAATCTGTCCGAAAGCAAATGGTCGTACTCCAGCAGCAAGCTCGCCGCGCCGCGGAGATTGTGCAAAACCTGATGTACTTCTCTCGGCCGCCAGCCCCCGGCAAGACCCCCATTGACCTCGCAGAACTGGTACAAAGGACCTTGCATCTGCACGCATATTCCTTGCGCAAGAGCAATATCACAGTAGATTTCTTGAAGGAGACGCAAATTCCCGCGGTCAGCGGAGACGCGCACCAGTTGATGCAGGTATTTCTGAACCTGATCTTGAACTCAGAGCAGGCCATGCGCGAAGTACGCGATCGCGGCACGCTCCGGATTCGCATCGAGAAGCAGGGAAAGTCGCTCGCGGTTATTTTTCAGGATGACGGCCCCGGAATCGCGCCGGAAATCCTGCCCAACATCTTCGATCCCTTTTACACCACCAAGCGTCCCGGCCGCGGCACCGGCCTCGGCCTGAGCATCTGCAAAGCTATCCTGCGAGAACACAACGGGAACGTCGAAGCCGCCTCAGGACCAGGAGGCGGCGCGGTGTTCACGGTAACGTTGCCGCTAGCGGCCCCGACCCCATCCGACGCGCGAGCCGACCCCGCCTGAAAATGACCGTGGGAAAGTTTGTGCCGCTATCATGTCCAACCCTCAATAGCCGGCAGGCTTTTCGATTTGTGTGACTTTCTGCTGCGCGCTGTCTCGAATGGCATTCCGCATCTGTTCGCTGTCGGTCTTGTCATTCGCGATAAGTTCCAGTGCTTTCTTTGCATTTTGCAGCGCCAAATCTTTCTGCCCGGCGGCCAGGTAAGCATCCGAGAGGCTGTCATATGTGTTCGGTGAATTGGGATAACCGGCCACGTTCAGTTTCAAAATTTCCACCGCACCCTTGATGTCACCGGTTTGGATGTGCTCATAGCCGAGCAGGTTGACGACAAACTCGGGGAAGGTCACGGCGTTCGGATCGCGTTCCCGGACTTGCGCCAGCGTTCTTGCCGCTTCGCTTGCGCCCCCAGGCTGATTGATCAACTCCAAAGTACGCAGCACTTGCGGCTCCAACGGCAAGCCGTTAGTTTTCGGCAGGCTCTCCCGGCTATTCATGAGGGTGCCAGCAAACCACTCAGCGATCACGCCCGGCAATTCTTTATGAGCTGCGAACATATCTGCGCCGTGCCCTCCGTTGGAATAATGTTCGAACCGGCTGGCGGAGTTTGGCGACTCGCTGAACCACCACTGCATCGGCGCCACCATATTGCCAAACTCATCGTCATCCGCCGCGGAAACAAAAATTGGCAAAGCCGATGAATGCAGAAAAAGCCGTCCCTCTCGATCGGTCGGACCGGAGAGCAACATCAAAGCCTTTATTTCGGAATGCCGCCGCGCCAGTTGAATCGAATTATTAACACCGCAACTGGCACCGCCTGCCCCAATTTTGTCGCGCTGTACACCGGGCTGGGACTCAAGGTACGCAAGAGCCATATCGAAGTCGTGCGGCCATACTTGCGTGGCGATTCTCATTTGCTCCGCCGGCGCCAATTTGTCATTCGGAGTACCACCGCTTTCGCCGAAACCCCGGTAGTCCAGGGCGAGAACGTTCACTCCCGACGATGCCAGACGCTCCGCCAGAACGTCCCAAACCTTGCGTTGCCGGTTGCATTGGTGCAGCAACAAGACCCCGGGTCCTGGCTTCGCTGCTGCAAAATAGCTCGCCTTAAGAGCGGTCCCATCTTCCGCCGTCAGAGTTACAGTTCGCGGTGCCGGTACTTGCTGTGCCGCGCTGCTCAGTCCCAGCAGAAACACAAAAAGCATCAAGCAAACGGCACATTGTCGTAACACAATGACCTCCTCAACCATTCGTTGGACTGAAGCAAACCTGAACCCGTTGGCAGAAATGTCGTTTCGCGCAACGCTCTTCAATAACCAACCGAATCAGATGCCCCGGGTCTCGCGATTTTCGAGACCTGGATGCTGGCAGAGCCTTCGCTTTTTCGTTCAAGATTTCTTCTTCGTGGGCTTGGACTTCAAAGTCTTGACGTATTCGTAGCTCAACGCGAGATACTTCTGCAGCTCTTTCGTATTGTTCAACAACGAATCTGGAACGGCCACATATTCCGGCATCGTCGCGCCGTATGCCTCAAAAAGTTTGCTCTTGTACTTTTTCAGAAACTCCTCTCGCTTATCCTCAGGCAGCCGAATGGCCAGCCGCGATGACTGATGCAGCAAAGTAAACATGTTGCCATTCAGCGATGTATACGGATTGGCCGCGCCCTTACGCTTGATCTCGGGAATAGTCGCAATAAGTTGGTCGTACAAAGCCACTTTATCGCTAGCGACGGCATTCTTCTTCATTGTGTTCATCCCGTCCCGACGACATCGGCCCTCGCAATCCCGCCTCAAAAGCAGGCTATCTTTCGACCGCCATCGCCACAGCGTTCCCACCACCCAGGCAAAGCGCCGCAATCCCCCGGTGAACATCGCGCCGGATCATCTCATAAATAAGTGTAACCAGCACGCGCGCCCCGCTAGCCCCAATCGGATGCCCAATAGCAACAGCTCCACCGTTCACGTTCACTTTGTTCGGATCAAGCCCAAGCTCGCGCATCACGCCCAGCGCCTGCACCGAGAACGCCTCGTTCAACTCATACAGATCCACATCTTCATTCTTCCACCCGGTCTTCTCCCAAATCTTGCGAACCGCACCCACCGGAGCCATCATCACCCACTTCGGTTCGACTCCACTAGTGGCTTGCGCCACGATTCGCACCATAGGCTTCGCGCCGAGTTCTTTCGCCCGCGCAGCGCTGGTGACCACCACAGCGGCCGCCCCATCGTTCACTCCGGGAGCGTTGCCCGCGGTCACCGTGCCGTCTTTCTTAAATGCCGGTTTCAGCGAGCGCAAGACTTCGATCGTAGTATCTTCGCGAGGTGATTCGTCCTTATCGAAGATCACGGGCGCCTCACCCTTTTTCTTCGAAGGCAGTTCCACCGGAACGATCTGCGCTTTGAAGCGGCACTCCTTGATGGCGGCGAGCGCCTTGCGGTGCGAGTTCACCGCGAACTGATCCTGCTCCTCGCGACTGATGCCATATTTCTCCGCCACATTCTCGCCCGTAATGCCCATGTGGTAATTGTTATAAATATCCCAGAGCCCATCGTTCACCATGGAATCGACGATCTGCGCGTTCCCCAGACGATATCCTTTGCGCGCCTGCGGCAGCAGATAAGGAGCGTTGGTCATCGATTCCATGCCGCCGGCAACCACGATCGAACTATTCTCCGTCTGTATCGCTTGCGCCGCAAGTGCGACCGCCTTCAGTCCAGAACCGCAAACTTTGTTTACGGTCATGGCACCTACTTCGGGCGCGAGACCACCAAAGATTGCCGCCTGCCGCGCCGGGTTCTGGCCAAGTCCGGCAGAGACGACATTCCCCATAATGCATTCGTCGACTTGTTTGGGATCGAGATTCGCCCGCTTCACGGCTTCGCGAACCGTGATCGCTCCCAACTGCGTGGCGCTCAAATCCGCAAGACTTCCCTGAAATTTTCCCACCGGCGTGCGACAGCCGGAAATGATCACGACATCGTCGAAAGCAGCCATTTATGTGCTCCTGCGAATATTTCGTACTTCCCAATTATAGATGTACCTGGGCGGAAAAGGATGAATTCCGTTGCCGCACGCCGCCGTTTCCCATCCACTTTGTTTTTGAAATCAGACACCGCCCGAAACCAGACCCCAGATAATTTTCTGTCGAGTTTCTCGCGAGAATTCTCATTCGCCGAGCCTCTCAACAGATTCCCGAAGAACACATTTTTTACTTGAGCCCTCTTCAGTGACTTTGGTGTGTCGGTCCCATGCTCATTCAACATCATTTTTTTCTTGACTTCACTTTTCATTGACTCTATACATCAATCAGTTGCAACAAACGACCGTTGCATTCAAGTCCATGAAAAATGGAAAGGGAGAATAGATCAATGGCAACCAAAAAGAAAGCAAAGAAGGCCGCAAAGAAGAAACACTAAGAGCCTTCAACCAAAGTAAAACAGGGGGACGCGAAAAGCGTCCCCTAAGTTTTTGTATGCCCTTTTCGTCTGGAGGACCTCACACGATCCACCGATTCCCCTAATTGCTGTCATCCCCAACCTCCGCTGTCATCCCAAACCATTATTGTCATCCCGAGCAACGCGAGGGATCTGAATTCTTCAATGGCGCGACAGAAACCGAGATTCCTCGTCGACCCGCTTCTCGGAATGACATTAGGACAGGTTGGCGCTCTGCGAGACCCGGAAAGCATTGCCACGTTTTTTTCGCTAGTTCTGACCGCGCGATTTTCCGCCAACAGAAATGCTGTACAGCCGCTTCTCAGTCGCAGGGCAAAGACTGCGATAAGCGCAGAACCGGCAACTGAAGCTGGGTTTGGCATCAAACTGTCCCGCCGCGATATTCGCCGCCACGCTTTCCACCTTCAACCGAGCTTCCGCTAATTGTGCGTCGTTGCGCCCCGTGATCACGGAAGTATTTTCCTCCAGGTTGTAGAACGCCAGATGATCGGCGCGGTATCCCCATTTCTCTCGCGCCGCCAGCGCGTAAATGGAGAGTTGCAGGCTTTCATCCGCATCCTCCTGCGACTGCGGTTTGCCAGTCTTGTAGTCAGTGATCACAACCCGGCCATCCGGCAGTTTGTCGATGCGATCGATCCGCCCAATCACCACCGCACTGCCGATTCGCACCTCAAAGAACTCTTCCGTATGCAAAACTTCAGGTGCGCCAATCCCCTCACACCCAGCCAGAAAATCGCACAATTGCTGCACTCCCTGCGCCTCATAAAGTTGATGCTGGTACCGGTCCTGGATCCCAGCCTCGCTAAGGTCATCGCGAAAAAATGCAAGCAACGCATCCTGTGACATCGGCCGCTGAAAGCGAACCGAGTCATAGTAAGCACGCAGCACCCGGTGCATGGTAGCGCCGTATTGCATCGCCGCCGGAACTTCTCCTGGAATTCTCCATTCGCGCTCCAGCTTGAACTGCAGAGGACAAGTTTCATATCGCTGCACTGCGCTCGCGCTGAGCGTGGCGCTCAAGTCCGACCCTGGAGCCATGGAAAGCCACTCAGCGATACGAGTCGTGTCCGTGCCCGCAGCCCCGAAAAGATCAGTCTGCAATCCTCGCGCCTGCCGCTCCCGCAGATAACGCTTGAGAGGCGCGTCCTTGACCAGGTCACGCATGAACCCCGGCGGACTGGCATCCTTGCCCTTGCCTCGCCGCGCATAAATCGTGAGCGAGTCCCGAGCCCGCGTCATGGCAACGTAGAACAAGCGCCGCTCCTCCTGTTCATTCAAAACCTTATCGTCCTGCTGCGAGACTGAATCCGGATCCCGCAATTCCCGCGGAAACTCTACCAGTGACTCTTTGAACGACGACGGAAACGAATTGGAATTGGCCCGAAGAATGAATACGTGATTGAACTCAAGTCCCTTGGCAGCGTGCGCGGTCATCAAACGGACGGCATCATCGTCAGTCGATGGCAAGGGAATCGACCCGCGCGCTTCCCGAAAATATTCCAGATACTCCAGCAATTCTCCGATTTCGCCCGTCTTGGTTGTCGGTTTTTTCTCCCATTTGCTCACGAACTCGAGGATCGCAGCCAGAGGAGGCGAGCTGCGATCAAACTGAAATGATCGGATGATGATGTTCAATGCGGCGAGACTTTTCGCCTCGGCCCGAGCAATTTCTTCGCGCACACCCTGCAGCGCGTCGAGCACCGCGGCGCCACCATCCATTTCGGCTAAGACCGCGGCCACTCCTGAATTCTTTTGCTGCCGCGGAATCGCCCGAATGCCAGCCCGGAGTTTTTCCGGATCGATCGCGAACTGCGGCAATGCGGCAACCCGAAAAAGACTGGCATCATCCCGCGTCGAAACCACCGCTCCCAAACAGGCGAACAAATCGCGCGCCTGGGCCGTATCCATCACATCCATGTTCTCAATCGTGAATGGGATGCCCGCCTCGGCCAATTCCTCCACCAACTCGTCGCGATGCAGATGCTGCCGATAAAGAACCGCGAAGTCCTTCCACTTGCACCGCGATTGACGTTGCTGCTGGCGCATGACGGCAACCAGGTCCGAACACTCGACTTCCCTTGCCGTGAGAAGCACAGCCTCCACCGGAGCGCTTTTCAATTCCTTGCCGTCCCGCAACGCCTCCTCTTCGCGCGCCGAAATCAGCGGCGTACGTCGGTAGGGAAGCGTTGCCATGCCTCCCGGAAAAATATCCGGATTCTTCGAAATCAGCGCGTACGCGCAGCGCAAGATCGGCGTGGTCGACCGCCGGTTCTTTTCCAGAGCAACCATCTTTGCTCCCGGAAAATTGTGCTGAAAAAGTCCAAACGCTGCGCTCGATGCGCCACGAAAACGGAAGATGGCCTGATCTGGATCGCCCACCGCGAAAACATTCCGTTCCTCGCCCGCCAGATTCTGAAGAATCTTGACCTGCGCGAAGTTGGCGTCCTGAAACTCGTCCGCGAGAATGAAACGAGCATGCCCACGCTCATGCGCAAGCAGCCCCGAATCTTGCCCAAGCAGCTCATGCGCACGCGTAATCATGTGGCCAAACGTGCCAAAGTTTTCTTCCCGGAGCATGCGCTCAACCGTTGCCAGCACATCCGCGATTTCTCGACAGCGGCCGAGCACTTCTTCGTCACTTAGGAGGTCGGCATCTTTTGTTTTGCACACGCGTGGAACCGGCAATTCTCCGCGCTCAAGCTGCTCAACATAGTTCGCATACTTTTCCGGTCCCACCAGTTCGTCCTGGCAGCGGCGCATGAACTCAAGCAGATCGTCCAGGAACTTGCTGACGTTTGCCGCCCGAACAAAGTACTTCAAGTTGAGTTCGCGCAAACGCTTCCGCAGGTAGATCCAAAGATCTTTGTCGTCGAGTACGCCGAACTGTTTGCCGCAACGAATCAGCAGGTTATTGCAATACGCGTGAAAAGTTGTGACCTGCAACCGCGAAACATCGGTCCCGCAAATCTCCGCCCGAACCCGCTCCTGCATTTCCCGCGCGGCATTATCCGTGTAGGTAACGGCAAGAATCTCCTCCGGCCGCGCATGACCCTGCTGGATAAGGCGCGCAATCCGCCGGATGAGCACGGTAGTTTTGCCCGTGCCCGCCCCCGCGATCACCAGCATCGGCCCCCACACATGTTCGATGGCTGCATACTGGCGCTCGTCAGTCTCAAAGGCTCGCGCCGCCGGAATGGGTTTCGAAGCAGCCACTGCGCAGGAGCATATCAGAGATGGGTTGAGGAAATTGTGTGGGATCGTGGAGCGGGCGCCCCCGCCCGCGAAGGAATGCGAGCTTGCGTCGCGGTCTGCTCGGCTTCTGCAATGCGGGCGGGGGCGCCCGCTCCACACACCAATGAATCAGCCCCGCAGTTCCGCCAAGACGACCGCCAAACCGGCAATCGCCGCGGTTTCGGCCCGAAGGATCGTGTTCCCCAGCGACGCCGAAATCCAGCCAGCTTCCTGAAACAATTTCAGCTCCTCATCTACCCATCCGCCCTCGGGACCGAGAGCGAGAATAACGCCATGATCGCTCGAGCCAGACTGAACAACATCCTTTAACATCACTTCCGTTTCAGTTTCGGAGAGAACAACACGCATGCTCCCTGGCAGCGCCGCTGCATCCTTCAATTTCAAAGGCGACGAAATTTCCGGCGGAGAAATTCGACGGGACTGTTCCGCAGCCTGCAAGGCAATCCGCCGCCAGCGCTCCACCCGCTTCGCCGCTGCTGCCGCAAGATGCGCCTCAGTTCGCCGCGCGATAACGGGGACAATGCGCCCCGCTCCCAGTTCCGTGCATTTCTCAATCGCCCATTCCATGCGGTCGAACTTAAAAATGGACAGGGCAAGCGTAACCACAACAGCACCCGGAGCGAAAATCTCATCTCCCAGTTCGAACTCTACCCGATCCGCCGCAATGGCAGTAACCCGTCCACGCCGAACTTCGTTCCCGGTGGTGATGTCGAATTCCTGGCCAACCCGAGCACGAAGCACCCGCGATAAGTGCTCGGCATGAGCTCCGACCAGAACCGCCCGACTCCCCGAGACTTCATCCGCAATCCAGCGTCGCCGGGTCATGATAAGAAAAAAGATTAAACCATTTGAGGGGGATTCATGAGTCGGCTTGAACGCCTATGACTTTGGGTGGCGCAGCGCTTCCGGTGTGTGCGAGAACTAGAACTTCGCAATGGAGGACGGGCATCCTCGCCCGTCTAGGAAACTTCTTCGGAATTCCCTATCCGAAAATATCCTTCACCTTCCCCAACAGCGTCCGCCGCTGAGGCTTATTCTCCACCCGCGTCGTTCCCTCCAACTCCTGCAACAACTCCCGTTGCCGCTTGTTCAGCTTGCCCGGAGTCTGCACCCGAACCTCGACGAACAAATCGCCCTTGCCGTGACCATTCAGCACGGGCACGCCCTTGCCCCGAATGCGCATCGTAGTCCCCGACTGCGTCCCATCCGGCACTTTCAGTGTGTGTTCGCCGTCGAGCGTCGGCACCAGAATCTCAGTTCCTAACGCCGCCTGCGCAAATGAAATCGGAATGACACAGTGCAAATCATTCCCTTCACGCTCGAAGAACGGATGTTCTTTCACGTGCAATACAACGTAGAGATCCCCCGCAGGCCCACCATGCGCCCCAGCTTCGCCCAGCCCCGAAAAACGAATGCGCGTGCCGTCTTCGACTCCCGCGGGAACCTTGGCATCCACCGCCCTCTGCCGTAGCACCCGACCTTCGCCCTTGCACTTGGGACACGGATCGGTAATCACGCTCCCAGCGCCCTGACAAGTTGGGCAAGTGCGCGCCATACTGAAAAATCCCTGCTGGTAGCGAACTTGCCCGCGCCCGCCGCACGATCGACAAGCAACGGGAGCCTTACCGGGAGCCGCCCCCGCGCCCCGGCAGTCCTCGCAAGTCTCATGACGCCGAACTGTAACGTTAGTTTCCGTGCCGAAAACCGCCTCTTCAAATTCCAGCGTCACATCCTCCCGCAGATCAGGACCGCGCTGCGCTCGGCTCCCCCGCCGGGAACCGCCGCCGAACAAATCCCCGAAGCCAAAAAAATCTCCAAAGATCTCGCTGACATCCTGAAACACTGTCGGATCGAAGCCGCCCGCTCCCGCCCCGCTCACCGCCGCATGTCCAAAGCGATCGTACGCCGCCCGCTTGTCCGCATCCGCCAGGATCGCGTACGCCTCGCTGCATTCTTTGAATTTTTCCTCAGCGTCGGGATTGTTCGGATTCCGATCAGGATGAAACTGCAGCGCCAATTTGCGATAGGCGCTCTTGATTTCTTGCTCGTTGGCTTCGCGGCCGACCCCAAGGACTTCGTAATAGTCGCGTTTTACGTTACTCGCCAGAATGGTTCCAATTCCTTTCGAATTTCGTGAGTCTTAGTGTTTCGGATTGCGCGCAACCTTGACCATCGAGGGGCGTAGCAGCCGGTCCTTCAACTTGTAGCCGCGCTGCAGTTCTTCCAGTATCTGATGATCTTCTGCATCGGTGGTGTCCACCATCTCGATCGCTTCATGCAGGTGAGGATCAAAGGGCTCACCCTTAGCCGGAATCGCCCGCACACCCAACTTCTGTAGCGCATCCTGCAATTGCTTGTAGATGAGCTCAATTCCGCCGCGGAACTCCGACTTCTCCGTCGCACCAATTTGCAGCGCTCGTTCAAAGCTGTCGAGCGTAGGCAGCAGTGCCTTTACCGCGTCGGTGACAGCGTACTCCCGAAAGTCCTGCTGTTCGCGCGCAGTCCGCTTGCGTGCATTTTCAAATTCAGCCTGCAGACGCGCCAGCCGATCAACCAATGTGTCGCGTTCGGCTTTAAGCTTCTCCAACTCGCTGCTCTCAAACGAGGCGCGCGAGGCCGACCCCGTGGTTGCGGCATCGCCCTCCGCATTCTCCGATGCCGGCAATTCGTGCGTCGCATCAAGTTCCCGGGTATCTATTTCCGATTTTCCGTTTGTTCTCGCCATAAACTCTCACTACTCAGACTCATTCAAAATTTTGTCAAACAGACGCGCAATATAGGAAACCGCCGTCATCGTGTGTTGATAATCAATGCGAGTCGGGCCGATCACCGCCAGCGATCCCATGACTTCGCCGCCCACCCGCGCCGGCGCGCCGATGAGCACAAAATTCCGCATCGATGGCAACGTCTGGTCCAGTCCAATCACCACCCGCACCGCTTCCTGCTTGGCATCGAGATACGCACCCAGCAGCCCGACGATTTTTTGTTTCTCCTCCAGCGTCTTCAATAATTCCTGCAAGCGCTGCCGGTCCTGCTCGCCCGCTACCAGGTTTGACGCGCCCTCAACATAAACTGTTTGAGCGCTATCCTCCGCCGCCAGCGCGCCCTGTTTATAGAGTTGCTCCACCGACGCCATCAAGCGGTCGTACTCGCTGCGTTCCTGTTCCAGCCGTCGAGCCAACTCCACCCGCATCGCTTCCATGGTCCAGCCACGAAAGTTTTCATTCAAAAAGCGGGCCGCCGCATCCAGATCAGCCTGCGGAAGATCCATTCGCAGCACCCGGTCCCGCACCAGGCCCGACCGCGTCACCAATACCGCCAATACCTTTTGATCCCCCAGCCGCGAAAAATAAACATGCTCCAGCGCGTTCTTCGCTCCTCCGGTGGCCACCGCAACCCCGACGTTGCGTGAGATCAGCGAGAGCACATGCGAAGTCCGCTCCATGAATTCCTGCACGTCCGACACGCCATGAAACGACTCCTGAATAATGTTCTCATCGCTATTCGAGAGCCGCGCCTTCCCCGTAAGCTGCTCCACGTAATATCGGTAAGCCTCGGTGCTGGGCACCCGCCCAGCCGACGTGTGCGGCTGCTCTAAGTACCCCGAGTCCGCCAGATCCGACATCACATTCCGAATCGTCGCCGGGCTCAACCCTTCACGGTTGGCGCGCGCAAGCGTGCGTGACCCCACCGGTTCGCCCGTGGCAATAAACGTCTCCACAATAGCGGTAAGGATTTCGCGTTCGCGTTCGCCAATAGGCGGTCCCGGAGGCATATACTCCCTTGTATCACACTAGCCGAGGGGGCCAGACGGCTCGAGCGTCCATTTAGTGCTAACCTATTTGGATGCAACACTTACATCGCAGGATGCAAAACACCAGCTTTGAATTCTAGGAAGCGCGGTAAGCCCTGTCAAGGTCAGCATTGCCGGTTCGTGTCTACGTCGCCCGCAGCAGGAGTTCTTCGCGCTCTCTGCGGCGCTTCTCGGCGACCTCGGCGATTTAAGATTTTGTGTTTTCCGCAAGTCTTCTGATGAGGCGACTGTTTTTCTGCAAGATTTCTATCTGCGCAGAAGCGGCGTTAAGAAGGCACACCCAATCGTCTGAGCTTTCGCAACCCCTGTCTTTTCGCGACGTACATTCCGTTGGCGGTGATTAGCTCCGGAAAAACGTGGCTGCCATCTCGCCTGCGAAGATTTCCACATGCAGAAAGAAAAATTCATTCTCGCTTAACCTTCCCGCAACATTCGACCGCTAAAGTTCTCTCCTCAGGAGGATTTTTTCACATGAAAAGTAAGAAGCCTTCAGGGGTTTTTGTCGCCATTCTCTTTGTGGCTGCGGCTTTGGTGTCGGGCGCGCTTGCGCAAGACGCAGGAAAAAAGAAGCAAATCAGCCACGTCTTGCTCGTCAGCATCGACGGCATGCATGCCGTGGACTACATGAACTGTTCACAGGGAGTTAACGGAGTCAACGGCGGACAACCCTACTGCCCCAACCTCGCGAAACTGGGCGCAACCGCCGTGAATTATCTCGATACCAGCACCTCGCGCCCCTCCGATTCATTCCCCGGCCTGATGGCCATTATGACCGGAGGCACCCCGCGTACCATGGGCGTCTTTTACGATGTGGCCTACGACCGGGTCTACGCTCCTCCACTGAAAACCACAGGCAACGGCCTCAAAGGCGGACCCTGCACCGTTGGCCGGGCCAACGGTACGTCGAGCGAGTATGAAGAAGGCATCGACATCAACCAGAAATTCTTGAACGGTATCGACGGAATAAGCACGAGGAACGGAGATGGCGGAATCAACTCCATTGATCCGGCTCGGTTGATCCGTGACCCGTTTAACAACTGTCTACCCGTGTACCCGTGGAACTTCGTCCGTGTAAACACAATTTTCGGAGTGATTCACGCCGCCGGCGGTTACACTGCCTGGTCCGACAAGCATCCAGCTTACGCCTCGGTTTCCGGCCCCGGTGACGGCACCAATCTCGACGATTTCTACGCACCAGAAATCAATTCCGAGGTCGTTGCCCTGAAAGGTGTAACCACGCCGCTTGGCTTGGCCTGCGATCCCATTCCCGACCCCAACGCCGATCTTAGCGCCTGGACCAACAGCTTTCTGAACATTCAGTGTTACGACACACTTAAAGTAAACGGCGTTCTCAACGAAATCGATGGCTACAGCCATGATCGCAAGAAGAAGACGCAAGTGCCCACAATCTTCGGCATGAATTTCCAGGCCGTGAGCGTAGGGCAAAAGCTGATCGAAGCCAACGTGGGCAGCGGCGGCTACCTCGACGCAATGGGCACGCCGAGCGCCCGATTGGTCGCCGAAATTCAGTTTGCCGACGCGGCCATCGGAGAATGGACTGCCGAACTCCAAAAGGAGGGTTTAACCGACTCGACCCTCGTCATCATCACCGCCAAGCACGGTCAGAGTCCGATCGATTCGCAACGCTACGTCGGGATTACCACCTCCGGGCCGGTAACGACCTCGCCGAGTGTGCTCATCGACGACTGCTTGCCGCCCTCCGAGTCCAACGCAGGTGGCCAGATCGGCCCCACGGAAGACGACGTTTCGCTCCTGTGGCTTAAACCTTCCTGCAACGCGGCAACCGAGGTCGGGATACTGGAAACCCAATCCCCCACCTCGAATAACATTGCCGGCATCGGCCAAATCTTCTACGGGCGATCAATCGATCAACTGTTTAACCCGCCAGGCATCCCGCCCAACGGCGATCCGCGTAGCCCCGACATCGCGGTTGCCCCGAATGTAGGAGTCACTTACTCCGGCAGCACCGCCAAGCAAGCGGAACACGGCGGCTTCTCCCATGACGACACCAACGTGATGATCCTGGTCTCGAACCCAAAGATCGCACCCATGACCCTCACCACTCCGGTACAGACGGCGCAAATCGCTCCAACGATTTTGGAGATCCTCGGGCTCAACCCTCAGAGCCTGCAAGCAGTTCAGATACAAGGCACGGAAGTTCTACCTGGAGTCTTCTCCGGAAAGAAATAACCCGAATCGTCGTTAACCAAGTCCAGCGGGCATCTCCAAGGTGCCCGCTTTTTCTACACGCCAAGAGATCGAAAAACAGGCGACCGTTTTCCAGCGCCTATCAATCACTTCTACGACATTCAGGCCTAATCCAACATAAACGAAGGGTGGCCCATTCTTCCGCGTTCTTTGCGGAAGAGTGGGAGACGACAACGACCGGGTGCCCGAGGTTCGCGCCCGTTCGATTATCATTTGACCGCCCGTATCAAAATCGGATAACCTAATACAAGTTCCATTATCTACAAGATAATCGTCGGCTCTTTGACAACTTGACGCGCGGAGGACGGCAGGGCCCGCAATCCCTTCGGCAAGCCCTGGTTACAAACCGAGACGCCGCCCCGGCCGTAACTCCAATGTTCTCTAGATTTTGCGTGTAACTCCTTTTAACTCAAAGATCTAGCACCTAGTCGCAAAATTAATCCTTTGCTTTCAATATTTTGCGCAGAATGAGGAGGAGGGGGGTACCCGGTACAAAATAGGAACTGTCCCGTTTCGGTAAGAAGTCGACGGCACTGAATCCAGCTCCCCTGATACTGAAAAGTGCTCGATTCGTATCAGAGCATCGCTTCAGCGATGCCCTAACCTGCACAATCAGTCGCGTCTTCAGGCGCTGCGTTGGAATAATTACGAACTTTCACATGCAATCGAAACCACACATCTCCGTAATCGGAGCCGGAGCCTTCGGAGGATGGACCGCCTTATCCCTCTTGCGCCGTCAAGCCCGAGTGACCCTGATCGATGCCTGGGGCCCAGGCAACTCGCGATCCTCTTCCGGCGGCGAAACCCGCATTATCCGCGGCACCTACGGCCCCAACCAGCCGTACACCAAAATGGCCGCTCACGCCATGCGATTGTGGAAAGAAAATGAAGCTCGATGGCAAACCCGCCTCTTCCATCGCACCGGCGTTTTGTGGATGGTCACCTCCAACGACGACCAGTTCGAGCGATCCTCCTTGCCATTGCTGCGAGAAGCTGGCATTACCTACGAGGAATTATCGGGAAGGGAGGTAGGGAAGCGCTGGCCGCAAATCAACGCTGACGATGTTCGCTGGGCAATCTACGAACCCGAGGGCGGCTTTCTGAAAGCGCGCGCCGCGTGCCAAGTCGTAGCCGAAAAATTTCAGGCGGAAGGCGGCGAGTACAAGCAATCAGCCGTTTTGCCCCGTGATCTCGAAACCGGCGTCCGCAACGGCTTAACCCTCTCTGACGGTTCAAAACTAACCGCGGATCAATATATCTTCGCCTGCGGTCCCTGGCTGGGAAAACTTTTTCCTCAGACCATCGCTAATCTCATCCATCCCACCAAGCAGGACGTTTTTTTCTTCGCCGCGCCCGCCGGAGACGATCGCTTCTCCGAGACAAAGCTGCCCGTCTGGGCCGATCATCGCGACCGCTTCATCTACGGCATTCCCGCCACTGACGGCCGCGGATTCAAAGTAGCCGATGACACGCGCGGCCCCGAGTTCGATCCCACGTCAGGAGAAAGAACGGTAAGCGAGGAAGGCCTCAAGCTCATTCGGGAGTATGTAGCATTCCGGTTTCCCGCGCTGAAAGACGCACCATTGCTAGAAACCCGGGTTTGCCAATACGAAAACACTCCCGACAATCACCTCATCATCGACCGCCATCCTACCGCAAAGAATGTTTGGCTGGCAGGAGGCGGCTCAGGCCACGGATTCAAACACGGCCCCGCCCTGGGCGAAATGCTCGCGGAGTTGGTGATGGAACACAAAGATCCCGATCCGATCTTTCGCTTGGAAAGATTCACGCAATAATGCGCGACGCTGCGCTACTGAATCTGGATGACGCTCTCTCCAGCGCTGGACTTGATCTCGCTCACCCGCGCGATGACATTGCGGGCAAACTCGAAGAGCGATTTGGCATGAGGAGATGTTTCACCTTCGAGAACCGTAGGCTTGCCGCTATCTCCGGACTTGCGGATGTCGGGATCGAGTTGCACATTTCCAAGGAAAGAAACGCCGAACTGCTTCGCCGTCTTCTCCGCGCCACCACGCGAAAAGATGTCGATCTCGTGATTGCAGTGTGGGCAGACGAAGTAGCTCATGTTCTCGACCATGCCGACAAGATCCACCTTCATCTGGCGGAACATTTCGATGGCTTTGCGAGCGTCCTGCAACGAAACGTCCGACGGAGTAGAAACCACGATCGCTCCGGTGAGCGGAACCGTCTGAATCAGCGAAAGCGAAACGTCACCCGTGCCCGGAGGCAGATCCACGACCAGATAATCAAGCTGCCCCCACTCGACCGAGCCGAGAAACTGCTTGATGATCGAGTGCAGCATCGGCCCGCGCCAGATCAGCGGCTTGTCTCCCGGATTCAGCAGACCAACGGAGATAACTTTCAGTCCGTGAGCCTCGAGGGGTTCAATACGATTGTCCGCGAGCACCCTGGGTTGCGTGTTCAGGCTCAGCATCAGCGGCACGTTGGGACCGTACACGTCAGCATCGAGCAGCCCGACTTTGTGCCCAAGTTTGGACAGGGCAAGTGCCAGATTCACGGCCAGCGTAGTCTTGCCGACGCCGCCTTTGCCGGAACCAACCGCGATAATTGCGTCCACGCCGGGAAGCGGCTGTGGGCCTGATGGCGGTTGTCCGGGACGCGGACCCATGGGTGTATTCAAGAAATCACCTTCCAGATAGGCCAGAAAAAACCTAAGCCCCGATTATACAAGCTGCAGAGTTATCAGCGCAGACGCGAAGCGTCTGCAAGCTACCGCGGCGCAATAATTTCGCTCAACAGATCCGGCTTAGACTCGTCGCGCACCAGATGCGGATATTTTTCGCCACCGTGATAGTCAAGTTTGTAAATCCGGAAGTAATCGGCGTTCTCAACCAGCAACTCGATCGGGTCCGAGCTGTTCTTCGCAGCCTTCAACACGTCGCTTAGAACATCTGCCGTGAAGCGCTTTCCATTCACCGCCATCAGCTTCATCCCTGGCCCAATGCCGGCTTTTGCCGCCGGCATTCCTTCCACTGTGTCGATGATGTTTCCGCTCTCTTCAAGGAGCAATCCAACCGAGTATTCTGCGTTGATCTCTTTGAGTTCGCGTTTGCGTACCCTCGCCAGTTCCGACGGAGCGTCGTCATAAACCAATCTCCAACCGCTGCGCTCGATACCCGTGAGCGGCGCGCCCGGTCCATGGTTCATAAGCCGCTCCGTCCAGAATCCGCGCCAGTTATAGGTAGCAACCTGATTCAGTGTGTTCACCACGTCATCGAACGTATAGGTTTTCACCTCCGGCGGCCCACTCTGCCCGCCATGAAAGAGATGGCAGAAATCATCCATCGACTTCTGGCCATGGGTCTGCTCCCGGATAATAGTATCCACCCACAACCAGTTCAGAACATCTTCGTCGTAATAATCCACGGTTCTTCGCCAGGACTCCCACTGGGGTGGGGCACCCTGCATGGACGGCACACCGTCCGCCGTATCCTGCAGATTACGCCAGGTGCGGCCCGGAACATGATCCAGCCGCGCCGCCATCGAAGCCAGATTGTCACGGAACTGATCGGCGGTTCGAATTCCGCTGCGAGCACTCAGCGTGTCTCCCAGGTACGAAGTGAGCCCCTCGTACACCCAAAGCAGATCGTCCTGCATGGGCTGCTCGTAGTCTGGCGTCGCCAGGTCTGCGGGCCGCCGGTACTTTCCGTTCCACGAGTGAACATACTCGTGCGACAGCAGCCCGGAAGCGAGAAGCCTGGGGTCTGTATCAACCAGAGAGCGCTCCGAACTTCGGCTGTCATTCGATTCATGGTGCTCCAGTCCGAAGTGCGCCACATGATTACTCAGGCTGTAAAGAAAATGGTAGTCGCGGAAGTGTTGAGCCCCGAAAAGTTTCAATGCTTGATCGGTCAGAGTTTTGTAGTGGTCGAGCACGTCTTGCGGAGCATCAAGGTCCCCGGCATGATCAGCCGCAATGTCCATCTCCTGGCGCGGGTTCTCGCTCAACGGCACCACGCGCAGATATTCGCCGGCAATCACGGGAGAGTCCACCAGCATAGTCAACGACACCGGAGTGAATTTAATTTCAGCTCCCGACTGCGAAGCCACGGGCAGCGGTGTGCCAAACTTCCAGCCCTCCGGCAAACGCAGGCTCGCTTGGTAGGTGAGTTCATCGGAGGTCCATCCCGCCGGATACAGCAGTACTGTGTTCCAACTCAACACGGTCATTTTGTCTGTAGCCGATGGGCCGCCGGTGAACATACCTTCCTGCCCCGCGGGTGAAACGAAGTCCAACGATGCGTTCACAGCGGAGGCCCCAGCGGGCACGTCGACGTGTAAGGTCCATCCGTCCACAAGATCTCGCCGCCATTTCAAAGTTTGGCCGCTCGCCGTAAACTTCAGTCCCGCCAAATCCTGGATCGGTCCGGTGGGTCCGTGCTCGCCGGGAATCCACTTCGGATAATAAAGCGTGAGCGTGCCCGGAGCAGCCGGGATGGTCATTTGTGCATGGAAGATCTTGCGCGGAGCCTCGCTCGCATCCACGGCAATGATGATTGTCGGCGCCGATGATTTTGGTGCCGCCTTAGGTTTTCTGTGCCACAACTGGCATCACGATGCTGCAAACCACAACCAACCAAAGCCGGACACAGCGGAACGATGAGACCATGGAGCTCCTTTTTTGACGGGACAGAAAGATCAACTAACACGCCAAGACAGATGACTATAACAGTTCGAGTGCGAATGTGGTCTTTCGCGCACTTAACCCCGATTGAGTGTTTTGGTCGTGTGCCCGGTGGCCTCATGTTCTTCCTACTAAGTAATTGTCATCCCGAGCAAAGCGAGGGATCTAGGTTCTGGCTTAATCTTTTTCCTAACTTCTGCCGTCATTCCGAGAAGCGCAGCGACGAGGAATCTGGGTTTTCACTGCGGATCTCCCTGCCTCCCAGTTGCGATAACTTCCAGCGCGCTTTGCTATGATGCTCGTCGTGCCCTCCCACAATCAGCGCGGCAAATTCATCACATTCGAAGGTCTCGATGGATGTGGCAAAAGCACTCAACTGGCGAAGCTAGCCACGGTGTTGACTGCTCAGGGCCAGCCTGTGGTGTTGACCCGGGAACCGGGCGGAACGCCTACAGGAGAAAAGATTCGCCAGCTTTTGTTAGATACGAGTACGTCGTCGCTGGCTCCGCTCGCCGAGTTGGCGCTCATGTTCGCCGCGCGGGCACAGCACATCGCGGAGGTCATTCAGCCCGCGCTCGCCGAAGGCCGAATCGTGCTCTGCGATCGCTTTACCGATTCCACGGAGGCGTATCAAGGCGGCGGGCGCAAGCTAGGCAGCGAAGCGGTGTTAGCGCTGCACCGAATCCTGTGCGGCAATCTCTGGCCTGACCTTACCATCCTGATGGATTCCGACGTGAACATGAGCGTGGATCGCGCCCGCCGCCGAAACAAAACTCAAGCAGGCAAGAAGGGCGCCACGAAAAGCGACGAGAACCGCTTCGAGCAGGAGAGCCGCGCCTTCTTTGGTCGGGTGCGAACTGCATATCTCGCCATCGCCGCCCGCGAACCGCAGCGCATGGTGGTGGTCGACGCTCGCGGCACTCCCGACGAGACGCACAAACAAATCGTCGAGGTCGTGCAAAGGAAGCTGAAACTGAAATTAGCAGTTAGCACTTAGCAGTTGCCACTTGGCTTAGTCCGCCTAAAAGGGCGCCGACTAAAATGCTAAGTGCCAAATGCTAAGTGCTAATTTGCGGATGAGTTACTCTGTGGCTCTGTGGTGAATAGGCTCTATGGGTTTTTCTGACTTTTACGGCAACTCGGAAGCGCTCCGTCACCTGCGCGACATGCTGGCGCGCAACCGCTTTCCGCAAGCCGTAATCCTGGCCGGCCCCGCCGGTTCCGGCAAATACACACTGGCTCTGATGCTTGCCAAAGCCATGAATTGCCTTGCTCCGGTTACGACTAACGGCCTGCCTGATTTCTGTGGCAAGTGTTCGAATTGCGTCCGCATTGCGCAGTCAGAGGATCTCGAAGCGCGCTTTGAGGAGGCCGTCGAAGCCCGCGAAGGTCTGCGCGACGCCGACAAGAAAGAAACCCGACTCTTCGTTCAAACTCATCCTGACGTGCTGGTCATTCCGCCCGACCCGCCGCAGATGATGATCAAGGTGGATCAAGTCCGGCGCGTGATTGAAACCATCTATTACCGGCCCGGCGAAGCCAGGGAGCGAGTTTACATTTTCACCGACTCCGCGTTCATGAAAGAGGCGGCAAACTCTTTGCTGAAAGTACTCGAGGAACCACCCGAGTTTGCCACTATCTTTCTGCTGACCGAGAACGCGGGCGAATTATTGCCTACAATCCGGTCGCGCTCGATGGTGGTCACGCTCAACGCCCTTAGCGCCGAGGAAATCGACCAATACCTGGCGACGAATCGCCCCGACTGGAATCCGAAGCAACGCGCACTGCTGGCTCGCCTCTCAGAAGGTGCCGTGGGCCGCGCCCGCAGCTTCGATCTTGCCGCCTACACCGCAGCCCGCGCGCACGCTCTCGCGATCCTCAGCTTAGCTTTGCGTTCCAGTGATCACACCGAACTGTTCAAGATTACGGAAACTTATCGCGCTGGAGCCGAGGGTCGCGATAAAACGGAAAAGCTGCTGCGCGCAATCTATTCTCTGCTGCAAGACTTGACATTCCTGAACTCCGGGACGCCAGAGCTGATTCGTAACACGGATATCCAACCCGAACTGAAAGCTCTCGCTGAATCTGCGGACTTCGCATGGATCGCTCTCGCCTCCGACCGCCTCGCGGAAGTCGAGCGCGGGATGCGCCGCAACCTGCTGCGCTCGCTTTCCCTCGACGCCTTCGCCGCGGCACTGGAACGCGGCTAAGAAGCAACATTGGCTTCGTCGCGCGGAATTTGTAGACTCGGATTCGGTTGCCGGAGACCTGTGAATTTGATACGATTGCTGCCCTGCGCCTCGACTCCCGCGCCGAATTTGCTGGCGCTTCCAGCAATCCGAGAAAGGTGATCTATGCTCAAGAAACTATCTGTTTTACTCGCTCTTCTGCTCGCGCTCTCCAGCCTCTCGCTGGCGCAAACGTTGCAGACACTTGTTCACCAGCCCCCGGACGGCGTCGGAATAAGTTTTCTCATGACCGACGGCACCGTAATAACCCAGGGCAACGCCGAGTCCGATTGGGCCAAGCTCACGCCCGACAACAAGGGAAGCTACCTCAACGGAACCTGGAAGCCGATCGCCAGCCTGCCTTCTGGATACGTGCCCGACGCATTCGCATCCGCCGTGCTAGCCGATGGTCGACTGGTGATCGTCGGAGGCGAATACAACAACGGCGGCTTCTCGCTCACCAACAAAGCAGCAATCTACGATCCCAAAAAAGACACATGGACTCCGCTGGGACACCCCAAAGGTTGGGGCTATATCGGAGACTCTCCGTCCGCCGTACTGCCCGACGGCCGCTACGTAGTGGGAAGAAAGTTGGACAAGCGGCTGGCAGCGCTGGATCCAGCCACACTCGAGTGGACGGAATTAAACGACACCGGCAAGAGTGACTTCAATGCCGAAGAGGGTTGGACCCTCATGCCCGATGGTTCCATCCTGACCTTCGATGTGAAACACGCCCCGCATTCCGAACGTTATATCGATTCGCAGCAGAAATGGGTCAGCGCGGGCAGCACGATCGTCGACCTGCACTCGCCTTATCAGGGCAGTTGTATCCCTTACGGCGGCGGTTGTTACCATCCGCCCGGAGAAGTCGGTCCAGGCGTACTTCGGCCCGATGGCACCGTATTCGCCACCGGCTCGGCATCGGACAACGGGACCGGCCCCGGACATACCGCTGTCTATCACCCAACAACCGGAAAATGGACCGTAGGCCCCGACTTCCCCAACGGCGACAATGCGGGAGACTCGTTCGCCGTGCTGTTGCCCAACGGCAACGTGCTGGTGTTAGGCAATTCTGGGGAGCTTTACGATTTCGATGGTACCAACCTCGCGACCGACAAGATATCAGGTGTCGCTCCCATCCTGATGCTCCCTACTGGGCAAGTGTTCGCAGCGAGCAACGTTGCAGCTGTCTATAACCCGGTTGGGAAATATCAGCAGTCGTGGGCGCCAGTGATCACCAACTTCCCCAAGACGGTAACCCGCAAGTCAACCTATAAAATATTCGGTCAGCAGTTCAATGGTTTGTCGCAAGCGGCGGCCTTCGGGGACGAATTTCAAACGGCGACGAACTATCCATTGGTGCGGATCACAAACAAGGCTAGCGGCCATGTTGTTTACGCGAAAACCCACGACCATAGCACAATGGGCGTGGCCACGGGCAAGACGAAGGTTTTCACGAACTTCGATGTTCCCGCGGGAACGGAAACTGGAGCCAGTTACGCTGGAAGTGGTGGCGAATGGCATTCCGTCCAAGCGGGTTTCCATCACCGTGAACTAGCATCAATTGTGGTGTCGGCGACGCCAAGCAGAGCGAAGAATCCCACGCAGCCACAAAACGTAACGCGGCGGGATCTTTCGCACCTTCTCGCTCTTACTAATCCAAAAGCGATTTGCCGCCCGACGCCTCCGAGTGAAAATGTTTGCGGAATAGCTGAAAACTACATTCACTGCGTCCCTTCTCAGCACAACGCAGACCCAAACTCATCTCACCAAAAACAAAACTGTGCTGCTTTGTCTTTGTGCTCGTGGGCTCCAGCGCACTTTCTTGTTGCCAACAGACGGTGCGACTGTGCTAGCATTGCGGACCTGCGCCCCGTCTCCCAGCGCCGTATTCGCTATCGTTGCAGCACTCCAAGGAAAGGTGATTTATGTCAATGAAGCCATCTCTCGCCATAACCATACTGCTGGTTGCGCTCTCAGGCAATTCGCTGGCACAGAAGATCACGCCCCTACTCAACCCCGCGCCGGACGGCGCTATCGTGGAATATCTGCTAACCGATGGTTCAATCGTAGTGCAAGGCAATAGCTGCTCGGATTTTTGGAAGCTCACACCCAACATCTCCGGAAGTTACATCAAGGGAACCTGGAAGCAGATTGCCAGCCTGCCTGCCGGATACGCTCCCTATGCTAATACTGCCGCGGTTCTGGCTGACGGTCGACTGTTGATCAGTGGCGGCGAATACAGCAACTGCGGCGCCCAATTCACTCTTACCAACCAAAGTGCAATTTACGATCCCAAGACGGATAAGTGGACCATGGTTGCACCGCCCAAAGGATGGTACGACATCGGTGACTCTCCATCGACCGTGCTACCAAACGGTCTTTTCTTGCTGGGACGCAAAACTAATAAGGACATGGCAGTATTGGATCCCACCACGTTGAAGTGGACAGCGGTGGGCTCCGCCGGTAAAAGCGATTTCGATGCCGAGGAGGGCTGGACCCTTCTGCCGGACGGGACGGTCTTGACTTGGGACGTCAAGCACAGCCCGAACTCGGAGGTCTACACTCCCTCGAAGCAAACATGGGTAAGTGCAGGCAGCACGGTCGAGAATTTGATGGGACCTCCCGAAGAGGGCTGCCTCAAGTATGGAAACCACGACCAGTACACATATTGTCCGCCCGGAGAAACCGGACCGGGCATCCTGCGTCCGGATGGCACCGTCTTCGCCACCGGCGCTCTCCACCAGGGAGCCACCACCGGACACACGGCAATCTACGATCCTGCAACCGGCAAATGGACCGCCGGCCCCGATTTCCCCAACGGCGACGCCGCAGGCGATTCGTTTGCCGCGCTGCTGACGAATGGCAACGTGCTGGTGCTGGGTAATTCCGGAACCCTATACGAGTACAACGGAACGACAATGACCGCCACAGCGGAGGATTTCGGCAGCTTGATCGTGATGCCCAGCGGTCAGGTGCTGATCGGCGGCACTGACGCCTACTCTTCCACCGGGACCTACAAGAGTTCGTGGGCCCCGAAAATCACTTCCTTGCCGGCTACCGTGAAGCGCGGCTCCACATACAAAATCTCCGGCCAGCAGTTTAACGGCTTATCGCAAGCGGCTGCGTTTGGAGACGAGTTCGAAACCGCGACGAATTACCCCTTGGTGCGGATCACGAATCAGGCAAGCCACCATGTCTTCTACGCCAAGACGCACGACCACAGCAGCATGGGAGTTGCCACCGGCAAGGCCATCGTGTCCACCAACTTCGATGTGCCCGCCGGCATGGAGACGGGAGCAAGCTCGCTGGTGGTAGTGGCGAACGGCATTCCGTCGAAAGCAGTTAACATCACCGTCGACTAGGAACGGTCGCATCCATCCAGACGGTCGATTAATTCGGAGAGGAACAAGCAACTCCTACGCTGCCAGAAACTCTGGCGGCGTAGGGATTTTTTTCGCTTCACACGTTCGTCACTGATTCGTGGTCGCGGGTTTCTGCACAGCCGGTGTCGGCACTGGCTTCTTGACCGTAGCATTGGGCTGTGCCGTTGATTGTGCCGTAGTTGTTTTGGCTACGACCGGCACAGGCTTGGCGGCTGTGGTCGTCGTGGTAGTGGTCGTAGTTCTGGTGGTCGCGGTTTTCGCTGCTGCCCCAGGCGCTAGTGGTGGTCGAAGCAGTGCCGGCAGATTGCGTCGCGCTTCCATTGGTCGCGGACGTCGTGGTTCCGTTGGTAGCAGACATCGACGAACCCGCAGACGTCATCGCGGTCCCAGAGGTCGTCCCCGTGGCCGTAGTAGCCGGTGCGCAGGGAGCAGCGCTGGCAGTGCTGGTTGTGGCCGGCGGGGTAGTCGTCGCAGCTTTCTTTTTGAAGAGCGATCCGAGATTGGAGAACGCCGTAGTGGCGTTTGAGACCGCATTGTTGGCATTTGCCGGGGCTTGAGCACCGGAGGTATTAGCCGCACTCGCCAGGGTAGCGGCTGTGCCGCACGGCGGCAAGCCCGGGATCGAAGTCCCAGTTCCTTGTCCTTGCGACGCGAAGGCTTGTCCCGGGGCGGCTCCGGTAACGCCGTTGGACAGACCGCGGTAGTGCAGCGGGAATTCTCCACCCAGGGTATGCTGGTTGCCTTCCACGGTATTGATCTCGTCCACCGTCAGATTGAGCTCAAAGGTCAGGCCATAAACTGTCTGACCGGGAGCCCACATTAGCTCGAACTGCGCGTCGCCATACCCGCCAGGCCGGAGGCTGAACTTGGGATCAAAGTTGTTGCCGTATACCTGTCCGATGCCGCGGAAACCATTGCCTCCGTACACAATGTAGCGGTTTCCCCGGTCGTCCAGCGCGGTTCCGGAACCCGCCAAGTACCCGAGAGCCAGCGGCTGATTGAGCTTGTTCTGGAAGCGCACAATGACGTCGATGACTTTGTAACCGCCCGAAGTGCTGGTGCGAAAGTCGGTAATGGTCGCGGCAAAATCACTCGCTTCGTAACACAGTGGCTGGTTGCCACAGAACGAGTTTTGCGCGCCGGCGGCAGCGGGCGCCGCGGGCGCGGCCATTTGAGCCTGCGAAGCGGGCGCTACGAAAAGCGCGCCGAGTGCCAACAGGATCGTCACAACCCCGAGAACCCGGAAGACCGATGGATTTGAATTCATGAACATTCTCCTTCTCCTGAAAGTGGCGGCACAACAAGCACCGCTTGCGCTCCAACTGCCCATCGCTGAGGGCGATCGGGCCTTCTGCACTGGAACTCTACTACGCATTGCGCAAATGCGCGAGAAAAACCGTCATACCATTTCTAAATTCTTGTTGTGCTGTGCTGTCATTCCGAGCAAAGTGAGGGATCTGGCTTTGGGGATGGCCTGCAAAGACCCAGACTCCTCGTCGCTGCGCTTCTCGGAATGACAGGAGAATAGCTTGGGTTGCAAACTTCAGGGGGAAGGCGGTTCCCGAGTCCCATCCCTGCGAGATCAAGAGGGACTCTAGGCGACTCGCCAGGCTCGGTTGCTACTTCCCGCTCATCACCAGCTTGGCGATGGTCGCCAGCTGCATATTCGAAGTTCCTTCATAAATTTTGCCAATCTTCGAATCGCGCCAGTACTTCTCCACCGGATAGTCTTTGGTAAATCCGTATCCGCCATAAATCTCAATAGCCAGCGACGTAACCCGCTCCGCCACCTGGGAACAGAACAGCTTAGCCATTGCGGCTTCCTTGACGAACGGCACGCCCGCGTCTTTCATACGCGCAGCGTTGTAAACCATGAGCCGCGCCGCTTCGATTTCGGTCGCCATTTGCGCGATCTGAAACTGAATGCCCTGAAAATCGGCAATCGATTTCCCGAACTGCTTGCGCTCCTGCGCGTACTTCGCCGCATACTCCCAAGCGCCGCGAGCCACGCCCGCCATCTGCGCCCCAATCCCGATGCGGCCTTCGTTCAAAGTCTCAATGGCGATCTTGTATCCCTTGCCCACTTCGCCCAAAACGTTCGACTTCGGAACGCGGCAATCCTCCAGAATCAACTCGCAGGTCGAAGAAGCGCGAATGCCCAGCTTGTCTTCCTTCTTGCCGACGGTGAACCCAGGAAATTCTTTTTCAATAACAAAAGCGGTAATACCCTTGTACCCCGCCCCCGGATCGACGGTAGCAAACAGAATAAAGACGCCAGCCTCTTTGCCATTCGTGATCCACAACTTGCGCCCATTGAGAACGTAATCGCTTCCCTTAAGCTCAGCCTTAGTCTGCAAAGCAAACGCATCCGACCCCGACCCCGCCTCGCTCAACGCATACGCGCCACACAAGTCCGCAACCATTCGCGGCAAATACCGCTTCTTCTGCTCCTCGGATGTCCAACGCAGCAAGGCGTTGTTGACCAGCGTATTTTGCACGTCCACAATCACGCCCGCGGAAGCATCCACACGCGAAAGTTCCTCAACCGCGAGAATCGCATCAAAAAACTTCCCGCCAGCCCCCCCGTATTGTTCCGGCACTTCAATTCCCATCAACCCGAGCTGAAAGAACTGGTGAATGAGGTCTTTGTCAAAGACGCCCTTTTCGTCCATCTCTTTCACCAGCGGGCGAACTTTCTCTTCGGCAAACCGGCGAATGTTGTCGCGAAACAAGATCTCGTCTTCGGTGAAGCTGGTGAGAGGAGTTGGCGAGGGAAGCTGCAGAACATCAGGCATGAGAGCCCCTTCAAATGATTATGGCGAACCAAGAATTCTAGCATCTTTGTGCAGGCGGAACGAGGTCCTCCACAGCTTTCAGAGCGGGAAAGACGGCTATTTTCCCTGGGGCAATCTGACTTTTGATAGCGCAGGCAACCTGTATGGCGCAACCCAATACGGAGGCGGTTACGGAAGCTGCAATGCGCCCTACTATCAGTATTGCGGGACGGTATTCAAGCTGACCCCGCCAAAGACAAAAGGCGGCACGTGGACCGAGCGGGTGCTGTACGCCTTCAAGAGCGGTACGGATGGAGCCAACCCGAATGGCGGGCTGGTCTTCGACACGAAGGGTGCGGTTTACGGTACGACCTATTACGGCGGCAATCAGTCGTGCGGTTCAAGCTCTGGGGTTGGCTGCGGCACGGTTTTCGAGTTGGAGCCGCCGATTACGAAGAATGCCGCGTGGACGGAAAAGGTGTTGCTTCGCTTCAAATCCGACGGGAGCATGGGTGACGAGCCGGCCGCTGGGGTGATCTTCGGAAAGAACGGCGACCTGTACGGCACAACGACACTTGGTGGCCAGATTCCGACGAATGACCTCGGTACCGTCTACAGACTAAGTCGCAGCAAAGGCGGTCAGTGGAATGAGAAATTGCTCCACAGCTTTCCTTTTAGCGGCTACGGAGGATTTGGTCCATTGGCTGGCGTGATCTTCGATGCCGAAGGAAACCTTTATGGGACCGCGAGCGGTGTCGGGTCGGGGGAAGGCACGGTCTTTCGCCTGGCCCCGCCCGCAAGTCGCGAGAATAGCTGGGTCTACACGGTGCTCTACACTTTCGGAAAGTCTCCGAACGCGGGAACTCCACAATCAAGCTTGATTTTCGACGAACATGGAAACATTTTTAGTACGACCCTGTATGGCGGCACGGGTACGGGCTGTGAGTACGGCGGTTGCGGAACCGTTTTCGAGCTGCAGCCCTGAACAACTGTCGCACCAAGTTGAGGAGTGTCGGCGACGCCTACGAGGCTGGGCTGCATTACTGCACAATCACGTTACAGTGTCGTCCTGCAGCTCAGCTCTGCTTGTAAACCAACTTGAGCCCATCAGCCTGCAGAATGCGCTGGATCTGATTGCGCGCGTGCACCGCCCAAGGCCCCGAAGTATCCAACTTCACATACGCTCGCCAGTGCTTCAAAGCCTTACGCGGTTCCCGAACCTTCTCATAGGCCAGCGCCACATTGTAATGAGCATCGCCGTAAGTGGGAGCGAGCTGCAGCGCCGTATTGTAAGCCTGAATCGCCTCTGTGACCCGCCCCGTCTCATCCAACACATTGCCCAGATCGAAATAGGCCAAAGCATAGCGCGGATCGATTGCAATCGCAGCCCGGTAATGCTTCTCCGACAGCGTGTAATCCTGCCGGTTGTAATGCAGCGTGCCCAGATTGATGTGTGCCGCCGCATGCTCGGGATCCAGTTCCAGCACCCTCTGATAAGCCGCAATCGCCTGCGTCTGCGTATTGGGATCTTCTTCGAGCGCAATCCCCTGGGCGAAAAGCCCGGCAACATCAGCGGGAACAGGCCCCGGCTTGACCAGCGGAGTCGTCGTACTGGTGACCACTTTGTCTCGAGCCGAGAAATCGAACATGAACTGCCCCGCGATCGGTTCAAGCAGTCGGCCTTCGTGACGAAAAGCAACCCGATGTCCGGTGCTGAAAGCGCCCGCTTCAAGCAACGGATTCTCCATGCCCGCTACCTGCTTCTGCATCGCATCGAGCGACCGCCGGATTACTGCAGGCCGCACTTTACGAGCGCAAAGGTCGCGAATTTTCTTGATTTGGATTAAGTCAAAAAAGGAATAGCTCTCGACGGCGGCTACCAGTTCGGCTTTTTCCCAAGCTGCCAACTGACGCGCCGTGAGCCGAAGAATCCGCAGCAACTCTGCTCGACTGTAGCGGTACACGGTTGTAGGGAACGTCCAGTGCCATTATCCGAACTTGCCCCTCAGTTGGCAAGTGGAAATAAGACCCTAAGGGAATCTGAACCAGCAACCTGCCTCGTCATTGGTGCAACTTCAAGCAGGGTGTGACCCCCAGCCCACGTAGGCCCGGACGCCTCGTCCGGGCCCCAAGCGAAAGCGAGGCCGTATTTCCTGCATTCAGGGTTTTCTCTGTGACTCTGTGTCTCTGTGGTGCAATTTCCCTAGTCACGAACTTTTAATATTCACGAAGCCCAAAACCCTGCCCAACCAGCGATATCATTGACAATTCCCAGAGAACTTTCAAATGACCGCCACCAGACGCAAAGCTATCCAAGAACTGGAGTCCACCAAAGAAATGACCGGCCTGGTGCAGCAAGCCTGCCTCGTCGCCAAGGACGCCGCCTACAATCTGCGCGACTTTCTCGAGAACTCCTCCAACATGGCTTTCATTGCGGTGCAGGATTGCGAGAAAGAACTCGACCGCGCCGAACGCAAGATCGACGACGGCATCACCCACGCCATCACCCAGGTCAGTGAAGTCGAAGCCCGTGAACTCCTCGCCTGCCTGAAATTCATCATCGATCTCGAGCGCATCGGAGATTTGACCTGGTCGGTAACCCAGCGCCTGCAGCGCTTGACCCCAAAGATCCTGCGCGACGACCGCCGCGATTTGATCGCCATGGCCGACATCCTGGAAAAAATGCTGGAAGTCGTCCACAAGGGATTCGTCAACCGCGATCTCGAGTCAGCCAATTGGATACTGAAGACAGACTCCAAGATAGATCAAGTATGTCGGGCGGTCTTTCAGCGGCACCTCGAAAACAAAAGCAAAGACCGCCCTCGCGATTACAGCACCAGTCTTCTCCTGATGGCGCAAGCCTTCGAGCGCGCCGGAGATCACACCAAGAACTTAGGCGAAGAGTTGGTTCATCTCGTAGAAGGCCACAGCGTACGCCACGAACGAAAACGCTCCAGAGGCTCCAGCGAGGCCCACGAAGCCTAACCACACTTGACGCGAAAAGTGTAGGCCACACTTGACGCCGCCGTGACAAAACTGTCATTCCGAGCGCAGCGAGGAATCTGGGTTCTGGCCGGCATCTGCAAAACACCCACCGCCCGCAAATCGGATCTACGGTTACTTCTGTGCAAAACTACGGCTAGTTAGGACTTGCGCTTTATCCGCCGCGAGAGATACCATCATAATGTTCCCAAGCGGCCATGCTCCCTAGCTGGCCTCCCGCGCCGATTAGCTCCAGGCGCCTAGACGGACAAAGATCATTCACGGATGAACTCCAACCGCATTGGGTTTCCACGCACGCTAAGTGCATGTGCGCGATGTGAGCCACCATCCGGATTAGCGGTTGCACCACAGCAGCAAACAGTGTCCCCTTTTTGGGTGAACTGAAACGCAGGACTACACAAGAGAAACAATATGAATGTTGGACCCGGAAATCCCTCCGGAGGCGGAGGGCAACGCAGACGGCGGCGGGGACGTCGTCCCTCGAATCGTGCAGGGCAGCCCGGCGGTCGCGATCGCCAGCAAGCGAGCGGCATCTACACCGCTCCCATGGACCATAACTATCGCGGCGCTCTCGCCGGCGACAAAGGGCCGCGCGGACGCGGTGGCCGTCCCGGCTTCGCTCCCTCCTATGCTCCCGCGGAACCCGACCCGCTTCCCCCCAACGAGGACGCCAATTCCCGCATCTTTGCGTTCGTCGACGATTTATTTTTCCAAGCCAAGATTCAGGAAACCGCGCGCAAACTCAACGTCAAAGTCGAATTCGTGAAAAACGAAAAAGACATGCTGGAGCGGATCAAGCTCAACGGCGAGGAAAAGCCATCGCTGGTCATCTTCGATATGAACAACACCAACGCCAAGCCGCTAACCCTGATTCCGAAACTCAAAACCAAGTTGAAGAAGACTTCGATTATCGGGTTCCTGTCCCACGTGCAAGGCGACTTAAAACAGAAGGCTCACGAAGTGGGATGTGACATGGTTTTGCCGCGCTCGGCATTCTCGCAGAACCTGCCCCAATTGCTGCGCCGCCACGGCGCCCCAGAAGACGAAGCCGCCGGCCAGTAGGCCAGCACGCCGTGCCTGTTAGGATGATTCGAGAAAATTCGTAGGCCTGAAAGCCAAGCCGGTGCGTCCCGGCGCAAACGGCTTGGCCTGCTTGAGCAGTTCCCCAATTTCGGTTTGCAGGGCCAGAGATTCTTCGTCACGAAGATCGGTGAACCGGAAGGGCTGCAAATAGCCTTGCGTGGCCCACATCGGAAACATCATCGCCACTTTGCCTCGTACCGGGCGAGCGCCGAGGTGCACGGTCAAGCCGACTTTGACTCCCTCGTCGAGGCAAGTCGCCAGTTCGAGCAACCCTCCAGTAATCGAAATCCGAAGGGTCTTGGCCCAGACTTGTCGTCCATTTTCCAGCTGAATCGTCGCCGAAACGTTCCCCCACAGATTGACGCGAGGGGCGCGAATTTTTCGTCTCGGCTGGGGGAAATCGGCCATCACAGCTTCAACTATGCCATGCAGCCGCGCTGCTTGCGCAGATTACGAAAGCAGTCCGCAAATCCGATTTCACGAAACGAAATCGGTACAACACCTTTCGTAATCTCCCCCTTCCTTAATTGTTCGTAACATACTGTCCCTGCATATGGACGGCCTCTCCCAACTGCCCGCTCAACCGCGCGCCCCCCGAGTACATCTTGCAGACTCTACTCCGGCGGTGCTTCGATTCCAGGATGGTCAACGCGCCACCGGACAACTGCAGGTGCTCTCCTTGAACGGTGGATTGCTTTCCCTTCCCGGTCCCATCGATCAAGGCTCTCGCGTGAAGCTGATGTTCCTCACCCGCACTGGAGCTGTCTTAGGCGCGGCGGAAATGCTGAGCCCGATTACCAGCACCCAGCAGCCGTTTCGTTTTGTTTCGCTTCCAGTGGACGACCGGCACCGGCTGGGAGCGGCCATTCAGTCCTCCTTGAATCCAAACATCACGAATCAGGACGCTGCCGAACAAAAGTGGATGGAGAAACTAAGAGCAGCGTCGAGCTGCGAAAGGCCAGCGCGCGGCCGCCTATTCAAGTTTGGAGTAGGAGCCGTTGCCCTCGGACTATTCTGCCTGGGCTGCGCTTTCTATCTCCTCCAGGTGCACCCACTCAAATAGCGATGGCCCCCGCAAACACTCGCCGTTGGCAGCGACATCCCGTCAAACTGCCCGTCCGCATCATTACCGCAAACGACATTTCGGAAATAACCGTGCCCGGCCTCACCACTGAGATTAGTCAGGGAGGCATGGCGCTCTACGGCGGCGTGCCCCTGCAGCCCGGCGATCTGATGCAGGTAGAATTTGAAACTTCCAACCGTCTCCGCGTCGCCGCCTCCATCCGCGATCGCAACGGCTATTGCTTCGGATTGGAGTTCCTGGGCCTACTGCCGAGCGACGGCGCAGAGAACACCGAAACAGATTTCGCTGAGCTGCAAGACAACCCGGCGAGGTCCGCGAAAGTGAACTCCTTGGCAATCGAAGCCGACGTCACGCCTGTTGACGCGGCTGTCCGGCTGGGTAGCGAAGATGAAATCTTGGCCTTGTTTCTGCAGCGGCACGAGGCGTACCTGCACCAACGAGAGTTGGAAATCAAACGGCTCCGGTACGAGATTCAGGAGATCAGGAAATCGCGCCAAGAAATCGAACTGCTGGTCCTGCGCCAGGTGCTCGCTCGCTCGCGCTAGATCGCTCATTGGCCTCCTCAATCTCCCGCTTCGATTTCGATTCTCGCAGGTTTCGGGAAGGACCCGACTTCAGTCGGGCCGCTAAGTCGTCGAAATTGTATCCGCGCTTTAGCGCCCGAGGTGAGCTTGA
>CAWISU010000074.1:0-40667 GCA_963838765.1 uncultured Acidobacteriota bacterium | reverse complement strand
GCAGGATCAGTCTTTGGCCACGAGCGCTTTTGCTCCGCCCGTGGATGTGTACGAGGACGAGCACAATGTGACGCTGAAGATCGAAGTGCCGGGCATTGACGAGAAGGACATTGATGTCCGCATCGAGAACAATACCCTTACCGTGCACGGCGAGCGCAAGTTCGAGAAGGAAGAGAAAGAGGAGAACTTCCGTCGCGTAGAGCGGCAGTATGGAAGCTTTACCCGCTCCTTCACCTTGCCCACCACCGTGGACGCGGAGAAGGTTGCGGCCAACTATGACAAGGGAATCCTGAAGATCAGCCTGCCGAAGAAGGCGGAAGCCAAGCCCAAGCAGATCAAGGTCAACGTCGGCAGCGAGAAGACCTTGGAAGCCAAGGGCCCAAGCAAAGCCGCGTAAGTTGGCGATTTATGTGTGGGGACGGGTCTCTGACCCGTCCGGTCGAGCGAAGCTCGACAGTTTTGACGGGAGACGGCAGAGGTGACCGTCTCCCTTTTTATTAATGCATGACATTCTGAATGGAGAAGAATCTATAGATTCTTGGGGCTGAAACAAATACATGGACCCTTTGCTTCGCGCAGGGTGACAATGATTATGAGGAAGGATTATGGCTATTCGTTGGGATAAGTTCACAGTCAAGGCGCAGGAGGCAGTGCAGCGCGCCAACAATCTTGCATCCGAGCACGGCAATCCCGAGTTGATGCCGGTGCATCTTCTGGCCGCGCTGGTCGACGACAAGGAAGGCATCGTCCCGCCGGTGCTGGAGAAGATTGGGATTGGTCCGCAAGCCGTTTTGCACGATGCCTACGGCGTCATCGAGAGCTTGCCAAAAGTCTCGGGCAGCGCGGCGCAGGCGACGATTTCCAACTCGGTGAATCAGTTGCTGGAGCTGGCTTTCAAGGAAGCCAGTAACTTCAAGGACGAATACGTTTCGACGGAGCACCTGCTGCTGGCAGCCACCGAACTCAAGCGCGATGCAGCGCGGGAAATTCTGACGCGTCACGGCGCAACTCATGATGCAATTTTGAAGGCGCTTACGTCGGTGCGCGGATCGCAAAAGGTCACCGACCAGAATCCGGAAGCGAAGTACCAATCGCTGGAGCGCTATACCCGCGATCTAACCGAGCAGGCGCGGCGCGGCAAGCTCGATCCCGTGATTGGCCGCGATGAAGAAATTCGCCGCGTGGTGCAGGTGCTTTCCCGGCGCACCAAGAACAATCCGGTGCTGATCGGAGAGCCGGGCGTGGGCAAGACTGCGATTGTGGAAGGCCTGGCGCAGCGCATCATCTCGGGCGATGTGCCCGAAGGGCTGAAGAACAAGCGCGTGGTTGCGCTGGATTTAGGTGCCATGCTGGCGGGCGCGAAATATCGCGGCGAGTTTGAAGATCGACTGAAAGCGGTGCTGAAAGAGATTGAAGATTCCTCCGGGCAGATCATCCTGTTCATCGACGAGTTGCATACGCTGGTCGGCGCGGGCGCCGCCGAGGGCGCGATGGACGCTTCCAACATGCTCAAGCCGGCGCTGGCTCGTGGCGAATTGCGCGCGATTGGTGCGACTACGCTGAACGAATACCGCAAGCACATTGAGAAGGACCCGGCTCTGGAGCGGCGGTTCCAAATTGTTTTTGTGGGCGAGCCCAATGTCGAGGACACCATCGCCATTCTGCGCGGCCTGAAAGAGCGTTACGAAGTGCATCACGGGGTGCGCATCAAGGACTCGGCGATTGTCGCAGCTGCCACTCTGTCCCATCGGTATATTTCCGATCGTTTCCTGCCTGACAAAGCAATTGACCTCATCGATGAGGCTGCCGCCTCACTGCGAATTCAGATTGATTCTCTGCCCACGGACATCGACCAACTGGAGCGCAGAGCCACGCAATTGGAAATCGAGCGACAGGCGTTGAAAAAAGAAAGCGATCCAAACTCCAAAGACCGGCTCCTGCTGATCGATAAAGAGCTGGCGGAGATTCGCGAGAAATCCAATACGCTGAAAGCCAACTGGAAGCGGGAGAAAGAACTGATCGCTCGATCGCGCGCTCTCAAAGAAAAGATTGAGCAGTTGAAGACCGAAGAGCAAGCCGAAGAGCGCAAGGGAAACCTGCAGCGCGTGGCCGAAATCCGCTACGGCCTGTTGCGCCAGACCGAGGAGGAACTCAACAAGCTCACGGCGCAGATGGACGGCAAAGGCAAGACGCGGATGCTGAAAGAAGAAGTGGACGAGGAAGACGTAGCCCGCATCGTTTCCAAGTGGACTGGCATTCCAGTGTCGAAGATGCTCGAGGGCGAAGTCAAGAAACTGATCACTATGGAAGATCGGCTGCGGCAGCGCGTAGTCGGCCAGGACGAGGCGCTGGAGCGGGTTGCGAATGCCATCCGCCGCTCCCGCGCCGGGTTGAGCGATCCCAAGCGTCCCATTGGTTCATTTATTTTCCTCGGCCCTACAGGCGTGGGTAAAACCGAACTGGCGCGGGCTCTTGCTGAATTTCTTTTTGACGATGAGCATGCCATGGTGCGAATCGACATGTCGGAGTACATGGAGAAGCATGCGGTATCGCGGCTCATAGGCGCGCCTCCGGGATACGTTGGCTACGAGGAGGGTGGGCAGCTCACCGAGCAGGTGCGGCGGCGTCCGTATGCAGTGATTCTTTTCGATGAGATCGAAAAGGCGCATCCCGATGTGTTCAACGTGCTGCTGCAAATGATGGACGATGGCCGCCTCACCGACGGCAAAGGCCGCACCGTCGATTTCCGCAACACCGTGATCATTATGACTTCGAACCTTGGGTCTTCTTTTCTGCAAGCCGAGGGTCTGCGTTCCGAGAAGGAATTCGAAGAGGCTTCGAAGCAGGTGATCAATATTTTGCACGGACACTTCAAGCCGGAATTCCTCAATCGGGTAGACGACATCATCATCTTCAGACCGCTGGGCAAAGAACAGCTGGTGAAGATTATTGAGCTGCGCCTCGAAGACGTGCGACGCCTGCTGGCCGATCGCAAGATTTCGCTTGAGCTGACGGATGCGGCGAAAGATCTGCTCTTCGCTGAGGGCTTCGATCCAAATTTTGGAGCGCGGCCTTTGAAGCGGGCGATTCAGAAGCTGGTTCAAGATCAGCTGGCGCTGAAGATTCTCGACGGCGAAGTGCTGCATGGAGACCACGTGATCGTCGATGCGGACAAGCGCGCCGGCAAGATGAAGTTCGAAATCAGCAAGCGCGTGGGCGAGCGAGAGCCTGTGAGGACGAAGAGATGACAAAGTCAGCCACGGATTGTCACCGATCAGAAAGAAAGCTTGGTCTGATTGCTGATCCGAGCGAATCCGTGTAATCCGTGGCTAGTCTTTGGCGAAAGCTTCTGTTACCGGCGTCTGATACAGATACCAGACGATCATCACGCGGACGATGATCCCCAATCCTCCCCAAAGCAGCGAAGCACGAAAATCCACCGCCGCGGCCGAAACACTCGGGATCAGCATCACCAGTCCGATGATTCCGACAACAATCGCTGCCCGCCGAGCCCAATGATTCAGCCGCAGCAATCCCCACCCAATTAGCGCTCCAACTCCTGCCATCAACAGAAACATATAGGGTCCAGCCAGCTCTAAACCGTTGAGCAGAGGGGCCCCCAACGCCATGGAGAGCGCGCCGGGCGCGGCCAGCATGACTACGCCGATCACCCCGAGATAGGCGGCGGCGAGGAAGAAAACCAATGCAATCACAGTGACTCCGGTCGGGATGGAAGCACGCACCGAGTTTCACTCTGCCATTGCCGCAGTTCCCTGGCGCAGCAACCGCTCCAACGTCACCGACGGGCAAATATTCTGATGGATGTAGTTCATCACATTAGTCGCCAGACTGCGCACCAGTTTCTCCACCGCGGGGTCGAGCACGCGGCCGGACGAGTCAAACACTTTCTGCACATTTGGCACGGACACTGCCAAAGGCAGAACGAAAGCGCCGATGTGAGAAGCGATGCTCCGCAGTTGTTCGAGCGATTTGATCGCCCCAACCGATCCCGCCGCCACGCCCAGGAGCGCGACCGGCTTTCCCGCGAGCACCGATGGGAACCCCAGGTTCTCGATCACAAGCTTCATCAAGCTACTGAGGCTACCGTGGTACTCAGGCGTTGCCAAAATTATTGCGGTCGCTTGCTTCACCGCTTCCTGGAGCTTGCGCGTTCCTTCGGCGCGGGGGTTGATTCCGGGCAGTGGCAGATCGAGTTCCAGTGGGTTGATGACCTCGACGCTAACCTTTGGATATTTCCTCAGTTCGTCCACCACCAACGCGGAGGCCATGCTGGTGTAGTTTCCCGGACGCACGCTCCCGTTGATCAAAACAATGCGGATCGGTTTCGACTCATCTGCCATGGGGTTACCTCGCTCTTGTATCGAATCACAGACAAAGACAAGCCAAAGAATGTCACAGATTCTAACGGATTTCCCTTTGAAGCTGCAGAATCCGTGTTGATCTGGGAAAATCCGTGCCTTGAAAAATCACACGGAAGACATATGACGTTTGGGCTGGCCTTGGGGGCGGATAAGGACTACCTCTGTGCCGATGGATTTAATAGCGTTCTGCAGGAGAATCGATGAAGCAAAATGTCGTCATCGTCATTTTGACAGTGTTTCTCTTCGGATGCGGGGGAGTCCCACATAGTCCGGCGGCGGCCGGGTTTGTAAATCAGACGCGACATTCCGATGCGGAACTGCAGGCGATCTGGGCCGAAGCACAGCAGAGCGTGGCGCAGCAGATCGACCTCAACCCGCTGCAGCAACTCTCTAACAACGTATCTCCAGAAACGCGGCCGGGCGATCTTCGTGCCCTGAGTGTGGAGCCTCACCAGCTCTTGGTAGCGGCCGAGCCGGACGTCTCGTCGGAGGTTTTTTTTGCTGCGACCGGCGTGCACAGATCCGATCCAACGGGAATGATTGTCTGTCCGCACCCCTGCAATGTCCGGTATTCCACGGCGTACTCGTTCTACCAACCTGAGCTCACAAAGTATGCCGCGTCGTGGGAGTTCGCGGCAGACAACTTCAGCGTGATCCTCGAGTATGAATTCGAAAACCACATCCTGAACGTTTTGGGCTACGACATGACGTGGCGATAAAGTGGGAGTTACTTCTTTTCAGCCTTCTTACTAGAGGTTTCCGACTTGGACTTTTCTGTCGACTTCGAAGACTTTTCTTCCTTCTTCGAAGCCGGCTCCTCTTTCGCAGCAGATTCCTTCTTAGCGGCAGTTTCGTCCTTCGATTTAGAATCGCCGTTCGAGGAAGACGCGCTTCCCGAGGGTTTCTTGGCGTAATCGGTGACGTACCACCCGGAGCCCTTGAACTGCACTGCAGGCGCAGTGATCGTTTGCTCGACTCGGCCGCCGCAGTCCGGGCACTTCTTCATGGGGAGGTCGGAATATTTCACGATCCGTTCGAAGCGGTGGTGGCACTTCTTGCACTCGTATTCGTAAAGTGGCATGGACTCCTGAATCGCTCCTTACGCGCACGATAAGGCCGCGAATACCTTCGTATACTTGATTCTAGGGTCCGCTCCAGTTCCCGTCAATTTACGAGGCAGATGCAGACCTTGGCCGGAGTGATAGACTCCGGTCGAAGATGGCTGCACAAATTAAGCCCAGTGAAACCGCCGTTCCTGACGATGCGAACCGCACGCTCGCGCCTGGACTCTATCTGGTGGCGACGCCGATCGGCAATCTCGAAGACATAACGCTGCGAGCATTGCGAGTGCTGAAGCAAGCCGACCTGATCGCTTGCGAAGACACGCGCCAGACTCAGAAGTTGCTCAATCACTATGGCATCGCGACGCGCACCACCAGCTACCACGAACATAACGAGATGACGCGCGCCGCGGAGCTTGTACTCGAACTGGAACAAGCAGCGAGGATTGCTCTTGTAACCGACGCTGGCATGCCCGGCATCTCTGACCCTGGATTCCGCCTGATCTCGCTGGCAATTCGGCATCACGTTCCCGTAGTGCCGATTCCGGGTGCGTCGGCGTTTCTGTCGGCTCTGGTGGCCAGCGGTCTGCCCACAGATTCATTCCGCTTCAGCGGGTTCCTGCCCGCGAAGGCCGGCCAGCGGCGGCAGCTTATCGAGAGCATCCGGGAATCTGCCCGGACGCAGGTGTTTTACGAGGCTCCCCATCGGGTGAAGGAAGCGCTGGAAGATATCGTCGAAATTCTGGGAGCGCAGCGGCATGTGGTCATCGCCCGCGAGGTCACCAAGATCCACGAAGAGTTTTTGCGCGGTCACGCCAGCGAAGTTCTCGAAGCACTGAAAGCCCGCGGCGATATCAAGGGCGAGATCACTTTGCTCGTCGGCAAAATGGAACGGACGGAGCAGAAGGCATCGGTTTCGCGAGTAAGCATCCGGCAACGGGTTGAGCAGATCATCACCGAAGAGAAGCTGGACGAGAAGGCTGCATTAAAGAAAGTTGCGAAAGAAATGGGGGTCTCAAAGAGCGAGGCTTATCGGGAATGGCAGAGAAGCAAATGAGATTAACCTGCGATAAATCCTTCACAGCTTGCCTAATCTTGCTATAATCGATATTGATCAATCTTGATCAATCTGGGGGAGCGTATGAAGAGCATAGTCCATCGCATTCCGCTGACCAAGGCGCGCATCAACCTCGGGCAGGTTGTCCGTCGGGTCCATGTTAATCGTGAGTACTTCATCCTCGAGAAAGACGGCATCCCGGTAGTTGGCATCATGCATGTCGACGACTTGGAAGACTATTTGGAACTCCGTGATCCCACGCTAAAAAGGCAAATCGGGAGAAGAGCCGTCGAATATCATCGAGGAAAAGCGCGCGAAGCGACCGAGTTCTTGGCTGAATTGCGGGTGCCGCCGCCAGAACCAGAAAATAACAGTCAGTATGAGCTCGCGATTCCGAGTCCTGACAACTCCTTATCGCGAGATTTCCGAAAGACCGCTAAAGGCAATCAAGTTTTGGTGAGTGCACTGCAGGAGTTGGTGGGCATCCTCGCCGAAGACCCGCACAACCGGGGCGGTCCGTACCGCCGGTCTCAGTCCCGGTGAAGGACAATGGCGAATCCGCTGGCGCGAATACCGTTTGCGATACGACATCTTTGGAACGGACGTCGTAATGCACTCTTTCCGCCATCGAAAAGAAGCTTACTAACAACGTACCGATCTCACTTCGCACTCAACTCCCGTTTCACCGCTTCACTCACTACCTTGCCGTCGACGCGAACGCCAGCGCTGGCGAAACGGGCCATGACGTTCTTCATTACCGTTCCCATGTCTTTCATGCGTGGGTGATCCCATCTCGGCGATGACGGCCTTCACGCCTGCCACGATCTCATCTTCGCCGGCTGCTTTTGGCAAGTAAGTCTCGATCAGTGTGATCTCGGCGGCTTCTTTATCGGCCATTTCCTGGCGCCCGCCCTTGGTAAATTGCTCGACTGATTCCTTGCGCTGCTTGATCAGTGTGCTCAGCACCTGCTGTGCTTCTTTGTCGTCGAGCGGGGCCATCTTATCGATCTCGCGATTCTTTAGCGCGGTCTTTACCATGCGTAAGGTGGAAAGTCGCTGCTCCTCACGCGCTTTCATGGCGGCGGTGATGTCTTTTTGAATCTGTTCAATCAAGCTCATGGTGGAATTATAGCCTCGCTCGACGCGGCAAGACGCAGCGAGCGGCGTCTCTACAGACCGTAGCGACGTTGGCTTGCAACGTCTTGCCGATGGCAGGTCTCAGGCCGACGTGAGCCTGATCACAACATTGCCGTGTGGTTGCGAGTAAACTACAAAGTACTTTCTACGAGGAACTTATTCCCATGCTGCGCAAGAACCGTCTCTTCACTCCCGGACCCACACCCCTCCTCCCCGCGGCGCAGACCGCGATGGCCTCGTTCGTCATGCACCACCGCACGGCTGACTTCCGCGCTCTGCACTCGCGAGTGCTGGCCGACATGAAGGATTTTATCGGCACCAAGAACGATGTCCTGGTGCTGGCTTCCTCCGGAACCGGCGTGATGGAGGGTTCAGTGTCGAACCTGACTTCGCCGGGCGACCGGGTGCTGGTGCTTACCGCGGGAACATTCGGCGAGCGCTGGCGCGATCTGGCCAAGGCTTTTGGATGTGCAGTGGATGTCGTAAGCGCTCCCTATGGCGAGACTTTCTCGCTCGACGAGCTTCGGCAGAAGCTCACTCCGGACATTCGCGCCGTGTACATGCAGGCGACCGAGAGTTCCACGGGCGCACGGCACGACGTAAAAGGCATCGCGCGAATGGTGCGCGAGGCAGGGCGACAACACGCTGCTGATCGTAGACGCGATCACCGGCCTCGGCACTACGCACTTTGATGTGGATGGCTGGGGCATTGACGTCATCATTGGCGGATCCCAGAAGGCGCTGATGATCCCGCCGGGGCTCGCGTATTGCGCAGTCAGCGAACGGGCATGGAAGCGAATGGAGACGGCGAAGTCTCCGCGCTATTACTTCGATTTCCGCAGGGAGCGCAAAGCGGCAGCCAAGGGAGAGTCAGCCTACACGCCCGCGACCTCGTTATTTGCCGCGTTGGCAGCGGCGCTCGATTTCATCCGGCAGATGGGCGATGGTGATCTCGCAGCGGGCCGCAAAGTGCTTGTCGACAATGCCGAACTGGCAGCCGAGATGACGCGCGCGGGCGCGCAGGCACTCGGGCTGAAGCTGTTCGCGCCATCGGCTCCGGCGGCAGCGCTTACCGCGATTCACTCACCCGGCGGTATCGACTCAGGGACCATCATCAAACAATTCCGCGAATCGTTTGGCGCGGTGGTGGCGAATGGACAAGGCGAGATGAAGGGGAAATTGTTCCGCATCGCGCACCTGGGATACTACGATTATCTCGATACGGTTGGCATCCTGGCTGCGCTCGAGCAGGTGCTGGCCAGCGTAACCGGACGGCCGGTCGAGTATGGCGCGGCAGTACGGGCCGCTCAGGATGTGTACGTGAAGCATTCGGAAGCACGGTTGGCAGTTGCGCGTAGTTGAGATTCAAAAACCCGCCACGGAATGTACACCGATTAACGCGGATCAAGATTATGGCGCACCGCTTTATCTGCAAGATCGGTGACAATCCGTGGCTGATTTAATCATTTATGAAGATCGTCGTCGCTGAAAAGATATCCGCCTCGGCCGTGGACTTGCTGCGCGAGCCGCGTTGGATTGTGGTCACGCCCGAGCAGATGGAAGGCGGATTAACGGCCCAGTTGGAGTCCGCCGATGCGCTGATTGTGCGCTCCGCCGTGCAAGTCAATGCCGCGCTACTGGCAAAGGCGCGGAAGCTGCGCGTGATCGGGCGGGCCGGAGTGGGCGTCGACAACATCGATCTGGAGCCGGCGACGCGGCAGGGCATCGCGGTCATGAATACGCCTGGGGCCAACGCGGTTGCCGTGGCGGAGCACACCCTGGCGATGATGCTCGCCCTGGCTCGCCATCTCTGCCGGGCGAACGAGTTGATGCATGCCGGCAAGTGGGAGAAAAAATCTCTGCAGGGTACGGAACTGCGGGGCAAGACGCTGGGCATTGTTGGGCTGGGGCGAGTCGGCATGGAAGTCGCTCGCCGGGCGCGAGCCTTCGGCATGGAGATTATGGCGCACGATCCGTTTGTTTCGATCATGATCGCCAAGGAGCAAGGCATCGCAATCGCCAAGCTGGAGGATGTCTACGCCGCGTCGGATTATCTGACTCTGCACGTCGGCCTCACGCCGCAGACCACTGGCATGATCAATGCCACGTCATTGAAGAAGATGAAGCGCGGAATTCGTCTGGTGAACTGTGCGCGCGGTGAACTGGTCGATGAATCGGCACTTGCGCATGCCCTGAAGCAAGGCCATGTGGCCGGGGCAGCCCTGGACGTTTTTGTCGAGGAGCCGCTGAAGAACTCCCCGCTCACAGCCATGGACAATGTGATTCTCACGCCTCACATCGGCGGCTCGACGCAAGAGGCGCAAGAGGCCGTGGGCTATCAGATCGCCCTGCAGGTGAAGGAGTATCTAAAGCACGGAGTCATTCAGAACGCGGTGAATGTGCCGTCCGTTTCGCACGATGAGTACGTCGAACTGCAACCCTACATCGTGCTGGCGGAAAGATTGGGTTCGTTCCTGGCTCAAGTCAGTGAAGGCGCGCTCGAGGAAATCTCGCTGAGCTATAGCGGCCACATCGCCGAGTGGAAGACCGAGTTGATTCGCAATGGCGCGATCAAAGGCATTTTGAATGAGGCTCTGGAGGAAAAGGCAAACCTGGTGAACGCGGCTGCGATCGCCTCCTCGCGCGGATTGCGCATTCACGAGGAACGCAAGCCCAAGGGTTCGACCGGGGGAGCCGGCAGCGTGCTTTCGATTGCGGTCAAGGCTCAAGCGGAAGAACACGTAGTCAAGGGTGCCGTGTTGCATAAGAATGCCCCACGTTTACTGCACGTGGATGGAATTGAAGTGGAAGCTCCGCTCGAGCGCAATCTGATTTACCTTCGCAATCGCGACGTGCCCGGCGTGATCGGGAAAGTGGGCACGATTCTGGGCAATCACAAAATCAACATCGCCGATTTCTCTCTGGGCCGCCGGACGGGGAATGCGAAACCACGCGAAGCTATCGCGGTGGTACACGTTGACGGGGTCGTGCCCGATCCAGTGTTGGCGGAACTCAGGAAAGTGTCGGCGATCGAACAGGCTAAAGCGATCCGGCTCTTTTGAAAGGAACAGAGGCGCCGGGTTGGTGAATGGACCATTGTGGTATGACTGGTATGAAAAAAAAGAGCCCTCGCAATCGCCGTGCTGCGCCGAAAAACAAAATCACCCACAAAACCGTCGATGAATACCTTGCTGGGATCCCAGAACCCGCTCGCGGTACCTTTAACAAAATGCGCGCAGCAATTCAGTCCGCTGTGCCACCGCAGGCCGCCGAAATCATCAGCTATGGCATTCCTGCGTTCAAGGACAATAGAGTGCTAGTGTGGTTCGCTGCGTTTTCGAACCACTGCAGTTTGTTTCCGACAGCCGCGGTTATTGAAACGTTTAAGGACGAACTTAAGGGCTTCTCAACATCCAAAGGAACGATCCACTTCCCCACGGACAAGCCGCTGCCGACTGCGCTGGTAAAGAAGCTCGTAAAGGCGCGGGTCGTGCAGAACGAAGGCAAGAAACGGAGCTAACCGGGTCGCGGTACAATAATCAATTGGGCGATGCCTCGCGCTTCGCTCCGCTAGACCGGCCGCCAAGAGGGTTCATGTTCGAAGTCACAGTAGACGACTCCTTCGCCGCAGGACATTACCTGCGCAATTACAAGGGCAAGTGCGAGAATCCGCACGGGCACAATTACAAAGTGCGGGTTACGCTGGCCGGCAAGGAATTGGACAAGGCCGGGTTGCTGCTCGACTTCAAGGATTTGCGCGAGGTGATGAAGCACGCCATCGAGCGTCTCGACCACCAGATGATCAACGACCTGGAGCCGTTCAAGGTGTTGAATCCGTCGGCGGAAAATCTGGCCAAGTATTTTTACGATGAGACCAAATCGCAGCTCGACCGGGTAACCGCGGGGCGGGTGCAAGTGAAGAACGTCACCGTGTTCGAGACGGACACGACCACCGCAACCTACAGTGAATAGGCAGTTGCCAGTAGCCAGTTGTCGGTTGCCCGGTAGATGGAGCGACCATGGGGATGTCCTATCGGGATCTCGTGGCGTGGCAGAAAGCCATGACGCTCGTCACTGAAACCTATCGTGCTACGTCGAAGTTCCCGAGGGATGAGCAATTCGGGCTTACATCGCAACTTCGCCGCTGTTCGGTATCGATTCCGAGCAATATCGCAGAAGGGCAAGGGCGGCTTTCGGAAAAGGAATTTCGATACTTTCTTGGCCAGGCGAGGGGATCGCTGATGGAGCTCGAAACACAGTTTCAGATTGCGCTAAACCTTGGATACTTGCAGAAACCAGAGGCTAGCGTGCTTCTGCAATGTTGTGCTGAGGTAGGACGGATCTTGAACGGGCTAATAGCGTCGATATGCAAGAGTCCCGAGTAACTGGCAACTGACAACTAGCCACTGAGAACTGACTTTCATGCAGATCACCGAGATTTACAAATCGATTCAGGGCGAGTCCACGCATGCCGGGCTGCCATGCGTCTTTGTGCGCCTGACCGGATGCAATCTCCGCTGCTCCTGGTGCGACAGCGAGTACACTTTCACCGGTGGTCATCGCATGACGATGGAAGAGGTCGTCGAAGAAGTCGAGCAACTGAGCCCGAGCGGACTGGTAGAGATCACGGGCGGCGAACCGATGCTGCAGGAGCGGGAAGTGGTGCCGCTGATGCAGCGCCTGTTGGACGACGGCTACACGGTGTTGCTCGAAACCAGTGGCGAGCGTCCGCTGGAGCGGGTCCCGAAGGGCGTGGTCAAGATCGTAGATGTGAAGTGTCCAAATTCAGGCGAGCATGACAGCTTCCACATGCACAACTTGGAAGCCCTCGATTCGGCGGACGAAGTTAAGTTCGTCCTGAGCGACCGGACCGACTATGAGTTCGCGCGCGATTTTGTGGCGCGTCATCATCTGGCTCGAAAGGTGAACGCGGTGTTGTTTTCTCCTGCCTTCAGCAAGGACTCAGGTGGCCCGCGAGACAGCTCGCACTGCTTGCTGGATCCGCGGGAACTGGCGGAGTGGATGCTGGCAGACAACGTTCCCGCTCGCCTGGGACTGCAGATCCATAAGTTCATCTGGGACCCGGCGATGAAGAGCGTATAAATCTTTCACCACAGAGTCACAGAGACACAGAGAAAGCAAGAACAACAGAGTAGAGTAGATCTGGCGAGTCACTGGTCGAGTTGTGAGCGTCGTTCTTTTTCTTGATTTCTCTGTGACTCGGTGGTGCGGTATTAGAGTTGATGACAGAGGCCAAGTCGCGTGCGGTGGTCCTGCTCAGTGGCGGGATGGACTCCTGCGTCTGTGCCGCGCTGGCAGCACAGAAGTCTGACGCAGCTGCGGTGCACATCAGCTACGGTCAGCGCACCGAAGAGCGAGAGCGACGGGCGTTTCTGGGGATTTGCGATCGCCTGGGCATTCATGAAAAGCTTATCGTCCGAAACGAAGCTTTGCGGATGATTGGCGGTTCGGCGCTGACGGATCCAGGTATGCGCGGTTCCCGAGTCGTCGAGGATTGGCCATGGCGTCCCCGTAACCTACGTACCCTTTCGCAACGCGCATTTCTTGTCGGTCGCGGTGAGCTGGGCCGAAGTCCTGGGGGCAGAAAAGGTTTATATCGGCGCTGTGGAACAGGACAGCTCGGGGTATCCTGACTGCCGTCCCGCTTACTATCGCGCCTTCAATGAGGTCGTAAAGACAGGAACGAAGGATGGCCGGATCGAAATCGTGACTCCGCTGATCGGGCTGCGCAAGGCGGAAATTGTGAGGCTTGGCCTTGAATTGGGTGCTCCCTTCGATTTAACGTGGTCTTGCTACAGCCGGGAAGATCGCGCCTGCGGAGTGTGCGATAGTTGTGTGCTCCGGCTCCGGGCCTTTCAGGATGCTGGCGCTGCTGACCCGATCCCGTATTGTGAAACGGTGGGCAAGGCGTAGCAACGCGACTATTTTCGACTTTCATGGAGCAAAGTAACGTGGCCGGAAGCCGGACGCTGAGAATTGGAAATCGACAAATTCAAGTTTGACCCGGAGGCAAGACAATGAAGCAATATTCAATGATGCTGGCGCTTTCGATGTTGGCGGCTGCGCTGTGTGCAAGCCCGGCATTCGCTCAAGACACCGCCAGCGTGAAGGGTGTTTGCAAGGACGTAGACGGTAAACCAATTGCCGGTGCCACCGTGGAATGGGTGAGTATCGAGAGCGGACGGAAGTACGAGCTCAAAACCAACAGCAAGGGAGAATACTTTTCTTTGGGCATTGCGCCCGGCCACTACAAAGTCACACTCTTCGGCTCGGACAAGAAGGAAATCTTTCACTACAACGGGTTCACCGTCAGCTCCGAGGAGAACACCCTGGACTTCGACATGAAGAAGGAACAGGCCAATGCCGCCCAGGGAGCCGGGTTGACTCCCGAGCAGTTGAAGCAGCAGCAGGAGCAGGCGGCTAAGGTTGCGAAGGAAAATTCAACCATCAAGGGTTTGAACGAGAAGCTGGCGGCTGCCAAAACGGCCGCGGACGCCGGCGATTTCGATACCGCCATCGCGCAAATCACCGAAGCCACGCAGATGGATCCCAGCCGCGACCTGCTTTGGGCCAAGCTGGGAGACTATGATTTGAGCTCGGCCGCCAAGCAGACCGACAACGCGGAGAAAACGAAGCGCTACGAGGCCGCTGTCACTAATTATCAAAAAGCTGTGGACCTCAAGCAGAAAGCTCTGGACGCGACTCCTCAGAAGCCGCCGGACGCAGCCAAGATGCTGGCTTCCTTTTACAACAATCTAGGCAAAGCCGAGGCTCAGCTGGGCAAGACCGACGACGCCGTCAAGTCTTACAACCAGGCGGCGCAATTAGACCCAACCGGCGCAGGCATGTACTACTTCAATCTGGGTGCGATTTTGACCAATGCCAACACCAAGAACGATTCCGAAATGCGAAAAGCGGCAGCGGATGCTTTCGATAAGGCCATCGCCGCCGATCCCAACCGGGCCGACGCCTATTACTGGAAGGGCACGAATCTGATCGGTGCCGCCACCTTGCAAGGGGATAAAATGGTTGCGCCACCAGGCACTGCCGAGGCTTTCCAGAAATATCTCGAGCTGCAGCCGACAGGCCCGCATGCGGAAGAGGCCAAGGCCATGCTGCAGGGACTCGGAGCCACGGTCGAGACCAGTTACGGCAAGAAAAAGACGACCACAACAAAGAAACCATAGCAGTTCGACTGGTGATTGGACGAGGCGGCTGAACCGGCCGCCTTTTTTGTTGTGGCGCGAGCCTTCATTACCAAAGTCTGTGCCCTCGACGTTCTTCGTAGAACCTTGCCCGCCGATTTGGTTAGAGTAAAAGTCAGGCACTCATACGGGAATCGATCCCGCACTCCCCGAGAAATGAGAATATGGCGGCACCGGGCAATGCTCCCATCTCCGTTGTCCTCGAGTCCTCCACCGGTGCGGGCGCAATGGCGACGCATGCGCTACTCGCGGCGATCCTGCGCGCAAACGATCAGGTCAGCGATCTGATTTTCTCGCCCGGGCGGCTGCCGCAGGTCGAGATCCATGGCCAACTGATAGCGATTCAAGGCAACGGCCTCCGCCCGTTCAGCGCCGACGACACCCGCCGCATCGCCTCCGATCTGATCGGCGAGAACAAACAGGCGATTGGCCTGTTACGCGAGCAGGGCTTTTGCGACGTTTCCTACGGACTTTCAGGAGTTGCTCGTTTCCGTGTGAACGTCTTCATTCAACGCGGCAGTTGCGCGGTGGTGATGAGGGTCATCTCGACCGCCATTCCGGCGCTGGCTTCGCTGGGCCTGCCCCCGCAGCTGGCAGGGGTGGCCCACCTCCGTGATGGCATTGTGCTGGTCACCGGGCCGCGGGGCTCGGGGAAGTCGTCGACCTTGGCCGCGCTGCTCGACAGCATCAACCAGGAACAGGTCTGCCATATCATCACCATCGAGGATTCCATTGAGTTCCTGCACAATCACAAGCGGGCCACGGTTCACCAGCGCGAGTTGCACAGCGATACTCCCAGCATTGCGTTGGCTCTGCGCGCAGCATTGCGGCAGGCGCCGAATGTGATTATGGTCGGCGAGATGCGCGACCGCGAGACCATGGAAATGGTTTTGGAAGCGGCTGAAAGCGGACACCTGATTCTCACCAGCATGAATACCGTCAGCGTTGCCAAGACCGTGGAACGCATGGTCAGCGCGTTTGCCGGGCCCGAGCAGGAGTCGTTTCGCAGCCGTCTGGCGAGGACCTTCCGCTACATCGTTTCACAACGGCTCGTTCCTCGCAAAGACGGGACCGGGCGAATCGCTGTTGTAGAGATGCTCAAGGCCTATCCCCGCACTCAGTCGTGCATTGAAGTGAACGATTCCTCCGGAGAGAACCTGCTGCAAGCCATGAGGGACGGCGCCTCCGAAGGCATGCAGCATTTTGACGGCGAGCTGGAAAAACTTGTGCGCGCGGGAGTGATAGATGTCGATACCGCAATGATGTACGCCACCGATCCGCAGCAATTGGATGAAACGCTGAAAAGATAAATTTCCGATTTTCCATTGCCAAGCCAAGAACGTGTGGGATCGGGTCTTCGACCCGGTCAGGCCCGCAGGGCCGCAGTTCTCCCGGCCTTGCCTGTCGTATCATTCATTCATGCCTGCAACGCCCACCTCAGCCATTGTCCTGAGCTTCGAAGAGGCACGGCGTGTGGTTGAGCACCATGCCGCAACATTGCGTCCTCGAGGCAAGGAATTGCTGGAACTGCTCGACACCCGGGGTCAGATTCTTGCCGAGCCGGTCCTCGCCGATCGCAATTTCCCTCCTTTTCCCCGAGCCACACGCGATGGCTATGCGGTGCAGGCCGCTGACTTGGAAAAGCTTCCCGCGATACTGAAAGTAATCGGTGAAATCAAAGCCGGGGCCGCGGCGGATGCGGCTCTCAAGGTCGAGTCCGGGCAAGCCGCAGCCATCATGACCGGTGCGCCCGCGCCGCCGGGCTGCGATGCCGTTGTCATGATCGAGTACACATCACGAGACGGCGATCAGGTCACGATCACAAAAGGAATCGCTGCCGGAGAAAACATTGTTCCCATCGCGTCGGAGGCAAAGCGAGGCGACCGCCTATTGTCGCCCGGCGTGCGCCTGGATCATGCGGCGATTGCGGTAGCGGCATCGGTGGGACAGATCGCGCCTGCTGGTGTATTCGAAACCTCGCGTCGCCGTGCTCGCCACCGGCGACGAACTGGTGGACATCGACGTCCCCCTCGCGCCCAACCAGATTCGCAATTCGAATACTTATTCATTAGCGGCGCAAATCCAGGCCGCGGGCGGCGAACCTGTGTTGCTGCCCATCGCCCCCGACGAACCGGAACGCCTGCAAGAGTTGATCGCGGACGGCTTTGAAACTGATCTGCTCTTGCTCACTGGTGGCGTCTCTATGGGAAAATATGATTTAGTAGAACAGGCTCTAGCGCAGTTCCAGGCAGAGTTTTTCTTCACCGGAGCGCAGATTCAACCAGGGCGACCGGTCGTATTTGGACGAGTACCGTGTGGCGCGGGCACTCCTGCCCGCGAAGTGGAAGGGCACGGCTTCAGCCGTGCCGCTAAGAGCTCAAAAGACGCCGGGGCTTTAGCCCCTGAGGGCCACACATACTTCTTCGGTCTGCCGGGAAACCCGGTGTCGACGATGGTGACCTTCGAACTCTTCGCCCGCCCGGTGCTGGAAGCCCTAGCCGGCATGACCCCGCGAAAACTAATTTTCCTGCACGCCAAATTAAGATCCGAGATCAAGACCAAGCCAGGTCTGAAGCGTTTCCTGCCCGCAATTCTCTCCGGCGAATTCGAGCAGGCCCAGGTCGAATTGGTGCGCTGGCAAGGATCAGGAGACATCGCAGCGACCGCAGCCGCGAATTGTTACATTGTGATTCCGCCGGATCGGGAGAGGATTGCAACAGGTGAATGGGTTCCGCTGCTGATGCGATAGAAGAAGCATTCGAGTAGATTGGCGATGGAGCGATGGGCGTCCCCGTTTCCTGCACGGTCGAGGACGCCGACGCTACAATAAACGAATCTACTGTCCGGTGGTCGTTTTTTCCGCCGGCTTCTTGGGCGCCGCCGCAGGCGCCGCCATCGGCTTCGGTTTCCAGAACTCCGGATCGGCTTTCAGCCATTCATCCGACACATAGCTCATCTTCGGATTGAACATAAACAAGTTCGACTCACTCGACTCGATAGACGCAGCCGAAAGCTCTTCGAGCTTTTTCATATTGTCCTCGCCCATGGCCGATGCGAAGTCTTTGTTTTGCGCGAAGGCCCGGTCAATTTCAGCCGCAGACTTCATTGGGGTTATGAAAACGTAAGTGCCCTCGGGCGCGCCATAAGCGGCCTCGTAGCAAGCCCAATGCGCCTGCGGTGATGCCTTCTGAAACGCGGCCAGGACCATCTTCATGCCGTCATCCCAATCCTTGCGATGCCCCTGCTTCACGTGATAGACCGCAATTTCGAAGTAACGCATGTGCGCTATGTCCACCGGGGCGCGGAGGCTGTAATCCTCGCGATAGGCCCAAGCGCCTCCATCCACCGAATCCAGCAGGTCCCCGTCAGCCACGCCAGCGTGATCCAGTGCGCCGGAAAGCGCTGCATTCTTGTTGACCGCGTTCACGTCCTTCTCCCAGGCTTCGAAGGAATCGTAGCCCGTGAAGAACAACACCCGCGGCTTGCCGGAAACAGAATTCATAGCCAGATAGTGCGTCGGCCACTTGGCCCGCGCAAATGCCTGGACAAACGCGCTCTCGGCCTTGTCGTGCATCACTCCACCCTTTCCCGGCTTTACAAACTCCCGGGTCACCGTGAGCACCTTGGGCGGCGGCACTGTTTGTTCCTGCGCCGCTGCCATGCCAAAGCTCCCCACTACCAAAGACCCCAGCAACAACACGTCGGTGATTCTTTTCATCAACAACCTCCCTGTCGCAACGTGAATAGATTTCAATCAGCCGGACCCCAGCACCAAAAACTAGGTTCTCAAGCCAGCCGGAGACTAGTCGCAATAGCTTTCCAAGTCAAGCCAGACTGACAGGCCCACGACGCTCTAACGGGGGATCAGGCTCAATATCTAGGGGATCACACGGAATGGCACGTTGCTGGTCAGCGTGCCATGGGGCGTGGTCACGGTGACGTAGCCAGTGGTTGCGCCTGCGGGAACTGTGGCTGTTAAGAATGTACCGGCTTTATTGACGGCAAAGGGTGCCGAGGTTCCGTTGAAGGAAACCTTTGTCGTGCCCGTGAAGCCTTGGCCGAGAATCTCGGCGGTGTGCCCCACCTTGACGGCCCGCTGCACGAAAGTGACGAATGGGCCCAGACCAGTGGACAAGCTGAAGACTGTGCCATCGCCGCTGGCTCCGCCCCCGGTGGTGACGCCATAGAAGGTTCCGTTGGTGGCTTGAAGCAGGCCGGCCTGAGGTCCGGCGCCGTCGGCGCAATTCGTTTTGGAGCAAAAGGTATGAAGGGTGGTCAGCGCGCGCTTGGGGGTCAGCTTGAAGATTGTGCCACAGCCATATCCGCCGCAAGCGGTGCTGTTTCCGGACTCTGATGTCGTCCCATAGAAGTTTCCGTCCGCGGCTTGAACCAATGCAGAGATCGGGTCGGAGCCGTCCGCGCAGTGAGGCTGGGAGCAAAAGTTGTAAATCGTCTCTAGCTCGCCTGTCGGTTTCATCTTGAATACCGTGCCACAGCCAGAGGGGCAATTATTGTTGGCTCCGCCCTGCTGTGTTGTCCCGTAGAAGTTCCCGTCCTTGGCTTGAACCAGCCCCAGGGAAGGGCCGGAGCCGTCCGTGCCGTTGAAGACGTGTAGCGTTTTGAATTTACCGGTGGGAGTGATTTCGAAGACCGTGCCGAAGCCCGCTCCTGTCGTGCCATAGAGATTTCCGTTGGTGGCTTGAATTAGCGGACCCGAAGGGCTGGCGCCGTCCGCGCCGTTAAAGCTGTGCAGCGTGGTGAACTCACCGGCAAGGTTGATTTCGAAGATCGTGCCCAGGCTGTTCACTGCGGCCCCGCTGGGAGTTGTCCCATACAACTTACCATTGCTGGCTTGAACCAGCCCGAAGAGCGGGAAGACACCATCAGAGCAGTTCGTCTGGGCACAGAAACTATAAAGCGGGGTGATCGTCCCCATGGACGTCATTTTGAAGATCGTGCCCCAGTCGTTGGTGCCGCCCAGGGCGGTTGTTCCATAAAAGCTTCCGTCGGTAGCGAGAACCAATCCCGAGTAGGGCTGAGTCGCGAGCAATGCCAGCGTTGTGAGCGTGCCCCCGGCGGTGACATCGAACACTGTGCCTGGGTTGTTGCCGCCCGCTCCTCTTGTTGTCCCATAGAATTTTCGGTCGCGGCCCTGAACCAGTGGCGCGTAGATTGGGTATACACCGTCGTCCCCGTTGAAACTCACGAGGGTTTTGTAGGTCTGCGCGGGTGCGGCAACGGTGACCGCCGCAAGAATCACGAAGCAAGTGAAGAATGTCCGCCAGCAGGCAGGCTTGCCCACATTGCACCTCCGCTCGGCTGCGCCGCAACTTCGGTCCTGAATTTTACTCCGGCAGTGGGTGGCTGTAAATGCCGACGAATGGCCCATTCCACGATTGTTGACGTAACAGGCCTTTTACACCATCTACTTTCTCGGCCCGCCCCACGAGGCCATTTCTGAGATCGGTTCTAGTAAGATGGTTTCTTCGGATGCCCAAAAAGCTCTCCCATTACGATCATTCCGGACAAGCGGGAATGGTTGATGTTTCCGCAAAATCCCCCACCAAACGCGAAGCCGAGGCCGGCGCTTTCGTAGTGCTGAAGCCTAAGGTCCTCAAAGCCCTGCCCAAAAATCCCAAGGGCGATCCGCTGGAGGTGGCGCGCCTCGCGGGAATCATGGCCGCCAAGCGAACTGCCGATCTGATTCCCATGTGCCATCCCTTACCGCTGGCCCACGTTGATGTGCGATTACGGCTGTGCGAGAATGGCGTCGCGATCACCTCAAAAGTTGCAACCACGGCGGTGACCGGCGTGGAGATGGAAGCCCTGATGGCCGCCACCATTGCCGCGCTCACCGTGTACGATATGTGTAAGGCGCTCGACAAGGGCATCGAGATTCGCGAGATCGTGCTTGAGCGGAAATCCGGCGGCAAAAGCGGCGATTATCGCCGCGCCAGCAAAAAGATGTAACGCGTTCCATGGCGAACAACGTAAGACTCCTCTTGGTCGATGACAATCCGATGGTGTTGGGCCTCCTGCGCGGAGCACTGACTCCGCTCGCCAAGGTGACGACTGCGACCGACGCGGCAGACGCGCTCCTGAAAGCTGTGGACGATCCTCCGGACCTGCTGGTTTGCGACTATCGCATGCCCGGCATGGATGGCCGCCAGCTAGTCGAGAAGTTGAGAAGCCGCCCTCGAACCGCCGAAGCCGCGGTCATCCTGGTGGCGACGAAAGCTGACATCAGCGAGAAGTTGAGCACGGCGGATCTTCCCGTTGACGATTTCGTCGAGAAACCATTCTTCCTGAGAGAAGCCACTCAGCGCATCAAGCGCGTGATCGACAAGATCGCTCTGGAAAAGATGGCCAAGAGCGTTCCGTCCGACGGCGTGTTGCGCGGCAGCTTGTTGCAGATGAATGTCATCGACCTGGTCCAATCCCTGGAAATGGGCCGCAAGAGTTGTTCCCTCACCCTTACCAACAAAGACGATAAATGCGAACTGTATTTCAAAGAGGGCCAGGTAACTCACGCCACTTATGGCTCCCTGCTTGGGGATCCGGCCGTGTTCAAGGTTTTGCGCTGGACCGACGGAAACTTTGAAGTCAATTTCGAAGGCAAGACCACGCAGCAGACCACGAATTTAAACACGCAGGGTCTGCTGATGGAAGGCTTGCGCCAGCTCGACGAGGCGCAGCGCGACGGCGGAAAAGCCGAAGAGGAGGAAGAAGATGTCCTCCTCGACTCCTAGCCTCCAAGAATCCTCATTTCATGCGGGTTGCAGCCTCTCCAAAATTTGTAGCCCGGCTGTAGCGCGGTAATATTCGACCTCCGACCCAAGGAGTCGGTATTTAGCTCCATGGGTTTAATCGGGGGCCGCAGTTGGCAAATACCAAAGTTTCACCTGCGTTACTTCAAAACTGCGTCCGGCTGGCGTCGGATGCGCGTCTCACCAATCAGAAACGGACGGGGCTGGATTGAGAAGATCGAAACCTCGCCGATGCTGCGTTGACAATATCCTCTGCATTACGTTATCTTTAAGACTTTGCTAGTCCTGCGGTTGCCCGCCTGATAGCCCTGCGCCTTCGGCGCTCACGGGGTGCTCAGCGGTCTTCTTTGCGTTTTTATATTTCTGGGAGAGTTTGCATGTCAACCTATTTCCCCAAAGCGGGGGAAATTGTGCGCAAGTGGTACGTCGTGGATGCTTCCGGGCAGACGCTCGGCCGGCTTGCGTCACAGGTCGCCCGCATTTTGATGGGTAAGGAAAATCCGCAGTACACGACCTTTCTCGACACCGGCGATCATGTGATCGTGATCAACGCCGAGAAAGTGAAGACGACCGGCTTTAAGTCGGAGCAGAAGGTCTATCAGCATTACACCGGTTACCCGGGTGGATTGCGAACCGAAGAGTTTCGCAAGCGGTTCGAGCGCAAGCCCGAATCGGTGATTGAGGCTGCGGTGTTGCGCATGCTGCCTAAGTCGAAATTGGGCCGGCAGATGATCAGCAAGCTGAACGTGTATCGTGGCGAGAAGCATCCGCACGAAGCGCAGAAGCCGCAAGCCAAGGCGCTCGAAGTTCGGGCGTAGAGTTTTCGTTATATACGCGAGATCCTTCACCGGCTGACGCCGGTTCAGGATGACGTCAAAGACTTATTTGAAAGGTTTGCACGAGAGCGGTTTGGCTAAAAGCCAAAAGCTAAGTGCTAAAGGCTAAGAATGGCAGAGCTAGTGCAATATTACGGTACCGGCCGCCGCAAGTCGGCGATCGCGCGCGTCTACTTACGTCCAGGCAGCGGCGAGTTCAAAATCAACGGGCGCGCTTTTGAGGAGTACTTCGTAACCCCTGCGCAGCGCTCGAGCGCGAAGCAGCCTTTGCTCTCGACCGAAACCGCGAGCACATTCAATGTTGTCGCCAGGGTTTCTGGCGGCGGCGTGAACGGCCAGGCGGACGCGGTGAAATTAGGAATCGCCCGCGCTCTCATGCTCTTCAACATTGAGCTCCGCAAGAAGCTCAAGGCCGAAGGCATGGTCACGCGCGATTCGCGCGGCAAAGAGCGCAAGAAGTACGGTCAGAAGGGCGCAAGAAAGCGGTTTCAGTACAGCAAGCGCTAAGGTCTGTTGCGGGTCGTCGTTGGTCGTTCGCAACGGCGGTTGGCTGACGACCAACGACCGAGGACGAACGACGGTTTTTCAGGTGTTCAATTCTTCCCGGCCTCGCGGCGCGGGGACGGGAATGGCAATTCGGGGCAGCCTCAGGGTGAGCGCCGGATGCAGACCAAATAAGGAGGTTGATTGGCTAACATCACCATGAAGGAGTTGCTCGAAGCGGGCGTGCACTTCGGGCATCAGACCAAGCGCTGGAATCCCAAGATGAAGGAATTCATCTTCGGAGAGCGCAACGGGATTTACATCATCGATTTGCAAAAGACGCTGAAGATGTTCAAGGAAGCGTCGAAGTTCGTACAGGAATTGGCCAGCGAAGGGAAGATCATTCTCTTCGTAGGCACCAAGCGCCAGGCGCAGGACGCGATTGCCGAAGAGGCGACGCGCTGTGGCGGATTCTATGTGAACCAGCGCTGGCTGGGCGGCCTGCTCACCAATTGGGTGACGGTGCAGAAATCGGTAAAGCGGCTGAAGGAACTCGACGAGATGGCCACGGATGGCCGTTACGAGTTGCTGCCCAAGAAAGAAGTCATCAAGCTCGAGCGCGAGCGCAAACACCTGCAGGCAAACCTGGCTGGCATCAAGAATATGAGCCGTTTGCCCGATGCGATCTTCGTCATCGACTCGAACAAAGAGCAGATCGCGGTGCGCGAGGCGCGCAAACTCGGCATTCCGGTAGTCGCCGTCGTCGACACGAACTGCGACCCCAGCGAAGTGGATTATGTGATTCCAGGCAACGACGATGCGCTGCGAGCGATCCGATTATTTGCATCGAAGATCGCCGATTCCGTCGCCGAGGGCGCGCAACTCATGACCGACAAGCAAGTCGCCGACCTGGCCGCGGCCGCCGGTGCGGCGCAGCAGGCTGAGCTGGCCGCGGCTGCAAGCGCTGCTGAAGGCGGAATTGATATTAATGCCGGGGAAGACGCCGGCTCCGAAGACATCAGCATGGAAGATGTTCTGGGAGCGAGCCCGCGCAAGCAGCCTGCGGCCGCGAAAGACACTGCCGCCGAGGACATTCCCCAAGTCGAGACCCAGACGTATTAGAGCAGTCGTTGGTCGTCGGCTGTCGGTCGTTGGCGCTAGATTCCCGCTTTCGTCGCACGAATACGTTCGGACCACCAGTAAGGGAATTGTCAGTAAGAAAATTGTAAGGGAATCGTGGAAGGGCACGGTTTCAGCCGTGCCGTAAAAAGCTTAGAAGATTCCGGGCTTTAGCCCCTGAGGGATTCAGACCCGCGCGGGTCGTCCGGCGCGGGTTAATTTTTGTGAAGTGCAAAGGAATAATCGTACGATATGGCAACTACCGTTAGCCCTGACCCAGACGATAATAAGAAACCCAACATTTCTGCCGCCAAGGTAAAGGAACTACGCGAGCGTACCGGCGCGCCGATGATGGATTGCAAGCAGGCTCTCACCGAAGCCAGCGGTGACATGGAGCAGGCTATCATTTGTCTCCGGAAGCGCGGGCTCTCGGTGGCGGCGAAGAAGGCGACCCGCGTGACCAGCGAAGGCTCGGTGGCCAGCTACATCCACGCCGGAGGCAAGATTGGCGTGCTAGTCGAAATTAACTGCGAGAGCGATTTCGTGGCCCGCACCGAAGACTTCAAGGAGTTGGTGCATGACATCGCCATGCACATCGCCGCCAGCGATCCCAAATATGTTCGCAAGGAAGACGTCACGCCCGAGGCTTACGAGCGTGAGAAAGACATTTTCCGCGCCCAGGCCATCGCCAGCGGCAAACCTGCGAACATCGCCGAGAAGATGGTCGAAGGCAAGATGGCCAAGTTCTACGAAGAGGTCTGCCTGCTGGAGCAGCCCTTTATCAAAGATCAGACAGTCAGCATCGCGCAACTCATTGCAGCCAAAATTGGCAAGCTGGGCGAAAACATCGCGGTACGCCGCTTCGCCCGCTTCAAGGTGGGCGAGGCTGGCGAGACCATCGCCATCACCAAGCCGGAACAGAAAGCTGAGTAATGCGATTCTTGCTCAAAGAGCTCTCCGAATGACCCACATTCCCCCTGGGATGCTAGACTGAATTACGGATGACCACTCCCGTCTTTAAACGCATTTTGCTCAAGCTTTCCGGCGAGGCCCTGGCCGCGACCCAGGGTTTCGGCGTCGATCCTTTTCGCATTCACGAAATTGCCGCGGAGCTGGCTGACGTGCGATCCCTGGGAATTGAGATTGCGATCGTGGTCGGCGGAGGGAATTTTTTTCGCGGCGTGGCCGAGCAGGCCAAAGAAATGGACCGGGTTTCCGCCGATCATATGGGCATGCTCGCAACAGTGATCAATGCCTTGGCATTGCAGGATGCGCTCGAAAAGCAGGGCGTCTACACCCGAGTGCAGTCGGCGATTGAGATGAACCAGGTTGCCGAGCCTTTTATCCGCCGCCGCGCCATCCGTCATCTGGAAAAAGGCCGGGTAGTGATTTTTGCCGGAGGCACCGGCAATCCCTACTTTTCCACGGACACCGCCGCTTCCCTGCGCGCCATGGAAATCAAAGCCGACGTTATCATGAAAGCCACCAAAGGTCGACGGCATCTACGACGCCGATCCAGTCTTGGTAAAAGACGCCAAGAAATTCACCGAGATCACCTACATGGATGTGCTGAAAAAAGGCCTGAAGGTGATGGACTCGACCGCCATCTCCCTTTGCAAAGACAATAACCTCCCGATCATCATTTTCAATCTCAATCATCGCGGCAACATCCGCAAGGTGGTAACCGGCGAGAAGATCGGATCGCTGGTGAGCGCGTAGGGGCTAGGTCACCGATCAGCACGGATTTTCGCGGATCGTTCGTTCTGAACAACCGTGCGTTTCAAAGGTTTATAATTCACAGTTTTGGTAACTCATCCTCAGGGGAGCTAACCATGGCTCAAGCTGGTATGGCCGCAATTCCGGGCCTTAAGGACACCTACATTCAACTCAAGACCCGTATGGACAAAGCCGTCGAGGACTTCCGCAAGGCAATGTCGGCCACGCGCACCGGGCGCGCGAACGTGCACATGCTAGACACCGTGAACGTCGACTATTACGGCACGCCCACGCCGTTAAGTCAGGTTGCCTCCGTCCACGCCGAGGCGCAACTGCTCACGGTGCAGGCCTGGGATGCTTCCCAGTTGCAGGCGATCGAAAAAGCGATTCGTTCTTCCGACCTCGGGCTCAATCCCATGAACGATGGCAAGATCATCCGCGTGCCAGTGCCTCCGCTCACCGAAGAGCGCCGCAAGGATATGGTGAAACACCTTCACAAGGTGCTCGAGGAGCATCGCACCGCCGTGCGCAACATCCGCCGCGATGGCAACGATGCCATCAAGAAAGCGATGAAAGACAAGAAAATCACCGAGGACGACGAGAAGCGGGCCATGGACGAAATCCAAAAGCTCACCGACGACGAAATCAAGAAGATGGAAGAGATGAGCAAGGGCAAAGAAAAGGAAGTCATGGAGATTAAGTGACCGGGTTCGGCGATCGTCCGTCCAAACCGGCGCGTCTGATTGGTCTCAAGTAAAGCAACCGGCTGGCTCTGCTTTTCTCCCAAGGCAACTACCTGTGTTTGTTCGACGAAATAATCCCTCTAATCCCCGCGTCCAGAGCCGCCGTTACCTCCGTAATCTGTCCCAAGGTAACGAAGACTTCCTACAATGGCACGTGTTTTCATGATGCGTGTCAAGCATTCACAGCTCCCCCACAGATTCTGATGACAGGAGCTACGATGAGAAAGTTTCTATCGCTCGCGGGATTACTTGCCCTGGCGGTGAGCTTCGCCGGCTGCAACGGCGTAAGTAAATCGTCGACAACACCGCCGCAAAACAACCAAGGCCAGGTCTTCACTACCGGCGAGGACGCCCCCGTGAGTTCGGTGGTCGCGTTCAATATCACCATCAACAGCATCACGCTCAACAATGGCTCGACCACGGCGCAGGTGCTGTCCACCCCAACCGCCGTCGACTTCGGACGACTAGTCGGATTACGCTCGCTATTAGGCTTCAAAACTGTAGCCCCGGGGACCTACACCAGCGCGACAATAACTTTCGCCGCGAGCAGTCCTGCACCTTCGATCAACTACGTCGACCTCACGACGAATCCGCCTTCTATCGCCACCGCAACTGGCACTTTGAGCACCCCAACCGTAACCGTTTCTTTCCCCACCTCGGCCCCACTTGTGGTCGGAAGCAACGGCATGGCCGGTTTGCATATGGACTTCGACCTGCGCCAGTCGCTGGCCATGGATGGCAGCGGCAACTTGATCATCAACAACGGCACGATTACGGTAACGCCCGTGCTCGATGTGATGGCGGTCTCGGCCTCCAGCGACCTGGGCCAGATCACTGAATTCACCGGCAACATCGTCTCGGTAAACACTACTGGAAATTCGTTCCTGATGCAGGGACCGTATGGTTTCCAGGAGACCATCGACGTCAATTCGAACACTGTGTACAACGGCAGCAATACTTTGAGCAGCTTAATGGCAAATGGCATTGTTTCTGTCGAGGGCACGGTGCAATCCGACGGCAGCATCGTGGCCAGCAGCGTTGAGCTGATCACGACCGACCAGGCATTCATCTCTGGCAGAATCCTCGCCATAAGCCCCGGCCCGATTGTGACCATGTTCGTGGGCGAAGAGCTGGGAACCTCAGCGACGATCCCGGTGGATAGCGTCTACACCGTCAACCTCAGCACAGTATCGGAGTACGACATTTGTTTCATCGACAACTGGTTCACCAGCGAACTCTTCGATGCCTCATCTCTGGTGGTGGGCCAACGTATCTTCGTGGGCGGCACCTATCAGAGCAACCTGTTCAACCCCGACATGGTGTCCCTGCGACGGCAGGGCGTGATCGGATCGCTGGTGCAAAGCAGCGTGAACATCACCAGCGGCAATCAGGGCAACTACCAGATGCAGAATGACGCCTTGATGAGCTACTCGGCCGGTGGGCCGTTCACTGTTTATACCGGGGCTAAAACCGTGTTCGTCAACGTCAACGGTTTGACCGGATTGCAGGCCGCAGGCGCCACCAATCTAATCTCCCGCGGATTGGTGTTCTACGATCCCAACACCACCAAGCCAATCGTGTGGGCAGGCCGCGTTCGCATACTGCCGTAACCCAAAACTCAACTGCAGCATGGACCGGGCGGCGCAGGCCGCCCGTTTTCTTGGTGTCCGTCATCGGAAGAACCCGAGGACCGATTTGGTGCCTCACCGTACTCTGCGGCTGTTCTCGGTGAACTCTGCGTTTTAAGATTTTTGCTTGCCGGACTCCTATCAAAATCTCAAAACGCTGAGGCCGCTGAGAACGCCCGCAGAGCTCGCGGAGAAGGATGACGATACTTTATTTTGCGGCCGGTCGAGCACGGCGGCATTCTATAATCACAAGATCATGAAGCAAGTGGTTCACGCCACATGTCCGCACGATTGCCCGGATGCCTGCGGGGTTTTGATTACCGTAGAAGACGGACGCGCGACCAAGGTCAAGGGTGATCCCGCGCATCCCGTGACGCGCGGTTTCCTGTGCGCGAAAGTGGCCAAGTATCTCGATCGGGTGTATTCGCCGGACCGGGTTTTGTATCCGATGCGGCGAGTAGGACCGAAGGGGCCAAGGGCCGCGGGCGAGGGCGCCCGCGCCACACAGGAATGGCAGCGCATCACCTGGGATGAGGCGCTTGCGGAAATCACTGCTCGCTTCAACAAGATCATTGCCGAATTCGGCAGCGAAGCCATCCTGCCTTATTCCTTCGGAGGCACCCTCGGAATGTTGAATAGCGCCTCCATGGACCGCCGATTCTTCCATCGCCTGGGCGCATCGCAATTGGCGCGCAACATCTGCTCCGCAGCCGGCGAAGCGGGAATCGAATCGGTGCTTGGGCTGAAGCTGGGCACGGAGCCGGAACAGTTTCGCCATTCGCGCTACATCATTGCCTGGGCCGCGAACATCCACGGCAACAACGTGCATCTGTGGCCCTTCATCGAGGAGGCCCGCCGCAAAGGCGCGAAGCTGGTGGTGATCGACCCTTATCGCACCCGCACCGCGGCCTGCGCGGACTGGTACTTGCCGATCAATCCCGGAACCGACGCCGCGCTTGCGTTGGGCATGATGCATGTCATCATCGGCGAAAATCTCTATGACGCGGATTACGTCCAACGCTACACGGTAGGCTTCGAACAACTTCGCGAAAAAGTGAAGGAGTACACCCCGGAACGCGTAGCAAAGTGGACAGGAATCGCCGCATCCGACATTGTGAAGCTGGCCCGAGAATACGCGACCACGCATCCGGCCGTCATTCGCTTGAATTACGGAGTACAGCGCTCCGAAGGCGGTGGCATGGCAACGCGCGCCGTCGTCATGCTGCCTTGCATCACCGGGTCGTGGCAGGAGAGTTGGCGGCGGGCTGCAGCTCTCCACCAGTGGATCCTTTGCCTCAATTGGCAGTGAACTGAAGCGCAAAGACCTGATGCTCAAATCACTGGGACGACCCGCGCGCACCGTGAACATGGTGGAATTGGGCAAGGCACTGAACTCTCTCGATGATCCGCCCATCCAGGCGCTGTTCGTTTACGGCTCTAACCCGGCGGCGACGTGTCCCAATCACAACGAAGTAATTCGAGGACTGCAGCGTCCCGACTTGTTTACCGTCGTGCACGAGCAGTTCCTTACCGACACGACCGACTACGCTGACATCGTTCTCCCGGCTACCACTTTTTTCGAGCACAAGGAACTGCAGACCGCTTACGGCCACTACTTTCTGCAAATATCGGACCAGGCCATCGAGCCCCTGGGCGAGTGCCGTTCGAATGTCGAAGTCTTTCGTGCTTTAGCCGAAGGAATGGGCTTCGAGGATGAATGTTTTCGCGAATCTGTCGACCAGATGATCGATGGGGCGTTGCACACAGACCATCCCTGGCTGCAAGGAATCGACCGCGAGAGGCTGGAGCGCGAAGGGCACATTCGGTTGAACTTCGGAGAAGCGGACCCCAAACAGCCGGATACCACTCAATCAACTTATCCAGCGTTCCTCCCGTTCGCCCGCGGCAACTTTTTCACCGCCAGCGGCAAGGCCGAACTTTACAGTGAATCGCTCAAGTCTCAAGGTTTAGATCCCGTGGTGCACTTCGAACCGCCCAATGAATCACGCCACGGCAAGCAAGCGAAAACCTTTCCTCTCGAATTGCTGGCCCGCAAATCCGACAACTTTCTCAATTCAACCTTTTCGAATTTGCCCACAATACAGGAGATGGAAGACGTAGGCCTGCTCGAAATGAACTCCAGCGATGCACGCACGCGCGGAATCGCGGATGGCGACCCGGTACGCGTTTTCAACCGCCGTGGCGATATACTTCTAAAAGCCAGAGTCGACGGCGCAGTGCAGCCGGGCGTAGTGTGCGCACGGCTTGAATGGGCGAAGCTCGCGCCCGAGGGACGCAACATTAACGTACTTACTTCCGAAAAACTTACAGACCTGGGCAACTCCGCCACGTTTTATTCCGTCTTGGTTGAAGTAGAGCTTTTCCAAACGGCATCCTGACGAAGATTAAGGCGTAAGTGCTTGGACGGTGTCCACTGCTCTACCGTATAATTGCGGTTTTCCACACTCCAATAGGCTGAGGTAGTGGCGATTCATCGCACTCATCAGGATAGCCCTGCAATAAGTCAGGGCAGGCACGGTAGCGCATGGCGAACCCAGGTTATCCCTCCGGGGTCATCTCCTTCATTTACAAAGCGTTGCGTAGCCGCGAAACGTCCGCTCCTCAGTTTCCTGCTGACTTTTTTCTTGCTGTGCTCCTGGGCAGCGGGACAACAGGACCTGATTGCTGGGATAGAAGTTCATGGCAATCGACGTATCCCTGCCGAAACAGTTAAAGCCAGAATCTTCACTCACGCCGGGGATATTTACGACCAGGCCGCCATCGAGCGGGACTTCAATTCCCTCTGGAACACCGGATACTTCGAGGATATTCGCTTTGAGCGAGAGCAGACTCCCAAAGGATGGATCCTTCATATCTATGTAAAAGAACGCCCAACCATCCGCGAGATTAACTACCTGGGGCTGAATTCGGTCTCGAAAAGCGACGTACTGGACCGCTTTAAAGAAGCCAAAGTCGGACTGTCGGTCGAAAGCCAATACGATCCCACCAAAGTGAAGAAGGCCGAGGTCACGATTAAAGAACTCCTCTCCGAGCATGGCAGACAATTCTCCACGGTCCGCACTGAGATTCACCCCATCCCGCCAAACGCTGTCAGCCTCACCTTCGTGGTCAAGGAAGGACCGAAGGTCAAGGTAGGCAAGATTACCTTCGAAGGGAACAAACACGTCAAAAGCCGCATCCTTCGTGGCGCGATGAAGAACCTGAAGCCCATCGGCATCCCGCATTCCATCTTCCTGGAGAATATCTTCTCGAAGACTTACGATGCCACCAAGCTTGAGGAGGACACCGAGCGCGTCCGCGCCGAGTTCCAGAACCGCGGCTACTTCAAGGTTCTGGTTCAGGAGCCCAAGACCAACATCCATGACAGCGGACATACGGGATTTCACATCCCACTGCTCCAAAGCGGTCCGGGAAAGTCCGTGGATATTACCATGCCCATCGAAGAAGGCGACCAATACAAGTTGGGCGAGATCACCTTCAAAAACAACAAGGCCGTGACCAATACCAAGGCCTTGCGCAACCTGTTTCCGATCAAAGATGGCGACACCTTTGACCGAAGCAAAATCGCGAAAGGCCTGGAAAATCTCGGCAAAGCCTATGGCCAACTGGGATACATCAACTTCACCTCCATTCCGAACACCACTTTCGACGAAGAAAAAAAACTCGTCTTTCTCGATATCGACGTCGACGAGGGCAAACAGTTTTACGTGCGGCGAATCGAGTTCCAAGGCAATACCACTACTCGCGACAAAGTAATCCGCCGTGAGATAGTCCTGGAAGAAGGCCAGATCTACAACCAGCAACTTTGGGAGCTCAGCATCCAGCGCCTGAATCAGCTGGGCTTTTTCGACAATTTGAAGCCCGACGATCCCAATGTCACCGAGCGTCACCTGAACGAAAAAGAGGGTACGGTCGACCTCACTCTCAAAGTCAAAGAGAAAGGGAAAAACAGCATCGGCTTAAGCGGCGGCGTCAGCGGCCTTTCCGGTACATTCGTCGGCCTCAGCTACAGCACCAACAACTTTCTCGGGCTGGGCGAGACCTTGAGCATCCAGGCGAACATCGGCAATCTGCAGCGCAACGTTTCATTCAGCTTTACTCAACCTTACTTGTTCGATCGTCCGCTGCAGTTGGGTTTCACCGTCTACTTCACCAAGTTCACTTACGATCAGGCTCGGCAAGCGGCCCTGCTCAGCGGCCAGTCGATCAATCTGCCGGCCGCTTTGCAGGAGAATCTTCAAAACTATACCCAGTCCAGCCATGGCTTCGCGGTTAACCTGGCGTATCCGCTGCATCGCTCGTTCAAGCGAGTGGGCATCAGTTACTCGCTCGACGACTCCTCGATCGTAGCCCTGACCACAGCCTCGCAGACGCTCTTCAATTTCCTGTCGTTCAGCGGCATCAGTGGCCCCAACGCTCTCAACGGAATCATCACCAGTAAAGTTACGCCCAGCTTCTCCATAAACTCCGTAGACCGGGCGCTATTTCCGCACAAAGGCAGCAGCGTTTACGTGGCGGCTGAAATCGCCGGCTTGGGCGGGACGGTCAGAACCATTCGTCCCGTCGCCCAGTACACCCACTGGATCCCAGTGCAGAAGAGGCGCAATACCATCGGCTTCCGCATCCAGGGTTCTTTCCTGACTGGCTACGGCGGCCTCGTGCCTCCTCCCTTTCAGCGCTTCTACGATGGTGGCGAAAATGATTTGCGTGGCTTTGATATACGCTCGATCTCCCCCGTCGCTTTTCTGCCCAACACCACCAGCATCCAGTTGCGCAACCCGGATGGTTCGATCGTGCCCAAAAATCCCGCCAATCCTCTGCAGGGCGCTTACACCGTTCCGGTTCCACTGGATCAGATTGTCTTCCCCGGAGGCGACTTGAGCGTGGTCACCAACCTGGAATACCGAATCACCATTGCCGGCCCCGTAGCTTTGGCGCCTTTCGTCGACACCGGCATTGAACCGATCCTTAGAGATTCGCAGCTGAAGATTAACAATGGCCAATTCGAATTGATCAACAGCACAATTTTTGGCTGCCCTGCGCTGGACGTTGGTCTGAATTGCGTGGGAGGCACCACGCAGAAGTTCTCCCAATATCTCAGCCCGGTGCCGGGCACGAACTGGGCACCCAGAATGTCGACCGGACTGGAACTGCAGGTGTTCTTGCCCGTGATCAACGCGCCCTTCCGTGTCTACTGGGCGTATAACCCGCTACGCCTGGACACGACGGTGAATGCCCCCATTCCGATCACCCGCAGCATGTTCCCACTGGGCGCAGCCGGAGACTACACCTTTCAGCTCGCCCGAAACTCCTTCTCTCCTCCCTACCAGCTAAGGGAGCCGCGCAAAACATTCCGCTTCACCGTGGCAACAACGTTCTAGGCAGGATTTGGCCGGACTTTAGGATTTGCGGGCGACACCAGAGACCACCTAGAACTGGGCCAACCGTTTGACGGGGTTATACCGTGAGGGAAAAACTGTCGCCCCCTCGCCTGTGCGCCATTCTAGGGGCGACGAATTGTGGTCTCAATGCCCAACGGGGGTAGTATCCTTCGGGAAAAATCCGCTACACCCCTCCCGTTCGGATCCCGTTCTGATACGGAGCGACCGTGGAGACGTGGGGACCCCAGTAATTCTCAACGAGTGTAATCGCCTGTTCTCGACATCTATCGAAGCCACGGTCGCTTAGCGGCAGCGAACACTTTCGGGGTCATCTTCTCAGTGCCTAAGAATCGAATGCTCGAGGAATTGCGAGTTTTCCTGAAAGTAGGAAATGGTCGCTGGCTCTGTGACCTAGCGCACTGCACTGACGGTCATCCATCACCGCATTGCTCAAGCGGATTATGGTACCTTTGTTGGCCCAAGCTTTCAGCGCTCGGGAAAAACTAAGCTTCCGTAGAGCGAGGGCGAGGCATTGGCCGAACGCCTAACGAAACCCCTGGGGGAATGCTCCGGGTTCCGCTTTTTACGAGCCTGCCCCCGCGACCGATGCCAGCTCGGGTACAGAATTGCAACGTAAAGAGGAGAGAACGGACTGTGCTTGGCAAATGTGCGAATCCGGCTTGTGACGCGAAGTTTCAGTACCTCCATCTAGGGAAGTTAGAACCTCTGAGGAGTTATCACGACTGACGCGGTTCGGAAAACCAACGCACGCTCTCGGTGTCCAGATCGTTTGATACCGGACCTTGACGGAGTCTCCTTGGAGCGTGGGACCAAACTAGTGTGGAAGTGTGCTTATGCCAAGGGATGATCGCAACCTGCTGGACGTGCTGAAATTCGAACTGGAGTTTCTCGAGACAGGCGGTTACAGGCGCTTACCGCGCAAAGCCTGGCGACCACGCTTTATTTTCGAGGATTCCCCTACCTGCATGAACTTTAGCTCCGAGGACAAGGACCGCGAACCCTGCAGCGAATGCCTCCTGATGCAATTCGTCCCAGAGGACGCGCGCACGGAACAAGTTCCATGCATTCATATCCCATTGTCGCTGACCGGAGAGACTATCGCGTCTTTGTACCGCACCGGGACACAGCAGGAGCTTGAGGAAGCGCTCGGCGCCTGGCTCCGGGCGACGATCCGCCGCCTCGAAGCGGAAAAAGTGAACCAAGCGGCATCTGCCGATTTGTCTCGCTAGGCGATCTTCCGCAAGTCATGATAAGCGCAGCGATTCTGGAGTCTAATGCTCCGGCGCGAGCACTGAAAGTCAGGTATGCGGAAAGGTTCTTTCTTCGTTAAGCCGTCCTCTTCCCATCCCTCTCTTCTCCATCTGCTCCCTCTTGCATCAATTCTGCGCCGGTCAGGTTAACCTCAAGAGACAGCCCGTTGAGGTCTGCACTGTTCGCGACTCGGCGCAGGGCTCCCGAAATACGCTCCAAGGCTTCGCTCCTGATGCGTTGCTGCTTATTTGGATCAGCGAGATATGAAGCCATGGTCATCTGGGTGATTGCATTCCGAATGTGATGGTTCAAAAAGGTGAATTCCTGCGTTTGTCGGATCGATCTTTTGCGACGTTGTTCAAGGACGATCAGTAGCAAGACGGTGACTATGACCACTTGCCCAATGCCCCCAGTACAAGGCAAACAGTGCGATACCCACAGAGGCGACCAGCACACCGACCACGGTTGCGATAATCAGCGAGTGGAAGAAAGAAGCCGAACGAAACCGAGACCGCCATCGATCGTAGGCGTGTGTCAGTTCATGCTGATAGGCCTTCATGCGAACGCTCCTCCCAACGGAACGTGCCTAAATGAGCCTATACCAAGCCACTCTAGCAGCCGGAGCAACGAATCCGCTGCTCCGGCCCACGTACTCCCGTATTCAGCCTTCGCTCAGGCCGAAAGGGCATTCACAAAGTGCTCACATATGGTAGTCTCGACACTGTAGAGCTTCCAGGTGATCGGGGTGGTCAGATAGGGCTTCAGGATTTCATCGACCTTCGGGAACACTTCGCGCTCATAGCGCTCCGCATCCTTCTTCTCCATCCACAAAGTGATGTTGACGCACTTCTCATTCTTGGTTTCCGGGAAAAAGGGCATGATTTCCAGGAAGCCAGTCTGCTTCTTCAGAATGGGTAGAACCTCGTTCCTGAGGGCCTTGATAAACTCCTCTTTCTTTTCCCACTTCGGAACGAACTCAACAATGCGTGCAAACATGGGCGTTCTCCTTTCATTCGTTTTATGGGTAAGCCCGGAAGCATCCCGTCGGAAACGGGATGATCTGTGAGCAACAGCTTCGAGAGCGCAAATTTAGCACTCCGAGTTGCTGCAAGTCAGTGACGTGCGACTCTCACCAATGTGAGCCGAATCACCTTTTTACAATGTCGTACACCGGTTCACGGGTAGAGACGGAACCTTTCCGTATGCTGGCCTGATCTTCTACACGACGGGGAATATCTATGGGACGACTAGCGGCGACGGCACCACGACCTTCGGTTCGGTGTCTGAGATCACGCCGTAGCCGGCTCGTCTGGCGACTAACCCTGCTGGCTAACAGTGACCAGGGAAAGGCCACGTCACTGTTGTAATATCGCCATATCACTCATTGACCCGACAACCGGGGTTTTGAGTGTAATCGCCTTCCATGAGAAGGCCGGTCTATGTCAAGTAGATTTTGATTTGCCCTTCCTAAAATCCACCTTCCTTCCTAGCGGAGGGTTCTCAGAGCGGCCCGGAGCCAAGGCCGACTAGCGGTGGTTCAGGATTACCGCTTGACGATGCGATTTCGCCGTCCATTGATCCGATATCCGTCAGAGGCAAATCTTAGCGTGATTTTTCGGTCAAAAGTTGAGTAATCCGCTGCGGTTTAATCGTATACAGGAGTGCGGTAGCGCCATTTCATCCGCTGGCTCTGTTAAATTCTCGATGACGCGAGCGGTTGAAGATTCGTAGAGGGCGTAGGTTCCTCGCCGCACGTTCAGGCCGAAATGAACTGCTACCTCTCGTCCTTCTTCCCAGAAATGCCAGTCCAGAATCTGCGCACCCGGCTCAATCGTGCGCTTCTTGCCACCTTTTAGATAAATCTGCAGCTTTAGGCTCGGTGCTGGTGGGAAAACATCGGTAGAGGGAGCGACCATGCAGCCGACAGTTCGTCTGTCGGTCGCAAAAATGCTCTCCGAGCAGTGCCCAGTGTCGGCCATCCAGATGAGCCTGCCAGCATCCGAACTGACGAAAATGTTCCCTTTCTCATCAAGCTCCGCCTCTTTGTTGTAGCCCGTTTTCTGACCGGCGCACGACAGGGTCAAGAGCATGAGCAGGAGGGTCACACCTTGAGTAGCGTGGTTTCTCATGTCGCCATTATCCGGCATTTGCGCTGGTTGGCGAAAAATCTCTATTTCACTCACTGACTTGGTTATCAGTTATTTTGCCTTCCCGGATTTCCATCTCTTCCCTCTGTCAGCTACGCCAATAAAATGCGCGAGATCACGATTCGACGAACCAAGCCCGGCCCTCGCAGGAGTCGTTACCCGGCTCTCCAGGTTCGCCACGCGCTTTATGGTTGACCGCACGCTCCAAAATCCGATAATCTCCTACAAGATACATTATCTTCAAGATAACGTCGATCTTTGACAATCTGACCCAGGCGATGGCGCAGCTTCTGGACCCCGCTCCAAATGCCGAACTCGCCCAGTCCCAAAATGGGCCGCGAGTCGTCACATACTCGGGCCCTAACCCCAATGTTCTCTAGATTTTGCCCGTAACTCCTGTAAACTCAAAGATCTAGCACATAGTCGAAATTTAAGTCTTTTCGCCTCAAGATTTTGCGGACATCAGGGGGAGGGGGGATACCCAGCATTAAGCACTACTTTATCCCAATGTGGGAGAGCTGGGGCGACAGTTTTCCCTCAGGGTTACGACCCCGCCGACAGTGCAGCGATTCGGGAAGTTTAGAGGGCCGTCTAGATCTGTCCTTCATGGCTAATCCTCCAGCGGACGGCGTGCGAAGAGACCTACCCCGGATGGGTTCCGTGTCTCTAGGATCACCGGAGAGGGTGATTTTCGCCTCGCGAGTTTCTAGTCGCTTGGGTAGTCCATTTGAGCAGCCCGCAGGCAGACCTTGGAACCGTGTGACCTGAAAGTTCTGAGCCACCGGCGAACCGGTAGTATCATCAGATAAAATATAGGATGGGGCGGCGGAGGAGTTGAGATGAAAAAATCCGGCCTGTTGAGAGTTTTTTGGGTTCTGGTTACATCGGTTGTACTGATCTGCGTGCCCGAGTCGTCTTTCGCGGCGGGTGGCCGTGGTGGCGGGGGCGGAGGTCATGGAGGCGGATTTGGTGGCGGATTCCATGGTGGGGGCGGCGGCTTCCACGGCGGGGGCTACGGCGGGTATCGCGGCGGCTTCGGTGGAGGCGGCTGGCGCGGCGGTTGGGGAGGTTATGGCGGGCGTGGAGGCTGGGGTTACCCAGGCTGGGGACGCGGCTGGGGTTGGGGCTATCCCGGTTGGGGTTGGGGAGTTGGCATCGGCTTTGGTTGGGGCTGGGGCTCCTATTGGGGAGGGTACCCATATGCGTATGGCTATCCCTATTATTACCCCTATTATCCGAACTACCCATACTATGGGCCGGACGCGTATGCGCCAGCGGACCCGGATCGGTATAACGGTGGCAGCCGAGATCCGCGTGACAACTCGCAACAGCAAAATTCTGAGTATCGAGATTCTGAGTATCCACATTCTGAGTATCCAGATTCTGACCATCCAGGGCCGGAGAGATCGACTCGCGTGAGCGACGCGATCCCGACGAGGACGTTCGCGAGCCACAAAACGACCGGAGACTCCGGCTCTGCAAAGTACTGGTTGGCGAACTACCAGCAACATATGGTTCCGCGGCAAGCAGTGCGAAACGTGATTCAAGCTTTGCTTGCCATGCCACCCGAGGCGCGGCGGCGGCAGATCGCATCTGGCCGATACCGAAACTTTTCGCCAGAGGAACAGGAATTTCTGAACCAAGTGGCGCAGGGGGTTGGACGCGTTGGGGAACCCGCAAAAAAATACGGACGGAACGAAGCCGGAGGGGTTAAGGCTGGCGTCGCAATAGCGCATCTCGATACGCCAGCCCAAGCGACGAAAAAGGAACTTTGCGGCAGGCGTCCGGGTTCGGCGAGTCTAGCCACCTTCAACGATGCGGAAGTCTCGTTCCGCGCCGGAGCCGAGTGCCTGAAGCGCCTTTTGGTAAGCCTCACTTTTGTGAGCTGCTAACGCGATGTCATAGCTGTCGAATTCGACGATGATCGTCCGTTGCGGCAATCCGGCTTCGTGGGCCTGAACCTGGCTCGTGGACCCGGTCAAAAGGCGACCGCCGAATGACTGAATCGCCGGCCCTGCTAATGCCCCATAGGCCTTTACTGCCGATTCATCAGAAATCGATCTGTACGCAGCCACCCAATAGCCCTTTGTCATGGTGCCCTCTTCCGTATCTGCTGGTTCCGACTTCCCCATGGTACCAAAGACCCGTTCGACGACGAGTCCGCCAAAAGCTATCGTCCCACCGAAATCGCTCCCGCTTGAAGCCGCGCTTTCACTTGTGAAGCTTGACGCTGACGACAGAGTGCATAGATCCTTCGCGTTGCTGAGGGTGACAGGAACTTAGGGCGGGAACTTGCCAATTACTTATTAAGCGAACATTGGAAAATCTCCTGGGTTGCGGCTACACTTGACGGCGGCACTTGGATGGAGCGACGTTATGGCTTGCGCTCGATCGTTGGTTGTCTTCCTGCTGTTTGTAGTGAGCCTCCCTGCTTTTGCTCAGACCGCGGCTGCGGTTGCGCCCTTGCCGGCCGATCCATTGGAATTGGCGACCGGGGACACGTTGAAAGTCGCTAATCCGGAGAACCGCGCTTTGGTTTTGAATTTGTTGGAGCGGGCGCGGCAGAACGGAAGTGAGCTTTACGCGGCCGGTGGTCCGGCTTTCCATCTCAAAGTTTCGTTTACCGCTAGCGGGCAGTCTCGCTATACCGGATCCGGCGAGATGGAAGAGATTCGCTATTCGCGGTTCACCTCGTGGCGATGGACGGCTCGGCTTGGCGATTATTCTCAGGTGCGCGTGTTTCAGGATGGCGTTCCTTACGATGAGAAGACGCCGGGACCGATTCCGCTGCGGGTGCAAATGGTGCGCGGAGCGGTGATTTGGCCGATGGACAATGTTCGTCCGGGGACGATGATCCGCATGGTGAGCGCGCAATGGCGCGGCACGCAGGTCATGTGCGCGTTGCTTTCTTTCGATGAAGCTGTAACCGCTACGCACGGGCGCCATTGGCAAGAGCGCGAATACTGCGTGGATACAAAGTCGGCGCTGCTGCGGATTTATTCGGAGGCGCCGGGCATCTACACCCTTTATGATTACGACGATGCCTTGCACTTCCATGGGCGCACGATCGCGCGGCAGATTTCGATTGTGGAGAGTGGGGAGACGGTGCTTCAGATTCATGTGGACGGCCTCGAAGACGCGGGTACTCTTGATCCGGCGTTGTTCACGCCCACTAAGGAAATGTTGGCTCGGGGGCCCGGAATCGTTTTGATGCCGTCGGTGCGGATTCCGGCTGGCGCGGCGCCTCCTGCCGGACACAGCGGAACGATTCAGCCAGTCATTGTTCATGCCAGCGTTGACGCTGAAGGGAAAGCCGTCGAGGCGGAGGCGCTGCAAAATTCGGATACTGGCCTGAGCTCTGCGGCGCTGGCTTTGGTGAAGAGTTCAACTTATCCGCCTCGCCGACTGGCTAGTGGGCCCGTGCAGAATGAGGCTTTCATCAATGTGGAGTTCGGGGCCGGGCGGTAGGCCGTAGAGTCAGGGCCGTGAGGTTGGTTTGCCCGACTCCATGTTTCAGGCTGCGATTGAGCATATTCGAAGATTTCTCGCCCAGCGATTTGCGAGCTCTGCGTGCCCCGCGGCTCTCAGCTGTTTCTGGGTTTTGGAACATTTTCAGGATTGCTGTAGCGCGCGAAACAGCAGGTCCCTCCACTCCGCCTCTCATTCCCTTCGGGAATGAGAAGCTCCGGTT
>CAWISU010000073.1:0-135795 GCA_963838765.1 uncultured Acidobacteriota bacterium | reverse complement strand
TCTTGGCATCGTCGTCGTGAATGCGCTTTCGAACAGCCCGTGGGGCGTCTTCACCATTGGCATGACGATTCCCATCGCCGTGGTCATGGGGTGCTGGATGTTCAAAAGCCATGCCGGGAAGATCACCGTCACCGGCCCGAGTATTTTTGGAGTCGTGCTTTTGCTTAGCGCTGTGGTCGCCGGACACTGGGTGGCGCAGAGCGGCGCGGCGTCGGCGCTTACGTTTACGCCGCATCAGATCACGATCCTGATGGCGATCTATGGCCTGGTGGCTTCGGTGCTTCCGGTGTGGCTGGTTCTGGAGCCGCGCGATTATCTTTCGACCTACGTGAAGCTGGGCACGATTGCGGTGCTGGTCATCGGGGTGTTCGTGGTTCATCCCAACATTCAATTTCCGAATTTTACGCCGTTCGTTCACGGCGGCGGGCCGATTATCAAAGGCAAGCTGTATCCGTTTCTTTTCGTCACCATTGCTTGCGGCGCGATTTCGGGCTTTCACTCGCTGGTTTCGTCGGGCACTACGCCGAAAATGCTGGACAAGGAAACGGATGCGCGCTTCATCGGATATGGGGCCATGCTTGCGGAGTCGCTGGTGGGGGTGCTGGCCCTGATTGCGGCTTGCTCGATGTATCCGGGCGATTACTTTGCCATCAATACTACGCCGGCCGTCTTCAGCCACCTGGGCTTGAGCACGGTGAGTCTGGATACGTTCTCGCGCGAAGTGGGCGAGAACCTGGCGGGGCGCACGGGCGGCGCGGTTTCGCTGGCGGTGGGCATGGCAGCGAATTTTTCGCGGGCTTGCCGGGGATGGATCGTCTGATGGGTTACTGGTATCACTACGCCATCATGTTTGAGGCGCTGTTCATCCTGACTACGGTGGACACGGGAACACGCGTAGCTCGCTACGTTCTGCAGGAACTGATGGGCAAAGTGCACAAGCCGTTTGGCAACAGTGCCTGGCTGCCGGGAAATCTGATTACCAGCTTCGTCGTGGTTCTGGGATGGGGTTACCTGATCTACACCGGAAATATTTCCACGATATGGCCGTCTGTTCGGAACCGGCAACCAGTTGCTGGCGACCATTGCGCTGGCGGTGACGACGACCTTCCTCATTAACATGGGCAAGCAGCAATATGCGTGGATTACGGGCGTTCCCATGTGCTTTGTGGGTGTGACTACGGTTACGGCGGGCGTGCTGTCGATCGAGAATATTTTCTGGCCATTGACCTCCAAGCCGGGGCAGGTATTTACCGGTTACCTGGATTCGATACTCATGACCATCTTTATCGCGGGCGTACTGCTGGTCGTATTCGATGCGGTGCGACGTTGGATTATGGTGGCGAAGGGTGCTCCGGCGCCGCTAGAGGCGTTTGGTCCTCCGTTGACCGCGGCTGGGGAAGTGAAGATGGGTTGCTGCTAGGACGCAAATGGAGGCCGGGCGAGACGCCCGTCCTGCATTAAGTGCTCAAGTGGGCGCGGATGGCTTTGCGAGCGGCAGTTCGGGTTTCGCTGCTTCAGCGCTTGCAGAATTTTCTCGTGATGTTTACATGCCAGGTTCATCCCGTTCGGCGGAAGCAGGCTTTTTCTGATCAGTTCCTGCAACGCGCCGCGGATGTGGCCGAGCAACTCGGCCAGGACTTCGTTCTTACTGCTGGCGGCAATCGAAAGATGAAAATCCAAATCGAGCTGCTGGAATTTGCCGCGGTCTTCATCCTTGGCGGCGTTCATCTTGCGGACCAGATCTTCCAGGATTGCCAGATCCTGACGGGTGGCGCGGCGCACGCATAGGGAAATGAGTTCTGTTTCCAGAACTAAGCGGGCTTCGTAAAGATCGGTTACGTCCTTTTCAGTGCTGAGGACGCCGCGCGCGAGCAGCGGGCGATTCACGTATTTGGAAGGACGCTCGGCGACGTAACTGCCACCCCCGGCACGCATGCGGATGATTCCGACAAAGGCCAGAGATTTCAGGGCCTCGCGCAGCGTAGACCTGCCCACGTTGAAGGCGCGGCAAAGCTCGGCTTCGGAAGGCAGCTTGTCGCCGGGCTGCCAGCGCTTGGCCGCAACTTCGGCGGCGAGCTGCAGAGCCACTTGCTCGCTGAGCGTGGTGCGGGAGACCGGCTTCAGGGGACCAATGGCCTTCATGTTGTCGACTCCGACATGAATCGCGGAATTGTTGAGGGCTCGCCCGCCCTAAGGCCTACTCCTGTGGGCCAGTCTTTTATGTGACCGCCATCACATTCATGCGTGCGCTACGTCGCAGCTTGTAGGACAAGATGATAAGAGAATTCGTCATCCTAGCAGCTGTGTTCCTAGGATGACGTCGACCCTGAGAATCTCCCGTTTCTTGGCAGGAGCTTCATGACGAAAGCAGTTTTTGGGTACGCGGCCTTGGATAAAGCGGGACGTGGATCGCTCCCTGCGGGCGTCATCTGCGATCGACTGACGCTCCCTTCCGTCTTATCATTTTTGTTTTTCTCTTTTCCACAGATACACACAGCTGGTCTGGGTAAGCGAACTGGACTACAATGCGTCACCCAAACATCTGCAGGATCGAGGAGGAATCCGTGACCTCTGCAACCGCCAAGGTGTCTAAACCTGTGGCCGAATCGGCCAACCCCGTAGCTTGGGTCATCGCAATCTCTGTATCGGTAATTGCCGCGGTGTTGATTTTGAGAATTCCGCCCCTGGCCCATCCGTGGCCGCAGGGCTATGACCCGACGGGACACTGGTGGTTGTCGGCCCTGGTGGCCGCGCTGCCCGTGGTCGTACTGCTAGGGACTTTGGCTTTGCTGCACATGAAAGCGCATTATTCAGCGCTGCTGGGCCTGGCCGCTTCAATTATCTGCGCCATCTGGATTTTCGGGATGCCCGCCAGCTTAGCGGCCAAGACCGCGGTGTTGGGCGCGGGGTACGGCCTGCTGCCGATCGGATGGATCATCCTCAACGTGATCTTCCTTTATCAGCTCACTTGCGACGCGGGACTTTTCAAGGTGCTGCAAGAGAGCCTGACGGGGATCACGCAGGACCGGCGCCTGCAACTTTTGCTGATCGCCTTCAGCTTTGGCGCGTTCTTCGAGGGCGCGGCCGGGTTTGGAACCCCGGTGGCCGTGACTGCAGCGGTGCTGATCGGTTTGGGGTTCGGGCCCCTTGAAGCTTCCGGTTTGTCGCTGATCGCCAACACCGCGCCAGTGGCCTATGGTGCGCTGGGAACTCCTCTTATCGCCCTGCAGGGCGTCACCGGATTGGATCTCCGGGATTTGAGTGCGGAGGTTGGTCGCATCCTGCCTTTCTTCTCGGTCCTGGTGCCGTTCTGGCTGGTATGGGCGTTTGCCGGGTTCCAGGGAATGCTCGAAGTTTGGCCAGCGGTGCTGGTGGCGGGCGTATTCTTCGCCATCCCACAGTTTCTCGTATCGAACTTTCACGGGCCTTGGTTGGTGGACGTTGTCGCTGCCATCGTTTCCATGTTGGCTCTGATCGTCTTTCTGTTGAAGTGGCAGCCCAAGCGCATCTGGGGATTTGAACACGAGGGAAAACGGGAGGCGCGCGGCACTCACGGCCACCAGCGCTCGCTGGTGGCAAAGGCATGGGTACCATGGATGGTCTTGAGCGTCGTGGTTTTTGTGTGGGGACTGCCGAGCGTCAAGACCCAGCTTGACAAACTCTCGGCCCCGAAGTTTCCGGTGGTAGGCCTGAACAAAATGGTGCAACGCATGCCGCCGGTGGTACCCAAGCCCACCCCCGAAGCCGCCGTGTACTCGCTGAACTGGCTGACCGCTACGGGCTCGGGGATTTTGGTGGCCGCGATCATTTCGGGCTTCGTCATGGGCTTCACGCCCTGGAAGATGGCACACACATATTGGCGAACGCTGGTGCGGGTGCGCTTCTCCTTGCTCACGATTGCCGCCATGCTCTCCATAGGCTTCCTCACACGCTATTCCGGGCTGGACGCCACCATGGGGTTGGCATTTGCGCGAACCGGTGTGCTGTATCCGTTCTTTGGAACTTTGCTGGGATGGTTAGGCGTGGCGCTGACTGGGTCGGACACCTCGTCGAATGTGTTGTTCGGAAGCCTGCAAAGAATTTCCGCCGAACAAGTCGGGGTCTCGGCCAACTTGATGGCGGCGGCGAACAGTTGTGGTGGCGTGATGGGAAAAATGATCGATGCGCAAAGCATCGTCGTGGCCAGCACCGCCACCGAGTGGTATGGACACGAGGGTGACATCTTGCGTTTCGTGTTCTTCCACAGCATTGCGTTGGCGGCTTTGGTGGGAATTATGGTGACCCTCCAGGCATATGTATTTCCGTTCACCCGTTTGGTGGTGCGGTAAGCGCACAAAATCTGGCGACCCGGGTAACCGCCCGTGGCTGGGTTCAGTTGCCGCACAACAGCCTAAACCCGCTAACGGTTTTGGGCCGGCCCCATTAGTTGTGGCGAAAGGTTTTATCAGTACCAAGCATTCGAAATCTAGCGAAGAAGGAGAGCCCATACTTTATGTCGAAGTTAAGAAAGTGGCTGTGCATATCACTACTCACAATCGTAGGGACCGCACCCGTCATGGCTGGGTCGGACGATGCCGTCCCTGCGAATAATGGAACCGGAACCAATGCCACCAACGCGACGGAACCGGCTGCCAGTCCCGCAACCCTGAACCCAACGTCGGCAATCAGCAATGGCAATGTCACCGCTTTACTAGGTGTCCTCGTCATGAAGGGAGTGCTCGCACCCTCGGAAGCGAAAGCCATTCAAGGCGCAGCACCTGAAGCCGAATTTCAACTGCTGGTCGAAGCGCTTACTCGCAAAGGCTTATTGAGCGCAGCGGATGTGTCGGCTGCGCCCCCCCCGACCCAACCTTCCACTCCTGAGGTCTCGGCATCGGTCGCGAGCCCTGATGGCCAGTACTCGGGACAATCTGCCAATACTCCGCAGACGCCTCAGATGGAGAAGCCGGTACCACGAACGGTGGTCGCCGCGGTCGCTCCGGTACGCGTCAATCCTGTCGACCCGCCCGTAAAGGACGGGCTGGTTGCGGCCATCAAATTAGGCCCAGTCAAGCTGACGCCCTACGGTTTCGTCAAGGCTACGGTGGTTCACGACTCCAGTGATCCTCGTGGCGACGATTTCGTTTTGCCCGGTTTCCTGAACGCCGATACGGGGCCAACCACTGATCCGGCTTTCCACGTCAAAGCGCGATCGACGCGGTTCGGAGCCAACCTTGAATGGCCGGATATTTCTCCCAAGCTGGAATTGACCGGCCGCATCGAGGGTGATTTTGAAGGCAACTTCAGCCGTGCGGATAACCGCAACGTTTCGACTGTCCGCAGCTCGATGGCGAGCATTCGCTTGGCCTACGCGCGGATGGACTACGCGGCGAGCGACAATACGGACATCTACTTCGAGGGCGGTCAGGACTGGCTGCTCTACGGATCAAGTGTGCTTCCCAACATCCTCGAAACTACGCAACTACAGGCATACTTTGGAACTAACTATGAACGATCTCCACAGTTGCAGGTGGGCCTTGTCCAGAAGTTAGGAGGGTCGCGGAACTTCAAATTCTCTCCGGCGTTCGCGGTTAACATGCCGAGCGAAGGCAACGTACCGGCCGATGCAACCATCACTTCGTGCGCGATACCAGCGACCTTCGTGCCCGGTACCACGACTACCATAGGGTGCACCAGCACCGTGACTGACGGGACCGCCAACCAGTTGGGGTACGGTGAGCGCCAAGGGTCTGATTCGAACAATTTGGAATATACCGCTCGCGCCGTTCTCCAATTCCAACTTGATCCGGCTCCGGCCGTGGCTCCGGCGCAGATTCTTGTCAGCGGCTTTGAAACTCATCGTGCCGCGATCGTGTTGCACTCAGCGATTGCTGCTCCTGCCGGCGCCGATGCGGCCGAGGTTGCCGCTTACGACGCTGTGAAAGCGGCTTTCCCAACTGGTGCAGAAGACCGCAGCGAGGGCTACGGCGGTCAGGTTGGGGTCTCGTTGCCCACGCGTTGGGCTACGGTGGTGGCCAGTGCTTATCGCGGTGGCGACCTGCGTTGGGCGTTCGGCGGTCAAACTCTGTCCAACTTCAACGATGAAGGTGGCCTGACCGGCGTGGTTACGGCTCCTTCGGTGGACCGCTCCTCGACCGTCGCATTCGGTACGAATGCCGCGGGACAAATCGTGGTCGCGCCTCAGCGCAGCATCCGCGCCTACGGCGGCTTCGTCCAACTGGGCTTGCCGCTCTCGCGTTGGTTTAACGCCGATCCTAAGGGCCACAACGCGGGCTGGCAACTCTACTTCAATCACGGCTTGGATCAGGTGGTGCACTCCGATTTCGCCAAGGCCAAGGACATCGGGGCGGACGGAGCCGGTCCTTACAAGAGCACGCTTAACGCAGTGACTCTGTTCTACCGGCTGAACCCGTGGGTGCAGTTTGGGTTCGAGGAGTCGCTCTACAGCAGTTACTCGTTGCCGAATGACGCGGGAGTTTTCACGCCCAACACCTCGGTGGCGGGAGTTCCGGGCCGCACGTGGAGAGATCTACGTTCGGAGTTCGGGCCGATCTTTACCTTCTAGGAAAGAACGGTTCGTAGTCCTAGAAGTAACGGCAATGAAGAACGGGAGAGATCCGGGGGCAAAGTTGTGTCCCGTGAGGGAATGACTTTGCGCCCCGGAATTGTCGTAAAATCGCGGTATTGCCACACGGGCCAAGTCGCGTTTGATCCGGGAGCAAAGCCTTGTGATCATTGATTTGTTGGAGCGAGAAAGTGACAATGCGGAGTGGAATATGAGGCGTAACGCCAGGTTGCTCGCGGGATTTGTTTTGTTCACGGCCCTCGTGTCCGGCGCGGTAACCAAGAGTATTCGGTTCCGGATTACGGTGTTGGATGCGCAGTCGAAAACTCTCAGCACCGATCCTGATACGACTCCGAGAGATTGCGACCAAGTCAATTACTCGGGCTATTGCCACGAAAGCAAGGTCGCTCCGGTGCGTAATACGATGCGCGTACAAGAGGGGGATGGGAAACCCTTCGACATTACCTGCGTTCGGGATAATCACTGGTCCAAATGCGTCGCTTTGCCGATTGGGCGGACATTCGACGCGCGCAAGGATAAGCATGGGATCACAATTTTCTACGAGGATGAAAAGGGAGGGGCCAGCAAGGAACTCTACACGGTGGTTGAAGCGGCCCAAGGGACTAAGCCAGCCACGCTCGCTGCAACCCAGAGTTCACCAGCCACGGCGACGAAGGCGGTGAGTCCGGCGCAAGTTGCAGCCCCGCCGCCGCGGAAGTCAATCGAGAGAAGATCAAGTGCAATTTCAGTTCGACGCCTCCAGGCGCCGAAATCACACTCGACGGCAGATACGTGGGCAATACGCCGTCCACCGTCGGGGTTAGCACGGGAACGCATGTAGTTGTGTTGTTCATGCCAGGTTTTGCCCAGTGGAAGCGGGAACTTACGGTATCAAACGAATCGGTTTTGAACGTAACCGCCACGCTGCAGAAGACGCCGCAGTAAGGCGAGAGGGACGTCGCTGGATCACGTAGATGCGGGCCTCGTCCGGGACGCAAGCAATGCGAGACGACGTTGAACCTGCCCGGACGAGGCGTCTGGTTTTGCGGCGCGAGCGAAGGTGGTCTTAAGTATGAACCGGTACGCGACTATCCTTCTAGGGGTTCTGTTGATCAGCGCGACCCTGGCGAATGCCGCATCGAAGGCCGGCGAATTCATGACCATTAAGGTGATAAGCGCGAGTACGGAAACGATTCCGCTCAACTCGGACAACAACGGCGCTCCCAAGGATTGCAACCTAATGGACTTTTCCGCCTATTGCCACCATGGCAGGAGCGCGATCGTTCGCCATACGATGGTGGTGCAGGACAACACGGGAAAATCCTCCAGCATTTCCTGCACGGTGGATACTATATGGTCCAAGTGCAAGGCTCTGCCGGTTGGGGTGACGTTCAGCGCGCAATCGGCAAAGCACGGGATCACGGTTTGGTATCCGAATGCAAAGGGCAAACCGGTGAAACAGTTGTATGCTGTGGGTCCGGCGGCGGACGCGGCTGCCGTCGCATCAAGTTCGCAACCAGACTCCTCGGATGCTGATTTAGCCAACAGTGCTGCGGCTGCCTCAGTTTCTGAACACAAGAGCGACACGGTAAAGTGCAATTTCACTTCGACTCCCGCAGGCGCTGAAATCACGCTCGATGGCAACTTTGTTGGCAATGCTCCCTCTAGCATCGCGGTTGGCCCGGGAAGGCATCTTCTGGTGCTGTCCATGCCCGGATTTGCCAAGTGGAAGCGAGATCTTGTGGTGTCGTTGGGATCGGACGTTTACGTAAGCGCTACTTTGCAGAAGACGGGTCATTGAGAGACACACGACTCGTTCAGCCCGAAGGCACGATTTTTGCAGGTTGACGCAGCGCATCTGGGCTTCAAAGGAATCTTAGAAAAGCATGCAAACAATATCGCTCTTCGTGCCCTGCTTTGTGGACCAACTGCTGCCTGAGGTAGCGGTTGACACGGTGAAGGTGCTGCGCCGGATTGGGTATGCGGTCGAGTTTCCCGAAGATCAGACCTGTTGCGGCCAGCCTGCCTTCAACACGGGATATTGGAACGAGGCGCGGCCGTGCGCCGAGCATTTCGTTCGCGTGTTCAAACACGCGGATGTGATCGTGTGTCCGTCCGGTTCCTGCGCCACCATGGTGCGCACGTTTTACGCGGACCTGCTGGCTGGGAGTTCGTTGCGAGACGAGGCCATCGCTGTAGCCAGCCGCACCTTTGAGTTTTCGGAATTTCTGGTGAAAGTCGCCGCGGTTACCAAGGTCGGCGCCACTTTTCCGCACGCGGTTACCTACCACGCTTCCTGCCACGGTCTGCGCGAACTCCATCTGCGCGACGAGCCTCTGCAGCTTTTGCGCGAGGTGGAGGGGCTAAAGCTGGTTGCAATGGCCCGTTCCGAAGAATGCTGTGGTTTCGGCGGAACCTTCGCGGCCAAGTTTTCCGATATCTCCGCTGCCATGGGAGATTCGAAGGCGGAGAGTGTGGCCGCGACCGGGGCCGAATTTGTGACTGCCATCGATCCCAGTTGCCTGTTGCACCTGCAGGGAATTTTGGGCAAACGGCAAGCGCCCGCCCGCACCATTCATCTTGCCAGCATTTTGGCGCAGGACGGCTCTGCGCAGGAGCGACCGTGAGCGCAACTGCGGCACAACGCTTCCTGCAGGACGCCGCCGTGAAGTCGGCGGACCTGGTGCATCGCGAACTCATTCGCCGCGGCATGGACAGTTACGACGCCGCGCACCTGAAGGGACGCGCGCGGATCAAAGATTGGGAAGCTGCACGGCAAAAGTGTCAGGAGATTAAACGCGAAGCGATCAATCACCTGGATCGCTACCTTCTGCAGTTCGAAGAAAAAGTGACTTCGCGCGGCGGACATGTCTTTTGGGCGGCTAACGGAGAAGAGGCCTGCACCTATGTGAAGAACCTGGCCACGCGGCTCGGGGTGCGCACGATAGTGAAATCGAAGTCGATGGTGACGGAAGAAATTCATCTCAGCCCGGCGCTGGAGAAGGTCGGTATTAAGGTCTGGGAAACCGATTTTGGTGAGTACATCGTGCAGTTGCGCGATGAGCCGCCTTACCACATTGTCACTCCGGCCATGCATCTTAATCGCGCACAAATCGCCAAATTGTTTCGCGAAAAAGTCGACCCGGGCATCGACAGCGATGATCCTGCATATCTGATGGCGGCAGCACGCCGGAAACTGCGCCAGGCTTTCTTTGCCGCCGAAATGGGCATTTCAGGAGCGAACTTTCTGGTTGCGGACGCCGGGGTAATTGCGATTTCCACCAACGAAGGAAACGGCCGTTTGTGCACCAGCGTTCCTCGCATTCATGTGGTGGTCACGGGCATTGAGAAAGTCATCCCTCGGCTGGAGGATCTGGCCGTGTTATGGCCGGTGCTGGCCACATCAGGCACCGGGCAAGGGATCACGACGTACAGCACGCTGATCGGTGGTCCGCGACGGCCGGACGAAGTGGACGGACCCGAAGAATTCCATGTTGTGCTCGTGGACAACGGTCGCAGCCAATTGCTGGCCGACGCCGAGCAGCGCGAGGTGTTGCACTGCATTCGCTGCGGCGCTTGTTTGAATATTTGTCCTGTGTTCCGCCACGTCGGCGGACATACTTACGGCACGACCTATCCCGGACCAATCGGCAGTGTGCTCACGCCGCATCTGGCCGGGATCAAGGAGTTCAAGCACCTGTCGTATGCGTCGTCGCTTTGCGGCGCGTGCACCAGCGTTTGTCCGGTGAAGATTGATCTGCATCACCACCTGCTGCAGAATCGTCGCAACGCCACCGAGGCGGGAGCTACAAAATCGAGTGAGCGGCTGATGTTCCGGCTTTGGCGCTCCGCGATGCTTCATCCTCGGATTTACGCGCTGGGCGGTTGGTTGATGCGAAAAACACTACGCATGATTTACGGATTGGGGCTCGCGGGATCCATTTTCGATCCTATGCGGGTGTGGAATCGTCATCGTTCGCCGGTACGACTGCCTTCGGAATCATTTCGTGCGCGATGGAGAAAAGACCTTGGTGCACCGAAAATGACGCAAACTGACAATGGTACAAACTGACAATTCAAGCCGGGACCGGATTCTGCAGCGGATTCGCGCTGGATTGCGCACCGTAGTCGCGGAACCTGTTGCGATAAGGTCTGACCGCGTAATCTTTGAACCAATCAACAATCCTCTGGAACGATTCCAGCAAGAATGCGTTGCCAACCTGATGGAATGCGCGTTGACCGCGGATTATGCCGCCAGTGCGCGACAGCTTTCGAAAGTTCTCCAGTCGCTGCCTGTGGGAGAAGTTTTCGTGCAGGACGATCCATCCCTGCGCCGGCTCATCGAACTGGCACCACTGGAGCGAACCATCCGCTGGTCGAGTGACGGCCCGCCCGGCGAAGCTTCGCAGGCAACCATTACGCTCGCCGAAGCTCTCATCGCACAGACGGGATCAATTCTGGTGACCGCTTCGTGCGGCGGACGAGGGGCCTCGGTGATCGCTCCCTGCCACATCGTTTACGCGACTCTGGCGCAGCTTGTGCCTGATCTGAAAACCGCCTTGAGCTGTCTCTCACAACAACAAAAACTCGACCGCAACTCATTCGCGTGTGTCATTAGTGGCTCGAGCCGCACCGCAGACATCGAGAAGATTCTGGTGCAGGGCGCGCACGGACCACGGCGGTTGGTGGTCATTCTGCAAACTGCAACCTAGCGCCGCCACTCCGGATCGTCTCCAGAGTGGCGACTCGCAGGTTGCACAGCCGGCTTCGTACAGATTTAGTTCGCGGGACTCAATCCAATCACAACTGCATCGCTTCCCGAGTTATCGCCCGGGGTTGAGTGAGATTGTGCAGCGGCGGCTTTGACTTCTTTCGCCTTCTGCTTCCGCACGTGTGCTTCGCGCACGACCGGTTGAGGTGCTTCCGACTCAGGCTCGCACTGGTACTCCGGATAAGAAGTGCAACGCTGAGCCTGCGCCATTGCACGATCGTTCTGAACCTGTGCACAGTCGTGCAGTGCGTCCAAACTCTGCCAGCAAGCGCTGTCATTCGGGTCAGCCAAGTTGTTTTGAGCGGATAAGGACGAGGCCGCGACTAAAAGCAAAGCAGCAGTAAATAAAACCGTAAGAAATTTCACAACAATCCTCCAAATTTAGTTCTTCATGATCAGATGCAAATAGTTCTTTGCGGACGCAAAAATAGAGGTCGTTTCCTGCCAATGTCCTGTGTGTGAACTGGGAGGTTGGAGAATGAGTCAGAATGAAACAAATGTGGATGAGGGCGGCGTTGATCGGTGTTGGCGCAATGCTCACGATGTGGAAGAGGATTACAGCCGCGCTTTCACTAGAGATCGCGCCTCGTTTCTGAGTTGCGAACCGATCGCCAAACTTTCAGTCGGAGTCCTGTGTGTCATTTCGAAACTGCACCGATATAAACGGAAAACGGTTCCAGCGATAAGTGTGACAGTGAGTTTTCTTTCGACACCGCGGTCATAGTGGACAGCAGGGTTCGCGCACTCTTTGCGCCGAAGCCCTGAGGCGCAAGATCGAAGCTTGCATCTTGCGGCTGGGAGGACATGTTGAGCACGACCAGCACGGCCTCATTCTTATAACGCCGCAGATAGGAGAGAACGTTGGCATCGCTTTCGTTGAGCGCAACGTAATCGCCGTCAAGCAGCGCTCGATTTTGATGCCTCAGCGTCAGCAGGCTGCGGTAGACCTGAAGGATCGAAGAAGGATCTTTGAGTTCACTCGCGACGTTGACAGTCTTGTAGCTGGGCGGAATGGGCAGCCACGGTATACCGCGCGTAAAACCCGCGTTGAGGCTGTCGTCCCACTGCATGGGCGTGCGCTCTCCGTCGCGTCCTTTTTCTTGCGGCCAGCCCACACGTCCGATCGGATCTTTCACGTCTTCTTTTCGGACCGGGTCGTTGTTTGTCATACCAATTTCTTCGCCGTAGTACATGATGGGCGTGCCGCGAAGAGTCAAATAAAGTGAGGCCATTAATTTGGCGATGGCGTCATTGTGTTGGCCATCGCCGTAACGCACGTACGAACGTACGATGTCGTGATTGCTGAGCACGAATACCGGCCAGCCTCCGGCTGAGTCGACGGCTGCAATTTGTCTGCGGAATTCCGGCGGCGAAAGTTTGTCGACCTTGGTGAACATGAAGTCCATCGGCATCTGCAGTTCATCACTGTGATCGCCGTAATACTGTTTCAGTTCACTCACGTCTTTAGTCCAGGTTTCACCGATGAGTACAGCGTTGTGCTCGTCGGCGACCTTTCGCAAATCGCGCAGAATGACGTGAACTTCCGGCAGCTTGGTGTTGTAAAGATTCTCCTCCTTCGGATCGCCGTATTTGTTTAGCCCGGAAGGACCGGATTGTCGCGCAGTTGCGGGTCTTCGAACAAAGTGTCGACAGCATCGAGGCGGAAGCCCGCGACTCCACGCTTGTACCACCAGCGGGTGGCATCGAACATGGCGTCCTTCACCGCCGAATTATGCCAGTTCAGATCGGGCTGCTGCGGATAGAAATAGTGATAATAAAATTGCCCGGTTTTCGCATCGAACGTCCAGGCCGATCCGCCGAATTCCGATATCCAATTGTTCGGAGGCAGTTCCGGGCCTTTGCCGTCGTACCACATGTACCAATCGCGTTTCGCTGCAGTGCGCGACGATCGAGAGTCGAGGAACCACGGGTGTTGATCGGAAGTGTGGTTCATAACGAAATCCATGATGATACGAATGCCGCGTTGTTTCGCCGCTTGCTCCAGATGATCAAAATCCGCGAGCGTGCCATACATGGGATCGATATCTTCGTAATTGGATACGTCGTAGCCGAAGTCGACCTGCGGCGAGGGATAGCACGGAGTGATCCAAATGGCATCCACGCCCAGGCTTTTCAAATAATCCAGTTTGGAATCGATGCCCTTCAGATCTCCGATGCCGTCGCCATTGCTGTCCATGAAACTGCGCGGATATATTTCGTAAAACACGGCGTGCTGCCACCACTGGTGACCTTCGGCGTCCACGGGCTGGGTTTGACTGTAAAGAGCGCAACAAAAACCAGCGATAAATAAAACGAAAGCCGCGGATTTGCGGAGCATGGGACGTCCTCCTTTGAGGATGAATCGGAGATTAGGCGAATGTAAAAGTCTAGCTCAGCTTGCGACTTGGAGCCAGCAAAACCCTGCAAGTGACGCAGTATTTCTTAACAGTTCAGCGGTTCCTTGGCTTAGTTTTCGGACCGCTGCTTCCGCTCAGAAAATGGATGAGAACCTTTCCATCGACATAGGAAGAATAATCGGTTCCCGGCAGCTCAATCCGGACCCGCGGCTCACCATTTTTTTCTCTGATGAGCTTGCCACCCTCCACACTTGCGACCTGTTCTGAGTTCCATAGCAGCAGATCGTATTGCTTACCGGTGATGCCGGAGACGTTCAACGTCAAGCTTTGGTTTTTCGGACCCCATGACTCGGAAAGAACTCTCAATCCCTGGCTGCGTTCTCCCAGCGGCGGGAGATTCGAGGAAATGTCGTAGGCAAAGTCGTTTCGCAGGCGGATATGAAGCGTGCTCCTGCCCGGCGGGAATGGGGAAGCGCAAAGTGACGTGCTGATCGTCGTGGTTGCGTTCCACGCGCAGTGAAACGGGACGACCGTTCATTTCCGCGCCTGGCGACTTCCGCGCGCGGGCTGAGGGCGGGCGAGAATTCCATAGCGCAGTCGCCGGAGCCTGTACGTCGGATCTCCAGCGTGATCCCGTCTTCGGTCCGGTTGTACTTAAGATCGACAATAGCGTCCGCGGCATGAATGTTGTGGACCTCGAAGGATCTCCATTCAGCGGGTACGTGCGGAACGAAGCGCAGTTGGTGCGATGTCGCGTCGCTCTCCAAGCCGAGCAGGCCACGCAGCAAGGCACTGACCACCATGGCTGCCGACCATATCTGGTGAGGTGAACTGGTCGAGAGCGGCTGGTAATAATCGCCGGAGAGAACTTCCGTGACATGACCCAATGCCCCGTCGAGGGCCAGCAGCGCGTTTGAACGCAAGTTCGAGTAAGCGGGTTGCGCACGGTGATAGCGATATTCGCCGACTGCGGCCCATCCAGTGAATAGCGGCCAGACTGAACCGTAGTGATAGCCGCCGGGATCGTACAAGGGATTCTGCGACGAGATGATTCGCATGCCCCAGTCGGTCTGGTGATCTGCGCCGGCGAGTTGGTCAATCATCTCCTGCGCATTGTCCGGGTCGAGAAGGCGGAACCAGAGCGGAACCGTGGCCAAAACGCTGGCTGCTTCCATGGGTTGGCCGTTGGGGTCTAAGGCGTAGGCGTACCGTTTTTTTTCTGGTGACCAGAATGCGTGATCCACTAATTGTTTCTGACGAGCAAATTCCTCAGCTAACTTCTTGCTTAGGTCGTCCTTGCCGGTCTGGTGAGCGAGATTCGAAAGCGCCTGCAGGGCTTCTGCGCCAAGCGCACTTTGGTACAACTCGGTCTGCACCGGCAACAGTGGGCCACCCTCGATCCAGCCATGACCGAAGCCGAAGTTTTGCGGCAGGCCCTGCGAGTTGTACGTTGATTTTAGAAATTCGTAGGCCTTCCACAAGCTGTCCCACTTATCACGGGCAAAGCCGATGTCCCCGCTTTCCCGGACGTAGTCGTCCGTAGCCACGATATATAAAGGAGTAGCGTCAACCGAAGCGTAGGGATACGGATAGTCCGTGAACCAGGGAACGAACGTTGCGGACTGCGAGATCTCGTGTGGGACTTTACCGTCAGCGCGCTGATAGTGGCTTAGAAAATCAAGCGCCGTCCGCGTGTCGGCGAAGTCGCCCTCAGCGTTGAGCGCGAATGAAGTCCAGAGTGCGTCGCGGCCAAAATACCAGGCAAAGCCGGGTCGAGCAGTGTCGCCCGAGGTTCGGTAGCCTGCAATCAAGCCGGTGCCGAGGTATGGATTGTTGACGATGCCCTGAATCATGCTCACGCGCGCCCAATCGTAGGCTTGTTGCAGTTGCGCATCGGGCAGCGCCAGGCTCACGGTTTCATTCAGGTAGTGCTTGTAATATTCCGAGGAAGTCCGCCGCAGTTCGGAATATGTGCTGGCTAGCCGGTGATATGAATCTTCGGCCTCTTTGGCTCCATTCACTGAAGCAGCAATTACGACTACTCTTGTGCGCTTGCCCTTTGCGATCGGGCCGAGCAGGAAAGAGCTTTGCGATGACGAAGAATAGTTGGTGGCATATTCCTCGCCGGAAAGTGCGGCCGTTGGCGATCCCACCAATGCAGCAAATTTTTTCTGTTCCTCTCCGAGTGCAAACGCGTGAAGGTTCGGATCCCAGTTGAGATAGGTTCCACCCAGAGCGGCCGGCCATTCCAGTTGAAAATCGCGCTGAAACACGGCTTCAACTTCGAGCGGGTGCGCAGTTTCGACTTCGATGAGGATTACAGCCCCGGGTTCATGCACTGGCACGAAAAACGTTTCGCGGACCTGAAAGGTGTCACCGGCATAAAGGATTGTGCATGCTTCCGGCTTTACAGCAACCGTGCGCGCCAATGACTCTGCTGGGAGCGCGCGCCCTTCGACATGAAATACAAGATGGAAATCGCGTAGGACTCTTAGCGGATAGACCCAGGCTTCGAACCTTCCAGCTTCGTTGCCGAACATCCCGGCTCGCGTTCCGACGGCCGAAAGAAATTCCCAGGGGCGCACCGGTCGCGAAAGGGACAGACTGGCATTCTCAGCAAACGCGGAGATCGGAAAGAACAGCCAGCAGCAACGCGGCTTGCAGACGGCGGAATCGTTGGCGTCGGCTGCGGAGAGCGCTGCTAGTGCTGGAATAAGCCGTTCGAAACTCCGTTGCTGTTAGCCCGTCGAGGTGTGGACGCTTGCAAATCGGGCGGTTGTCCTACAGAATTAAGGGCGAATTCTAGCACGAGCTAAGGGTATAAAGGTACTTCCTTTTGGTGTCTTCACGCCGCAAGTTCCTCCGATCACTGAGCCGGTCTGCGCTGGTGCTTTCTCTGGAAAATGTGCTGTCGCTGGTTCGTCCGCTTCGGCTGCAAGCTTTGTCCTCCACTCCGGAAAAGAACGACAAGCCGGATGTCGACTTAGGCATCAGCTTCGTAAATGTCGGCAGCGAGGCCGGGTTGAACATCGAAACTATCTTTGGGGGCGAACACAAAAATAAATATCTGCTCGAGACTACCGGCTGTGGCGTCGCTTTCTACGATTATGACAATGACGGCTGGCTCGATATTTTTCTGGTGAACGGGTGGCGTCTGGAGGGTTTTCCGGCGGGACATGAGCCAGCATCTCATCTCTTCAAGAACAATCGCGACGGGACATTTACTGATCTGACCGCGAAAGCTGGATTGAGTCATAGTGGTTGGGGGCAAGGTGTTTGCATCGGAGATTACGACAATGATGGCTTCGAAGATTTGTTCGTGACCTACTATGGCAAGAACGTTCTCTACCACAACAACGGCGATGGCACTTTTGCCGACGTGAGCGAGAAGGCCGGAGTTGCGGGAAAAAAAACGCGCTGGGGAACGGGGTGCGCGTTTGTCGACTATGACCGGGACGGGCGCCTTGATCTTTTCGTGGCCAACTACATTGACATGGATCTCGCCACGGCTCCCGTGCCGGAGTCGGGGCCGTGTCTTTATAAGAGCGTGATGGTTGCCTGCGGGCCGCCTGGGTTGAACGGGGGGAAGAACATTCTCTATCACAACAACGGAGACGGGACTTTTACCGATGTGTCCGAGGCGGCTGGAATCACGCGGGCCAATGGCACCTACGGTCTCGGGGTGCTGGTTGCGGATTTTGATAACGATGGGTGGCCGGACATTTATGTAGCCAACGACTCGACTGCCAGCGCTCTTTACCAGAACAAGAAGAACGGCAAATTCGAAGACATTGCCATCGAAGCGGGATGCGCCTTGAGCGCTGACGGTAAGCCGCAAGCTGGAATGGGCGTTTCTGCGGGCGATTATGATTTGGATGGCAATCTGGACATCGTCAAGACGAACTTCGCGGGGGACACGCCATCGCTCTACCACAATCGCGGCGGAGCGGAGTTTGACGATGCTACATTCACCGGTGGATTGGGCATGCATACGCAGTTTCTGGGTTGGGGTTGCGGGTTTTTCGATTTCGATAATGACGGCTGGCCTGACATTTTGATTTGCAATGGCCACGTTTATCCCGAGGTGGAACAGTTGCGGACCGAGGCCGGGTACGCGCAGCGGAAGCTGCTGTATCGCAACCAGCGCAACGGGCATTTTGAGGATGTTTCGCTGAATGCCGGGGCCGGCATCTCCACGCCTAGCGCGTCGCGCGGTTGCGCGTTTGGCGACTTCGATAACGACGGCGATATCGATGTCGTGGTCAACACCATCAACGGCCCGCCGCAGCTTTTGCGCTGCGATTCTCGTTTAAACCACAACTGGATCAAGGTTCGCACCATCGGAACCAAGTCGAATCGCAGTGGTATCGGGGCTCGTGTGAAGTGCGTCACGCACCCGCCCGATGAGACCAAACCTCATCAGCAGATCGATGAAGTGCGCAGCGGCGGCAGTTACATTTCGCAGAATGATCTTCGCATCCATTTTGGCCTGGGCAAAGCTGAGAAGGTGGATTTGCTGGAGATCCACTGGCCCAGTGGACAAGTGGATACGATGAAGGACGTCATGGCCAATCAGTTGGTCTATGTGAAGGAGGGTGAGGGGATTGTGCGCACTGTGAAATTCGAGCAAGCTAAGGGGAAGCCTTCGAAATAAGTGATATCTAACTGGCTGCTTTGGTGTAGATTACGGCGCTCAAGTGTACGGCCGACTTTGCCGATGGAATGACAAGCCATGGGTACCAAAGCTCAGCCGTCTTCTGTCGTGAAGTCCACCCCGTGCATCGCCCGCCAACCGATCCTCACCGTCGAGGAGAAGGTAATCGGTTATGAGTTGTTTTTTCGCGAGAGCCCGGAACAGCAACGATTTACCTCCGCCGATGCCGAGAGGGCGACTTCCGCGACCATCGATACATTGAACGTGGTGGGGTTGCGGGTCTTATGCGACGGGCATGTTGCGTTCATCAACTGTACACAACAGACTTTGTTCTCCGACTACTTCGCCCTGTTGCCTCCCGACGAGGTTGTGGTTGAAATACAGGAAACGGTTCCCGCAGATGAAAACGTGGTGCGAGCGTGCCAGCGGCTCAAACAGGCGGGGTACGCGATCGCTCTGGACAATTTCGAGCCGCACGACAAAAGAGAAACTCTGGTCCAATTCGCCGACTTCATCAAAGTTGACATCAACAAGATTCCAGCAAAAGATAGCGCCTCCCTGGCGGCAACTTACGGCAGTGAGCGCTGCCGGATGCTGGCACAAAAGGTGGAGACGCGGGAAACGTTTTGGACCGCGAAGGGAAACGGATTCACCGGCTTCCAGGGTTATTTTTTTCGCCGCCCCGAGAGCTTGCGAGCCCGGCAGATTCCCGCCAACCAGGCCACGTACATGCGGCTCTTGGGTGCAGTCTCGAAATCCGATTTAGATTTTGCTGAGATCGAAGCTCTCATCAAGCATGAACCGTCGCTGTGTTATCGCTTGCTGCGATACTTGAACTCGCCGCTTCTGAACTTATCGGCGCCAGTCCTATCGGTCCGCCATGCATTGGGATTACTTGGCGAAAAAGAAACTGTTCGCTGGATACGAATGGCCACTACCCTGGTTGTGGGACAGGACAAGTGTTCCGACCTGGTTCTGGCATCGCTGGTGCGAGCTCGTTTCTGCGAGCTGATCGCTCCGAAGCTCGAACACGGCCACTCGGATCTCTTCCTGATGGGGATGCTGTCGCTGATGGATGCAATTCTGTCAGTCCCGATCGGAGTGGTGGTCGAAGGGCTCTCGTTGGAACCTGAAATCAAGGCGCAACTCGTTGGTGCCAAGAGCGGCGGTCGAACGCCGCTTTCGGACGTCTACGACCTGATGGTGGCGCGAGAGGCTGGCGAGTGGGAACAGGTTATGCGCTTGGGGAAGCAGCTCAAATTGTCTCTGTCCTTCGTGGCCGAAAAATCCAATGAAGCTATGCGATGGGCCCACCAAATCACCAGCGCTGTTCCGGGCTAGTCATTACGTGCGTTTCACCCTGAGTTTGCTAGGGGCTCACCTGAAGTGTTTCACGCCCTCGGATTCCTATTTTGGGACGGGGTTTACCTTTTAGCGCTGGGGTACCCCCTCCCCCCTGTGGAATTGCAAAATCTAGAAAACAAACGATTTACTTTACCACTATGTGCTAGATCTTTGAGTTTACAGGAGTTACACGCAAAATCTAGAGAACATGGGAGTTAGCGCGGACCGCGGGGCCGTCTGGCATCCCATTTTGGAACGGGGTCGGCGTTTGGAGACTATTCAAGCAACGGCTGCGGACCAAGAGTGTCCGCACCACACGCGGGTTCTGGGAGCCGCGCCAGCGCCTGAGTCAGATTGTCAAAGAACGAATGTTATCTTTTAGATAATATATCTTATCTTAGATTATCGGATTTGGGCCAAACAGTCAAGCCGAGCAACCGGCGGGCGCCGCTTCGGGTGAGTTCGAGGTACTACGCGCGAGATCCCTCGGACCGTTGGGAAAAGCGCGGTCCTTCGGGATGACGTCCTGGATGGGGGCCCGAATTTCCTAACCGCCGGTCGTCAGCGCTTGTGGTAGAATGGTAGACTAATGAGGTAGACTCTCTACCATATGAGCCTGAACATTAAAAACAAAGATGCTCACAAGCTGGCGCACCAACTTGCCCGGCTCACCGGGGAGAGCTTAACCGAAGCTGTCACCGAAGCGGTTCGCGAGCGGCTTAAGAGGGTGCAGAATAAAGACAAACATGCTGCCAAGCTCTCCGACCGACTGCTCGAAATTGGGCGGGACTGCGCGACGCGTCTGAAGGAACCGTTTCGCTCGACCGAACATGGCGACCTTCTCTATGACGAGAAAGGGCTGCCGAAATGATTCTGGACACTTCCGTCCTGATCGCCATTCTCCGCTTTGAAGCGGAAGCGCCCGAGTTCGCCAGAATCATTGAGGCGTGCCGGGCAGCGTCGTATTTCGGCCGTCAGTTATGTGGAAGCCGGGGCGGTGATTGATGGCAGCAAAGATCCGATTGCCAGCCGCCGTTTTGATGAATTGATCGAGGAGGCGCAAATCGCGATTGAGCCGGTCACCGAAGCGCAAGCTCGCATAGCGCGCCAGGCCTATCGCGACTTCGGGAGGACCAGCGGCCACCCCGCCAAATTGAATTTTGGAGATTGCTTCTCCTACGCCCTGGCGAAATCCAAAGGAGAGCCGCTTTTGTTTAAAGGGCAAGACTTCTCGCGGACGGATGTGAAGTCAGCGCGGGCGTGAGTTGGTAGTGTCCTAAATTCATCAACCACAAAGGACACAAAGTTGCACAAAGGTTTTGAATCCTCAGGATTTTTCTTTGGCCCTTCTCCTTATGATTAATCAGGACACTATTCGTGAGTTTGGACGCCTTGCGAAGACCAACCAATATCGATAGAATGGCATATACACATGTATATGCCATAAGCGCCGTCTGGAGGCCGCATGCAACGCAAAGCAAAAATCTTCATGAACAACCGTAGTCAAGCCGTGCGCTTGCCCAAGGAGTTTCAATTCCAGACGCAGGAGGTGTTTATACGGAAAGAAGGAAGCGAGGTGGTCCTGTCTCCACGTCCGTTTGATTGGACTTCCTACCTCGCTGAGGGGCCGGTTGCCTCCGCCAAGTTCATGGATGATGTCGAGGATCTCCCGGTGCAGGAACGTGAGCCGTAATGCCACGCTACATGCTGGATACGGACACCTGTTCCTACATCATGAAGCGCTCGAATAGTGGGGTGCTCAAGCGCCTCAGTACCCTTCCCGTCAGCGATGTGTGCATCTCGGTAATCACAAAGTCGGAACTGCTTTTCGGAGTCGAGGTTTCTCCCCGGCGGCGACAGGATGAAGCGGCGCTAGACGCTTTTCTGAAGTACATCGAGGTTCTGGATTTTCCCGACCAGGCATCTCTGCACTATGCCCGCATACGCGCTGACCTAAGAAGGCTGGGCGCCACCAGCGAAGATTGGAGCGAACGACCTATTCATTGCGGCTCACGCCCGCAGCCTGGGCTTGACGCTGGTTACCAACAACACGCGAGAGTTTGGGCGGGTCTCCAGGTTGGTGATCGAAAATTGGACACTTTAGCGCGCCAGGCCTATCGCGACTTCGGGAAAACCAGCGGCCACGCCGCCAAAGACAATGGCTCCGAATGTTCGGAGCCATCATCAAAATCCGTAGTGTAAGCACTCTGTCAATATCAGTATTGGTGAGGCGCTCAGGGGTGTCAAGTTACTTGAGGAGATTATCTCTGCGTTTTCTCCTCAAACGAAAACTCCTCCACTGTTTCTCGCTGTTGTTTAAACGCCAAGACTTCTCGCGGACGGATGTGAAGTCGGCGCGGGCTTGAGTTGGTTGCGGGACAAGAGAGGGAACGTAGCTGGTCCGCCGCGAATATCCCCACTCAAGCCACAGTGCGGCTTGACTGAGCCACCGACCGACGGGTACACGGTCTTGCACGATGTGGTGATCCAGAGTAGACTGCGAGCTTTCGGCCCGTCCCAGCGCGGCTCACTTTCCCCCGCCGTCAGGCCGCGAAGGAGATTCCCTATGCGCTCTCGTCACTTATTCGCAAAATCCCTAGCATGTGTAGCTTTGCTTTTGTGGCCAATTCTCTCGACCCAATCGGCGAAAGCACAGACTTTCACGTTGCTGCACAGCTTCGTTGGGTCGGACGGGTCAGATCCCTTCGCGGATCCGCTCCGGACGGGACGGGCAATCTTTATGGCACCACCTACGAGGGCGGCAATGTCGGCTACGGAACGGTGTTCAAGTTGGATACGAGTGGCACGGAAACGGTCCTGTACAGCTTCGCGGACACAACGACGGACGGGGGATATCCCTACGCACGTTTGGTTCGGGACACGGACGGCAATATTTATGGCACGACTGTGAGCGGTGGCTCTTCCCATTACGAACGGTGTTCAAGCTGAGTATGAGCGGTACGTTCGCCGTGCTTCACAGCTTTGTCGGAGGATCGTCCGACGGGGCAGCTCCCCAGAGCGGCTTGATTCGTGACAAGAACGGTAACCTCTACGGCACCACCGTGTACGGCGGCTCTTCCAACTTCGGGGTGGTATTTAGGGTGGCTACGAATGGAAGGTTCACCGTGCTGCACAGCTTCGCTGGGTCGGACGGGGGATATCCCCAGCACGGAAGTTTGCTCATGGACACGAAGGGCAACCTGTACGGCACCAATCAGCAGGGCGGTGCCGCTGGTAACTGCGGAGTGGTGTACAAGCTGAGCAAGAGCGGGACGTTAACGGTGCTCCACAGCTTCGCTGGGGGAACGACGGACGGGTGCGGTGCCGTCGGAACTCCGGCTATGGACAGATTGGGCAGTCTCTACGGCACCACCTTCGAGGGCGGTGCCTCCAATGAAGGAATCGTGTGGAAGGTGAGCAAGAGGGGTACCGAGACCGTGCTGCACAGCTTCGCTGGAGGAACGACAGATGGGGGACATCCCTACGCTGGTGTGATTCGGGACGCAAAGGGCAACCTATACGGCGACACGTTTGAGGGCGGCGCTACCGGCGTCGGAACAGTGTATGAACTGAGTAAAGGCACGCTAACCCTGCTGCATAGCTTCGCTGGGTCGGACGGGGCATATCCCGTCGGGGGTGTGATACGGGACGCGCAGGGCAATCTCTACGGCACCACCTACCAGGGTGGTTCTTCCGCTAGTGGAACCGTGTGGAAGCTGACGCCGTAATTGCGACGGCAAGGGTGGGGGTGCCCCATGCTTTCACCCAAACAGAAAAGCTGGTGCCCTGCCTTGCTCATTATTGTTTCTTCGGATCAGATCCTGTCCCAGCGCCCTCTTTCAAGGTATGGATCGTATCGACTGACAGATTCTCGAAAGTTTCCAACCGCCCGTTGGGCCAGCGGACTGTGACCGAATCGATTTTGGTGGCGGCGCCTAGCCCGAAGTGGACGCGCATGTCGTTGTTGGAGATGTAGCTTGATCCGCTGCGGACTTCGTCGACCAGGATTCGCTTGCCTGCGCGGACCGTGATGCGCGCGCCGATTCCGTCGCGGTTGGATGTTGTTCCTACCGTCTTGAATGCGATCCAGTGGTTTGGATAGCGGACCTGATTCACCAGCAGGCTGGGCGTGGGCGTTCATGTTGCTTACGACTACGGAAATGCGGCCATCGTTCCAGAGATCGCCGACGGCGAGGCCTCGGGACGACGAGGCGGTCGTGATGCCTGCGCCCGCCGACTCGGAGATATCGGTGAAGGTGCCGTTGCCGTTGTTGTGATAGAGGATTCGAGGCTCTTCGTAGCTGCTGCCGAGGTGATATTTGTCGACCTCGGGATAGACGTGTCCGTTGGCGAGGATCAGGTCGGGCCAGCCGTCGTTGTCGAAGTCGAAGAACATTGTGCCCCAGCCCAGATACTTGGTGTGCAGGCCCAGGCCGGCGGCGAAGGTGGCGTCGGTGAAGGTGCCGTCGCCGTTGTTGTGGTAGAGGGTTGAGGTGTCGTCGGAGAAGTTGGTTTTGAAGATGTCGAGGCGGCCGTCGCCGTCGTAGTCGGCGATGGTTGTGCCCATGCCGGCTTGCTCGCGGCCGTCTTCGTTGAAGGCGGCGCCGGCGGTTACGGCTACGTCGGTGAAGGTGCCGTCGCGATTGTTGTGATAGAGGATGCTCGGAGTGCTGTCGCAGGCGATGTAAATGTCGGGCCATCCGTCGTCGTCGTAGTCGAGGGTGGAGACGCTGAAGGCGTAGTGACCGTTGGTCTGGTCGATGTGGGCTTTGGTGGTGACGTCTTCGAAGGTGCCATTGCCGCGGTTGTGGTAGAGAATGTTTTTTGCGCCGGGCAGGCCGCGTGGGCCGCACATTACCGGCGTGCCTTTCCAGATGCAGGAAGTTCGCTCTCCGGGGGCGGGGGTGGTGGAGAGATCGAAATCCACGTAGTTGGCTACGATCAAATCTAGAAGGCCGTCGCGGTCGTAATCTACGAAAGCGCAGCCTGAGCCCCAGGCCTTGCCTGATCCTGCGACTCCGGCCTTCTCGGCGACCTCGGTGAATACTCCGTGCTGGTTGTGATACAGGCGGTTCTTGCCGTAAGCGGTGACGTAGAGGTCTTCCCAGCCGTCGTTGTCGTAATCGCCGACGCAGACGCCCTGGCCCCAGCCTGTGGCGGTTAGACCTGCTTGCGCGGTTACGTCGGTGAAAGTGCCGTCGTGGTTGTTGCGGTAGAGATGGTTGGTCGGGGCTTTGCCGTCGGGAAATCCTTCGAGAGTGGTTCCGTTGACGAAGAAGATGTCGGGCCATCCGTCGTTGTCGTAGTCGAAGATGGCGACGCCGGTGCCGGTGGTTTCGATGATGTATTTTTTCGTGGTGAGGCCGCCGAAGACGTTGGTGAAGGTTAGGCCGGCTTTTTCGGCGATGTCAGTGAAATTGACGGCTGGCTTTGCAGTTGGTGGGGTCGGGTTAGATTGCGCGCACGTTGCCATGCTGGCGAGCAGGATTAGGAATGCCGTCATCGTGAAGCGAAGTGGAGAATTTCTGTAAATTGAGGGCACAATGCTTGGTTCCTTCGCTTCGCTCCAGGATGACAGCGGCTTACGGCGGAGGGTCAACGGCATGATTCGGTTTGATGGTAGGACTGGAAATGGCCTGGGTCAAGCGAAGGACTGCAGATCCCTCCGCTCCGCTTCTCATTCCCTTCGGGAATGAGAAGCTCCGGTCGGGACGACAATTCTTAATGATGACAAACCTTAATGAGCTACAGCAACCTGAACGAGCTACAGCAACCATTCAAACGCATTAGAACAACGACTTCGTCCGGCCGCATCAGAAGATCAACTTCAACGCGAACTCGAGTTGTCGCATGCCGGTGGCGGAGCCGGGGGAAGCGTCCGCTTCGATGTTTGTGATCTGACCGTTGTTGGCGCAATCGATACATGTTCCGGTGCCGCCTTGATTGTTATTCCAACCGAGGACGGGGTGATTGAAGACGTTGAAGGCATCCATGCGGAATTGCAGTTTTGCGCGCTCCGTCAGGAAGAAGTTCTTCATGATCGACGCGTCGCTGAAGAACGCGCGGGGGCCGCGGTAGCTGTAAACGCCAATGTTGCCTAAATTGCCGGCGCCGGGATCGCTGAAAGGACCGCCCGGATTGGTGACGATGTTGGGAATGGGCGTGAAGAATGGCACCTGGTGGGTTATTGGATTGTACGAGCCTGCGCCCACGTGGAACGAGCCGGTTCCCTTGTCCGGACGGCAGACGCCCACGTCCTCCTCGCCGCCGCATTCGCCGTAGCTTGGGGTCCAAGGCAGGCCGCTAGCCCAAGTAGTGGTGCCGGTGATCTGCCAGCCGCCAATGAACTGATTTTCAACTCCGCCTGCGTTGCCGCCAAAAGATTTTCCTCTGCCGAAGGGAAGTTCATACACCACATTGTTTACCCAGACGTGGTTGCGAACTTCGTCGTCGGGACCATAGGCAAGCCCGGGCGAGTCGGCGTAGTAGGTGCTGTCGTACTTGTAGGCATGAGCGAAGGTGTAGTGAGAAAGGAATTGGAAACCGTGAGAGAAGCGCTTCTCCACTTCGATCTGCGCGGCGTTGTAGTTGCTGCTGGCGTCGTTGCCCAAGTAGTTGCCTTGATCGGTAGAGCAGCACATTAGCGTGGTGCCAGTGGTGGGATCGATGTATCCCGGGTAACTGAATTTGTTGTAAAGGGGTCGCCGCTGGACCGACGGGGTGACAGGTACGAAGGCGCCTTTGACCGTCGTGCCCGGCCCGATCGCCGGATTATTTATGTTGTAGGTCGGTCCGTCTCCCGCGAACACGTGCGTGCCTTTGTTGCCGATATAGGCGACCGTTACAGTGGCGGTGCTGGTGATCTGGTGTTCAACGGTTGCATTCCACGCGTCCAGTTCAGGCAGCCGCTGGAATGTGGGGCGGATGTGTGGCTGCACACACAATTGGGTGTTAGCTCCGTTTACGAAAAACGCACTCTGATAGCAGTTCGGCCCAGCGACAGGAAGCGTCCCGCTTGCGGGTATGGGGGGGAAGTTGAATATGGGCGGTCCTTGCGCGAGGGTAAATGCGACCAGGTTTGGCGACGAATTCTGCGCCAACTGAGCAGCAAGTACGGGCAGTGTCTGAGTAACGGTGTGGCCGAAATTCGAACCGAAGACGCCCATATCATAGCTGCGGCCATAGCCCATGCGGAGCACCGTCTTTTGCGTCATCTGATAGGCAACACCGAGCCGGGGCGCGAAATAATGCCAATCGTTGTCGATATTGCCGTTCAGGCCGTAAGGGCCGTATCCGGCTACGCGATCAACGCCTTGAATAATATTGGCGAAGCCGCCATTGCCTTTACCGTTCACGTACTCTGGGAAGTAAACTTCCCAGCGCAGTCCGTAACTCAGGGTGAGCTTGGGGGTTACCCGCCACGTGTCCTGCCCGTAGTAGAACATGCGGTGCTGGCGCTCGGCGGCGCTGACCGTGGGGCTGACGTATCGGCTCATCTGGGTGACGTCACCGAGCAGGAAGGTTGCCCAGTCGAGTCCGCCACCGCCGCCGTTTGAGGTGGTGCGATAGTCGAAGGTGTAATCGCCGGCGCGGTTGGCATCGCTGGGCACGCGCAGATTCATTGCATAGCGAACGTCAGCGCCAAACTTGAATATGTGATTGCCCTTGATTTTCGTCCAGTTAGTCACCCACTGGAATTGCTGCTCACTCTCCAGAAGAGGACAATTGCAGCGGCCGACTCCCAAGCCGTCTCCCCAGCTTACGGTGGGATTGCTGAACGCGCCGGTATTCGCCGACGAACTGGAGACCGTTTGATTCAGCAGGAATCCGCCGAGACCAGATGTGAAACCGGCCTCAGGCCCAGTGAGGTTCGCATTAGGGATACCGAATCCCGTCATGGGTGTGGTGCCGGCATCGGGCTTAAAAGTGTTGGGGTTATATTTGAAATATCCAAAGCGAAAGTCTGCCAGAAGGCTGGTGCTGATCGTCTTGGTTACACCGGCGGCTAAGCTGTAGTTGTGCGTATTGGATCCGCCAGCCAGTCCGCCCGGACCGAAACCAACGCCGCCCAAAATGCCATACGAGCCCAAGCCCTCGACGTGGAAGTGGTCGAAGCTGAAGCGTCCGAAAACCTGAACCGTTGGCGCGGCGTTGAAGTCGATGCGGGTGTCAAAGCTGTTTTGGGTATAGTTGCCGGAACCAGAAGCAATGTAATTGTTGCTTATGCCAGAGCCGTTATTCGGCATGGGGAACTTTGCCAAGATTGCTGCGGATTGCGGCGAAATCTGGCTGATCGGAATAAGGTTTCCGGGATATGCAGTTCGGCCTGAACCATCGATGGGGCTACCGGTCAAAGGATTATATGCTTGCCCACCTCCCTGCTCCGCAGGCGTCAAGTATTCGCTCAAATTACAGAAGCCGGTGGTATTTTTCGAGGGGTTGCAGCTTTGAGCCATCAATGCAGTCGGTACGGTTAGCAAATTCGTAGTTCCGTTGGTTTCTCGCGTGCCTTGGTAATCGCCAAAGAAGAATAATTTGTTCTTGATGATCGGGCCGCCGATTGTCCCGCCGAACTGCTGCCACTTATCCGAGGGGATAAATTTGCCGGTAAGCGGATTGGCGGCAAATTGGGTGAACGGATCCCGTGCTGCGGTGGCATCGGTTCGCCGGAACCAGAAGCCGCTACCATGCAATTCGTTGCTGCCGGACTTGGTCTGAACTGTGACTACCCCTCCGAGCGCTTTGCCGAACTCGGCATCGTAGTTCTGGAGCGTCAATTTCGTCTCCTGGATCGCATCCAGGTTCGGATTCACGACGATAATGCCGAGAATGGGATCCTGGTTATCCGTGCCATCCAACTCGTAGGCCGTGCCGCTAAAGTGTTGCCCGTTGACAAAAATCTGCTGACTGCCTTGCGGATTTTCAGTTACCGCGTGGCTCCATCCCACCATTTTCTGCGTGCCTGGGGACAGCAACTCAAACGAGGTAAAGTTGCGGTTCATGATGGGCAAGTCTTCAACATATTTCTGATTGAATTCGATGGACACGTCGGCTCGATCGGTTTTGAGTTGGGGCGCCTCGCTGGTAACTTCAACCGACTCCGTGGCGGAGCCTACCTGGAACTGTCCGTCGACGCGGGCCGCCGCATCGGCAGAGACCACGACATTTTGTTCGTCGATCGTCTTGAAACCCGCGCCCTCGATGCGAACGTTATAGGTGTCGGGGATAAGGTGAGTGACGGAGTAGTTACCGCTGTCGTTCGTGGTTGCTGTGTCGGTCGTGCCCTTCTGCGCGTCGGTAACCGTGACCTTCGCATTTGGGACGGCGGCGCCGGAGGGGTCGGTTACGGTGCCGAAAATGCTTCCAAAAACTGCCTGGCCGCGAGCCGATGGAACCCACAGAGCAAGAAGAAAAACCGAGAGCATCACGAGAGACGAAACGGAAGACTTTCTCATTGCATTCCTCCCCGCGCTGACGAACCTGATTCGAAATTCCTGACGCATGTGCACCGCGAACAAATGGCGGCGGCTAGCTTGTCGAAACTAAATGAGTAGAGCGGACTCAACCCAGAGACACACCCCAACGGCACGCGAAATTTTGGCGCGATAGTACAAAAACACTACTCAGCCTCTATACAGAAGTTTCAAGAGGTTTGATACCGTGACAGGAAGATAAATTGCAGGCTTGCAACCACATACAGACCTTGTTACGCTAATGTTACATGGCTGTGACTCGGGTCCATTTAGGGGAACGAGACCAATACCTGGAACAGATAGACAGGTTGGTGAACAACCATATACTGCACGGCTCCGAATCGCTGTGTAAGCTTCTTCGCTATCTGGCGATGCACGCATTGAGTCATCCCGGCGTGCCGCTCAAGGAATACGAGATCGCGACTGAGGTCTTTCACCGGCCCGCGGACTTCGATCCACAATTAGATTCGACCATCCGGGTGCAGGCTGGACGCCTGCGTTTGAAACTGGCTGAGTATTACGGGTCGGAAGGCGCGGACGATCCCATCCTGGTTGACGTACCCAAGGGTGGATATGTTCTTACCTTTCACCATCGCACTTCGGTGCCTCAGAAGGGGCTCTCCGTTGCAGCCGCGCTCAGCGGGAATGAATCGACGCCGCCCGCGCAGACGAGCCGCAATTTGGCAATTGCCGTCATCGTGCTGGTGGTCTTGTTGGCCGCCGCCGCAGCGGTGATCGCAGCCATGGTCGCCAGCCGAACTACTGCGGAAGGAATCTCAACCACCCACAGCGAGCCGGTTTCGCCCGTGTTTCAAACCTTCTGGAGTAGTTTCATCTCCGGGCCGGAAGAGCCTTGGGTGATTTTCAGCAATGGCGCGTTTGTTGGCAGGCCGGAGACCGGAATGCGCTATTTTGATCCCGCCCGCGACTCCCGGGAACTGATTCTGGATCACTACACGGGTGTCGGCGAAGTCCTGGCCGTACACGAACTGGATCACGTGTTCGGTTTGCTGGGCAGGCCGATCTTGGTAAAGCGAGGCAGTTTACTTTCGCTCGACGATGCCAAGAACAACAACCTGATTTTCCTGGGCTCGCCGGCGGAGAATCTCACGCTACGGGAGATTCCGAGCACGCAGGAATTTGTTTTCCAACAGCTCACGTCCGGACCGCGCAAGGGCGACTTGGCGATCCTCAACCTGCATCCTCAAGCGGGAGAGCCGGATTCGTTTGTGGCAACGCCCTCGAACTTGCCCCTGACCGAAGAGTATTCCGTCATCGCGCGGGTGCGAGAACGGAACCCATCGCAGTCGGTCATGATTTTGGCGGGGACGACGACCATTGGCACTCAGGCTGCCGCCGAGTATATTTGCAATCCGCAATCGCTGCAGGATCTGCTGCATCGCTTGGGTGTTACTACGCCGGCGGATTTGAAGGCCTTTGAGGGGGTACTGCGAGTGAAAGTCACGCGCGGTGTGCCCGTAGCGGAAGAACTCGTGGCATTACGCAAGACGGCCTCATAGATTCCTCTACTCGGATGGCGACTTGAACCGGGGATCCAATTCTGCAGCATTCTGAAATTCTGCCGCGGCGGCTGCTTTGTCTCCTTTCCTCTGCAATGCCAAGCCAAGCTGGTAATGCGCCGGAGCATACGTTGGCTGGGAGTTGATCGCGGAACGGAATTGCGAGAGCGCACCCTCTAAATCTCCCGCCTCAAGCAAACGCCGGCCAGAGTTGGTGGTAAATGTCGCCGCCTGGAGGCTGGTTTTTTGTTGGCTGATCTCGGCGCCAGTTCTGCTCTCAACGGCCGCGCCTTGACTGTCGCCGAGTTGTCGCAGCACAGCAGCCAGGGTGGTATGCGCTCCGGCAAAGTCGGGTTGCAGGCGTATTGCTTCGCGGAGCGCATTAGCCGCCTCCGGCAGTTTGTTCATTTGTTTGAGCACCGTGCCCAATGTGTAATACGCCTCAGCATAATCCGGTTTCGCGCGGATGGCTTCTTGCAAGCGCTCAACCGCGGCCGGGAAGTCACCGCTTTGCCACAACGTGACTCCGTAGGTGTAGTAGGCATCGGCCAAGTCAGGATCAAGCCGGATTGCCTCCTTCAATTCCGCGATTGCTCCCGGTAAATCGTCCTTGAGCTTGAGAGCGACCGCCAAGTCGTAGTGAAGGTGAGCTTGATCGGGAGAGATTCTTAGTGCCTCGCGCAGTTCGCGTGCCGCCTCCTCAAAGTCGGACTTCTGCAAATAGGCGAGGCCAAGATTGCCTCGAATTCCGCTGTCATCGGGATGCAGTTTCAGCGCGGTCTGAAATTCCTTCACCGCCGCATCGCCCTGGCCATATTGCATAAGCGCAAGACCGAGATTGTTGTGCGCCTCGGGGTCGTTGGGAGTGAGTTCAACCACTTTTGCGAATGCAGTTGCGGCCTTCTCCGGATCGCCTGCACGCTGCAGCAGCAAACCATAGCGGGTCTGAACGACTGTCACATTCGGTGTCAGCTTCGCGGCTTGTGCGTACGCCCGCAGTGCGGCGTCGAGGTCACCCTTTGCTTCGAGCGCGGTGCCGAGGTAATACTGCGCAGTCCCGTCTTTTGGATCGAGCTGAACCGCCTGCTGCAGCGCCGCTTGAGCCTGATCGTGCTCGCCTCCGTTCAATAGCGCCACGCCAAGATGAAGCTGAGCGGACTCATACTTTGGATCCAACTGCAGCGCTGCGCGGAACTCTTTCTCGGCATCCTGCAGATGCAATTGTTGAGCCAGCAGCACGCCAAGGTCATCGTGCAACTCTGGCCGGTCGGGCTGCAATGCCACTGCTTTTTTCATCTCCGAAATGGCGTCTTCGGTTTTCTGCTGCTGGCTGAGCACCCGCGCGAGCGCTAGATGTGCGTCGGCTTGCTTTGGAGCCAGACGCACCGCTTCCCGCAGCTCGTGAGCGGCCTCCTCCAGGGACCCTTTGCTCGCGAGCGCCTGGGCCAGGTAAGCGTGCGCAATTGCCAACCCCGGCCGAAGCCGCGTGACCACGCGAAAGTGAGTGATCGCGCCATCTACATCACCCTGTTGCACCATCAGTTGTCCCAAGGCATTTTGTGCATCGGCATTGCGGGGATCGAGTTTAATCGCCTGCTCGAAAGCCGACCGTGCCCCCACGACATCGCCTTTTTGAATGGCTGCCTGACCACGTTGATAAGCAGCCGTCGCCCCAGATGCTGCTGTGGTCTGTGCTGGTGACGACCACACGAGTGCGCTTACTTCCAGCACGAGGAGAACAAGGGAGAAGGCCGCGCTGCCGCGCTTTCCGGCGAATGGGAATGCCACAGTGAAGATAGGTTACGTGTTATGCTGCTTTCCTTCAATACGTGAGACAGCAGTCGACAACTCACTTCGCCGCTTAGCGGAAATCATGCCTGGGTTTTTCTGGAGGTCGAATTTGTCAGCGCTCATCCGCATTACGATTCTCGTGTTCACGATTTTGCTCGCTGCCAGTTACGCCGCCGTGGCGCAGTCCGAACCTGCGGCACAAACGCCGCGTCCTTCGGACGACGCAAAATCATCCTCGCTCCAAACTCCGGCTCCCGACTTCGAAACGGCTCGCAAGCTGATGCAGGAGGGCAAGTACGACGAGGCCTTGGCACAATTGCAAGCGCTCGCCACTAAGAATCCAAAGCTCACAGGGCTCTCTCACGAAATGGGCGCTGCTTACTATAAGAAAGGAGACTATGTGAGGGCCACCGGGTTTTTGAAACAGGCACTTGAAGAAAATCCCAAGGACAACGAAGCCGTGCAGCTCCTAGGCCTCTCGTATTATCTTTCCGGGCGTCCAAACGAGGCCATTCCGCTGCTTGAAAAGGTGCAGACCTGGTATCCATTCGCGAACGTAGATGCTGCTTACATTTTGGGGGTCTCGTATATCCAGGTGAAGAACTACCCGCAAGCTCGACTTGCGTTCGCGCGCATGTTCGACGTCCCGGCAGATTCCGCCGCCAGCTATTTGTTCGCGGCGCGAATGCTTCTGCGCCAGGAATTTGATCCGATTGCGGAGGAGTATGCGCAGAAGGCAGTCGCCATCGACCCGAAACTTCCACTGGCTCACTTCCTGCTGGGCGAACTCTACCTGTACAAGTCGCGCATCCCCGAGGCCATTACCGAATTCGAAAAAGAAAAAACAATCAATCCCGCACACGCTCCTACCTACTACAAGCTGGCGGACGCTTATTCGCGCATTCAGAAGTTCGACGACGCCGAACGACTTCTGCAGCGCTCCATATGGCTCGACGCGACCTCGACAGGCCCATACATCCTGATGGGAAAAGTTCTGGAGAAAAAGGGCGAATTCGATCTCGCCGTTCGCGCCCTGCAGCGTGCGGTCACGATGGACCCGAATAATTCAATCACTCATCACCTGTTGGGCCAAGCCTACCGTGACCTGGGCCGCAATGAAGATGCAGAGAGAGAACTGAAATCGGCCGAGCAGCTACAGGAACGCGAGAGCAGCAAGTGAGCCCTGTCATCATGAGCACAGGCGTCGTTCACTTCGCGCACGACGCCTGCGCTCAAGATGACAGAGTATGGGGGATCATGGCGCGACCCAAGAAAGCCGCAGCGCACCAGCGTTTAGTGAGGGGCAGGCGGCAACGCGTCCTGGTCTCTATCTAATCGGTCGACAATTTCCTTTGGCAGTTCCTGCAAAAGCTCGAGGAAAACTCCATTGGTCCAACCGAAGCCGACCACGTTGGCCTGATATCCGGCGCTCACATGTGCTTCCGAAGAGCGCGTCACTACGTCGTACTTTTCCCGGATGGTTCCCTCGCGCCGGAAGTTCTGCGCCACTGTGGAAAGAAATTCGTACGAAACGCGGTCCGCGTCAGCTGTAAAGCCATAGCGGCGTAGCCCCTCGACTGCCATCGATTGAAGGGGGGCCCACCCATACGGATAGTCCCACTGCATGCCCGTATTATTCGGGCTCGTGGCCAGCCCACCGGGTTGTTCGAATATTTTTACGTTGCGAGCCACCGCCTGCGCCTGCTGCGGACTTGCCAGCCCCGCCCACAAGGGATAAAACGTAGTCACATATTCGTAGGTCGATCTGGTTCCAGTGCGAAGGTCGTAGTCAAAAAACAATCCACGCTGATCATCCCAAAGATACTTGTCGATTTGTTGCTTGCGTTGTTCGGCGCGCTGCTTCCATTGCCCGGCTTCGGCGGTTTTACCCAGCACCTGGCTAATGGCTTCCAGATCTTTCTCCGTCTTATAAAGCAGACTGTTCAAGCAAACCGGAGCAAAGTGATGCGTAGCCGCGCCATAAGGCTCGAAGCGAAAAGAAATATCGAAGCCCGACTCGCGCATGCTGCGATCGCCCTTGTAGTAGTCGGCGCTCAACTGAACCGTGCCCGCGGCATCGCAGCCCGGGCGCGCCATGGCGTTCGAAACATCGCAGACTTGCACGCTGTAATCAGGTCCAGCAGCACCCTGCGCGCTTCCTTTCATCACCACATAAGTTCGGGAAGAGTCGGGACGGAGGAGAAAGTAACCCGCAACTTTGCGACGCAGCCCACTCTCATCCTGAAGACTCTCGGGAGCGGGCCCGTTACCGAAATCGTAATAGCGCGAAAGTCCGGTCGAACCCGCCAAATGGGGCTCACGCATCCACATCTCATAATCCCGCGCGGCGAATCCATAAGCTCGAGCCAGCCAGTCTTTGTCCTCCTGTCCTGCAGGCTTTTCCGCGTTATAAATCTCCATGATCATTGAGGTGAGAAATGGCGGCTGCGAACGGGTCAGATAATAAGTGCGATTGGCGTTCAACACTGTTCCGTAATGCTCGATTTCAAAGAAAAAGTTCTCCACCATTCCACGCGCCAGGTCGATTCGGTGATCGCGTACCAGCCCCAGAATAATGAAATAACTATCCCATCCATACATCTCGTTAAAACGGCCACCAGGCACGACGTAGCTATTGGGAAGGAACAGTAGACCCTGAGGCGAGATCCCGTCTACACCGGGCTGCCCAGGGTGCTCAATCGCCACAGGCAAATGTTCAACTCGTACCTTGCAGGTTTGTTCAAGCTGCTTCACCGAATCAGGTTCTGAAAATCCCGCGGGCAAATAAAGCAGCGCAGCCTCGGGCAACTTGGGATCCACGATGCTATCGCAACGTGTCATGGAACGTGTCAGCACGTCCCAGTCTGAGTGGATGTACTGGAGGACCGGGCTTAGGCCGCTGTCATTTCCCGCATAAGAGGGGAGGATAAGCGAGGAAATCAACAAGAGGATAACGAACGAAACCAAACTCGCGCGACGTATTCGAATCATGATCGCCGAATCCTCCGGTCGTTAAGCCTACAACGCCCGCCCGCTGCTGGGAAGGGGACAGCATCAAAATGTTTCTAGCGGTTGCATTTTGGGGGATCGCCATTGAGACGTTGCAGCAGACTCTTTGCTTCCGACAGATCGGGATTGAATTCGAGCACGCGTAAAACATATTCACGTGCGTTACCGGGCTGCCCGGTGTCGCAAAACAGACGAGCGAGATTCATGCCAATGCGGCTTTGGCCGGGGGCACGATGGAATGCATCCTGCCAAAGTTTGACAGCTTCGCGAAGATGCCCCCGGTTCGCCTCGATCGCGCCCAGATTCGTCGCCGCATCAATCAATGTCGGATCAACAGCAAGAGCTTTCTCATACAACTCGCGAGCCCGGTCAATGTCCCCTTTTTTCTGCGCGGAATATGCCAACGCAGAAAGCAGCGCAGGATCATTGGGTGATTTTTCGATAGCCGAACCAAGCAGACGTTCAGTTTCTGGAGCCGCCGCAGTCATCCCGCTATTGACTAACGATTCCCATGCCAGGGCGAGGTCCCGCACGTCTTCATCGGTTTTCTGCGAGTCGGGGAAGCGAACCAACCGCGGCAGAACTGGCTGAGAATCCTGCAGAAGCTGAGGTGAGACCAGCGGCCGCCGGAGAATTCGATGGTCAGTCACTTCAGTATGCGCGACGTCCGCGCTCAAGGAAGAAGGCATGTGGCAGCCAGTGCAGTCGGGCTGATCCGCATGATGCGTGGTTCCAAACTTCGCGCCATGACACGCCAGGCATTTCTGCCGATAGTACGAAACCCGCTCCGCAGCTGAAGGTTCGGAGTGCGGATCATGACAATTGGCGCATGACATTGCATCGCCAGATTTTTTCTTACACACACTTTGTGCCAGCGCTTCAAACTGGCTGACGGCTCCAAGCCCGCGACCTTGCTGGTCGGCAAACACAAAGTAACGGACGTAATCCGAGAGCTGCTGCCCCGGCTGAAATTCATAAATATGCCGCCCCGGCCGCTCAATCGCTGCCTTGCCTTCGAGATGGCATTGCATGCACACCGCGTCTCGCCGCGTCGCGTCAAGTTTGGCAGGATTGACAATTGCCCCACCTTTCGCGTGCGCTGCTCCCGGTCCGTGACATCGTTCGCAACTGACGCCGGAGTAAGAAAATGGTGGCATCGAATAGCGATTCTCTGTTCCTTGCGCCGGAGGTTGCATGCCGCTCACATGACAATGCAAACAACTGGCAAACGCCGGAAGATTCATCGGAATCTCGCGAGCGTTTCCATACGCGGGGGCCATATCCCACACGCGCCGATCCGCGTACCAGTTCACCGGAGACTCAAACAGAAAACCATCCACCACGAACAAATAACTTCGCCCGCGCCGTCCGGAGCCAACGTAATAGAGCAACTCACGCTTTCCTCGTACCGTCAGATCATTCTGCCGTTCGAAGCTGAGCCAGACTTTGCCATCCTCTGCATAAATGCGGAAGTGAACCCCAGATTTTTGATGAACAAAGTCAGCGGGGATGAAGTTGTCGATCGCAGACCCGCTGGCCTGCGCCATCGACGTTTTCGCGTACGAATTGTAGATGGCCGAATGGCAACCGGCGCAGGCTTGATTTCCCACGTATCCGTTGGAGTCGGGGTTAGCCGCGCCAGCCGACGTCTGCGCGAATGAAACGACAGACGCCCAAAGCAAAGCGGCCAGCAAGCGTCGAACGAAATCACTCATTCAAAATACCCGCGGAGATACCCGTTAGTGATTGCCCATCGCACTTTGCAATTGCTGCAGGTTTTCCCGTGCCAGAGAATGCGCCGGATTAATTTCAAGCGCGCGCTCGAACTGCCTTTTGGCCTCGGCGAACCGCCCCAATTCCGCCAGCGCGCTGCCCAGGTTTGCACGCGCATCGGCGTCGTCGGGGTGGATGCGAACCGCCGCTGCGAACTGCTCCGCGGCCTCCGGAAAATCACCCACAGAAGCTAATGCGTTTCCTAAGTTGTAGTGCGCGTCGAAATATTCGGGTGCGCTCCGCGCCGCGGTTTGGAGATGAGCCATGGCGCGATCGGGCTGTCCGGATGCGATCAAGGCGGCCCCAAGCCCGTTGTTCGCGGTAGCATCCTCAGGGCGAATACGCAACGCCGCTTCGTACTCCGAGATCGCCTCGGCAACATCACCACGAGCCTGCAGCATGGATGCAAGATTGTAGTGCGCCGCAAAATCCGCGGGATTATTCCGGATGTTGTGTCGCGCCAGAGCCATCTGCAACAACATGCGCGGGTCGCCGGCTTGCGCATCAAAATTGCGCGGAAGCACCTGCAGCCAGAGATGCGCCATTTCATCCTTTGAGCGATTGCCGCTCTTTACCCGCTGCGGAGGATGATTGGGATTCAGTTCATTGTCGTCGGAATTGTCATAGACGTAACGCATGCGAACCGTGGTCCCTTTCGGCAGAAACACCGGATCCGCGTATCGATATACCGCCTGCCAATTCAAATCCCATTGCGGAATGTGAATCAAAGTAGTCGTCGTACCATCGGGCAAAGTGGCCGTCGCTTGCAGATCCTTGCCGAGATAATGCGCATGCGGGTAGATGGCCAGCAGATCGACGTCAACCGGAAGCGTAAGCTCGTCGCTCACTACAAATTTTTTTTCGCCCGCCGGAATATCGAGCCTGGCATCGTTCTGCAATTGCAAAAGCATCGGAAATTTCGTCGCAGGTTGGTCCGTAAAGTAAAGCCCAATAGTCGGCTGAATTGTCTCCGGCTTGCCCGACGGCTGCAGGTGAACGTTCAGCACCAGGTCAGTTCCTTTGTCCAAACGCAGCGCCATTCCGTCGGGCTCAACGGGAGGCACAGTGCCCGGCTTCCAAAACAAAAAATGGCTGTCAGGATCAAAAGTCTCCGACTCGATTTTGATCTCCATGCCTTCGAAACCCGCGCTAGGTTCTTTTTCTCTCTGGCGGGAATTCTGTTGTCGGTCGACAAGAATATTCGCGTGATGCACGAAGCGCTTATCGCCGGGACGAATCTCCACCGCCTTGACCCAGCGCGTGCCATCAATGGGCACAGGAAAAATAAAATTCCAATACATATCGGAGCCGCTGGCCTGCAATTGATAAGGCTTCGCAGCCTTCAGCACCAGATCAGGCGCACCGAGTTGCCAACCTTCCACCCATTTCGGTTGCGGCGGCAGGTCCGAGGGATTTCCTTCGGGCGTTCCCTCGTCCACCCATTTCTTTATGGTTGCGATTTGCTCGTCGGAGAGGCGCGACTCGTCAGCAAATTTCAGCGCCTGCGCTTCCGGCAACCAAGGCGGCATGAAGCGCGAGCGAGTGACAACTCCAATCTGCCGAGCGTGTTTTTTCACGTCATCGTAAGAAAGCAGAGGGAACGGCCCTGATTCACCAGGCCGATGGCAGCGGGCGCAGGCTTGAAACATGATGGGAGCAATGTCGCGGTTGAATGTGACTTGCTTGTCGTCACCGCGCTCAGGCTCGGAATGTGCGTGGACGCCTGTGCCGGCGCGAGACGCAATCGCAACCGCCAACACGAAACCGATTCCAGCGAGTGAATACGACCGCCTCATTGCAGGTCCGAAATATAGCAGCCCACAGCCGCGGCCTCTTTATTAGCAGGAGCACGACCCGCCAGTGCCGCCTGAAGAGCATCTTCCAGCTCATGCGTGGTGGGCGCAGAGCGCGCGTGTCCGAAAGACTCGTAGAGATTATCGACGCGGCCATGGTAAACCAGGGCGCCTTTCGCATCGAACACCGCCGCCTCGGGCGTGACCTGGGCATGCGCCTCTTTCACCAGCGCATGATCCGGATCGCGCAGGCCGGAAATCGAGTAGCGGAAATCGCGCAGATACTTGCGAATGCCCGACGGCGATTCGGATTTATCGGGGAAGACGAGATAGAACCGGGCATCTTTCTGATGTTGGTCGCTGATCCGCTGAATGGTCGGAGCATAGCGCCCGGAAACCGGACAATCCTCCCGAACGAAAACCAGTACAACGACGCGCCCGGCATTCGAGGCGACCGGATCTACATTCTTGCCATCAAGATCGAGCGCAAGCTGCTGGGCCGCACCAAATACCGGCCCAAGCGCCAGATACAGCAGTGTAGACAGAAACAGACTGCAGCAGCGGAACCGTACTAGGCGAAAAGACGGGGCTTTCACCCTTCGTTGGAGGTGCCGGAAAACCATAAGTACCTAGTCCTGTTGCATTCCCGATTCTAAGGCAAAAACACCCAGCCGCCCGGAATTCTGTGCCTCGCCCTGGTCAACCGGCTCTGTGCAAAACCTTTCCTGTTGACGATTGTCCGTGGAGACGAGACACTCTTTCTGGACGGTGCTTGGAGTAACCCCCCCGCGCGTGACGAGCCAAGTCAGGATCCCCCTCCGACGCGAACTTTGAGTACGTGGTTTCGAACGCGAATAGGATTTTAATAAGCTCTGAAGTCTCAACGCTTAAATTGAGCATCAAAGTTGCACTCCGCGCGCACCGTGAACGTTCCGAGGGAGCGAACGGAGGATCCGAGAGGCTCTATGCGATCTAGACCACGCGACCGATACCTTTCTGTTCATTTAAATCCAGAATTCGCCGCACTGCACTCCAATTTTTTCTTCGATGCAGCTGACCTGACAATCCCCATTCTGTTTTGCTTAATCTGCCTCATCCTCAGCACCGCGCCGGCCAGCTCAGCCCAGGACGTTGTTACCTATCATTACGACATTGCGCGCACCGGTCAAAACCTGCAGGAGACCATCTTGACCGCCAGCAATGTCAACTCCTCCAGCTTCGGAAGGCTCTTCACCTTTCCAGTGGACGGCGTCATCGACGCACAACCTTTGTATCTTTCTGCAGTCTCGATTCAGGGCAATCAAACCCACAATGTCGTCTACACGGTTACTGAAAACGACAGCGTGTACGCTTTCGATGCTGACAACGGGGCTCTGCTGTGGCATGTCTCCACGCTACGCCCAGACGAAACCCCTTCGGATGACGAAGGCTGCTTCCAGATATCTCCGCAAATCGGGATCACGTCCACGCCGGTCATCGACCGTTCCAGCGGACCTCACGGCACCATCTACGTGGTAGCCATGAGCAAGAATTCATCGCGCTATTTCCAGCGTATCCATGCATTGGATATAACCACGGGCGCGGAAGAGTTTGGCGGACCCGTCACGGTTCAGGCGAAGTACCCAGGCACCGGCGACAATAGCCACGACGGCTACGTCATCTTCGATCCCGGGCAGTATGCCGAGCGGCAGGGACTGCTCCTGCTAAACAACGCAATCTATACCGGCTGGACTTCCCACTGCGATCAGCGCCCCTACACCGGATGGTTGATTGGTTACAACGAAAGCACGTTGGCGCAAACCAGCGTGTTGAATCTTACGCCCAATGGCAATGAGGGATCGATCTGGCAAAGCGGAGCCGGGCTTGCCTCCGACGGCGAGAACATTTTTTTCCTGGATGCCAACGGCACTTTCGACACCCATCTGAACAAGAAGGGTTTTCCCCACAAGGGCGACTACGGAAACGGTTTCATCAAAGTCTCAACCAAGAATGACAAGCTCCGTGTCGCCGACTATTTCAATATGTTCGATACAGTTTCGGAGTCGGACAACGATGAAGACCTGGGTTCGGGAGGCGTCATAGTGCTGCCCGAGATGAAAGACGCCAAAGGAAAGACCCGCTATTTGGCCATCGGGGCCGGTAAGGATCACCGCATTTACATTGTCGATCGCAACCACATGGGCAAATTCAATCCCAACAACGACGATGCCATTTATCAGGAGATCGACGGGGCCCTACAAAATGGCGTATGGGCCACGTCGGCTTATTTCAACGGCAATATCTACTACGCACCGGTAGAAAACAACCTCCTGCAATTCCAGTTCTCGGACGCCAGGCTGTCTACCTCTCCGCATTCGCGAAGCGCCGCCACCTTTCCTCGCCCGGGCAGCACGCCGAGTGTTTCCGCCAACGGCTCGAGCAACGGCATCGTGTGGGCCATCGAGCACAGTGATCCCGACGACGTATTGCACGCCTACGATGCCACTAACTTGGCCAACGAACTTTACAACTCGAACCAAGCGGGACATCAGCGAGATCGACTGGGAACCGCCACGCACTTCGGAACACCCATGGTCGTCAACGGAAAAGTCTACGTCGGCACCACGACCAACGTTACAGTGTTCGGGCTTCTAGGCCATTAGTGTCGTGTTCGGAAAGTTCAGTGCATAAATTTTCGCTGTCATCGTGGAGCGTAGCGAAGGATCTATGCATTGCGTTTGCTGCATTTAAACCTTACCCGTTGCATAAAACAAAACGTGCAGACTCGAACCACGATTCGACATGCACTTTTGAGTATGCGACAACGAGCCCGCCGCGAATAAGATTTTAAAAAGCTGAAGCCATCGGAACCCAAAAACTAAGCATCGAAGCTTGCACTCATCATAAGCGCGTGCTGGAAGTGGATAACCGCGCTTGTGCCTAACAACAAGCGGATGAAGGAGGCTTTATGCCAGCTACACGACGCAACCGACACACTTCTCTTGACTTCAACCAACCTTCGGACGTGCACCCCTCCAATTCCCTCTCCAGCATCCACGACCCAATTCAAACCAATCCATCGAGATCTCGATCCTTGTTCTGGTTAATCGGTTTCTGTCTCTGCACCGTGTTGGCGAGTTCGGCCGGAGACATCGTTACCTATCACAATGATATCGGGCGCAGCGGTCAAAACCTGCTGGAGACTATCTTGACCACCAGCAACGTCAACTCCTCAACCTTCGGGAAGCTGTTCACCTTGCCGGTGGACGGCATCATTGACGCGGAACCGTTATATCTTTCTACGGTTGCAATTCCAAATAAGGGGACGCACAATGTCATCTACACCGTCACCGAAAACGATAGCGTCTACGCCTTCGACGCCGATACCGGAGTTCAGTTGTGGCATGTGTCGGTGCTGGGATCAGGCGAGTCCCCTTCGGATGATCATGGCTGCGGTCAGATCAGTCCGCAGATTGGCATAACGTCCACTCCCGCTATTAACCGTCACATCGGGCCGCATGGGACCATTTATGTCGCGGCCATGAGCAAAAACTCATCGACTTACTTCCAGCGTATTCACGCCTTGGACATCACCACCGGAGCGGAGCAATTCGGCGGGCCGGTCACAGTTCAAGCAAAATATCCGGGCACCGGCGACAACAGCCACAACGGTTTCGTCATCTTTGATCCCGGGCAGTACGCCGAGCGTGCGGGACTGCTCCTGCTAAACGGCGTGCTCTATACCGGGTGGACGTCCCACTGCGATGCGCGCCCTTACACCGGATGGTTGATCGGTTACAATGCAACCACCCTGGCGCAAACCAGTGTGTTGGATCTCACGCCCAATGGCAGCGAGGGATCGATCTGGCAAAGCGGATCCGGAATCGCCTCCGAAGGCCAGAATCTCTACTTCCTGGATGCCAACGGCACCTTCGACACCACCCTGAACGCGCAAGGTTTCCCCAGCAAGGGAGACTTCGGAAACGGTTTCATCAAAGTCTCAATCACGAGCAACCAACTCAAAGTAGCTGACTATTTCAACATGTTTGACACGGTCAACGAATCCGACAACGACGAAGATCTGGGTTCGGGAGGCGTCGTCATTCTGCCTCCCATGCAAGACGCCAACGGAACCACCCGTTCCCTGGCCATCGGCGCAGGCAAGGACGGCAATATCTACATCGTCGATCGCAACAACATGGGAAAGTTCAATCCCAATAACGACAATGCCATTTATCAGGAACTCGATGGCGTCCTCGGAGGCGGCGAATGGGCCACCGCGGCCTATTTCAATGGGAGTATTTACTACGGGCCGGTAGGAAACAATCTGATGCAATTCCAGTTCTCGAAAGCCAAACTCTCTGCCTCGCCGCATTCGAAAAGCGCAGCCTCATTTACCTATCCAGGCACCACGCCGAGTGTTTCCGCCAATGGATCGAGCAACGCGATCGTTTGGGCAATCGAGCACAGTGATCCCAACGATGTACTGCATGCCTACAATGCCACCAACCTGGCGAACGAGTTCTACAACTCGAGTCAGGCGGCAAATCAGCGGGATCAATTCGGAACCGCCAGCCACTTCGGAACACCCATGATTGTCAACGGAAAGGTCTACGTCGGCACTACGAGCAATGTCACTGTATTCGGACTGCTGGCACAGTAGAAAAAATCTCAGCTGACGGGAAGTCTCGGGTTCACCCAACCGAGGCAATTCCCTTCCTCGATTCCCGCCGGTGCGGCCGCTCCGGGATTAGCGCCAGCCGGTTCAGCAGCAACTTCTCGCGGGCCAGAGCTACTGCCAGCGCGCCCACTTCAGTCTTGAGCGCCGCGCGCAGGTCGATGATCCGGCAACCCAACTGCACCCGTGCGCGAAGTTCCTCCGCTTGCACCGGCTTGGTCAGGTAGTCATCGGCGCCAGATCGAAGGCCGGCAACTATGTCCGCAGGGCTGTTTTTGGACGTGAGCAGAATCACGTAAATACCCGCGGTTCCCCGGTGGGCTCGTAATTCCCGGCACACCTCGAGGCCGCTCATTCCCGGCATCACCCAGTCAAGGATCGCCAGAACCGGCCCGTTTTCTTCCCGCAGGCGCGCCAGCGCAGTCACGCCGTCTTCAGTTACGGTCAGCTCGAATTCCGAAGACAGCAATTGCTGCAGAAGCTTGCGGAACATCGGTTCGTCTTCGGCGATTAGAATCTTCACAAGGGCGCTCCTCAGAGGCTCGTTTCATCGCGGCATTCCCTGCGGAATTCCCCGATCAGCGAACGCTCATCTGTTAGTAACATCGTCCCCTGAAGCAGAAACTTTAGTACCGCAGGGCACGCACTCAATCGCTCTCAATCGACAGGAGCAACCTCGGCCCTCGGCTGCCGATTTTCACGTCTTTCCTGGGTATTTCAGCTGGGAAATAATCCCTGCCACTTCTGGGATCAAGTTGTAAAATATTTGCAACCACATGACATAAGCCTCTCCACCTCTCCCCAAAAGCGATATACTCCCGGTAACAGGAACTGGGGGTTGGGTCATGAGGACCTCGCTTTTTCGTGATACCGTTCTCGTCTTCGCATTGAGCGTCTGTGCTCTGGCCCAGCATTCCGGCAGCGGAGGCAAGCCTTCCTTCGGTTCTCCAGGCTCAACCGGGTCCTCGAGTTTACCTCCTACGACTGCCCCTTCCGCGGCCTCAGCCATATTCGTTTCCGGCAAGGTGGTCTTAGATGATGGAACCGAACTGACCGAACCCGCAGTTATTCAGACCATCTGCCAGGGCCGAAAGCACAACGAAACCTACAGTGACACCCATGGCAGTTTCAGCTTCCGCTTCGGCGATCCTTCCCAGGGCGCAGCCGCCGCTATCAGCGATGCCAGTAGTTCGAACATGGTCGTGAGGTCGGCCATGCAGCCGATGGCAAATATGCAGGACTGTCAACTCCAAGCCGAACTCGCAGGGTTTACTTCGCAGACGGTGGAACTGAACAACCGCATAGGCACCATGAGTAATATCGACGTAGGCCGAGTTCCACTGCACCGCCTGGCCCACGTCGACGGCACCAGCATCAGTGTGACCAGCGCCCTAGCCCCGGCTCCAGCGAAGAAGGCTTTCGAAAAGGGCCTCGAACAAGAGAAAAAGAGCAAGTGGGATGATGCCCAGAAATCGTTCGAAAAAGCCGTCCAGATTTATCCTCGGTACGCCACCGCCTGGTTTCAACTGGGGCGCCTGCAATTGCGCAAGGACGACGCGCAGTCAGCCAAACACTCTTTCGAACAGTCGGTCGCCGCTGATCCGAAATACGTCAACCCTTACGACGGATTAGCCCAGATCGCCATGCAGGCCCGCGACTGGCAGAGCGTCATCGATATCACCGGCAAGCTGGTCAGCCTGAACCCGGTAAATTTCCCCGACGCCTATTATGACAACGCCGTGGCCAACTGCAACCTGAAGAATTTTGATGACGCCGAAAAAAGCGCCCTCCAGGGAATTCGGGTAGACGACACCCATCAGATTCCAAGACTGCAATATCTGCTGGCAATGATTCTCCTGCAAAAACAAAACTACCAGGCAGCCGCCGAACACATGCAACTGTTTCTAAACCAAGCCAAACAACCCCAAGACATAGACCTGGCCAAGAAAGGCCTGGCCGAAATCCAGAAATCCACCGCCAGCGCCCAACCCCCGGCTGTGGAGAACAAATGATCGTGTGGGGACGGGCGCCTCGCGAGCCTGCCCTGAGCGGATTCGAAGGGTCCAGGCGGAGCAAAGCTCCGCAGCAGCGGACGGATCTGCACTCCGAGTCCGTAATCATCCGCGACCGGTAATCATCCCGAGAGTTGCTACCCGAGACGCTGTCATCCTGAGACCGCGGAGTCGCTCGCTCGCGAGCGATTCCCAACGAAGGATCTCTGCATTTTCTTCCAGACACACAGCTAAGCTTCGGGAATCGCTTTCACTGCCCACCGCTCAATCCAACAAAGCGATGCGTCGCTGATCCCTGCTGCAAAACAAACCCATGCAACAAGAAAAGCCGCCCCGCAAGAGGCGGCTAGGATTCGTCCAGTGCCCCGCACTACGGCCGAACCCGGAATGGATGATTGCTCGTCAACGTTCCGCCGGGAGTGGTCACGGTCACCGGCCCAGTCGTAGCCCCACTCGGAACCGTCGCCTCCAGGAAGGTATCAGACCAAACCTTGAAGCTTGCAGCCGTTCCGTTGAAGGAGACGGCGGTTGTACCGGTGAATCCCTGCCCGAGAACTTCGACGGTTTTTCCGATCTTGCCCGAAGTGGAGACAAGACTCACAAACGGCGCCAGGCCGAGATCAAAGCTATAGACAACGCCATCACCGGCCGTGCCTCCGTACGCCGCCAGCCCGTAAATCTTGCCATTAGTATGTTGCACGGGAGTAGACCATGGCCCGGCCCCGTCGATGCCATCGAAGTTGTAGAGGATAGAATAGGCGCCAGCCGGGGTGATCTGGAAAATCACTCCGCAACCGGAACCCCAAGTCTCGTTGCAAACCCCGGTCCCGCCTCCGGTAGTGGCACCGTAGAAGTTGCCGTCGGTAGCTTCGACGAGCCCCGCATACGGCCAGCGGCCGTCGTTCGGATAGTTGGGGTCACCAAAGTTGTGCAGCACCATGAAGGCTCCTTGCCGGGTGAGTTTGAACACTACGCCCCCACCGTTGCCACTCTGCCCATAGGTGGTTCCGTAGAAGTTGCCGTCACTACCCTCTATCAGTGGGCCGGATGGGTGCTCTCCGTCCCAGCCGCCAAAGTTGTATACTCGCGTCAAGATTCCCTTAGACGTCATCTTAAAGGCCGTGCCACAGCCTCCGAGCCAGCATCTCCACCCGCCATCGTAAGTCGTGCCATAGAAGTGGCCATCTGTTCCTTGGAGCAGCGGAGCCTCCGACTGTCCATGAAGCGAGGCAAGCAGCGTAAACGTTCCCGAGGGTGTGACCTTGTACGCAGTGCTGAATGTTGTGCCGTAGAGGTTTCCGTCCGCACCCTGGATTGGCGGTGCGTAGGGATCTGCACCGTCTCCGGTCGCGAGGCTGTAGAGAGTGGTCAAGATTCCGCTCTTCGTAATCTTGAAGATCGTCCCGTCGCCGTTGGCGCCGCCTCCTCCGGTCGTACCGTAAAAGTTTCCTCCCGTCCCTAGAGTCAACCCACTATAGGGAGAGCCACCATCGACACCGCCGTCAAAGTTGTATAGAACCTCGAGAGTACCGCTGGGTGTAATCTTAAAAATGACGCCGTCGTTGTTAGTCCCTCCTTGATATGTTGTCCCATACAGGTTGCCGTCTCGCCCTTGGGCGAGAAAGCCGCAGGGTTCGGCGTTAGGCGGACAATTCCCGTGCGTGCCATCGAAGTTGTACAAATCGGTGTAGGTTTGAGCGGTTGCCACAGTAATTCCGGCCAGGATCACCACCATGATTACTGAGAGGGCGAGCCCCGCATTCGTACGAAATGATTTCGATCGCAGGAAATGCGCGCCTTTCGAAATCGCGGTCTCTGTGATTGTCATCTTTCTCCTCCTACGTCGCGTTCGGCTAGGTGTTTGGAGGAAGGCAGAGCATCGACGCAAATTAGCCGCCCTCGACTGCCGATTCCTTGCGCCGCCAACTCGGGACACCCTGAGCCCCGAGGGCCAGCATTCCGAGCGATGCGGGATGCGTAGCGTCGAGAATGGGACTCGTCAGGAAAGCACCAGGACCGAAATCTTCTTCTTCCCGCCCGACAAATGTTCCTTTCGTCTGGCCAGCGATGATGGGTTTGTTGGGTATCGTTTCGTAGGCATAGCCGGTTAAGACCCATGGGTATCCACCAGTGGTGTCCAATCGCGCCCATCCATAGTGAAACTTGCCGTTGATGAGAAATTTAAGGCCAAGATATCGGTTCTTGAACCCCTTCCCGCTTGCGCCGTTCGCCCAGAGCCCATAAAACTTCGTGGTGGAGTGGCCAAAATGGTAATGCCAAACCTGCTCCTCGACAAAAGCACTCAGTGGTCGCCAGAACTGCCGCTTCGGACCTATCTCTGACCCGGGCCAAAGGGGCATGGCCGACGCGCCTTTCGCCGCGATTGCGTTTGATTGAGGGGCGGAATAAACCTCCAGCAGTCCCTGGGCAGTGAAGGAGTGAGAGAACTGCTGACCGTACAGCGTGAAGTCGGTGATTCCGTCGTGGTTTAGATCAAGGTAGTAGTAGAAGCCCAAACCCACGTGGGCGGGCGTGTATACGATTTCGGCTTGGGCAGGTGACGACAAGGCAAGCACTCCCACCCCAGCCGCGCTAGCCGCGAGTGCATACATGCTGAGCTGTCGATGAACTGTCTCGGAAAGCCTGGCAGGTGTGTTGCGGGACCCGACGGAACGTTTCATAAAGACTCCTTGGGCTAGAAACTCAAAGCCACCGACTCCTTCCGCCGCCACAGCGGGACGCCCTGAGCACCGAGAGCCAGCATTCCCAGCGATGCGGGTTGCGGAGCGTCGGGAATGGGATTGGTCAGGGAAGCACCGGGGCCGCGATCAGATTCCTCCACGTCATTGGTCTCTCGCAATGGCCACGTGTAGATGGGCTTGTTCGGGATGGTCTCGTAGGCGTAGCCGGTAAGGATCGCGTCTAAGTACACGTGGGTCATCCTGACCCGTGCCCAACCATAATGGACCTTTCCCTTGATGACAAACTTCAAGCCAAGGTAGGCCTTGTCTACCTTCAGCCACGCACCGCCTGATTTCCTGGAGCCGCTGCGGGATTGCCAAGCCATCACGACTCGAGTCGAAGCAAAATGCGTCGCGTTAAAGGGGCTGTGAGGTCCGACCTTACGGCCTCCCTTCAGAGCTGCAGCCCCAAGACTGCCTTCTGCTAGCACGCAAAACCCGGTCCGACTGCTGGGAGGATCGAACAATTAAGGTCGAGAACAGATGGAAGGCACCTCCGCGTAGAGATCTCGATGGAAGATCATTGATCCCATCATGATTGAGATCCAACTCGACAGAGCTTCCAGCACTGGTGCGACCGCGTGTTTGCAGGTGTGTATACAACTTTGGCCTCAACCGGCTGCGCCAAAGCCAGCAGCCCCACTCCCGCCGCACTGGCCGCGAGAGCATAGATGCTGAGCTGGTGATGGAGCTGAATCGGAAAGGTTGGCTGTCTTGCGGGGCCCGGGGGAATGTTTCACAAGGCCTCCTTGTACGTAAAGTTCAAACCCACGCTACGCGGAATGGATAGGCCGCCGCAATGACAGACATCACAGTTCGCTGTGATGGGATAAACCGTCAGTTCCGCAGCCGGATTTTATCGTTGACCGCCCGCCTCAATATCGGATAACGTAGTACAAAGCTTATTATCTACAAGATAATCCATGCTCTTTGACAATCCGACCCCAGGCGACGGCGCGGGCCTCCAGACCCTGCTCCAAAATGTTCTTTTCGGTTCCCAAAACGGGACGCCAACACCCGCCGTAACTCCCATGTTCTCTAGATTTTGCGTGTAACTCCTGTAAACTCAAAGATCTAGCACATAGTCGCAAATTAAATTGCTTGTTTTCAATATTTTGCGAGTCAAGTCGGGGGGAGGGGGTACCCAGTGTTAAGCAATAAACCGTCCCGTTATGGGAAAGAAAGCGATGCGCATCAGCATCGCCATCCCATCCGAGTTGCGCCGACCTCATCGCCTCCGTTAAGCTCACCTGCGCCTGTGTTTTGCCGGAGGAATTAGACGTGCGCCGTTTCCTGTTAGCCGGATGCTTTATACTTTCTGTTCTTTCATTTATGTCCCGTCCCGCTGGCGCTCAGTCTATGCAGTTGTTCGTCGATTTGAGCGACGCCCCCCGCAACCTCTACCACTCGCGCCTCACCATTCCGGTCAAGCCAGGTCCGCTCACGCTGGTGTATCCGAAATGGATTCCCGGCAATCATCGTCCCTCCGGACCCATTGCCAATGTCACCGGCATAAAGATGGAAGCTGCGGGGAAGGCGCTGGCGTGGCAACGCGATCCGGTCGACATGTATGCCTTCCATGTCGACGTGCCCGCGGGCGCAAGCGAGTTGCAGGTTTCGTTCGATACCATCACCAACGATGGCAGTGCCGGCGCCAGCGGACCGGCGGCGACCACGAATGTTCTCGACTTGAACTGGAACCAGGTCGTGCTCTATCCGCAAGGCGCGAGTTCAGATGACGTGCAAGTGGCTCCGTCGATCCAGCTTCCTCCAGGATGGAAGATTGGGACCGCGCTGAATGCGATCGAAGGAGGCGCGACACAGCCAGACAGGAGGATATTCAAGCCAATCTCGCTCACCACGCTGATTGATTCTCCACTCATTGCGGGCGAGCACTATCGCAGAATCGAGCTGACGAAGCCGGGAGAAACACCGGTGCACGTCATCGACATGGTCAGCGAGAGCGATGCAGGATTGGCGATGACGCCTGCCGACGAGGCTGCGTACCGCAAGCTGGTGGCGGAGACTGGGGCTTTGTTCGGGGCGCGTCATTACCTTGAGTATCACTTCCTTCTTACGCTCAGCGACGATGCTGGCCATCACGGCGTGGAGCATCACCAATCCAGTGACAACAGCGTAGGAGAGCGCATGCTCATTGATACCGAGCTGCGGCTGCTGGATGCGGGCCTGCTTCCCCATGAGTTCACGCATTCGTGGAATGGAAAGTATCGGCGGCCAGCGGGACTGGCGACGCGCAATTATCAGGACCCGATGGTTGGCGATCTGCTCTGGGTATACGAGGGATTGACCGAGTATCTCGGCAATGTGCTGACGGCGCGCTCCGGGCTGTTGACGCCGGAACAGTATCGCGAAGGCCTGGCGGGTACGGCGGCGATGCTCGATCATCGCGCTGGGCGCACCTGGCGGCCGCTCGAGGATACGGCGCGGTCGGTGCAGATCTTGCGCATGGCGGGGCCGGACTGGCAGAGTTGGCGGCGCGGGCTGGATTACTATCCGGAGGGGGAGTTGATCTGGCTGGAGGTGGACACGACGATACGGCAGCAGAGCCATGGGCAGAAATCGCTGGATGATTTCTGCCGGCTTTTTCATGGTGGGGCAAGCGGTCCTCCTCAAGTTGTGACTTACACGTTTGACGATGTGGTGCACGCTCTGAACCAGGTTACTCCGTATGACTGGGCGGGATTGTTAAAGCAGTTGGTGCATTCGACGGAGGCTCGCGCGCCGTTGGGCGGAATTGAACGCGGCGGATGGCGGCTGGTTTACAACGATCAGCCCAACCTGTTCATCCACACGGGAGAGAAAGTGCGCAGGTCGGTGGATGCTTCTTACTCGCTGGGATTCGTGGTCAAAGAAGACGGGGAGTTGTCGGACGTTATTTATGGGTCACCTGCTTACGACGCGGGGGTTGGTCCGGGAATGAAGTTGGTTGCGATCAACGGGCGCGCGTGGTCGAAGGATGTTTTGCGGGATGCGCTGAGAGCTTCCAAGGGGAGCAAGCAGCCGATTGATTTGCTGGTGGAGAATGCGAAGTTCTTCAAGACCTACTCCGTTGCGTACCATGATGGAATAAGGAACCCACATCTGGAGCGGGCCGAAGGGGCGGACGTTCTGGGGGAAATTCTGAACCCGCTGACGAAGTGAGCGATTCCCATGGTGGAACGAGTTTTCTGTTTTGATGGTGGTACCCCCTCCCCCCTCGTGCTCCGCAAAATCTTGAAAACAAACAATTTAATTTGCGACTATGTGCTAGATCTTTGAGTTTAAAGGAGTTATAGGCAAAATCTAGAGAACATTGGAGTTACGGGTGCGGCGCGGTTCCATTTCGGGAACGCTGGCTTCGCGCGGCGGCTTGCCCGGAAAATCGGTGCCGTCCGCTAAGCGGACTCCGTTTGTTCTATTTTCGCTTTCCCGGCACTCCCGTGCCGGGCTTTCAGATGCCGCCGCTACGCGGCTCGACCAACTGCGCATGAATGCGTCGTGGGTGCGAGAAGCTCACCTCCGGCGCTGAAGCGCAGGCACATGTTCAGCGGCTGGGCGGCCCGACTGAAGTCGGGCCCTTCCCAAAACCCGCGGGAGCCGTACTTTTTTCAGCAGCTGATGGAGCGAGTTCAGCAGCTTGTGAACCGAGCCTGGCGCGTCGATTGATGCACGCGCGATTTGCTTGCGTTCGGTTGTCAAGGATCGATTGTTATCCGATAGATAATGTATCTGTGTACAGGTTATCTGGTTGGGAATTTGGCGTCAATGAGAAAGTGAGTGGCTGCGGATTGCTGGATTGGCGTGTCGCACGAATTGCGGAGCAAACATCGATTACGGTGGTTGTTACGGGGGCGTGATCAGGCGGACGGGGATGGGAGAGCTCCCGGAGCCGCCGACAACGGGATTCGCGCCGTTGTTGGATGAACTGCAGCCGGCAATGTTGAGCACGGTGATGTTGATGCTGCCCTCGGGTGGGGCGGGGGCCGGGGCACCAATTTCCACCCAATTGATGAACGCTTGCAGGAAGCCAACCACTGTGACTGAACCACCGCCGTGAGGGAGTTTGACGCCCAGGTGAGTGTCGAGAATGGGGATGGTCACTATTGAATTGCTGGTGGTCACGAGGGTTCCACTATTTTGTTTTATCTGATAGGGGGCGGAAAAGATGGTGCTGGGCTCGGTGAGCGTATCCTGTCCTTGCCCCGCGCCTTCCCCCGAGGCATGTATCAGGCATTGGCCTCCCAGCGAAGTATCATTGTTTCCAGTTATGCCAGGGTTTATACCGTCGTCCCATTGGGCTTGAGCGGTTCCGCCGCCACAGTTAAGAACCTGGTAGGAAGTCGACACATCCGCGCACGCAATACTCTGCTCATAATCATCGCCTCCTCCGGCACACGACGTGTTGCAAATGTTTTGAGTGTTCGGCGTTGTCACCACTGCGGGCACATATTCCACTTGAGAGGTAAGGGGTATAGCAATAGGAGGGTCATCCTTGGGGTGACATTTGTTGGGAGCGGGGTGGTTGCAGTCGGAAACCAGGTCAAAACTTTTTCCTATAACACCAGAATCGACGACCCAGTTCGGGCTGGTAGTGTCAACAAACTGGGGAGCGGTGCTGGTGGGGTCGGCGTTCGCGACCAGCCATGGCTTTACGCTTAGAGGAGCAATAGGCGTGATCGTGGACAAATTGGCGGGATTGTAGACTTCGGCAGTGGCGGTGGCGGTCACGCTGGGTGGTGTGGTTCCTGGCCAGACCTTGGAGAAAAAGGTGGGCAGACTGCTTTTCTGCAGGCTAATGGTCACATGTGGATTACCTTGACGGCCGAAGTCCACGGGTATGGGCGTCAACGTATTCAATGTCGGCGGCGCTCCGGCCACCAGATTCGTGGTAGAGCTCGGGTTGATGAGCGCAGTGACCGCAGCTGTGGCCATACTCTGGGCTAACGATTGCGCGGCCAGAAGGTTTGGGTCACCTGCATTCAAGCTGGTGACGCCGGAATCCGCGATGGCTTTTGCGGCGGCCAAGGCAGCGGCGTCAGCGGCCCGTTGAATTTCACTACGGGCCACATACAACGTCACAACATCAATCGCCAATGCGGCCATAGCCAGCAAGCTCACGAGCGATATGGCGACCAGCAGGATGGTTTGGCCCCTTTCGTGATCGCGTTCGCGTGAAAGAATCTTCCGCTGCATGAGTAATCTCAATCCATGTTGAAGGCGGTCGCATTGCTTTGAATATTGCCTAGTGTGTAATTGGCGCCAGGGACCAGCAACTGGATCACATTATTGAAATGCCACTGATATGGGTAAACGATGCTAACGGTGGTGCATAGCATGTTTACCTGGACCCCGGCGACTGTTTCTAGCACTGGAACTGCGCGGATGACGTCAAGGGTCATCGTGCAACCGTTGGCGGTAGCGGAGAAGTGCCAATCGAGGTTGCCTCCCGCTAGGGCCCACGTCGTAGTGGTGTCAGAAGAAAGACCACAGTCGTTGATATGTGCCGTTTGCAGGTACGAGTCAACCACGTATCGAACTGCGTTGACCGATGGAGGTAGCGCCAGTCCCAGGTCGTTAGTCGGTTGCGCGGCTCCGAAGCGCGCTCCCTCGCGCACCGCGTTGTTGAGCTCTTGTTTCAGATTGAAGGCTCCGCCAAAGTCAAAGATACCCACGACTAATACCACGAGTAGCGGAAGGGCAACGGCGAATTCAACGATGGCGGCGGCGTCCGTTCGCCGAAGCACGGAGCAATGCGACCAAGGCTGCTTACCGACTTTGTTCAGCCTGAACACGAGCTCTAGTATTCTCCCGTCATTTGCACGCCGGCATTCAGCATAATCCTCTGCATATTGAGAGACGTGAATGGAAGTGTGAATCGGTAAGGGTATTGAAACTGGACTGAAATCCCGCAATCAGGAACGCCGGATCCGCTCGGCGAACTGTTGGGGAGCTGAACGTTGTAATAGACGCAAATCTGTGGTTTCCCGGCGCTAGGTGTTTGGCAACTCGCGGACCCGCCTCCGCAGGCATTACGAACAGTTCCAAGGCTTGTGACCTGAGTCGGATCGAGGCTGGAAGCTTGCAGGGCCGCCGCGACTTGGGTGGCAACCTGATCTGGCGTTGGCTGCGTATTCGGAGTTGCGCCACAGGTTGCGCAGGTAGATGCAGTGCCGAGCCGGGCGCCTTCGCGGGCGGCGTGGTTGATGGTGGCGTAGGTGTTGAAGGCGCGTCCGAACCAGTAGATGCCTAGCATGATCATGAAGAAAATGGGCAGGACGAGGGCGGCTTCGGCGATCTCTGAGCCGGTGGTTGCGGTTACTAGTTTTCTTAAGCGCCTCACTTCTTATTCACTCCTGTTATCTTATTCACTCCTGCACGCGCGAGGACGCGCGCGCCTACAATTTATTTCCTGCGCTTGCCACACTTGCTCATGCGCCTCCCCAGGCTTGGCGGCTGGTATACAGAATAACCGCTATGGCTACGGCTACGCCAAATGGGACCTTTACTAAATCTGGATTATCCAGGGTTAGGTCGGGTCCGGGCAAGTGCATGGTCAGGAAAGCGGCCAACATGCGTCCCAGATTGCGGGCGGTCTCGCGGATACGCTTTTTCCAGACGACCATTACTGCGGCCATCAGGCCATTTACCAGGATTCCGAGCAGCAGCACGGTGAGGAGGTTTTGCGGGCCGAGAAACGCGCCCAGCGCGCCGACGAATTTCCAGTCTCCGGCACCGAGGCTGCGGATGAGGACGAAGGGTAAGAGCAGGGCTAGGCCTAAGGCCGCGCCCAGCAGAGACTGTTTGGTTCCTGGCCAGCCGCGGAGCCACGAATTCGCGGCGATTCCTACGAGCAGGCCGGGGACGGTCAGCCAGTTGGGGATGCGGCGGGTGCGCCAGTCCGTCCATCCGGCGGCGATGGAGAGTAACGCGGGCAATATTAATGCTCCTTCTTTGGCTATGGCCGTTGCCGGAATTGTCATCAAAAGTCTGGTCGGCGGCCTGGCTCGGCAAGCAGCCGGATGGGCGGATTGTCACACAGGGATTGGGGCAAGTCAATGTTACTGGAGGTGTTTGCGATTTTGATTGTTAGTGCTAGGGCATCTGCAAGAGTTACTGTGCCCCGGACAAAACTGCAGGTCCCTCCACTCCGCTACTCATCCCCTTCGGGTATGAGCGGCTTCGGTCGGGATGACAATTTGTGACGGGTTGGGATGACAATTTGTAACGAACTACAGCAAGTGTGAAAGCATCGCTGCGCGGCTGGGTGGACGGGCGAGACGCCCGTCCTCCATTTTGTTTTGTGCTAGCGGCCCAGGGGGGTGGGGTTGGTGCGCTGGGCTACGACTTGTCTTGCTTTTTCGGCCAATTGTTTGGCTTGGGGCAGCAGGTCGAGGGCTTTCAGCACTTCGGGATCGGATTCGGCTCTTACCTTCAGGCCTTCCTCCTGGCCGTACGCATTCACGAAGATTTCGCTCTTGATGTTGGAGCGGACCCAATCGTTGTTCTGCAGTAGTTCGGCTTCGGTGAAGGGGATCTTTTCGGTGTCGAGGAACTTGCGGAAGTCCTGCATGACGGCATCGTCGACCTCGAAGCTCTTGGTCGGATGGTGATTCACCATGTAGTGCTTGGCGTAGTTGAAGAATGCGTAGTGCTGCAGGAGCGAATCCTGGAACGGGGTGCTCTTGATGGGATCGATCTTGACGTCGGGGCTGATGCCGCCGCCGCCGTAGACGGTGCGGCCACTGTCGGTGAGTTTGACCTCGCGGTTGGCGGCGGTGCTTTTCTCGTCGTCGGGGCGATCGAAATAATAGTCGTAGAGCGAGACGTTGGAATAGTCGCGCTGAATGAGGCGCCCGCTGGGGGTGTAGTAATGAGCGGTGGTCAGGGCTAGTCCGGTATTTTCGGAGAGCGGGTAGACGGTTTGCACCAGGCCCTTGCCGAAGGTGGTTTCGCCGACGATCAGGCCGCGGTCGTGATCCTGAATGGCTCCGGCTACGATTTCAGCGGCGGAAGCTGTGCCGCGGTTTACGAGAACCACCAAAGGATATTCTTTGCCGCCGTCGCCGTGGCTGGCGGTGTAGCGCTTTTCTGGCGAATTGCGGCCGTGATGAGAGACGATCAACTGGCCTTTACGCAGGAACTTGTCGGCTACGCCTACGCCTTCGCTGAGCAGGCCCCCGGGATTTTGGCGGAGGTCGAGGATTAGACCTTTCAGGTCGCCCATCTGGTCGAGCGCTTCGGAGACTTCTTTTTCTGTGGTCTCGTTAAAGCCGGTGATGTGCAGATAGCCGATTCCGGGCTTGATCAGGAAGTGCAAGTCGACGCTGTAGCGGGGGATTTCGTCGCGGACTACGGCGAATTCCAACGGCTTGTCGGTGCCCTCGCGGACGATGGTGATGTGGACGGTTGTTCCCTTCGGGCCTTTTAACAGGTCGGCTACGTCGCTGGTGCTCATGTTGTCGGTGGGCTTGCCATCGACGGCAACGATGATGTCGCCGGGACGAATGCCGGCGCGATAGGCGGGCGTGCCCGCGAACGGCGCGATGACGATGACCTTATTATTGCGCGGGCCGACGGTCATGCCGACGCCGTAGTATTTGCCGCGCTGGTCTTCGCGTAACAGAGCGTAGGATTTCGGATCGAAGAAATTTGAGTGCGGGTCGAGAACGTGCAGCATGCCGGGGATGGCGCCGTTGTAGATGGCTTTGTCGGCATTCACGGGCTCGGCGTAATTCTGCTCGACTAAGCTGTAGACGTCGGTGAACTGCCGGAGGCTGTCACGCACGTCGGAGTCGCCACCGGGAGCTGCCGCGGGGTTGATCTTCTGGCCGAAGACCATGCCGAGGAATCCGCAGGTGACGAGGACGAAAACTGCGAGGTAGAGCGTGCGACGCGAACTACGGGCCATCTTTTGATTTCCTTCGGTTCGGGCGTAGACATGGCCCGGCGACCGCATCTGAGCGAAGTATAGCACGTCCCCGAATCGTAGAAAGCAGGTTTGAGTTGACCTTAAGTAATCAACCAGGTAAGGGGGGCTTTACGCACTCGTCCTCTTTTTAAGATGCTGGTGGAAGGGCGTGGGGTTCGGAACTTTTCTTGCGATATTTCGCGGGTGGGTTCGCGTTGCCGCGATCACGCGGCGGCAGTATGATGAGGTGCATGGGCTTCTCGGAGACGATCTTCCTGTTTTTGTTGGCCTTGGTCATTTTTGGGCCCAAGAAGTTGCCGGAGATCGCGCGTCAAATAGGTAAGGCGCTGAATGAGTTCCGGCGGGCGTCGAACGAATTCAAAGCCCAGATTGAGACGGAAATATCGCACTTGGAAATGGAGAATCATCAGCAGATTCTGCCCCCATCCCAGCCTTTGAAGGATACGGTTGCTGCATCGCCTGTGACGCTGGAATCCACGGTCACCCCTAATCCGGCTCTAGAGGCGGGGTTTGACCCTGGTCCCCAGCAGCCTGCTTCTGAGCAGCACGCTGTGATGAAGGCTCCCGATGCCTGAACTCGTGGCCGAATCCCCCTCAGCCCAGCCGCCAAAGGAAGCCATGCCGGCGATGAGTTTTCTCGAACACCTCGAGGAATTGCGGCGGCGGCTCGTGTACTGCATTATCGCGGTTGCAGCTGGATTTTTTGGGTGTTGGTACTATGCGGAAAAGATCTACGGCGTTATCCAGCAGCCGATTATGGATGCACTGCGGCACAACGGGATGGCTGACAAGTTAGTGGTCACAAACCCCGTCGATGCTTTCAATCTCTATTTGAAGACCGCTGCCCTGGCCGGCGTGTTCGTGACTTCGCCTTTCATTCTGTATCAGGTTTGGATGTTCATCTCCCCTGGCCTGTACCGCAAGGAGAAACGCTACGCTTTGCCGTTCATGGTGTCGACGATTGGCCTGTTTCTGGCGGGCGGCGTCTTTGGCTACAAGCTGGTTTTCCCTGCAGCACTGGATTTCCTAATCGGGTACGGCAAGCAGTTTCAGCCCATGATCACGATTCACGAGTATACGGACCTATTTCTGACCGTCATTCTGGGATTGGGTGTGGTTTTCGAATTGCCGATTCTGGTCTTCTTTCTGGCGCTGATGGGGGTGGTGAGCGCGGGCTGGATGTGGCGCAATGTGCGTTATTCGATTCTGGTGATTTTTATTATCGCGGCCATTATTACGCCGACGACCGACATCCTGAACATGTGCATCTTCGCCGCGCCCATGGTGGCGCTCTACCTGGCGAGCATCGGGATCGCGTGGCTGGTGCATCCAAAACAGCGTAAGGCGCGGGCGGAACGAAAGGCACGATGAAGGTCTTGAAGGTTATCGGCTTCGATGTGTTTTCTGACCGTGCTTGCCTGCTCCGAGCAGAAAGACGTGGCTGTCGCCACGCCGGCGACGGCGGGTCACATTGAAATCAGGGTTACGGACAATTCCGGCGGTGGGGTACGCTTTCAACGAAATTCGCGCCATGCGAGTACGTAAAGGAAATCGTGGCCTTTGGGCCTCGTCCCATTGGAAGCGCGAATCACAAAAAAGTTGAAGACTACATTCACGCCCAGTTGAAAGGCGACGTGGTCGAAGACGATGCCTTCACCATCGACTCGACCGAAGGCAAGTTTCCCGTCCGCAACATCATTGCGAAATTTCCGGGCACGCGGGATGGCATCATCGTGATCGCCAGCCACTACGATACAAATTGGCCTTTGAAAGACAGCTCTTATATCGGGGCGAACGACGGCGCGTCGTCGAGCGCACTGCTGCTCGAAATCGCGAATCAGTTGCGCGGAAAAAAACTAGATGGCTACAGCGTGTGGCTGCTATGGGATGATGCGGAGGAGTCGATGAGGTTGCCGTGGTTCGATCCCGAGGCGCTTTACGGGGTGCGCCACCTGGCCCAGAAATGGCAGGATGATGGAACCATCAAGAAGATCAAAGCCTTTATTCTGGAAGACATGATCGGTGACGCGGATCTCAATGTTGAGCGCGATCAGAATTCGACGCCGTGGCTGGAGGATTTGGTTTATCAGGCGGCGAAGCGGCTGGGTTATCAATCTCATTTTTTTGCGCGAGCCATCCCCATGGCCGATGACCACGAACCCTTTGTGCAGCGCGGCGTTCCCAGCGCCGACCTGATCGATTTCGATTACGGCTACAACAATGTTTTCTGGCACACCACGCAAGACACGGTCGACAAGCTCAGTCCGAAGAGTTTGGAAATCGTGGGAATGGTGACTCTCGAAACGGTGCGCATGCTGGACAAGAAGTGAAAACTCAGCACTGCTGGTTAGGTGATGTTTCTCCCTGGCTAGACTTGTTCGGAATCCCAGTAATGCAGGCTTTGGCGGCGTTCTTGCCACTGAGCCTTTGTTTGCCTCGCCCCCAAAATCACGCAATTCAGGTCGGAGGAACCGTGAACTATGATCAGTGACGCAGGTCACAGCATCTGGTATCAAAGCCGCATATGCTGCGCCAGATCGCAGGACGGCGTTTCGAACCGGCCATGGGGCTTACCTGCTTGTTTGCTGGACAGAAAGGGCAGATGGCGTTACCCTGCCAGTGTTCTACGGGGCGAGCGAGTATCAGGGCACTACTTTACGACTCCGAGATCGGCCGACATCCAGTTCTGAATAGGGCATCCAGGCAATCGCGCCTGAACCTGTTAAGGAGGTAGTTTATGGTTTCTGCACCGCACTCTGTTCCTAGTCAGACAATCCGCTATGAGACCAGCCAGACCGAGTGGGACCGGTTGGCGAACACGCAAGAGTTTAAAGACCTGATGGCGACGAAGAGGACGTTCATTGTGCCGGCATTCATCTTTTTCGTCGTCTACTATTTCGCGCTGCCGGTGCTGGTGGGCTATGCGCCTCAATTTATGTCGACCAAGGTGTTGGCCCGGTGAACCTCGCTTACCTTTTCGCGTTATCTCAGTTTTTTGTAGCCTGGCTCATTGCCGGGCTCTACGTGAGAGCAGCGAACAACTTCGATCGTCTGGCGAAAGACATTGTCGAAAGGCCGAGAACCTGCAAAGGGAGGCAAGTAAGTCATGGCGAATATCTCCTCTGATCATGTTCCTGGTGTTCATCGCGATCACTCTGGGCATTACCTACTGGGCCTCGAAGCGATCGGCCGGCGCCAGTGCGTACTTTGCGGCGAGCCGGCAGATTAAAGGCTGGCAGAACGGGATTGCGGTGGCTGGCGACTACATGAGCGCGGCGTCGTTTCTGGGGATCGCGGGCATTATTGCCTTCCAGGGGTATGACGGGTTTCTGTTTTCGGTGGGCTGGCTGGTAGCTTACCTGACCGTCTTGCTGGTGATTGCGGAACCGCTGCGCAATGCCGGCAAGTACACCATGGCGGACGTGCTGGCGTATCGCCTGAAGCCGCGGCCGGTGCGGGCGATGGCGTCGCTCAGCACTCTGACGGTCAGCACGTTTTACATGATCGCGCAGATGGTGGGCGCGGGCGCGCTGGTGAAGTTGCTGCTGGGAGGATACGTTACACTACAACCAGGCGGTGATCGGCGTGGGCATTCTGATGATCGTCTACGTGGTCTTCGGCGGCATGTTGGCGACCACGTGGGTGCAGATCATCAAGGCAATTCTGCTGATGGCGGGGACAATTCTGCTGAGCATCCTGGTGATGGCTCACTTCCATTTCAGCTTTCGGCGACTTCTTCGGAGCCATCGCGCACGTCACTTATCACGATGCCAAGGGAGCGTCGGTGGTCAAAGACTTCCTGCAGCCCGGGCTTCGCTATAAGCCGCCGTACGGGCCGTTGGATTTGATCTCGCTGGGGCTGGCGCTGATTTTTGGCACGGCCGGATTGCCCCACATCCTGGTGCGGTTCTATACCGTGCCGGACGCCAAAACGGCGCGTCACAGCGTGGTTTGGGCGATGGTGCTGATTGGCAGCTTCTACATTATGACCACGTTTCTGGGCTTCGGAGCTGCGACCATCGTCGGTCCCGACTTCATCAAGACGCACGGCGGGCACGAATATGAGTGCGCCGTTGCTGGCGCAGGCTCTGGCCGGGAACATCTTCTTCGCATTCATCTCCGCGATCGCTTTTGCGACCATTCTGGCGGTGGTCGCGGGTCTTACCATCAGCGCGACTACTTCGTTTTCGCACGACTTCTGGACCAACGTCGTGCATAACGGAGTCGAGCGCAGGCCCGGCGAGGAGGTGTTGGTGGCGCGGATTTCGGCCTTTGTGGTCGGCGCGGTGGCGATCACGCTGGCCGTGGTGCTCGGACCGACCGCGAACGTGGCTTTCTTGGTCGCGCTTGCGTTTGCCGTGGCCGCGTCGGCGAACCTGCCCGTGATTGTGCTGTCGATTTTCTGGCGCAGGTTCAACACGGTGGGAGCTTGCGCGGGACTGGGAGTGGGCTTGCTGGCTTCGATCGGACTGATTCTGGTCAGCCCCAGTTTGATGGCGATCGATCCGCCTACCGTAACTGGAACGGCGCGGCATTTGATTCAGGCCAAGGCTTGGTTTCCGCTGGAGAATCCGGGGATTCTAAGCATTCCGCTGGGATTCCTGGGTGCCGTGCTTGGAACTCTGCTCAGCCGCGAACCGTCGGCGGAGAGCAAGTTCAATGAGTTGCTGGTGCGGTCGAATACTGGGCTGGGGGCGGAACGGGCGGGTGCGCATTAATTGAAGTCCGGGCCGCGAGCGACGAAGGGACATCCATTTGCCCGGACTGTAGAGACATAGCTGGCTATGTCTCTACAGCTCAAGACCAAGCCCTACGGCTTGATCCAGATTGAAAATAACGAGGATTGCGGAAGGCGCAGTAGAATTGCGCAGTGGGCGACTATCCTTTCCTGCGATCGCGTTGAGCGCCGCGTGCAGCCGCGGTGAAAGATTTCGGAATCTCGCGTTGATCGGAAAAAGGGCGCGCGACATTAAATTCAGGATTTGGGGGTTACTGACATGCCTGCTGGAATTGGGGAGAAACACGGGTTGGTGGCGGAGACCACCGAGGCTCAGATCGCGGTGCATTGGCGGGAGGAGGAATATTACTATCCTTCGGCCAAGTTCATTGGGCAGGCGAATCTGACCGATCCCAGTGTTATCGAGCGCTTCGGCGAGAAGAATTTTCCGGAATGCTTCCGCGAGTATGCCGATTTGCTCAGCTGGGATCAGTACTGGCATACCACGCTCGACACCAGTGATCCGCCGTTCTGGAAGTGGTTCGTGGGCGGGCAAGATTAATGCATCGTACAACTGCGTGGACCGGCACCTCGCCAAGTACAAAAACAAAGCGGCGCTGATCTTTGTGCCGGAACCAGAATCGGAAGCGCCTATATCCGTCACCTACCGCGAACTTTATGTGCGAGTGAATGAATTTGCGGCGCTGCTGCGCGATTTCTGCGGTTTGAAGGCGGGAGATCGCGTCACCATTCACATGCCCATGGTTCCGGAGTTGCCAATTAGCATGTTGGCCTGCGCCCGCCTGGGGGTGATTCATTCGGTTGTGTTTGGGGGCTTCAGCGGCGAGGCTTGCGGCTTGCGGGCCGCCGATTCGGGCAGCCGCGTGCTGATCACCATGGATGGTTATTATCGCAATGGCAAGATGCTCGACCACAAGGCGACTGCCGACATCGCCCTGAGTTATGCCAAGCAAGAAGGCCAGGTCGTGGACAAGGTTCTGGTGTGGAGACGGCACCTGGGCAAGAATGCGTCGGCTTCACCGTTTGTCAAAGACCGCGATTTCTTCGTGGACGAGATTCTGCCCAACTACTCGGGTGAAATTGTGCCTCCCGTCCCCATGGATGCGGAAGCGCCGCTGTTTCTGATGTACACCAGCGGCAGCACCGGGAAGCCCAAGGGCTGCCAACACCGCACCGGCGGCTATCTCAGCTATGTTACCGGCACCTCCAAATACATCCAGGACATTCATCCCGAGGATGTGTACTGGTGCATGGCCGACATCGGCTGGATCACGGGCCACTCCTATATCGTGTATGGTCCGCTGGCGCTGGCCGCCACCAGCGTTATGTACGAAGGTGTTCCCACCTACCCTGACCCCGGCCGAGTGTGGAGAATTGCCGAGCGCCTGGATGTCAATATCTTCCATACTTCGCCGACGGCCATTCGCATGTTGCGCAAGGCCGGTCCTGATGAGCCTGCCAAGTACAACTACCATTTCAAGCATATGACCACGGTGGGAGAGCCCATTGAGCCCGAGATTTGGCGTTGGTATCACGAGACGGTGGGCAAAGGAGAGGCTGTAATTGTGGACACGTGGTGGCAAACCGAGAACGGAGGCTTCCTGTGCAGCACCAAGCCCGCGCTTGATCCCATGAAGCCGGGGAGCGCTGGCCCGGGCGTGCCGGGGATTTACCCCGTCATCATCGACGAGGCGGGAGAGGAAGTGCACGCCGGTTCGGGGAAGGCGGGGAACATTTGCATTCGCAATCCGTGGCCGGGGATCATGCAAACTATTTGGGGGGATCGCGACCGCTTCGTGGCGCAGTACTACAAGAAATACTGCAAGAATGCCAGCAGCAAGGATTGGCATGACTGGCCGTATTTTGCGGCGGACGGAGCAGTGCTGGCCGTGGACGGTTATTTCCGGATTCTGGGACGCGTGGATGATGTGATCAACGTGGCTGGACATCGGTTGGGCACGAAGGAAATCGAGTCTGCGTGTTTGACGGTTTCTGAAGTGGCGGAAGCGGCAGTGGTGCCGGTTGTGGACGACATCAAAGGGCGCGTGCCCGAAGTTTATATTGCCTTACAGCCTGGCTTACAAGCGAGTCCAGCGATTATCGAAAAGGTCAATAAGGCGATTGAAACGATGATTGGAAAGATTGCGCGTCCGCGCAGGATCCTCATCGTTCCGGATATGCCAAAGACCCGATCGGGCAAACTCATGCGGCGCGTGCTCGCTGCGCTCTCGAACAACATGAACACTGGGGATATCACAACCCTGGCCAATCCTGACGTGGTGGAAAAGGTGCGGGAGATGGTGCAGGGCAAAGAACCGGTGGCGCTGACGGATGGGCCAGAGGATCTGAAGAAGTTCGGGACGGTGGATTGAAGAATTGGCGCGTGGAATTCGCGCCTATTGGAAGACCCGTTTGATCCGCGGCGACTTGAGGGACAGTTCCATCTGCGTTGTCACTAATCGTGACTACACTCGTCGAAACGCTCTACGTCTATTTTGACATTCTGTGCCAACCGCTTGCGGGCTTCTCTCATCTCAATGGGTGCGCTGCTTCCGATGAAAGGGGCTTGCCATGCCATGTAGTGATCTGAAGCAGCTTCATGGCGAACTCGTCCAGCTCATCGAGAAACAAATCGAAACCCTTGCAAAGCAAGCCTGCGACAAGCTCACGGATGTGGAATTTCTCGAATATAATGACCGCAAAAAGCGTATTGACGAGTTGTATGAAACACTGCATCAGGTAGACTCCGCCGCTTAGGAACAGGCTCACCGTTGATTTAATTGGATCAGCTGCGGGATGAAATAAAGCAGGCCCCCGAAACGGACATCAGTTGCCCACCGGGTTGCCTTTGAGGGGCTGGTCGTTTACTTCTTTGAGGCGCCGGTCGTTCATTTCCAAGATGCGGTTGAGCTCGGAGACAAGCTCCAGGAACTTGCGGCGATCCTGTTCGACGGCGATGAGGGAGCACAGTTCGTGAATGCGGTCGCTCTCGGTTTTGTTCATCATTCCCGATGCTATGGCAGGTATGCTGCCGAAACTCTCGCGCCGCGTATGAATGTTTTCTGATTCTAGATTCCGTATTCTGAAGGACTTGCAGAGCTCCTGTAGTAAGGCCTGTAAGGAGATTGTATGGAGAATTTACACAGTTTGCGCCCTTGCCTGGCAACGCGGTTCAGAACCTGTCACTAAAAGTGCCTACAGGGTTCGCTGTATTGCACACCCGGGATGCGTGCGCTACTTTTATTCAAGGTTCACGGAGAACCTTGCGGTCATGGGTTAGTGTCAGCGTGGCTGACGTTTTGACCCTCACGACCGCCGCACTACCCTCATTCGAAACTCGCACGTTTCAAAGGCCGACTCGGTGAGGATCGGCCTTTTTCTATTAGCGGGAAACATCCAGGCAATCTGGAGGAGCAGCTTTTTTCGATATCTGCGGAAGAAGACGCCGCAACGTCAATGCCAATAAGAAGTATGTGGTGAGCGCGGATGGACTCGAACCATCGACCCATGCCTTAAAAGGGCATTGCTCTGCCAACTGAGCTACGCGCCCACAGTTGTTTGCATGCAACTGCGTAAAACCATCAAGCCCACTATCTGCGGTCACAACTGCTGAACTGACGTTCCTTCATAGTAGCAAAATCACCCCGGTCGCGGGAGGGCGAGGCTAATTCCGGGTCGTCCCTCCTACAATTCATCCTGGCAGTTCGTCTGAAATTGGCTCCTTACAGACTCTACAATGCCGACCCATTGAGAACGCACTTCAGTGGCGGCGAAGGGCGGTCTGCGAAAAATCCCGCGCCCAACGTGGCTGGTAGGCATTCCCCCACGAAGATTAAGGCAGACTGGCGTGAATGCCGAGAGCTTCGGCGGCGATTCGAAGTCGCTTGTCTCTTGTCCATAGAAGCGTAGACGGATTGAGAAAGACGGAGGCTATCAGGTGTGCGTCGGTTAGACCGATGCCGAGATTGTAGAGACGACGAGCCTCAACCATTTGCCGTACTTCGCTTAGCTGCGCCACTTGCGCTTGTGGCAAGAGATCCAGCAGTGCCAGCGTGTTGGTGCGCTGCTTGAGGGAACCGAGAGCGAGCTCCGCAATGATAAATGGGTGGGTCAGGATATGCCCCTGGTCAAGATGCTTGCGCATCTCTATGTTGCCCGAACGGAGATGGTCGATCCAGACGGATGTATCGGCGAGAATCAATCGTTCCGCGCGTTTCTTTTGGCCGGTCTGCGGCGGGGAATGTTCTTCAACTTGGGCATTGTGCCTGCCAGTGAGGCTAATCTGCGGGCGCTCTCCCGTTCGATTAGGGCTTTGAGAGCTTCGCGAATCAACACGGTTTTCTCCGCAACGCCGGTAAATTCCTGGGCGATGCGAACGAGATCGTCATCCAGCGCAACCGTTGTTCTCATTGAGGGTCCAGGCACTGATTATAGCATCAAATGATGTTGTTTTGTGTGCTTCCACGCGGCGGCGACGCTGTGGAATAACTCATTTCGAGTTCGAATCGTTGCCTCAGGGGCTAAAGCCCGGACCTGTTTTCAGCATTTTGCGGCACGAGTAAAGTGGTTGCGGAAAAACTTCCGAATTGGCGTTTAAGGGTTTGAAGGGGCGATGGTTCTAGCCGCGCCGTGACTACGTTTTGAACGACTTACGGCACGGCTGAAGCCGTGCCCCTTCAAAACCACAGCGCCCAAGTAGTTTTTCCGTAACCACTCAACTCGTGCCCTCCCAAAGCCACCAGAAACTATTTATTTAAACGACCCTACAATATCCGTGCCCTTCATTCGTCTACAGGCGTAGGTGAAGGACGTGGCGAGTCTGGAACTGATGGCGAGCGAACAGGACCAGCGGATTTCCGATGTGGTTACGCGGGAGCAGTCGCGGCTGCGCAATTTCATTCGACGGCGTGTGCCCGACCCGCGCGATGCTGAGGACGTTCTGCAGGACGTGTTCTACGAACTGGTAGAGGCAAATCGACTGTTGATGCCGATCGAGCACGTTACCGGTTGGCTGTTTCGGGTGGCGCGGAATCGCATCACCGATCTCTTTCGCAAGAAGAGGCCGGAGAGCTTCAGCGATCGTGCGGTTGGGGACGAAGAGGGTGAGGTGCTGGAGATCGAAGATCTTTTGCCATCGCCCGATGCCGGGCCGGAAGCGCTCTACCTGCGCAGTGTGTTTCTGGATGAGTTGGAACTGGCGGTCGACGAATTGCCGGAAGAACAACGCGAGGTGTTTGTTGGCCACGAATTGGAAGGGCGCAGCTTTAAGGAGATGGCCGCCGACAGCGGGGTGAGCGTGAATACGCTGCTCTCGCGGAAACGCTATGCGGTGCTGCATCTGCGGGAGCGATTGCAAAGCGTTTACGACGAATTTACGAAAGGGTGAGGGAGGGAATATGAATAAGAGATGGAAGATGATTTTTATTGCTCCGTTCGCGATTCTGGCGATCGTGCTTTTTGTCGCCGTTGGCGGCGAAATCGTGATGAAGTTGTGGAATTGGCTGCTGCCGCCGCTGTTCGGCTGGCACCTGATCACCTTCTGGCAAGCGCTTGGGCTTCTGGTGCTGTGCCGCGTGCTCTTCGGCGGACTTGGACGGCACTGGTCCGGGCGCTCGAATTTCCGTCATCGCATGAGGGAGCGCTGTGGGCATATGACGCCTGAGGAGCGGGAGCGGTTCCGGCAGCGGATGCGCGAACGTTGGGGCGGCGGCCCATCCACCGCTGAGAGCACCGGGCCATGATGCTTTTTGAGTTTTCGCCATCGGTCGACGGATCTCGGTGACAGGAATTACGCAACCTAATTCGATTTTCTGTATCTAAACCAACACAACCGGAGTAAACCGAGCATCTCTTTGTCTGGAACTGGGACCGAGCATGGCCAAACCAATTTTGCTAAGCGTGGATGACGATTCGGATGTTTTGCGGGCGATTGAGCGCGATCTTCGCTCACAGTACGGCGCGGAATATCGTGTGATCGGGAGCGATTCGCCCGAGGGCGCGCTAGATCTGCTGAAGCAGTTGAAGGTGCGGAATGACAGCGTGGCCTTGCTGCTTGCCGACCAGCGCATGCCGCGCATGGATGGAGTGGAATTCTTGCAGCAGGCAATGGGAATCTTTCCCAGCGCGAAGCGGGCGCTGCTTACAGCGTATGCTGATACGAATGCTGCGATCACCGCTATTAATCAGGCCAGCATCAACTATTTTTTCTTGAAGCCGTGGGATCCTCCGACTGAGCACCTGTATCCGCAATTAGATGATTTGCTCGACGACTGGCAGGCTTCCTTCCGTCCAGCATTCGAGGGGATCCGGTTGCTGGGCACGCGCTGGTCGCCACGATCGTACGAGTTGCGGGATTTCCTGGCGCGTAACCACGTTCCCTATCAGTGGATCGACGTCGAAGCATCTGCCAATGATCCGGAGACAAAGCGCCTTTTGGAAGCGCTCGGTCCAGAGGCGGCCAACCTCCCCGTGGTACTTTTTCCCGACGGGACGAAACTGCTGGAGGGTGCGCCTGCGGACGTTGCGCAAAAGGTCGGACTGCGGACACGGGCGCAAACCAGCTTTTATGATTTGGCGATTGTGGGGGGAGGGCCGGCCGGCTTGGCTGCTGCTGTATATGGAGCCTCGGAAGGTCTGCACACGGTGATCGTTGAGCGGGAAGCACCCGGCGGCCAGGCGGGCATGAGCTCGCGCATCGAGAACTATCTGGGATTTCCTACCGGGCTCAGTGGCGGCGATCTGGCCCGGCGTGCGGTGGTGCAGGCGCAGCGTTTTGGAGTTGAAATTTTGGCGCAGGAAGTTGTGGGCGCCCGGATCGAAGGGCCTTACCGAATCATGAAACTGGCGGACGGGAACGAGATCTCGTGTCACGCGCTGATGATCGCGACTGGCGTGCAGTGGCGACGGCTGGGAGCTCCGGGCATCGACAGGTTGCAGGGTGCGGGGATTTATTATGGTGGCGGCTCTACCGAGGCTCTGGCCTGTAAGGGCGAGATCGTTTACGTGGTGGGTGGCGCGAACTCGGCGGGTCAAGCGGCGATGAACTTCGCGAAATTTGCAGAGCGCGTGATTATTCTTGTGCGTGGCGAATCGCTCTCCAGCACCATGTCACAGTACCTCATCGACCAAGTACAAGAGACGCCTAACATTCAGCTGTGGACCCATGCCAGCGTGGCCGAGGCGCATGGCGAAACCCATCTGGAAGAAATTTCGGTGCATTGTTCCGATACCAACAAGGTTGAGCGCGTGCCGGCGAGTGCGATGTTTATTTTTATCGGGGCATTGCCCCAAACGGATTGGTTGGCGGGTATTGTCGAGCGTGACGATCGCGGCTTCCTGTTGACTGGTCCTGATTTGATACGCGATGGGCAACACCCGAAGGGTTGGGCGCTCGACCGGGATCCGTTTTTGCTCGAGACGAATGTTCCCGGTATCTTTGCTGTGGGCGATGTGCGCCACGGTTCGATAAAACGCGTGGCTTCGGGAGTTGGGGAGGGATCGGTTGCGGTGCAGTTCATCCATCAATATTTGAGCAAGGTTTAAATGGTCGATAAATCTGAACTACTTCGCGTGCCTGTATTCGCTGATCTGCCAGACGATCAGCTCGACTGGTTCATCAGCCAATCGCAGGAGATGAATCTCAAGGCGGGCAGCAACTACTCACGTCAAGGCGATCCCGCCGATGCGATGTTTGTGCTTCTTGAGGGACAACTTCAGGGACGCGGCGAACTTGCGGGCGACATCGTCTCTTTTAACATAAACGCGGGCGACGTTACTGGAGTGCTGCCGTTCTCGAGGATGAAGCAGTTTACTGTGAGCTTACGAGCCGAGACTGATAGCCGCGCCCTACGATTCCCTGCCTCGGTGTTTCCAGAACTTGTACAGAAAATGCCGGAGCTGACCAAGCGGTTGGTGGGCTTGATGTCCGACCGGATCCGCGAAGTTACCCGGCTCGAACAACAGCGCGACCGACTGGCTTCTTTGGGGAAGCTTTCGGCAGGGCTGGCGCATGAACTCAACAATCCGGCTTCTGCGGCGAAACGCGCGGCCAGTCAATTGCGCACCATTCTAAAGAAAATCAGGGACGCGAGTCTCGAGCTGGGAAAGCGTGATCTCACTCCTACTCAGAAAGGAGAGATCGAAAAACTGGAAGCTTCGTTCACGCAACCGGATGTTGTTCCGCCGGATCCGCTGACCATGAGCGACCTGGAAGAACAGATAGATTCCTTGTTGCGCAGTCATGGACAAAATGACTTGTGGATGCTGTCGGCTGGCCTGGCGCGACGGAACATTAAGCCGGAGGTGGTCGAATCGCTGTTCGCAAACCTTGACGGGGATACAGCCCGAGCCGCGTTGGTTCGGATTGCTGCGTCGGTAGAGATCGCGAGCCTGTTACACGAAATCGAGAGCAGCACCTCGCGAATATCGGACTTGGTCAGCGCCATCAAGGAATATACCCACATGGACCAGGCGCCGGTGCAAAACGTGGATGTGGTAAAGAGCCTGGAAACGACGCTTACGATCCTGAATCATAAGCTGAAAAAAGGAGTGGTGGTGCAGCGCGATTACCAACGCGATCCTCTCCTGGTGAATTCATTTGGCAGCGAGCTCAACCAGGTTTGGACCAACATCATTGATAACGCGATTGACGCAATGCACGGGCAAGGCGAACTTCGCGTGCGAACGTATCGCGACGACGGCTGCGCTGTAGTCGAGATTGGCGACAATGGTCCGGGAATTCCCGAGGAGGTACAGCCCCACATCTATGAGCCTTTTTTCACCACCAAAGGAGTTGGGGAGGGCACGGGCCTTGGCCTGGACACGGTGCAGCGAATTGTGAAAAAGCACCGGGGAAATATTCAGCTCAGTTCCAAGCCTGGGGACACACGTTTTCAAATCTGGCTTCCGTTAGCCGGGGCTCCCACCTAAACGACCCAGCATTGGCGCAACGCATTGCGGGCTGGATTCCAACGAGTCAAGAGAGCCTCAATGCGTGGCCCTCCTCCTACCTAACTTTTGCGGATTCTGCGGACGTTGTGAATATAATGGGCGTCCGAAGTAGCATACGCAAGAGCATGTCTTCTTCTGCCCGCATCCCGTGGTGGATTTGGTTGGTTGCAGCGTCTTTCATCGCCTGCTTCCTGGTGGGCTTTGTCTATTTACCTCTCAAACTTCCTGAGTCAACTGGGATCAACCCCAACTTTCGTGACAACCGCGTGCCGAGCGTGGCGCCAGGTAGCCCGGCGGACGCCGCCGGAATAAAGCAGGATGACAGAATCGTCAGTGTGGATGGCCGAGCTATACAAGGCCCCCTCGACGTCATAAGTGCGTTAAGCAACACGATGTTCGACCATCCGGTTTCCATTGTTGTATTGCGCGGGAGCCAGGAAGTTCATTTGCAGTTGATTCTCAAGCAGACGCTGGTACAAAGTTGGACCTCGAAAGAATTCCTGGGCTGGTGGGTGGAAGTCGCCGTCAGCCTGATTCAGTTGCTGGTGGGGCTGCTCGTTCTCTTTAAGAGGCCGCGCGACCTCACGGCCGTTGCCGCTGGCATATTCCTCTGCGGCCTGGGCACAGGCAATTCTTACTTTGCCTCCCCGCATGCGGCGGTGGTATGGGGAAACCTGCCGCTGGCCATCCAGTGGCTGATCTTGCCAGTGCTGATAATCGGCGTCAACGGCTTACCGATTGCGCCCATGCTGTTGTTTTCGCTTTCATTCCCCAAGCCGCTGCTGCATCGCCGCTGGGCATGGATGATGCTGGCGGTGCTCAGCGCGCCTCTACTGGGCCTTGCAACCATTTTCAATTACATCGTGCTGTTCGCCCCAACGCACGCCATGGGCGCCTTCCCGAGCTGGCTGGGCGCAATCATGGGGATTGATGCTGTTGTTGCTTTTCTGGCTCCCTTGGTGATCTTGGCAGTGAATTATTTCAGGCTCCAGGAGGTGAACGAAAAGCGGCGGATACGGCTGGTTATTTTTGGCTTGCTGCTGTTCTTCGGGGATTTGCTTGCGGCTGCCCTGTTCTCCGTATCTCAAAGGACATTCTGGCTTTCTGCGATTTTTATCTCACCACTTGCGTTTGGGCTTTCGCAAGTTCCTTTCACAATTTGTGTGGCCTACGCAGTTCTTAAGCAGCGGCTGTTTCAGGTAAGTTTCATCGTCCGACAGAGTCTGCAGTATGCCGTGGCGCGCGGTGCTCTGCTCATTCCCATCCCGATCCTGATAGGAATTGTGATCTTTGATTTGGTTGTGCACAAAGACCAGCCATTCGGGGTTCTACTCTCCCAACACGGCTGGGCGTATGCGTTGATGGGAGTGGTTGGAATTGTTGCCCACAAGAAAAAGTCCCAATGGATGGAGTTGCTGGACCGGCGCTTTTATCGCGAGCACTACAATGCGCAGCAACTGCTACGGCAGACGGTGGATGAGATTCGCGCTTCCTCCAACCTCGCAGAGGTTGCGCCCAAAGCGGTTGCTCGGATCGAGCAGGCGCTGCATCCGGAGTTTGTGGCAATCCTGATGCGCGAAGCAGGAGAGCCACAGTATCGTTGTGTCGCTTCGGCGCCACCGGAAGTCTATCCCCGTGGGCTTAGCGCGGAGAGCAAGCTCATGTCGGCGTTTCGCCTTTTTGCCAAGCCCCTGCAGATCTCGCAGGCTGAAAGTGGGTGGCTCAAGCAGCAGCTTCCGTCGGAAGATACGAATTTTTTGCGGGAGGCGCGCATTGACCTGATGGTGCCCATCGCGACTGCGCCTCACGGCCGCGAGGCGCTCATGGTTTTGGGCCTGAAGAAATCCGAGGAGCCTTACAGCAGCGAGGACCAGGAGTTACTCTCTGGGATTGGCAGTGCGCTGGCTTTGCTTTTGGAGCGTCCGGTTACCAGTGCGCTCGGCGGATTTGAAGAGTGTCCGCGATGCGGTTTGTGCTACGAGAGCGGTATGGGCCGCTGCGCCAATGAAGGCGCGCAACTCACGCGACTACCTTTTAAGCGGCTGCTGACTGCGCGCTACCGGTTGGAGCGACGGCTGGGGCGCGGGGGAATGGGAACGGTTTACAAGGCCACGGATACTTCCCTGGAACGCGCGGTTGCGGTCAAAGTGATTCGCGAAGACCTGGTAACGTCTAGCGAGGCGGCTGAGCGTTTCCGGCGCGAGGCGAAGGCGGCTGCGGCGTTCGCGCATCCCAATCTGGTTACCGTGTACGACTTTGGTGTGGATTCGGATTCTCGCGTTTTTCTGGTGATGGAGTTGCTCGAAGGCCAGACGCTACGGCAACGATTCGAGCAGAAGAAGAAATTTGCGCCACAACAAGGGTTGCAGATTCTTGGAGGCGTGTGTGCGGGGCTTGAAGCTGCGCACGAACATGGCTTAGTCCATCGCGACCTGAAGCCGGAGAACATTTTCCTCGCCCAAAGCGGCGAGGGGGAAGTGGCGAAGATCCTCGACTTCGGCCTGGCGAAATTTCTGGTCTCTCCGGGTGGCTCGGCCGCGGCGACCGTTGATACCCTGCCAGGTGTTCTGATGGGTACGCCGCAGTATATGTCACCCGATCAGCTCAACGGTGAGATCGCATCCGCGGCGTGGGATATTTGGGCCCTGGCAGTGATCACTTACGAGATGGTAGCCGGGGCCCATCCTTTTCCAGCGAACTCCGTGGGTCAAATGCACTATGCCATTGTGAATGGACGGTTCACGCCGCTTTCCACTGCTTTGCCCGATGCGCCTGCCGAATGGCAATCGTTTTTCGAACGGGCGCTTAATCCTAAGACCGTTGTTCGGCCGCAGTCGGCAAAAGAATTTGTTTCCGCTTTCGAAAAGGCATTTGGTTTTGTCGGTAAGAGTACTTTGGGATAAGCCCGTACTGGGAACGTCGCTCCCTTCGACGTGTAAAGAGAGGTTCGCAGATCTCCCGCAGTTGAACCTTCGATTGGCGCCATGATGCGAGTTCCCTTCGTTCTCAGCATCCATTCAGATCAGTGTTGCTTCCTTGACATTTTCACTTGACACCTGTGTTTAAGCAGTTAGTATAGGTGAATGTTTATGCATTATGGTGCATAATTATTCATCATGAATAAATCCTTGCGACAACGCGGCATTCTGGAATTGCTGAAGCATGGCCCGGTGGCCAGCCAGGAAGACCTGCAGCGGGCGTTGCGCAAACGCGGGCTCAAAGTGGGCCAGGCGACGCTCTCGCGCGATATACGCGACTTGCGTTTAGCAAAGACTGCCGACGGTTATTCTCTGTCCCCGGGAAACGGTTTCTCTGCGCCGGCATTGCCTCCGGTTTCCCGGCTGGTGCGGGAATTCGTGCTAGAAGTGCGGCCAGCGCAAAACCTGCTCGTGATCAAGACCAGCGTTGGCAGCGCGCAACCCGTGGCCGCGGCGCTCGATGAAGAGGAGTGGCCCGAGGCCGTCGGAACCATTGCGGGAGACGACACCATCCTGATTGTTTGTCCGGATAAGGCGGACGCGGAGAAGTTGGCTGCGCGCATTGAGGAGATGCTTGCCTAATGCCAGCCAGACTCAAGACGGCGGTGTTGGGTGCGACCGGATATTCGGGCTTGGAGCTTACGCGGCTTTTGCTGCGTCATCCGCGACTGGAAAAGCCTGTGCTGCTCCGGCGTAGTGACGGTGACGCCGCCTGCAACCTGGCTGAGATGTTTCCTTCGCTTTCAGGCAATGGAAGTTATCCGCTGCAACCCCTTTCGTGGCCGGTGGTGAAGCAACAAGGCGTCGAGTTGCTTTTTCTGGCTACGCCGCACGAAGTTTCGCGGTCCGTCGTGCCAGAAGCGATTGCGCAAGGCCTTCGCGTCATTGATTTGAGCGGGGCGTGGCGGCTCAAGCAGGCTCAGAATCGCGCGGTTTATGGCTTTGAGGATGCGGACTCCGTGACGGCGGCTGAGCTCACTGAGAAGGCGGTCTATGGACTGCCGGAGTTGAGTGCCGATCGGATCCAAGATGCAGCCTTGGTGGCCAATCCGGGATGTTACGCGACTTCTGTAATTCTGGCTTTGGCACCGTTGCTCGAGGCTGGGATCGTAGATCGTGAGCGTGGAATTATTTCCGATTCCAAGTCTGGAGTGTCGGGTGCGGGTAAGGAGCCAAATTCGCGGACTCACTTCGTTTCGGTTGCCGACAATCTTTCCGCCTATTCGGTCTTTGGTCACCGGCATGTGGGAGAGATGCTTGAGCAATTGAAGCTGAATTCGTGCGAATTGATTTTCACTCCTCACCTGCTTCCGATTCCACGAGGAATTCTTTCGACCATTTACGTGCATTTGAGCCGGGAGATGAAGCCTGACGAAGTCGAATCCTGCTTTCGTGATTTTTATGCTGGCAAGCGCTGGGTGCGGGTTTTCGCGACGCCGAAGCTGCCGCAAATTCAGTTCTCTCTGCACACGAATTACTGCGATCTTGGCTTCTGTCTTGCGGAGGATGGCCGCCGCCTGGTGCTGGTTTCGTGCGTGGATAACCTGCTCAAAGGGGCGGCGGGGCAAGCGGTGCAGAACATGAATTTGATGTACGGGTGGAAGGAAGAGGAAGGCTTGCAGTGAAGATCGTGGTCAAAATCGGAGGCGCGGCGCTCGAGGATAAATCGAGATTGCGCAAGTGCGCGCGGGCGATTGTCGAATTGGCGCAGGATGGGCATCATGTGGCGGTGGTACACGGCGGAGGGAGCGCGCTCACTCGAACGCTCAAGCTGCTGGGAAAGCAGAGCGACTTTGTAAACGGGTTGCGCATCACCGACGCCGAGACTCGCGATGTGGCTCTTATGGTGTTGTCTGGAATTGTAAATAAGAGCCTTGTAGCGGCAATTGTGGCCGCCGGGAGCGCAGCGGTGGGCCTCTGTGGGGCGGATGGCATGGCCTTCCGGGCGCGCAAGAAGCAAAACTCAGGCTGCGACCTGGGATTTGTTGGGGAAATAAGTTACGCCGAGCCGCGCTGGATCGAGGCCATCTGGGGCGCGGGGGGGATCCCGGTTTTATCTTCTGTGGCGCTGGGTTCGGATGGCGAATACTACAACATCAATGCTGACCAAATGGCGTCTGCCTGCGCCGTCGCGTGCCACGCCGACACTTTGATTTTTCTGACTGATGTGGACGGAGTGAAGGACGCCGAGGGTGCGGTGATTCCATGGTTGAACACAAAAGATGTAGCCGCCTTGATTGCGGCTTCCGTCATTGGCGGCGGCATGCTGCCCAAGCTGGAAGCTTGCAGTGAGGCGCTTCACCGGGGCGTGGGACGGGTACGGATTCTGCCCGCGGCGCAGGTCGAGATTCTGCCGCAGTTCTACTTTACGAAGCTGAATTGTGGGACGGAGGTAATCGGCGCATGACTCTGGCCTCGGTGATTCGTTCGGAAACAAAGTTGCTGCTCCCGACCTACGATCGGCACAAGATTCTTTTCGAGAGAGGCCGCGGTGTGTATCTGTGGGACTCGCAGGGGAATCGTTATCTTGATTTCTTGAGTGGGATCGGAGTAAACGCTCTGGGACACGCGCATCCCGCGATTCAGCGGACTTTGAAGCGCCAGGCGGGCCGGCTGATTCATCTTTCCAATTTGTTTTTTCATGAGTATCAGGCGGAACTCGCGAAACGGTTAACCAGGATTTCCGGGCTGGACCGGGCTTTTTTCTGCAACAGCGGAACCGAGGCGTGGGAGGGAGCGCTGAAACTTGCGCGCGCGTATGCGCGAACAAGAAATACGAATGGGCATCGGCCGAAGTGGCGCATTCTGGCTCTGGACAATTCGTTTCACGGACGCACCTTTGGTTCGCTGGCGACGACCGGGCAGGCGAAGTATCGCGATCCGTTTGTTCCGTTGCTGCCCGGAGTCGGATTCGTGCGATTCAACGATGTAGACGACTTGAAACACCAGTTCGACGCGGGCGTGTGCGCGATTTGCCTGGAGACGATTCAGGGGGAAGGCGGAATTTGTCCAATTAGTCCGGAGTTTTTGCAGCTCGCAAGAAAGCTGACTGAGAGCGGCGATGCTTTGCTGATTCTTGACGAGATCCAATGTGGCTTGGGCCGGACTGGACGTTACTTCGCTTACCAGCATTACGGCGTGCAGCCTGACATCGTGACGATTGCGAAGCCGCTCGCCGCGGGATTGCCGCTGGGCGCGATTCTCATGACTAATCGTGTGGCCAGCAGCATGCATCCTGGCATGCACGGGACGACGTTCGGTGGAGGGCCGCTGGCTTGTGCGGTCGCGATCGAGTTTCTCAATGAATTGGACGACTTGTTGGATCACGTGCGCCAAATTGGCGGATATTTTCGTGGGCAACTCGAACAGATGAAAGCTCGGCACGAATGCATCCGCGAGGTCCGTGGAATGGGCCTCATGCTGGGCGTGGAATTGGACTCCGCGGAGGCAGCCAAGGCTGTCGTCGCTCTCCTTCTGCGAAAGAAAATTTTGATCAACCGTACTCACGAGACGGTGCTGCGTTTTTTGCCGCCTTACATCATTCGGGAAAAACATGTCGATGAAGTGATTGGAGCGATCGATTCGGCTTTGAGCTCCACTGCTTTGAAGCTGCGACGTGTAGCGAGGCGGACGGTAAAGCAAGACCGACACAAAAGGAGTCAAAGTGAATAGTCAGTCATTGAATCGAACACCTGTCATCCCTGCACGGGTTCCCAATACCTTTTGGGGGCCGGACCTGATCTCGACACGCGATTTGGGTCCTAGCGGAGTTGAGGCGGTGCTGCACCTCGCCGGCATTATGAAAACGCGTCCTAAGGATTTTCGCAGCGCGCTTGCTGGCAAGCATCTGGCGATGTTCTTTGAGAAGCCTTCGTTGCGAACGCGGCTGACGTTCGAAGTGGGGATGACGAGCTTGGGCGGAACCGCGTTCTTCGTCGATCAGACGCAGGAGCGACTCGATGCGCGTGAAAGACTGAGCGACATCGCGCATAACCTCGAACGCTGGGTGGATGCCATTGTGCTGCGCACCTTCGCGCAGGAGACGATTGAAGGAATGGCCGAGCATGCTTCGGTTCCAGTGATTAATGCGCTCAGCGATCTGGAGCATCCTTGCCAGGCGCTGGCCGACTATTTCACTCTGCAAGAGCGCTTTGGCAATCTCAAGAATATTTGCCTGGCGTATGTCGGCGACGGGAACAACGTGGCGCATTCCCTCTTGCTCACATGCGCCTGTCTGGGGTCCAGAATCCGCGTGGCGACGCCTACAGGTTACGGTCCCAACGCGCAGATCGTTGCCGATGCGCAAGAGATCGCGGAACAAACTGGCGCCGTCATCGAGATACTTTCCGATCCGCAGGCGGCAGTTGAAGGCGTTGATGCGGTTTACACCGACGCGTGGGCCAGCATGGGCCAAGAGCACGAAGCTGAGAAACGCGCCCGGATTTTCCCGCCTTACCAGGTGAATGAGGCACTGGTCGCGGAAGCGGCTCCGCATGCCGTGTTCATGCATTGCCTGCCGGCTCATCGGGGCGAAGAAATCACCGATGCGGTGATCGATTCGGAAAGATCGGTCGTCTTCGATCAAGCGGAGAGCCGGCTGCACGTGCAGAAAGCCATTTTGTATTTATTGCTTGGCGGGGAAACCCGATTGCCAGCGAGGAGAGCTCATGCCTGAGAAAATCGTACTTGCTTATTCGGGAGGTTTGGATACATCGATCATTATTCCGTGGCTAAGAGAAAATTATGCCTACGACGTAATTGCAATGGTGGGCGATGTTGGCCAGGGAGACGACATTGAGGCGGTGGTCGCAAAGGCCTATGCCACTGGCGCGTCGCAGGTGGTGGTGGAAGATCTTCGCGAAGAATTTCTGACTGGGTACGTATTCCCTGCACTGAAGGCCGGAGCGGTATACGAACATAAATATTTGTTGGGTACGTCGCTGGCTCGGCCAGTGCTCGCGAAACACCAGGTTGAAGTTGCATTGCGTGAGGGAGCGACGGCTGTTGCCCACGGGTGCACGGGTAAAGGCAATGATCAGGTGCGGTTCGAATTGGCGTACCAGGCGCTTGCGCCTGAGCTTCGCGTGATTGCGCCTTGGCGCGAGTGGTCTCTCAAGTCGCGAGAAGACTGCCTTGACTATGCCGAACAACACGGAATTCCCGTTGCCGCCAGCCGCGAGAAGATTCACAGCCGGGATCGAAATCTTTGGCACCTCAGTCACGAGGGAGGGGAGTTGGAGGATGCGGCCAATGCGCCGCTGGCCAGTACCTGGCAGCTCACCCGTTCGCCTCAGGAAGCTCCTGATCGCGAGGAGCGAGTAACCATCGGCTTCGAGGCCGGCGTTCCGGTTTCGGTGAATGATCTGCAACTTGATCCCGTGTCATTGGTCGAACTGCTGAACGAAATCGGAGCCCGCAACGCTGTAGGGCGAGTCGATTTGGTGGAGAACCGCTTTGTTGGAATTAAGTCGCGCGGTTGCTATGAGACTCCTGGTGGGACCTTGCTGGTCGACGGCGCACCGCGAACTCGAAGCATTGTGCCTGGAGCGCGAAGTTGAGCATTTCAAGCAACACGTTGGGCTGAAATATGCGGAATTGGTCTACTTCGGATTCTGGTTCACGCCGCTCCGTGAAGCACTTGATGCCTTCGTCGAAAGCACACAGAACAAAGTAACCGGGTCAGTCACGCTGTCGCTGTATAAGGGCAACGTGTCCGTGTTGAGCCGCCAATCCGAGTATTCGCTCTATCGAACCGATCTCTCCTCGTTCACTATGGGCGACAGCTACGACCAGAAAGATGCGGAAGGCTTCATTCGGATTCTGGGCCTTCCGTCGCGCTCGCGTGCCCAGGCACGTAAAGAGCCGACGGGATCGGAGGTTGCGCAATGAAGATGTGGTCCGGCCGTTTCCGGCAGGCTCTCGATCCAGAATTCGAACGGTGGCAGCGCTCGTTTGAATTTGACCAGCGATTGTTGGCCTACGAACTTGCGGCCAGCGGCGCCCATGCGCGGGCTCTGAAGGGTGCGGGCGTTTTGAATTCAACTGAGCTGATCGCCATTCTCCAAGGCTTGGAACGAATCGGTGAGCAGGCGGCGTCGTCGTCGGCATTTCTCGAGGACGATGAAGCCGAAGACGTGCACCACTTCGTCGAAAAACAGCTGGTCTCGCTGATTGGCGATGCTGGGTACAAGCTCCACAGCGGGCGCAGCCGGAATGAGCAAATCGCGACGGACCTTCGTTTGTATGTCCGAGCCGCTCTTGATCAAATTCGAACCGATCTGGCGGCGTGGTTTAGCGCTTTGCTGGATCGCGCCCAGCAAGCGGGAAATGCGGCCATGCCCGCTTACACGCACCTGCAACGCGCTGAGCCTGTGCTGGTGTCGCATTGGTTGCTGGCTTACATTGAAATGTTTTTGCGTGACGCGGAAAGGCTGGCGGATTGCCGGAAGCGGTTGAATGTTTGCCCTCTCGGTTCTGGCGCGGTCGCGGGAGCTACGCTGGCGCTCGATCGTCGAGCCATGGCGGCTGAGCTTGAGTTCGATGGCCCGACTGCCAACAGCATCGACGCCACCAGCGATCGTGATTTCATCCTCGAATTCGTGAACGCGCTTTCGTTGCTCTCTCTTCATTTAAGCCGCTGGGCGGAAGAAATGATTCTGTTTTCATCTCAGGAATATGGCTTCGTGCATTTACCTGAGGCATACTCCACGGGAAGCAGCGCGATGCCGCAGAAGAAAAATCCTGACCTATTGGAACTCACACGTGGCAAGTGTGCTCGCGTGATTGGAGGCGCAACCACGCTGCTGATTTGCTTGAAGGGCTTGCCCATGGCCTATAACAAAGACTTGCAGGAGACTCAAGAACCGCTGTTCGACGCAACCGACACCGTGATTTCGCTGCTGCCGCTCGTGACCGGTTGGATGAAAGCCGTGGAGTTCAACTACGAACTCATGCAGAAGGCAGCACAGTCGGGATTCATGAACGCCTGGGCCGCGGCCACATATCTGGTACAACGCGGAACCCCTTTCCGCCTGGCGCATGAGCAGATCGGAAAAGCCGTGCAGATGTGTCTGGAGAAGAATTGCGAACTTCAAGATTTGTCTCTGGAGGAACTGGGCTTAGTGAACCCGAAATTTGACCAGGATTTCTATGCCTGTCTGAAGCTGGACGCGGTGCTTGCGATCCACGACCTCCCTGGCGGTACGGCTCCAGCGCGAGTGCGGCAAGCGATGGCTGATGCTCGACAGAGGATCGAGTCGATCCGGGAGGACGTTCATGCGCACGCGTAAAGCGATCCTGCCCGATGCCCAACGGATTCATGCGCTGATCTCCGCCTACGCCGGCGACGGCACTCTTCTTCCGCGAAACCTAGCCGAGATCTGCGAGAACGTTCGGGATTTCGTCGTTCTGGAAGACGGCGGCCTGATCATCGGCTGCGGGGCGCTGCATCTCTATGGTCCGCATCTGGCGGAGATCCGGTCGATTACCGTTGCGCCCTCGCAGCAAGGCAAAGGCGGTGGTGGACACTTGGTGAAGGCGTTGCTGGCAGAGGCAAAAAAGCATCGCGTGAGTTGCACCTGCCTGTTCACGCGGGCGCCGGAGTTCTTCGCTCGCATGGGATTTGCGACCGCGCAGCGCGAGGATTTGCCGGATAAGATTTACAAAGATTGCCACGTTTGCCCGCGATTTCATGCTTGCGACGAAGTGGCCATGGTGCGCGGTGAACTGCCGAAATTTGCCATTCTGCCGGAACCCGCGAACTGGCTGGTGAAACTTCAAGTAGGACCATGAGCGGCCTGTGAGCAAGCGATAGCCAAATGCTTTCGCGAAATTGGGCCCAGTCCGCGCAGGTTACAAATCCCGGCCGGTCGCTCACGTTTTGCAAGCCCGCCTATTCGCGCTATCTTATTCTCATGCAACTTCGTGGATGCGGTACTGCTCTCATAACTCCCTTTCGTCAGGACGGCTCCATCGACGAGTCGGCCTTGCGCAACCTGGTGGCATGGCAGGTCGAGTCTGGAATCGATTTTCTGGTTCCCTGCGGCACCACCGGCGAAACCCCGACGTTGTCGCACGACGAGTGGCTGCGGGTGATCGATGTCACCATCGAAGTAGCGGCGGGACGCGTCCCGATTATGGCTGGCGCTACTTCCAACTCGACGAACGACGCGGTGGAGAAAGCAAAAGAAGCTGCGTCGCGGCCGGGGGTAGATGCGATCCTGACCGCTTCACCTTATTACAACAAGCCGACGCAGGAGGGCCAGTACCGGCATTTCCGCGCGATTGCGGAAGCCGTCGACAAACCGATTATTCTCTACAACGTCCCCGGGCGCACCGGCGCTAACATCGAGCCTGCGACGGTGGCCCGGCTGGCGGAGGTACCAAACATCGCCGGAGTGAAAGAAGCCAGCGGCAACATAGGACAGATGGCGGAACTTTGCGCGGTGGTGCCGGAAACGTTTCTTGTCTTTTCTGGCGACGATGCGGTTACCTTGGCGCTGATTGGGCTGGGCGGCGTGGGGATTGTTTCGGTCGCTTCCAATGAGATTCCACGCGAGATGGCAGAGATGACGCGGGCTGCGCTGAACAACGATTGGGTCACGGCGCGGCGCCTTCATCGCAAATATGTGGCTCTGATGCAAGCCAACTTTATTGAGACGAGTCCGATGCCCGTCAAAGCGGTACTGGCGATGATGGGGAAAATCGAAGAGGTCTATCGCTTGCCGCTCCTACCGATGCGACGCGAGACGCGATCGAAGTTGCAGAAAATTGCGACGGAGGCTGGATTGATCGCGAAGCCGGCAACGCCGCCAGCAGATGTGGTCAACTTTTACATTTACGAAAACTGGCTGGCTGGACCGCACAAGATCGTTCTACACCGGTCCAGCTGCGGACAATGCAACCACGGCAAGGGACGTCCCGCCGGACATGACGCTAACCACGCTCGCTGGCACGGGCCTTACGCCACGCTTACGGAAGCGCGGGAAACGTCGCAGGGTATGGCTGGGGTGCTGATTCGCAGCGAGTGCAAGTGCATTTGACGATTTCCAATTGACGATTGGCAATTGGACATTCCACAAGCGCAACCGTGGAATCAGCAATTGCGGATTGAAAATCCCGTATACTTTTCCCGCATGGAATCCCTCCGATCCGCGATCGAACGGCTCGCCTCTCTCGAAGTCGAGAGCAATCCGGATGCGCGTCAAATCTTCATGGACTTTCGCGATGAGCTGACCCAGGGAAAGATTCGCGCCGCGGAAAAGATTGATGGGCAGTGGGTGGTCAACATCTGGGTGAAGCAGGGTATTCTGTTGGGCTTTCGTCTTGGCGAACTCAGCAAGATGGGGGAAGACGTGAGTCTTTCCTTCGTCGACAAGGATACCTTCCCTGCCCGGCGGTTCACTGTCCGGGATCGTGTGCGGATCGTGCCGGGTGGATCGTCGGTGCGCACAGGGTCCTATGTAGCGCCAACGGTGATTTGCATGCCTCCTATGTTTATTAACGTAGGCGCCTACGTGGACGAAGGCACGATGGTGGATTCGCATGCGCTGGTCGGTTCCTGCGCCCAGATTGGCAAGCGCGTGCATTTGAGTGCGGCGGCGCAGATCGGCGGAGTGCTGGAGCCGATCAATGCTTCTCCAGTCATTGTTGAAGACGACGTACTTGTGGGCGGGAACTGCGGCGTTTATGAGGGCACGCTGGTGCGGGCGCGGGCGGTGTTGGGCGCAGGCACGATTCTGACACGGTCCACGCCGTTGTACGACATTGTCCGCGGGCAAGTGTACCGGGCCACCGACGAGAAGCCGCTCGAAGTTCCCGAAAATGCAGTCGTCGTACCCGGGTCACGAGCGGTGACAAAAGGTCAGGCTGCGGAGTGGAACCTGTCGCTCTACACGCCCGTCATCGTGAAGTATCGCGATGAAAAGACCGACCAAAGAATCGAGCTGGAGGAATTACTGCGATAACTCAAGATAACTGCCGCGTAGGATGTGAAACCGAGGGTAATGACGCATTCTTTCCCTGGCGAAGCTCCAAGTGTTTTTCGCGAAAGTGCGCTTTGGCGCGTTCGCCCCAGGCGCGGACAAAATAGTAATTCAACCCGGCGCCGATGGCTGAACTGGCGATTGGAATCACGCGGCCCGCCCACTTCTCGACCGCTTCTTTGCTGGCCTGCGCCGCGATCCGCTGGATCACTTTGGGCACGAAGCGATTGACCACTTCTTTTTCCAGGATCTCGCGGCTGATGTCCACGCCTGCGGCGCTGGCGGCTGCAATCCATAGTTCCGCTGTTTCCTCTTCGGTGTTGTATTCGAAGCCGTAGATCAGACTGAGCTTCTGAATCGTTCGCAGAGTAATACCGGCGAGGATGCTGAGGTCGGGAAGCATCGTGAATATCCCGCCCATGCCGAGCCCAGCGCCTTCGGCGGCGGCCAGCTTCATTCCGCTGTGGATTACGCGGTTCGCCAAATCATCAAGAAGGCTAACGTCGACGGAGTAGATGCCCTGAAAACTGTTGATGGGGACGCCGTAAGCAGCACGAAGCTGCAGGAGAAATTTGTTCGGATTTACTTTCACCGTCTCGTAGGCATGCTGAAAGCCGCGCCGAAGACCATTTTCGATCCGGCGCCGCAACCATGACTTGCGTTGTTGTTCTGCCATCTGACTTGACGTTAACTCAAGCACGACAGAAAAACCAGTTCTCCGTTCCCGATTTGTAGTTTCTCAATTGGCACGATCGCGTCAACTGGCGGTCCGCTCAACCTTCATATGCTACGATCAATGGACATCTAAAATGCCAACTGGAAAGCTGCACATCGTACCTCTCGGTGGCTTGGGCGAGTTCGGAATGAACTGCATGGCCGTACGCTGGGGCGATGACATCATCGTGATTGACGCAGGCCTGATGTTTCCCGAGGCCGAGTTATTGGGCGTGGATATTGTTGTTCCCGACATTTCTTACTTAATCGAAAACCGGCAGCGAGTACGCGCCATTATCCTTACGCATGGCCATGAAGACCATATCGGGGCGTTGCCGTGGATTCTTTCCGAACTCAATGTACCAGTGTGGGGCACCGAGTTCACGCTTGCCTACGTGGAAGACAAACTGGAAGAGCACGGACTGCTGGACGATGCCGAACTGCACGAGATCCGCGCAGGGGAACGGTTCAAGGTGGGGCCGTTTACCATTCATCCGATTCATGTCACGCACAGTCTCGTCGATTGCGTGTCGTTGGCCATTCATACGCCACTGGGTATGCTCATTCACACTGGCGATTTCAAGGTGGATCCGACTCCCACCGACAACAAGATGTTCGACCTGCACGCGTTCGCAGAGTATGGCAAAGAGGGCGTGCTGGCGCTTTTCCAGGATTCGACCAACGTTGAGCGTAAGGGATACACGCCCAGCGAGCGGGCGGTGCGCCGCAAGTTCGACGAGGTGTTCGCGCGGACCGAGCGGCGGCTGTTCATCTCTTGTTTTTCTTCGTCGATCCATCGCATCAAGCTGGCCGTGGAATTGGCGTGGGAGCACGGGCGGAAGGTAGCGTTTATCGGGCGGTCGATGACCAGCTCCTCTGAGATTGCCGAAGACCTCGGCTACATTGAAATTCCGGAGGGGCTGCTGATTCATCCGGGGGAGATGAAAAACTATCCACCCGAGAAAGTTTGTGTGATGATCAGCGGTACGCAGGGCGAGCCCATGTCGGCGCTTTCGCGGGCGGCTGTGGACAATCACAAGCACGCGAAGATCGAGAAGGGCGACACGGTTGTGCTGTCGTCACGAATCATTCCCGGCAACGAGAAGGCGATCTATCGCATGATCGACCATCTGTTCCGGCGTCAGGCGCACGTCATATACGAAGACGGATCTTCGCCGCCTATCCATGTGAGCGGGCACGGAAGCCAGGAAGAACTCAAGCTCATCATCAATCTGGTGAAGCCGAAGTATTTCATTCCGATTCACGGCGAGTACCGGCAATTGAAGCTGCATGCGGAGATGGCGGGGGCGATGCACAGTTCGGTCGGAAACGTAATGCTGATCGAGAGCGGCGACATTCTGGAATTCGACGAACTAGGCGCGCGCAAGGCTGGGCGCGTGAACGTGGGCCGCGTGTGCATCGATTCCGGCTCGCGAACCGATGTGGTCGAGGATTTGATCATCAAGGATCGCCGCCACCTGAGCGAAGATGGCATCGTGCTGCCGATCATCGCCATCAACAAGCTTTCGGGGCGAGTCGAGAGTTCTCCGGAAATCGTGACCCGGGGGTTTGCCGCGGGCGAGGACGGCTTCGTGGATGGCGCACGGCAATTGGTGATGCAAACGCTGGAGCAGTCAAGCGAGGAAGAGAAAGCGGATTACGGCGTGATCAAAGAAAAAATCCGCGCGGATTTGAAGCGCTACATCTCGAAGCAGACGCAGAAACGACCGTTGATTATGCCGGTGATACTGGAAATCTAAACTTAGCAAGAATTTCGCCACGGATTTTCGCGGATCAACGCGGATAAGGCCAACTGCAGAGATGATCTCATGGTTACCCTAGAAGACATTCGCGAGGCTCAAGCTCGCTTGGCCGGCGTGGCCGTGCGCACCGAGTTGATCCAGGCGTCATTGGGTGAAGATGCTGCGGAGTTCGACCGTCGCAAACTCTATCTCAAGCCCGAAAACCTGCAACCCATCGGCGCATTCAAACTGCGCGGGGCATACAACAAAATCGCATCGCTTTCTCCGGAAGAACGGAGCCGCGGCGTGATTACGTATTCCAGCGGCAATCATGGGCAGGGTGTGGCATACGCGGCGCGGGCGTTGGGAACGAAGGCGGTCATCGTGATGCCGAACAATGCGCCAGCCATCAAGCGCGAGGCAACGGAATCCATGGGCGCTGAAATCGTGTTGGTTGGCCCCGGTAGTCTGGAGCGGCAGACCAGGGCCGAGGAACTGGCTGCACGGTATGGCTATGTTATTGTGCCTCCATTCAACGATGAGAAAATCATTGCGGGGCAGGGCACCATGGGACTGGAAATTCTTGAAGATCTGCCTGAAGTCGAGACCGTGCTTGTGCCGGTTGGCGGGGGAGGAATGATCAGCGGAGTGGCTACCGCTATCAAGCTGAGCAAGCCCGACACAAAGGTGATCGGGGTTGAGCCGGAACTGGCGGCCGATGCGCAGGCTAGTTTGCGAAGCGGAAAGATAGTCGAATCTTCGGCCGAGCAGGTTTCCCGTACGATCGCCGATGGATTGCGGACTCAGAGCATTGGCGCGATCAATTTCGAACACATCCGGCAATACGTCGATGACATTTTGACGGTCAGCGAAGATGAGATCCGCCAGGCTATGCAGTGGCTGGCGACGAATCCTAAGACGGTGGCCGAACCCAGCGGGGCTGTTGCGGTGGCTGGCTTTTTATTTCATCAAGATCAATTGCCGAGAACTACGGTGAACGTGGCGATTATCAGCGGGGGGAATATTGATCCGCAGATGTTGCGGGAGATCAGGGAAATGTAAGCCGTTGCGAGCAAGGTTCAGAACTCCGTCATTGAGAAGCGACGAGGAGTCTTGCTTTTCGCTGGCGACGCGAAGAACCTGGATCCCTCGCTTCACTCGGGATCAAAACACCTGGGCTTGTCGGCGTCGCAGGCAACGTCTCTACGGGAATTTGTCGTCTTACTGATAACGCGCTCCGCTAGATTGAAACCCATGCATCTGCGATTAATGATTGTTGCGACCCTCGTCCTATGCTCGCCACTGTGGGCGGACACCGTACGGGGCACGCCAATAAGAGTTGCTTCCATTTATCTTTCCCCCGATTCCAGTTCGAATAAACTCGCTGAGATCGAGCGCGGGCGTGAGGTGGTTATTCTCGAAACCAGCGGAGACTGGTTACACGTGGAAGCGGCGCTGACGGAGGAGAAAGTCATTACGGGCTGGATGATGAGCAAGGGCGTGGTGCAGAGTTCGACGCCGAACGGCGACAAGATTGTGTTCGGCGAAGCGGTGGACTCCGAAGACCAGGCTAGCCAGCGGCATGGACGCCGCGACGCCGCGCAAGATGCGATGCGCCTGTACTACCGGACGGCTGAGTATTTTCCGCACTCGCCGCTCGCGGGTGAGGCCATGTACCGTTCGGCGGATATTCGCTGGCAGATCGATAAGGCGGATGTGATGTCGCGTCCTTCGGCTAAGGAGAAGGAGGCATATCTTCGAGAGGGCATGAACGAGGACCTCATGAAGCAGGTAATGAAGAAGTTTCCCGGGACAAAGTGGGCTGACCTGGCGGCCTTCCATCTGATCGAGAACAAGCTTTGCGGGGACTGGCAAGCTTCTTCCAAATGTCCTGAGAAGGAAGCTGAGATGTATGAAAAGTATGCGAGCGAACATCCGCAATCGCCGACGGTGGTGGAAGCGTTGTACGATGCGGCGTGGCGACGATCAGCCCTGATTGAGATTTATAAGACCGAAGACCAGTCGAAAAAGTCAGACGAGTCCAAAGGCAAAGCCATTGCCCTGGCGCAGAAAGCGGTGACGCAGGGCCCGCAGAGTGACTGGGGAGCGCGGGCGCAACTGCTATTATTCATGATCGAGCAGAACATTCCAAGCTATGGGAACGGGGTAAACTAATTTGCCAATTTATCAAGCCGTGGTTCTGGCCATCGTGCAGGGGCTGGCGGAATTTATTCCGGTTTCGAGCTCGGGGCACCTGATTATCGTGCGCCGATTGCTCGGATGGAACGAGTTGTCGCCGGCACACGAACTCACTTTTGATGTCGCGCTGCATTTTGGCACGCTGCTGTCAGTTCTCTTCTATTTCCGACGAACGTGGTTTCAGATTGTCCGGGCGGCATTGGGCGGCAAGGTGGTGCGTTTTTCCGAGGCGGGCGATGCTGACCAGAACCTTACGGCGGACGAGCAGCGAGAAGAGCGGTTACTTCTTTGGTTCTTGGCAATCGCGACGATTCCGGGCGCCATTGCCGGCAAGTTGCTTGAGCACTCGGCGGAGGACTACTTTCGGGAACACATTTACCTGATTGCTGCAGCGTTGATCGTGGTGGCGCTGTTCATGTGGTGGGGCGAAAGGGTCAGCCGGCTTACGAAGCCGCTTACGCGCGTCAGCTTTGCCGATGCACTCATCATTGGCTGTGCCCAGGCTACGGCGCTGGTTCCCGGCGTCTCGCGGTCGGGGTCGACTATCACGGCGGGCTTGTTCCGTGACATGACGCGAGAAGCGGCGGTGCGCTTCAGTTTCCTGCTGTCCACGCCTATCATCGCGGGCGCCGCGTTGCTTAAGGCCCACGAACTCAAGAAAGAGGGTTTGCCGGCGGGAATGCACATGCCCTTTCTCGTGGGAGTGCTGGTTTCGGCGATCGTAGGATATATCACGATTGCGTGGCTGATTCGATATCTTCAATCCAATAGCCTGAAAGTCTTCATTGTTTATCGCGTCGTCGTGGGCGTGATTGTGATTGGTTTGGCGCTGATGTGGCATCTGCAATAGGCGACACAAGCTGGACTCGTCGGCCACCGCTGCTGGCGTTGCTCCCAGACTGGTGGCACAGGTAGTGTTTGTCATTCTGGGTACTGCCGAGAATCCTGAGTTGTCGGGCTCTCTCATTCTTGTCATAATCGTAAGGCTCTGGCATAGATCTGGCACTGCGGCAGTAGTGTCGCCCCCTGCGCCAATACAAATACGCTTATGAAACACCTCTCGCAGATCTTTGCCCCGACCAATAACCGTCGGCTCAACGAGCTGATCGGGTTTCTTTTGTGCATCTCCGCGCTCCTTCTTTTCCTGGCGTTAGCTTCGTATTCCCCACTGGATCCGTCGTTCAACAGCGCCTCGGTGCTGACGGGTACGCGAGCGGCGCGCAATTGGATTGGCGTGGTGGGCGCGCTTATTTCTGATCTGCTGCTGCAGGGTTTTGGCATTGGAGCATTTCTGCTTCCTGTCTTCTCTGCGATGCTTGGGATTCGCTGGTTTCGTTCCCGCAAGGTCGGTTCGCCCCTCGCCAAGGTTGTAGGCGGGCTCTGGATGATAATCTTTGTCCCCGCACTGCTGGCGCTTTTGCCTAGCCATTTGCGCTGGATGAACGCGATTCCGATCGAAGGTTTGTTTGGGAGGATGGTTGGGGATTTTCTCATCCACTACTTCAATCTGGCGGGAGCCTATATCGTTTGCGCAAGCGTGCTGGCCGTTTCGCTTTATCTTTCGACCGCGTTCTCCTTCGCTGCAGTGCGGGTGTGGGCGCCCACGCGTTTCGCTTTCGCGATTGCGCTGTGGGATCGCTGGAAGGATTGGCGAGAGGCGCAGGCCAAGAAGCGCATGCAGAGAGAGTTGGAAAAACGTCGCGCCGCGCCCAAGCCGGTTATTACGACGCAGATGGTTCCGGCTCGGCCTGCCGCGCAGCCCCTGCAACCTCAGGCACGAACTCCTGAGCCCGTTCGAACTGGCATTGACCGGACATTTGCGGAAGAGAGCGGAGACCAGCCAGCGACTGTGCCACAGGCAATTTCTCCGGAAGTCACGGAGCGGGCCGACAGCGCACAGAAACCGAAGACGACACTGCCCCGCATTGCGGCGGGTGGTTTCAAGCTGCCTCCCAGTTCCCTGCTCCATCGGCCCGATGAGCAGCAAGCTATTGATGCCGATGAGTTGAAGCTGCTGGCGCAGGTGCTCACCGGAAAATATGCGGAGTTCGAGGTGCACGGGCAGATCACCCAGATCAATCCCGGGCCCGTGGTTACGACTTTTGAATTCAAGCCCGAGGCGGGTATCAAGTACAGCAGGATTACAAACCTTACGGACGATCTGTGCCTCGCCTTGAAGGCGGAGAGCATCCTGATTGAACGCATGGCGGGTAAGTCAACTGTGGGCATCCAAGTGCCAAACCGCGAACGCGAAATTATCTGGCTGCGGGAAAACATCGAATCCACCGAATTCATTGGATCGAAGTCGAAGCTCACGCTGGCGCTCGGCAAGGATATCAACGGCCGCATTGTGACCGCCGACTTGAACGGAATGCCGCACTTGCTCATTGCGGGCTCGACCGGCGCGGGCAAAAGCGTCGCCATCAACGCCATGATTATGTCGATCCTGTATAAGGCGACGCCCGATCAGGTTCGCCTAATATTGGTCGATCCGAAGCGGCTGGAACTGGGAAATTACGAAGGCGTTCCGCATCTGTACACTCCCATCATCACCGAGCCAAAGTTAGCTGCAAATGCGTTGCGCAACGCCGTGCGCGAGATGGAACGCCGGTTGAAGTTGCTGGCCGAAAAAGGCGTACGCAACATCGACCAGTACAATAAGCTCTTCGGCGAAAACGGAACCCCCAGCCTGTTTGGCGATAACGCGGACGAGCGTCCTTTGCCGTACATCGTGATCATCATCGATGAATTAGCCGACCTGATGATGCTCGATTCCAGCAATGTGGAAGAGTCCATCACGCGGCTGGCGCAGATGGCGCGCGCGGTGGGGATTCACCTGGTCCTGGCAACGCAGCGGCCTTCGGTCGACGTGATCACCGGGCTGATCAAGGCGAATTTTCCGGCGCGTATGTCGTTCCGCGTGGCCACCAAGGTGGACTCACGTACGATTCTCGATGCCAATGGCGCGGAAGCCCTGCTAGGCCGGGGAGACATGCTCTACTTGCCTTCGGGCTCGGCTCGGGTTCACCGGCTACACGCTCCGTTTGTTACAGAAAAGGAGATCGCGGCGGTCGTCGAGTTCTGGCGGGCACAGGGCACCGCCGAATATGTCGAGCAGTTCCTGCAGGCGCCCAAAGAAGAGCGCGAAGAAGGTGCTTCCGGAACGGATAACGAGGGTGATGAAGGGGCGGCAAACGATCCGCTTTACGAAGATGCGGTGAAGTTAGTAGTCGAATTCGGTAAAGCTTCCACTTCCCTGCTGCAGCGGCGATTACGCATCGGCTACGGGAGGGCCGCACATCTCATCGACCTGATGGAGCGGGATGGCATCGTGGGCGCGGCCGATGGTCCCAAGCCACGCGAAGTGTTGAAGCGACCGGATTGGCTCTCCGAAATCGAGGAGTCTCTCCGATGATCCTCGCGGTTAAGAAGTCTCAGCTTTGCGCCAGGCTCTGAGGTTGACCGCGTACAGCACGATACAAAACAGATTCGCCGGAATGAAACCCCATTGCGATGTTTTCAGGCCGATGAAGCAGATAATTACACTGTTTGTCCCGGCCAGAACCCATCCTTCCCATTGCCTCCGTCCGATCAGGATAGTTGACAACACAGTAAGTACGCAGGACACGTAATCAAGCCGCAAACCCACCGAAAAGCACCTCCACAGCCATTATGCAGCAAGTGTTGCGGCATTCTGTGTGACGCGGAAGCTCTCGTAACGTAACGTTAGTACGTGCACCAAAGAAGGTTCGCCCCTGCGGTGTAATAAAAAAGGCGGCCTCGGTAGAAGCCGCCTGTATCGGTTTCGTTGCTTGGTTAAAAGGTGATCTTTCCCTGGATTTGGACAAGCCTTGGCGATGCATCTGCGCCCAGTCCAGAGCCATAAATGCTGGTCGGGGTGCTGATCGTGCTGGTGATTTGTCCAAACTGCGAGCTGTTGGCATTTTCAATCGGGAAGTTGAAGTCGGGATGGTTGAAGATGTTGAAGAATCTCGCACCAATCGAGAACTGTGCTCCTTCCCACTTCGGTATCGGGAATCCCTTCTCCACCGCAAAGTCGGTGTCGAAGTACCCGGGGCCACGGAACTGGTTGCGTCCTTGGTTGCCGAAAGTGTCGAACGGGTCGGCAAAGTTAGCCGTCAGTAAGCACGGGTTGTTGACCTTTGCTGCCTGTCCGCTGCAATCGAAACCGGTCGCACCGACGATATTTGAATACACGTAGGTCTGTCCAGATCCGTAGTTAGTACCGCTCAAGGCATTGGTGTCATTGTTGCTGTACACCGTGAAGGGCAGGCCACTGTGCCGGAAGATGGTTCCGGAGAAGGTCCAACCGTTCACCAGCAGATTGGGGCCATGGCTGGTCAAATGACGGAAGGCATTGTTCCACACATAGTTCATGGTAAAGTTGTGCCGGATGTCATAGTCGGCATTGCCGTAGTTATACTTTCGGTAGTTGAACGGGTCCTGAGGATAAATGACGTCCGCCTGCTGCCCGGACACATTCACGCCAAAGGGAGAGAAAGTGTTATTGGAGAGTTCATCCTGGGCGTGGCTGTAGGTATAGCTCGCCTGGAATTGAAATCCTCCGCTGAAACTGTGCTTCGCGGTCACGACCAGACCCGAGTAATTGGAGTTGGCCACGTTCTGTTGCTCCGAGACTTGCCCTAACGCCTTATCCGGTATGGTAGCCGGCAAGTCTGCAAACGAGGTTTGGGTGCTGCCCGTCCCGAACTGATTGGCGAGGCAGCAGAAGGCATTCACGGCCTGATTGACAAACTCTTCGTGCGAGCCGTGATTGCCCACATACATAGCGCCCACTGTGGTGTGCCAGCCGACTTCCTGCTGCAATTCCAGGCTCCACTCGTAATAACGCGGAACCGCGGTGTGGGTAGGATTGAAGAAGCTGAACGGAGGAGTGTTCGGACTGCCGCTGGCAAAGTCGGCCTTGAAGCCAGTATTAGCCGCGGCTGCCAAGCTATTCAAGCTATTGGCTGACTGTGGAGCCAGAGTGCCATTAAATTCGGCGAATAACGGAACCGATGGGGCCTGATCGAGAATGCTGTCAATTGCTCCGGTAGGAAGGGCATCGGCAAAAACTCCGAAGCCGCCGCGGAGAACCGTGTTCTTAGCCCCGAACGGCGACCAGGCAAAACCGATCTTGGGCTGAGCGGCAATCGCCGTGACGCCTGGAAACGCCTGGTTTTGGCCGCCCAGAACCTGCTGATTGATGGCGGCGGCTGTGTCGAGTTGAGCAAACGGCGTCGCCAAGCGCTGGAAGCAATTGTCCTGGCAAACTGGATTGGAAAGGTGATCGAGACGTAGGCTCAAGGTTAACTTCAGGTTGGGAGTTACCCTTATGTCATCCGCGCCATAGACCCCCAACTGATAAAGCGCGATGGGGTATTCGGGGCTCGAGGGGAAAGTCTGCAGAATTCTCGATCCCTGAGATCCGGTGCCACCCAAGGCAAGGTCGGCCAGGCTGAATTCTACAATCTGCGGACTGGTGAGGACGCTAGGAGTCTTGTCGCTTATATCGTCGCGACGGAAGTTCACCCCGACTTTGAAGTTATGCCGGCCGTGGACCCAGCTGAAGTCATCCACAAACTGGTACTGAGTGATGTTACGGCCCTGGGGAAAAAGAAAGTCGTTTCCGCCAAGCGAGGTTAGCGAGTTGTCGCCGAGGATGATGCTTGCGCCCAGAGTGCTGGCCTGGGTAGAGGGGTTTTGGAAAGCAAACACAGCGCTATACCAGAGCAGCGAGGCGTTAAAGCTGTTCACTTTGCTGCTGCCGAAGGTATGAGTTTCACCGAAATTGCTCTGCCACTGCGGTTGATCGCTGATGGCGTTGAACGCCGCACTGATCGGATCGGTGTAGCTGGCTTGCAGTCCATGCTCGTGCTCCACGCGGAGAAAGATTTTGTCGTTATTTCCGATGTTCTCATCGAAACGGCCAGCGTAAAGGACATCGTGGGTAGCGGCCGACAAGCCTCCTTGAATCTTGACTGCGCAAGGAGTGCCGCCCGGCCCGAACGCCGCGAATGCCGCTCCCAGGGCCGGAGTCACGTTGCTGCAACCGGGAGCGCTGATGACGGCGTTATTCGCGTTCGTGCCTCCGGGCAACGCTGCCGCGCCCGCTTGTGAGACACCATTCCAAAGACCGAACAAATGCTGGTAGTAGGGGACGGAAGTGGTTAATCCGGTTGTGCCCAGATTAGCCAACACGGCATTTTCGAATGCCGCGGTCGGCAAGTTAACCGTGATGGGTGATGGAATAAGCAAGCGCAGACCCTCGTAGTCGAAGAAGAAGAAAGCTTTGTCCTTCTTGATCGGCCCCCCGATGGAACCTGCCCATTGATTTGCGTTCACAAAGGGACGCGGATCGACTTCGCTTCCGGCCAAGGCATTTGCCTGGTTGCGGAAATAGTTGTTGGCGTCGAGGGCTCGTCCGTTCCACCAGTACTCGGCATTTCCGTGGAAGGCGTTACTGCCGCTCTTGGTTACGTAGTTGATGTTGGCTCCGGCCAAACCACCGTAGGATCCGCTGTAGCCGTTAGCGACCACGGCGCTTTCCTGCACATCGTTCAATCCCAAGGTCAAGTTTGTCGCACCACTGTTATTGACGTTGAAGTACGGATCGTTGTAATTGGAACCATCCACCGTAAATAGATTGGAGGTGGCCGGGAGACCATAAACCTCAAAGTTGCCCCCGCCAAACGTCGCACCACCAGCGGTATTCATCACCGCTCCGGGCGCGGTGAGAGCAACCGCGGAAAGATCGTTGCCAGGATTGGGCAACAGAGCAACCTGTTCGGCATTGAAGCTGGTATTCAGATTGGCATTGTCGGTTTCGACCGCCGTCGTCTGCCCACTGACTTCAACAGTAGTTGAGCTGGATGAAAGTGAGAGTTGCAGGTTCCCTGACGCGCTGCCTCCCAAGGCTACGGAGATCCTCTGCGTGATAGGCTGAAATCCCGGAGCGGAGGCGCTTACCGAGTAATTTCCTGGCGGCAGAAGAGCAAATCGGTACGTTCCCTGGGAGCCCGTGGTGGAGGATTGCAAGCTCCCTGTATCAACATTCTTCAAGCTAACAGACGCGTTGGGAACAACAGCGCCTGTTGGGTCCGTCACGACACCGCTGATGTCTCCCGTTGTTGTAGTTTGCGCCCAGACTTGCGACACGGCCATCATCGCAAACAAAACGATGGCGAACGATAGTGAAGCGCTTAGTTTCCTGAAACTCATTTACATTCTCCTCAGTCAGACTCGGTTTGGTCGAACCGCATGAACAACCTGTCGACGGGGGTGGTGCATGCGACGAACCGAAGATGGGTTACGGGAGCGGTTGTGGTCGAGTCGTCCGTTTTTAGGGACGAAACTGGAGTCATTCAGGATGAACGACGATTGATTCCGATTGTGAAAACGAGGGCTGCTGAATTCGAGCGACGTAATCTACAGGAATCTATAACCATCTCCGAGCCGTTATACCAAAATTAGTAGAGCTATCAGAGAGACGTCAGATATAACCGGGATTCATCCACAATCAAGCGTGGTTATGTGTTGCCTCGTATGCGTGGATAGTGTCAAAGCTGGTGCGAAACATGCGCAGACAAGTATTAATCCACAGAACTTCGTGACCAACCATTTCGTACTGTGATGCGTCAATAGCTTGTATGGGGTGGTCTCCGCAAATCGAAAGCCGTCTGCGTGAACTTCGCATGATGATTCCTGAAATCCGCGCCATCATCGCCGACGATGAACCACGGATGCGTGACCAGTTGCGACTGTTGCTGGCCGCCGAAACCGGAGTTGAAATTGTTGCCGAATGCAGTGATGCGCCGCAAACCATTACCGCGGTGAAGACTCACAGACCTGACCTGTTGTTGCTCGATATCGAAATGCAGGATAGCGATGGTCGTCAGATTCTGAATAGTATTTCGCGGGAAGAGATGCCAATCGTGATCTTCACCAGCGCCCACGATCAGCACGCCATTCGCGCGTTCGAGGCACGCGCGCTGGACTATTTGTTGAAGCCATTTGACCAGCAACGGCTGCACACTGCCATCGAGAGAACACGCGGGGAACTTCTCAAGACGCACGACCGACACTTGACCCACCGTATTCTTGATTTGCTGGCCGAGGCGAGGACGGGATCACAAACTGAACGGCGACTGGCGGTCAAGACCTCGGGGCGCGTGGTGCTCGTGAATATGGATGAGATTGATTGGGTGGAAGCGGCGGGAAATTACGTTGAGTTGAAGACAAGCAGCGGGGCTTACCTGTTGCGCGAGGGAATTGGACGCCTTTCCGCAAGGCTCGATCCCGGCCAATTCGTTCGCATCCATCGCTCGATCATTGTGAATGTGCGAAAGATTAAAGAGTTGCAACCCTGCAACCGGGGCGAGTACATGGTTGTTCTCAGGGACGGCAAGCAACTGTCATGCAGTCGCGGCTACCGCGCAAGACTACAAGAGCTTATCGCTGCGCAGTGAAGATGCACTCCCCCGCCGAATCTTTTGAAAACTATTGCTGGAAAATGTCTACTCTCACATCCGGGTCTGACGGCACGGCCGAGAGCTGGAAGAATTCTTCGGGTGAGACCAGATACAGAACATCAGCATTGTTTCCGTTCAGCGTGATCAACAGTCTGCCATTAGCATCTGGGGGAGTGGTCACCTCGGAATCCTGAATCTGGCTCAGTCCGTTCGCATTACTGACATCCGCTGCGACGTTGAGGGTGTTGGACCCCGCAATCGCAATGCTGACTACGTTACTGACGGCTGGGTCGGCAGGCGCGAGCGAACCGCCCGCATATGTGCCTGAGAGCGAAAACGCTGACTGTGGCGTCATGAATCCGAAACTGACAGCCGAGTCTGTGCCGATGATGAATGCCTGGTTGTCGCTCACCATATAGAGGACAGGTTGCGACGACGTTGGCGTCGTATTCTGAAAGCCAGATCCGCTCGACCCTGGAGTCACAGCCACACGTCCGTTCGTGATGGTGTAAGTCCCTGACCCGCTTGGTTGCGTCAGCGTGCCGTCAAGATTCTCGTCGGAGGTCAGGTTGAAAGTCCCGCTTGAGGCCAGAAACTGTCCAACCTGGCCCTGAGCCGTAGATGCGTTCAGCGCGGTCAGTTCGAAAACACTGGCAGCGTTGAGGTCACTGCTGGGTGTCTGCTGAAGGATCGTACCGCTAACCAGAGGATTGCCGCCCGGAGTGAACGGATCGATTCCCGCAACAAGGAGTTCACCGGAATTGACAACATAGAAGCTGTAGACGGTAGTTGCACTGGCCGTTTTGATCGTTGCCTGTCCTCGACCGCTGGTGGGCGCAATCGCCGTGTAGGTGCCGGTGAATGCAACGCTCGAAGACACGCCCGAGCTGGCGTCGTCGGAATCGAGCAATCCACTGGTAAAGTTCCCTGCACCATCAGCCACAAATTCTCCTGCCATGCCAAAACGACTCTTGCTGGAGTCAATTCCCAAAAAACCGAACGCGTAATCGTTGATAATCTGGTTCATGTTAAAGGCGCTGGTGTCTTGTCGCAAAAGCACGCCAGAATTATGAGATGAATTGCCGGTAAATCCGCCAGTGCTGTCGTCGAACTCAATGATATTGTTTACATCCCCCTTGGCCGTCATAGAGATTGCGAACGAACGGCTGCCCGTACCTCCAGTCAAAATGTTGAAGGTCATGAATCCGAGGCCGCTTGCATAGATGGAATATGTGCCGCTGAAGGTTTCATTGACCGGTAAACCGCCGGTATTGTTTATGTCCATCACTCCACCGGAAATATTCCCGTTGCCATCCGCCGCAAAGCTGCCCGCCGCCACAAAAAGCCCATTGATGTCAAAGCCACGAACCGAGAAAGCAAAGTTGCCCATTAGTCTCGAATTATCGGTAATCCCAGGGTCGACGGTGATACTCAGGATTGCCGTCGCGCTCTGTTGCGGTACCGATGAGTCGACGACCTTAACCGTAAAGGTGAACCTTCCGGTGGCGACGGGGGTTCCGGAAATCGAGCCGGTTGGAGAAAGAGAGAGCCCAAACGGCAGGCTGCCACCGGTAAGGCTCCAAGTGTAGGGCGGGGTTCCGCTGCTTGCTGCCAGCGATCTGGTCGTAGCCCACGTTCACCGTGCCATCGGGCAATGACCCGGTCGCGACCGACAGTGGCGGCGGCGGATTGATAGTGATGCTCAGCGCCTGGCTTACGCTCGAGCCCGCGGAATCGGTAACCTGCACGGTGAACTTGGAAGTCTCCAAGAGTGTAGGCGTACCTGTGATCTGGGCGGAAGTGCTGGTACTTGAGGTTTGAAAAGTTAATCCCGCAGGGAGACCGCCTGCAGTTACAGACCAGGTGAAAGTTCCAGTTGCGCCTGCGGCGTTGACAAATGCGTCATAAGGAACGCCCAGGGCTCCCGTCGGAAGCGAGGTCGTGGTGATGGTTAGAACCGCGTTCAGCGTAATCGATTCGGTGGCGGTCACGCTGCTGTTGCGCACGGAAGTTGCGGTGATGGTTGCGGTCGTATTCGTCGATATGCTGGCCGGGGCGGTATACACAACTGAGGTTGTGGTGTTGCCGCTCAATTGGCCGGGACCGGTAACAGTCCAAGTCACCCCTTGATTGTTGGTGTCATTGGTGAGCGTGGCAGTGATAGTCACCGTGGCTCCGGGATTCAGCGATTCTCCCGAGGCGGGCGCGAGCGTGATGGTAACGGTGTTGCTTCCCGAGCATCCGGCGAAAACCAGCGCCCAGACGAGCATACCCACTGCCAACAACGAAACGACTCTCAATTTTCTCAAGGTTTCTCCACTGAAAGTTTTAACAATATCTGCGCGAAACAGCAAGCCGCTAGAAGGAAAATAGAACCTGCAGATCGATCCTTCGCGTAGCTGAACCGTACGAATATGGGCCGCCGGCGAGTGTGTTCGACTGGCCGAACAGCGGTGAATCGAGATTGCCGACCGGTGGCGCCAGGTTCACCCGATTGAGAACATTTCGCGCGGCAACGGTGAAGGTTAGATTGTAGCGCCGGTTGGTTGCGGCTGCTGCGCTGAAGGGACCGCCGGGGCCGCCCCCAGACCCGCTCAATCCGCGGCCACCCAAACCGCCTCCGGGACCGCCTCCTCGTCCTCCTCCGCCTCCACCTTGTCCGCCGCGAGGACCTTGAGCTGAACCTGTTCCCACTTCTCTGCCGAACCCAAAGGTCTTGCTGAGGCGCAAATTCATCGTAAACAGCGTAGGGCCGGTACCGATATTGATTGGAATGGGCGCGTACCCTGGAGCAGGCGCCAGATTAAAGGTGCCCAGCGAGGTGCACGCGATCCCCGAAGTGTATGGTGGCGTATTGCCGCACCGGGCGCCCGAAACCGGCGCTGGCCGGTCGTTGAAGATAGAATCGCCATTCAAATCCTGACCGACCGTTACGTTATAAGGCTGGCCAGAACTCAGGATGATAAAAGGGTTCAGGCGAAAGGCGTAGGGCAGCGAAATCGTTCCCCCCACAACCGCGCGATGATGCACGTCGAACGACGACCGGCCATAATCTGCCATGGGGTTGTAGGAATTTGAGAGAAAGTTCGCGCTTATTGTTGATGATCCACCGCCGCCCCCTCCAAAGCCCCCGCCGCCTCCGCCCGAGCCGGCTCCCAAGTCGCTGTTAGCATAGTTCAGCATGTAAAAACCAAAAAGCGACAGCTTGGTTCCGAGATTAGTTCTGAAGTTAGTAATCAGTTGGTTTTGCCGGAATATTCCTTCGGTATCGTATTGATAAATGTTCTCGGTGCCTCCGAAGGGCCGTATGCCCGGCGGGTACGTCCCCGGCAGCGGGGCATTCGCATTGCGAAGGAATAGCTGGTGCTCACCGTAAGAATTCAGATAAGTCACGGCTACAGTGGTGCTCTTCGCAACCTGCCGCTCGACGCCGACTGCCGATTGCATGGTCAATGGTGCTCTCAGGCTAGAAGCGATTTGATAGGTAGTGGGCGAGGTCGACACCATTAGAGCATTTGCCGGGACGATGGTCTGACGCTGGGTAAACCCATTTAGACGCTCTGCCTGCAACACAAGGTTGTACGGGAAGCGGTCGTAGAATATTCCATATCCGGCTCGCAACACGGTCTTGGGCGCCGCCTTTTTTCCGCCACCACCCAGACCCCAGGCAAAACTCAAGCGAGGAGCGAAGTCGCCATGGTCATGGATGTCATTCTGGGTTTCAAAGCGCAACCCATAACTGAGTGTCATGTTGGGACGTATTCGCCAATCGTCCTGGGCATAGAGGCCGGCGTCCACGTAGGTGACCGCGGAGAGTGTCTGCCCGGTGGTGATCGAGAACTGGCTGGCACCGCACTGGGCGACCTGAGCCGGTGTCGGGACACTCGGCAAGCCAGCAATCAACGCAGATAAACACGAATTTCCAGGTTGCACATTGGTCGCATACGCGGATAACGAAGAGAACGTGAACGTACCATTGAAGTTCTGGTTCGACACGTTGGAATCGGTCATCGCGCGCAACCGCCCGCCGAATTTTATTAGGTGGTTGCCATGAACGATCGAGGTGTAATTCTGGAGCTCGTCATGATTCTCGACGTCGGTGCCATTTCCGAGCTGATTCCCTCCGCCGGTGAATGCCCCCAGCACTGATATGGTTGGCTGGAAATTCTGCACAGTTTGATTGCTGTTGTCGCGCAGGTATTGGAAGCGGGTTTCATTTACGACGTTACTGCTTATGACCTGTGTATCGCTGATCTGCAGGGTATGCTCGGTAGAGGTCGTGTTGTAAGCCTGGGTAGGAAGCGAAAACACACCGACGCCATCATTGGTTTCGCTTTCCCGGTAAAACTGATAACGGACCGTCAAGGTGTTGCTCGGGCTCAGTTGGAAATCGAATCGAGGACCGATGTTGAGTCGAGTCTCGGGATTAGGAACCGCTTGTGTAAAGTTCGCGCTGGTCGGGTTGGGGTCAGCAGCAGTGGGCACGACGGCGGTCACAATGTTCGAGTCGTCGATCTGCCTTACCTGGGCCGTGAAAAAGAACGAAGCCTTCTTGCTCAGCGGACCGCTAACGCTCCCATTGAACAATTCCGAGTGAAAAGACGGCTGGTTGGGTGCGAATGGACTCAGCGCATCGAAGGCGGAAGAGTTGCCATCGAGCATGAATTGGCCGTGAAACTGGTCTGTGCCTGGCTTGGTGAAGATTTCAATCCGGCCGTAGCCTAGTTTGTCGTACTCCGCCGAAAACGGATTCTGGTTGATGCGGATCTCGCGGATCGAGGACTTGGGCGGAAGTTGCCCAGCGGTGAATCCATCAATATAGATTTGACCGCCGTTCGGTCCTGCGGAAGGTCCCGCGAGCGCCTCCAGTTCCTGCTGCAACTCGTCGGGGTCATCGGAGAGAGCTTCGAGGTCTTTGCCCTTGATTACGATGGAACTGGCATTCTCCGAAGGGCTCACGCCTACGGTAGCGCTTTCTTCCTGGACTTCGACCTTTTCCGGCTGCACCTGAATCTCGAGCGCGATGTCGAACTGCTGCACTTGGCCAGCGGAGATCGCGACATTCTGTTCTGTAGAAACGGCAAAGCCTTTTGCTGCGGTACTGACTGTGTAGTTCCCCGGAGACAATCCTTTGAGTTCGTAGGCACCCTGGTTGTCAGAAGTGGCGGTTGCTTTTTGTCCGTTAGCCCCGGTAGCAGTAATGGTTGCTTGGGGGATTACTGCGCCGGTTGGGTCTGTGACCCGGCCGCGAAGTGTGCCTGGCGAAGTTTGCGCAGCCAAAGAAGCGGTCAGCAGCAAAACGAAAAGCGTGACCAATATGCATACAAGACTTCGGGACCGGCAAAACTTCATCAATTCTCCTGAAGAAAACTTACGCCCTACTTGAGTTACGGGTTGGCGCCCGCCGCAGCATCGGCGCCCGCTCCACCTCCGAGATTCCAGGGAGAAAGAAGCATCGCCGCGCGATTGCTGTTGGGTGAGGCCGACAGGATGGGCTCAACGCCACTCAACAGGGTGATCGCGGTCGGCTCGGTACTGGCGGTACCTTGCGTCGTCACGACCATAATGGCGTCGCCTTTCTGCAAATCGGCGAGCGTGACTGCGGGCATTCGCTTCAGCATTTGCTGGAAGTCTGGCGAACCGCTGGGACGCGAGCCTCCCGCGTTGCCGTTTGGCGCATTCTGGCCTGCCTTGGCTTGCGTACCTCCACCTGGAGCCGGCGCACCCGGCGCTCCGGGCGCGCCATCGGGAGACTCGCCTCGCAATCGCTGAGCGATCCGCTGAGCAGCCGTTGGAGGCAGTTTTCGCAGCTGCGACTCTGCGGTGATTCTCAGCGTCACTGGCTTCTTTGTCACCAGATCCGTTACGGTGACGGTGTTGTTGGCCGCGTCCGTTGCTGTGACTAGCCCCGCAATATTGCGGAAGGTTCCGGAAACCACCTCGTCCGCCACGAGTTCAGTGCTGTCGGCGCTGCGATCTCCACGCGCGCGTAATTGGTCGCCTGGATTGATTTGGTCGAGTGTTCCCGGCTTGGCGTCGTCGAACTTGACCGAGTCCGGAGAATATCGGCGAATGATTGTGTTCTTCGAAATGTGAATGGTGACCGGCTTGCCCTGGCTGAGGGCTGGCGCCGCAAGTGTAACGGTCCCGCTGCTCGCATCGACTTTGCTCACCAATCCACCGACGCCGCGCTTTTGCCAGTCCTCGCGATCGCGCTCCTGCTTCGCGGTCACATCAGACTCCTTCATCAGGACGATGGAAGAAGCCGCTACCGACTTGCCGTCCTCGGAGGGTTTGCCTCGCGCCAGTATGCGATCACCCACTTGCACGTCCTGCAACTGGATTGGCGTCGCGTCCTTCAGGTCTTTTTGTCCGGGAGCAATGCGGATCAGGCGCGTCGAATCCTGAACGAGGATGTTAACGGTTGATCCCGCGTCGGTGGTGAGGGTAATAACATTTCCAGAAACAGCTTTCACTACGCCTACGGGCTTCGTCATCCCAGCAGATGCGGGCGGCTGAGCCTCCTGAGCTTGATCCGAAGTGGCGTGGCTAAGCGGAGCGACAGCCAAGCAGGCGAGGGCGAGCGCTGCGGTTCGGGTCCACTTCATTCTCTACGCCTCATGCTCTGCATTTGATCGCCTGCGCCTCATAGTTTACGCCGTTTATGCTGGACGATTGATTCCGCGTCTGGCTTACGCTTCGGACAAAAATCGAAGTTATTCTGACCGGGAAATTTACTGTTAGTCGCAAGCGTCGTCCGGAGTTCGGCACATTTATTCCAACACAGTCAAGGACAACTTGGACGTAAAGAATCGTCAATCAACTGTAAATTTCTGTCCTATCAGAGGACTTGTCGTCGCGACCACCACAGGTTTCCTACGCCGCGGCCAGATAGATGTAACGCAGAATAAATAGAATCGTGAGGATCCAAATGAGCGCGTTGACTTCGCGAATCTTCCCGGACGCAATCTTCACCACCGTGTACGAAATTAGACCGAGGCTGAGGCCAGTTGCGATGCTGAAGGTGAGAGGTGTCGCCAGCATGGTGATGAATGCCGGGACGGCCTCGCTGAATTCATGCCATGCGATTTGCGCAATAGATTGCGTCATCAGAACGCCAACCAGGATTAGCGCCGGGGCGGTGGCATAGGCTGGAATCGCGGTGGCCAAAGGCGAGCAGAATGTAGCTAGCAGAAAAAGCGCGGCGACTGCGATGTTGCTTAGACCGGTACGTGCTCCGGCGGCAACGCCCGCGGCGCTTTCGATGTAACTGGTTACTGTGGATGTCCCGGTTAAGGAGCCGAAGATTGTGCCCACGGCATCTGCAACCAGGACTCGACCCACCCGGGGAATTTTGCCGTCTTTCACGAAGCCGCCTTGCTCACAGACGCCCACGAGAGTGCCGACATTGTCGAAGAGATCCACAAACAGAAAGGCGAACAGGATTTCGAGTAAGCCGAGATGGCTGGCGCCGCGAAAGTCAAGCTGCAGAAAGGTGGAGGAGGGATGCGGCATCGAAAAAATCGCGGCCGGCCAATTGCTGATGCCGCGAAGAATCCCGAGCAGCGCGGTACCAAAGATGCCGATCAGGATGGCGCCGTGGAGCTTGCGTGACATCAGGACCAGCGTAAGGCCGAGGCCGAAGCAGGCGGTCTGCACTTCTTTGTCGGCGAAGCTTCCGAGGCCGACATACGTGGCCGGATTTGCGACTACCAGCTTGGCGTTGCGCAATCCCACAAACGCGATGAACATTCCAATGCCCGCCGCAGTCGAGTGCTTCAGGCAGTCGGGCATGCCGTTGACAATCTGCTCGCGAACCCGCGTCACAGTGAGCACGAGGAAGAGAACGCCTGAGCAAAAAACCACGGCGAGCGCCGTGCGCCACGGAACATGCATAGCAAGGCAAACAGAATAAGTGAAGTAGGCGTTCAGCGACATTCCCGGCGCCAGCGCGATGGGATAGTTGGCATAAAGCCCCATCACCAACGTGGCCACCGCGGCTGAAACGCAGGTTGCAAAGACCACGCCGTCTGCGGGCATTCCTGCCTGAGCAAGAATCTGGGGGTTCACCACGATGATGTAGGCCATGGTTACAAAGGTGGTCAGGCCTCCCAGCATCTCCTGTTTCACAGAGGTCTGGTTCTCGGCGAGCTTGAAATAGCGATCGATCAATCATTCACCTGGAGGCAGAGGTTAGCGGACGCTCGAATAGATTTAATACGCGATCTTGTCAGGCTTGTCTTTCCAGGCACGAAACGCCACTAACGCCTCCTCGCGCATTAACTGAATCATCGGAATTTTGCGCTGCGGATGCGGTCGGGCGATTTCGCCGTAGATCAGGGAATCGTCGAAACCGATCTTGGACGCGTCGGCCGCAGAATTGGCAAAATAAATGCGAGAGAGGTGGGCCCAGTAGATTGCTCCCAGACACATGGGGCACGGCTCACAGGAGGTATAGATCTCACAGCCTTCAAGATCGAAAGTGCGAAGTTTCTTGCACGCCTCGCGAATGGCAAGCACTTCCGCGTGCGCGGTAGGATCGTTCGCGGAAGCAACTTGATTCGCACCCTCGGCAACAAGAGTGCCATCTTTCACCACCACTGCGCCGAAGGGCCCGCCGCGGCCTGTGTGGACGTTGTCAATTGAGAGCTGAATGGCGCGTGCCATGAAAGAATTGTCCATGCGTTCGCTCTATACTGTGCGCAAATCTTCGAGAATAAGTCGATGCCAGCAACCCGCGAAGCCGACATGAACTCTCTCGAAGCAGCTCCGCTGCGAAGCGAGTATAAGACGGAACTCAGAAGTTCGTAAGATGTTGTTTTGATCCCTGTGAGGAGTGCATTGAAAAAGCGAGGCGACCGGGATACGCTCTGGTTCTAGTCGCCATGCCCAAGGAGATGACATTTTGAGTTTGCAAGTCTTCCGCGCGGGCCGAGTGGTCACGCCCGAAGGCGTCCGCCCGGCGGCCGTTCTGGTCGAAGGAGAGGGTATCCAGGCCGTTGTTTCTCCTGATCAAGTTCCCGCAGAAGGTTACAAGCTCCATGACTTCGGCGAAGCCGCTATTCTGCCGGGACTTGTTGACTCACACGTGCACATCAACGAGCCTGGCCGCACGGAGTGGGAGGGTTTTGAAACAGCCACACGAGCTGCGGCGGCGGGCGGATACACGTTGCTTGTCGATATGCCTCTGAATTGTCTTCCCGCAACTACGACGGTGGCTGCGCTCGAAGCCAAGCGCGCGGCTGCACACGGCAAGTGTCGGGTCGATTGGGCGGCGTGGGGCGGCGTGGTCCGCGATAATCAAAATCATATTGAAGCCCTCGCGGAAGCTGGAGTTCGGGGGTTCAAATGCTTTTTGCTAAACCCAGGCATCGAGGGCTTCACAATGGTGACCGAGCAACAGTTGCGAGTTGCCCTGCCTCATGTTGCGCGGACTGGCCTGCCGCTTCTGGTACATGCGGAACTTCCCGGCCCAATTGATCGAGCAACAGACGCGCTGGCCACTGCCGATTGGAATTGCTACTCCACATATCTTCGTTCGCGGCCAGACGAGGCGGAACTGGAGGCTGTCCGGCTGATGCTTTCATTGTGCCGCGAATATAGTTTTCGTTTGCACGTCGTCCACCTCTCAACTAACCAGGCGCTTCCGGAACTGCGCGCCGCGCGCTCAGAAGGACTTGCGGTGAGCGTGGAGACCTGTCCTCATTACCTGTATTTATCTGCCGAAACAATCGCGAATGGAGCGACGCTATGCAAATGCGCGCCCCCGATTCGCAGCCGTGAAAATTGCGAGCGATTGTGGCAGGGCCTCAGGGATGGAACCATCGATCAGGTTGTGACCGACCATTCTCCGTGTCCTCCGGCGATGAAGCGTCTGGCCGAGGGAAATTTTCGGACCGCGTGGGGCGGCATTGCCAGCCTTTCAATAGCATTACCGCTGATGTGGACGGAAGCCAGCAGACGAGGTTTCACGCTGCTCGATCTGGCACGCTGGATGGCAGCGGCACCGGCTCGACTCGCTGGGTGCGACTCGCGTAAGGGTCGAGTTGCCGCTGGATTCGACGCGGATTTTGTGGTGTTTGATTCCGACAGCGAATTTATTGTGACAGAAGATCGATTGCACTACCGGCATCCGGTCTCGCCGTATCTGGGAGAAACGCTGCGCGGCGTGGTGAAGGCTACTTACCTCCGAGGGAATTGTGTCTTTGCCAATGGAGAGTTTCCGGGCGAGCCTGGCGGACGGGAATGCGCCCCGAACATACATCGTTGAACACTGCTCTCCATTGTGACCCGGTCTGTCATACACTATCCCATCTGCGAGCCCTGACCTCCGCCAGGTTGAAGGATCGGGCAAATTCTCACGGAGATGTATGTCGAAATGACTAGCGAGCGCATCGTCGGCAAATCGGTTCCCCGGAAGGAGGGACGCGACAAGGTCACCGGAAGGTCCCAGTATGTCGACGATATCATTTTGCCAGACATGCTGTTCGGGGCAACGGTTCGCAGCCAGATTCCACGCGGCAGGATCAGAAAAATCACATTCGGTCCTGGAATTCCGTGGGATGAATTTGTGATTGTATCGGCGAAAGATATTCCCGGGAAAAATTGCATCGCGTTGATCGGAGACGATCAGCCATGCCTCGCAACCGAATTGGTTAATCATCCCGAGGAGCCGATTCTGTTGTTGGCGCATCCGGACCGCCATCTGCTCCCCAAGGCGGTTGCGGCGGTTTCTATGGAATACGATCCTCTGCCGGCCATCTTCACCATTGAAGAAAGCGAACGCCGCTCGGAAATCGTGTGGGGCGAGGATAACGTCTTCAAAACCTATTTGATCGAGAAAGGCGATGTCGATGGAATCTGGGAGAAGGCCGACTACGTCGTGGAAGGTGAGTATACGACCGGCGCGCAGGAACAGCTTTACATCGAAAATAACGGGATGATCGCAGCCTTCGACGCCGTGCAAGGGATCACGGTATGGGGCTCACTGCAGTGCCCTTATTACATTCACAAGGCGCTGATGGCACTCTGCAACTTGCCGGCGGAGAAAGTTCGTGTCGTGCAGATGGAAACCGGCGGTGCTTTCGGCGGGAAGGAAGAATATCCGTCGATGATCGCCGCGCATGCGGCGTTGTTGGCGATCAAGTCCGGGAAACCGGTGAAGATTATTTATGACCGTATGGAAGACATGGCCGCAACCACCAAGCGGCATCCGTCGCGCACGCGGCACCGGACGGCCGTCAGCAAGGATGGCAAGATCTTAGGCGGAGAGATCGAGTTCACGATTGACGGTGGAGCGTACCTTACCCTGTCACCGGTTGTTCTTTCTCGCGGGGCGATTCACGCCGGAGGACCATACTACTGGCCGAATGTTCGCATCCGCGCGAAAGCAGTAGCTACGAACGCGCCGCCTCACGGAGCTTTTCGTGGCTTTGGAGCGCCCCAGAGCCTATTTGCCATGGAGCGCCACATGGACCGTATCGCGCAAGTGGCAGGTCTTTCTCCGGTTGAGATCCGGAGCAGGAATTTTTTGCAGCCCGGACAAACTACGACTACGGAACAGCTGATCCGAGAGCCGATTGATCTTGAGAAGTTGCTTGACCGTGCGTTGGAAATTTCGGACTATCACGCCAAGAAACAGCGCTTCGCGAAAGAGAACGAGTCCGGTCCGACCAAGAAGGGGATGGGCGCTGCCGCCTTTCTACACGGAGCGGGGTTCACCGGATCGGGCGAGCGTTATCTGAGTTCCGTTGTCGGTGTCGAAGGCTGCGCTGACGGCACCGTGCGCGTGCTGGTTTCGAGCACGGAATTTGGCCAGGGAACGAAAACTGTGTTGAGCCAAATCGCGGCCGAAACTCTTGATCTGCCGTACGAGAATGTCAGCTTTGCCCAGCCGGATACCTTCGATGTGCCCAACAGCGGCCCGACCGTAGCATCGCGCACGGCGATGGTAGTTGGCAAATTGGTGCAGTCTGCGGCATTAGGAATTAAGCAGACACTTATTTCGTCTAAGCTGCTGCGCGAGAACTATTCGCCGGAAGAATTCCGCGCTGCTTGTAAGCGCTATGTGGCCGAGCATGGCCAATTCCGTTGTTGGTCGCGTTACGACGCGCCCAGCGACATTTTCTGGGACGATGAAAAGTATCGAGGAGAAGCCTACGCAGCTTTTGCTTGGGCAGTTTACATCGCCGAGGTCACTGTTGATCTGACGACGTATAGCGTATCGGTGGACGATTTTGTCGCATTCCAGGAAGTTGGCAAAGTTTTGCATCCACTACTGGCGCGGGGCCAAATCATCGGTGGCATTGCCCAAGCCATCGGCTTCACCCTCTATGAAAAAGTGGTTTGGCAGAATGGCCGCATGCAGAACAGTCAGATGACCAACTACATCATGCCAACCTCGAGCGACCTTCCTCCCATTCGCGTGTTCTTCCAGGAATTGGGAAATGTTTACGGCGCTTACGGCGCCAAGGGCATCGGCGAACTGCCGATGGACGGCCCGGCCCCGGCAATCGTCAATGCCGTAGAAGACGCGCTGGGTGTGCATTTCGATTCGATTCCACTGCTTCCCGAAGACATCATGGACGGATTGAAAATGACTGAACTTACTGCCTTGTCGCAACTCATCGGGGTTGATTCCACACGCGGGGTCCGATGAGCGATTCTCAACCCATCCGTACCCAAGCCGAGATTTCATTCGTGGTCAACGGTGAGAGGAAGACGGTGCATGCGTATCCGATGGAACGTCTGCTCGACGTTTTGCGGTTGCAACTTGGATTGACCGGCGCCAAGGAGGGCTGCGGAGAAGGCGAGTGTGGTTCGTGTTCAGTATTGATGGATGGCACGCTTGTGAATAGCTGTCTCATCCCTGCTCTCCAGTCTCAAGGCTCAAGCATTGTTACGATCGAGGGACTGGCGACTAGAGAGACGCTGCATGTATTGCAGGAGGCTTTTCTTGAATGTGGCGGCGCGCAGTGCGGCATCTGCACGCCCGGGATGATTCTTGCAGCCGTACATTTACTGAAGGAAAAACCTGAACCCACGAGGGAAGAAATCCGGGAAGGCCTTTCGGGCAATCTTTGCCGTTGCACCGGCTATAGTCAGATTCTTGAAGCTGTGGCGGAAGCCGCGCGCCGCAGGACGAGCGCATGAGATCGGATCCTTCAGATTACGAAATGGTCGCGCCCGGCAGCTTGAGTGCGATCGTCTCGCTGCTGGCGAAAGAACCCGACGTGTGGCTTCCGATTGCCGGAGGAACCGATGTGATGGTGCAATACGCGGCGGGAAAACTGTCGGCACGAAAGCTGGTCAGCATTTGGAATCTTCGCGAGTTGCGGCATATTGAGGTCACACCTGGCGAAATACGGATCGGTGCTGGATGCACTTATACCGACCTCCGCAGGCACGAGACCGTCGAAACCGAGTTTCCACTGCTAGCCAGGGCAGCACGCTGGACTGGTGGAATCGCAAATCAGAACCGTGGAACGATTGGCGGCAATATCGTCAACGCGTCGCCAGCCGCGGACTCCTTGCCAGCGCTGCTAGTGTACGACGCGGAATTGATTCTAGTGTCAGTGCGAGGTGAGCGGCGATTGCCCTATGCAAGCTTTCACACTGGCTACAAGAAGACGCTGTTGGCGCCTGATGAACTGGTTCAAACTATATGCCTGCCGCGGCAATTCGAGAAATATTTCAGTCATGCTCGAAAAGTGGGAGCTCGGAATGCCCAAGCCATTTCTAAAGTGTGTATAGCCGGGCTGGGCCGCCTGGCTCATGGCGTGATCGAAGATGTCCGGATTGCCCTGGGAAGCATGGCGCCGGTTCCGCTCCGGCTGACGGAGACTGAGCGAATCGTTAGGGAAAACGCTATCGATCCCGGTCTCTTGCTTTCAGCGAGAAGGGCTGCTGCTGCTGAGATTCGGCCGATTGACGATATTCGATCCACCGCTCGCTATCGTGCGGCAGTGGCGGGCAATCTTGTAGCTGAGTTCTTGCATCGGCTACACGAGAGCGTGAGGGAGTGAATGGCGCACTGGCGCGCTGGAATCGTCTTCCGCCCGACGAGGCCATGAGAGTGATTCTGCCCTGTTGCGGCGCGAAGGCGTGGGCCCAAGGAATGGTGTCACGAAGACCGCTCGCGAACGAAGCTGGGCTGCTGGCTGCGTCCGATGAAGCGTGGCGCGATTTGAAGCAATCCGACTGGATGGAAGCATTCCAGAGTCATCCGCGAATCGGGGAGTTGCAGCCATCGCACGCTGCGTCAACTAGGTCTGTAGAATGGTCGGCGCAGGAGCAACGCAACGTCGAGGACGCGGAGGCTAGCGTAAAGATAGCGCTGGCGGATGCAAATCGAGAATACGAGCGGCGTTTCAATCGCACATTCATCGTGTGCGCCACGGGCAAGTCGGCGCCGGAAATTCTGGAGATACTTCAGCGACGTCTAAAGAATGACGCTGAAACTGAACTTGATGAAGCCGCCGAGCAGCAGCGGCAGATTACGCACATCCGATTAAGGAATTGGCTTCGAGGATGAACGGCATTTCAACTCACGTTCTGGACCTGGTGCAGGGCAGGCCCGCCAAGGATATACCGGTGCGGCTAGAAAAACAGAACCCATCCGGAGATTGGCGACTGGTAACCTCGGCACACACGAACCAAGATGGCCGCTGTCCTCAGTTGCTACCGGAAGGCGAGGACCTGTCCGCGGGAGTTTATCGTTTGATTTTTGACACCGGGAGCTACTACGCGCTGCAGAAAATCGACGCGCTGTATCCATCAGTAGAAGTTACGTTCCAGGCGCGAGACGGCGAATCGCATTTTCACATTCCGCTGCTCCTCAGCCCTAACGGGTATACAACCTACCGGGGAAGCTGAAAAAGGTTTCTCGATGGAGTTAATAAGTTGAGCTCGTCAATCCGCGAATGGCTTAACCTGCTGGTGCGCTGGTTTCACGTCTTTGCCGCCATCATGTGGGTCGGCCAAACCTACTATTTCACTTGGCTCGACGCTCAATTTCGCAGACTTGAGAAGACTGCAGCCGGAAGTGGCGCGAGCCCGTCGGTATGGATGGTCCACAGCGGCGGATTCTACGCGGTCGACAAACAACAATCGCTGAAAGTCAGACCCGAGCAAGTTCGTTGGTTTCGCTGGGAAGCGCTAATGACCTGGCTGAGCGGGATGGTGCTGCTGTTTCTTGTCTATTACCTGAGCAGCGGACTCATTGATCCCGACGTCGCCGACATCTCTCAGGGGCTTGGAATTGCCATCGGACTAGCTGTCCTGGCAGGGGGATGGGTCGTTTATGACCTGGCGGCACGGTCGCCCCTGGGCAGGTCGGAAGCCGTGTTCGCCGTATTCTCTCTGCTGATGATTGCGGCGCTCGCGTGGGGATTGATGCATATCTTCAGCGGACGCGCGGCCTATATCCACGTCGGTGCGGTGCTCGGCACGATTATGACCGCCAACGTTTGGTTTCGAATTCTTCCCTCCCAGCGAAAAATGATCGCAGCGGCCGCGGCTGGCACCCAGTTCGATGCGTCCCTCAGCGCTCAGGCCAAGCTACGTTCTAAACACAATACTTTCATGGCGGTTCCAGTCGTCTTTATTATGATCAGCAATCACTTTCCCGTGGCGACCTACGGGAACACGTATGGTTGGGAGGTTCTCGTCGCCCTTGTTCTCATCGGATGGGCAGCAGCGAAGCTTATACGCGAAGCCTGAGCTCCGTGAGGCGCTTTTCCGTCGCCGGAATCAGAATCTAGTGCCGACCACTGAGACCACAAATCGTGCGGGCCAAGTCATCGCTCGGTGCCAAAGGTTAGCATGTTTTTCGGAAGACCCACATAGCACCCGCCGGACGTTCTTGTCTCCGCCCATGCATGATTGCCACCAGGAAATTGCCCGATGGATGAAACCGCTGGGCGTTGAAGGGCGAATAGATGCCGCTGGAAATTTACGCGGATTTTATCCGGCCGAGCAGCCGAACGCACCACGCTTATTGATAGGTTCCCATCTCGACACGGTTCCAAACGCCGGCGCTTACGACGGCATCCTCGGAGTGGTGCTTGCGGTCGCGTTACTGGAAGAGTTGCAGGGACGGAGGCTTCCTTTCGCCATCGAGGTGGTTGGCTTTTCTGAGGAGGAAGGAGTACGCTTCGGCACTCCGTTCATCGGCAGCCGCGCGCTGGTAGGCCGGTTGGACGAGCGACTCTTGGATGCTCAGGATGCACGCGGGATCTCCGTGAGAAAAGTGATCGAAGAGTTTGGGCTGAATCCAGAAGAGATTCCTCAGACCAAGTTGGAGAACAATACGTTAGGCTACCTTGAGTTTCATATCGAGCAAGGACCAGTTTTGGAAAAACTGAATCTATCGCTCGCGGCAGTCGAAGCCATTGCTGGGCAGAGCCGGTTGGAGTTTACATTCTTGGGCCGCGCCAACCACGCAGGCACAACGCCCATGCATCTGCGGTGCGACGCAATCGCAGCCGCGGCGGAGTGGATCAGCACGGTAGAACGATTAGCTCAGGCAATTCCAGGTTTAGTTGCGACTGTCGGGAAGATCGAGGCACAACCGGGGGCGTCGAACGTGATCGCAGCGGAGGTGCGGCTCACGCTCGACGTTCGTCACAGCTGCGACGAGATTCGAACGCACGCCGTGGCGGATCTCATCCGCGAAGCTCAAAACATTGCCGCGCGCCGCGGATTGTCCGTGCGAGAAAGCACGCTGTTAAACCAGAAAGCGGTTGCGATGGATCCTTTCCTTATTGCGGAGATAGAACAAGCGATCCTCAGCGCAGGATGCAAGCCCCATCGGATGGTCAGCGGCGCCGGTCACGATGCTATGATCCTGGCGGAACAAGTCCCGACTGCGATGATTTTTTTGCGGACCCCCGGCGGCGTTAGCCACGATCCCGCGGAATCAGTCGCCGCGGAGGACGTTGAAAAAGCGATCCAGTGCGGCTTGCATCTTCTCGATCAGCTAGCCTCCTCGCCAGAATTCTTCCAAAGGACAAACCGTGCATAATCTCGGTCGCACACGAAGTTCCCAACAACCGAATCATTTGCTTCTGACTGCGGACACCTTCGTGCGTACTACCTTGCCGGGAATGAAGGCGTGCTCCGCAATTGTGCATGCCGGTCCAGCTCTGGGAGCAAGATTCACGGAATATACGGCCGAGTTCGAGGCGGGCGGAGAACTTGGCAACACAGCGGCGCAGCGTTTTATTTTTGTGATCGAGGGCGAGGTAAAGTTGGAAGTGGACGGGAACTCGAGCAAGCTCGGCGCGCGTGGTTACGCTTATCTCGCCGAACGATTGCACCACCGAGTAGTGGCTACGAAAGCGAGCCGTGTCGCCGTCATCGAGAAACCGTATCAGGCTCTGGAATCGGTCGAGACGCCACATTTGATCGTCTCGAACGAAGATGAAGTCTCTTCCCAACCGCTCGAAGATGATCCTGCCTTGCAGGTCAAACATCTGCTTCCCGATGAGATGAGCTACGACTTCGCAGTCAACACTATGGTCTACCAGCCGGGCGCCTCGCTGAGCATGGTCGAAATGCATGTGATGGAGCACGGGCTCATCATGCTCGAAGGCGGCGGAATTTACCGGCTCGGCGATTCGTGGTATCCGGTGACTGCGGGCGACTTCATCTGGATGGGCCCATGGTGTCCTCAGTGGTTCGGAGCCATCGGCAAAGTACCGGCAAAATATCTCATCTACAAAAACTGGAACCGGCATCCCTTGGCAGGCCTGCAGCGATGAGTATTTCTATCGACCGGGACCGCCTGTTATCCGAAATCGATACGCTAGCTTCATTTTCCGAAGCTGAAGCTCCAGCGGTGACACGAATCGTGTTCACACCAACAGATCTCAAAGCCCGGGCGTGGTTGAAAACGCGTTGCGAAGAGGCTGGATTGACGGTGCGCCACGATGCCGCCGGAAACACATTCGCGCGTTGGAGCGGTTCTGACTCATCGGCGCCAGCGATCGGCACTGGCTCGCATATCGACGCCATCCCAAACGCAGGGAAATACGATGGCGTCGTTGGAGTACTTGGGGGTTTGGAAGCAATACGTGCGCTGCGGCAGAGTGGATTTCGTCCGACACATTCGATCGAGTTGCTTATTTTCACCGCCGAAGAGCCAACGCGCTTTGGCATCGGATGCCTTGGAAGCAGGCTCCTATCCGACACGCTTTCCGCTGATGCGGCGAGAAAACTAGCGGACAACGATGGCGCCACACTCGACGAGGTTCGCAGTCGGGCTGGTTTCGGAGGCGAACTTGAGCAAGTGAAGTTGCCAAGTGGTTACTACGAGGCGTTCATCGAATTGCACATCGAACAGGGGCCGCTGTTAGAACGCCAGAAAATTCCTCTCGGCATTGTCACGAAAATTGCGGCACCCGCGAGTCTCCGCGTCTTGATCGAGGGCGCTGGCGGACACGCCGGCGGTGTTTTGATGCCCGACCGCCACGATGCTCTCTGCGCAGCGGCCGAACTGATTCTGGCGATTGAGAACGCAGCCCGCAGCAGCGGAGCTGTTGACACAGTTGCAACCGTAGGAATCTGCGACGTTTTTCCCGGCGCGGTCAACAGCATTCCGAGCCGCGTCCGCCTTAGCGTCGACGTCCGCGATACTGATCTTCAACGCCGCGACAGCGTGGTACACGCGATTGCGGCTGCGTGCCATTCGATTTCAGGCAAAAGGCAGGTATCGATCCAAAACGAGTTAATCAACGCTGACGCTCCCGCCGAGTGTGCCCCCACGATAATCGAAGCGCTTTCTCAATCATGCCGGAAGCACGAACTGAATTTTCTTCCCATGGTCAGCCGCGCTTATCACGACTCGCTTTTTATTGCGCGCATCGCTCCAGTTGCGATGCTGTTCATCCCTTGCCGCAACGGATACAGCCACCGCCCCGACGAGTACGCCGCTCCAGAAGATATTGTTCGAGGAACGTTGGTGCTCGCGGAAACCCTCGCCGCTCTGGCAAGGTGATCCTTCACAATCACTTTCAACTATGCCCTGTGTGAGATGTTGGATTCACGATTCGGCGAGCGCTCCTTGCGGATCTTGGCATAACCGGGCTTAATGATCGCGTAGATGAAGTCAATGCGCTCTTTGTACGGCAAAAAAGCGCTCTTCATCGCATTGATGGTAATTTTCTCGAAATCATCCAGGGACAAACCAAACGTATCCGCAGCGGCTTCGAATTCCCGAGTCATGGTGGTGCTGCTCATCAAACGGTTGTCGGTGTTAAGCGTGACGCGAAATTTCTCCTGATAGAGAATCTTGAAAGGATGCTCCGCCAAACTCGGCGTGGCGCCGGTGTGAACGTTACTCAACAAACAAATTTCCAGCGGAATGCGCTTGTCCAGAACGTATTGCGCCAAGTCGCCTAGCTTCACCGCCCTGCCGTCCACGACGGCGATGTCGTCGATCAACCGCGTCCCGTGCCCGATGCGGTGCGCCCCACAATACTGAATCGCCTGCCAGATCGATTCTTTTCCATAGCCTTCTCCGGCGTGAATTGTAATGTTGAAATTCTCCCGCTGGATGTAGTGAAAAGCATCCACATGTTTCTTGGGAGGATGACCGCCTTCTTCTCCCGCGAGATCGAAGCCGACAACTCCACGCGCGCGAAAATCGACAGCCAGTTCGGCCATTTCCAGTGAGACGTCCATGTTGCGCATGGCACAAATGATCAATCCCGAAGAAATTCCAAAATCCTTGCGTCCTCGCTCCAACCCCTTCAACACGGCCGAGACTACCTGTTGGTGGGTCAATCCGTTCCGGGTATGAAAGACCGGAGCAAAGCGAGTTTCAAAGTAAACCACCCCATCTTTGCCGAGATCCTCGGCCTGTTCATAGGCGACGCGCTCCAGAGCTTCCTCCGTTTGCATGACCGCAATAGTGTGTGCGAAACCCTCCAGGTATTTGGCCAGACTCCCCTGGTTCGCGCCTCGATGAAACCATTGCGCTAACGCTTGCGGATCTGCGGTCGGAAGATTTGCGTATCCCGCATCTTTTGCCAACTCAATAACACTCTGCGGTCGCAGTACACCATCCAAATGCTCGTGTAGAAGAACTTTGGGAACGCTCTGCAGTAATTCTTTATCAAGTTTCATAGAAGTGCCGTTTTCTCCGGCGGGCGGCCTTGTTCAACGAAGAAGTTCAAAGTTGCACGATACTACAACCGCCTCTCCCATCACATTCTCTCACCATCGCTGGAGCAATTGGTGTTGTACAATCCCACCCCAATGCACTTGAGGAAGAATTGCCAATGACGCAAACGATCCCAGTCAATTCCCAGACAGCGGGCTACGGTTTGCGTCACGAAATTCTTTCGCCAATGGAGACGTTAGCTCAATCAGTCTCCACCATGGCTCCGACAACCACGCCTGCGGCCACGATTCCGCTGGTGTGCGCTCTCGCCGGCAATGGCACTTGGCTTGCGTATGCCCTCGCGACCGTCGCCGTGCTTCTCGTCGCGCTATGCATCGCGCGTTATGCCCGCCACTCCGCCTCACCCGGTTCGTTATACACCTACGCGTCCATGACGCTACCACCGTGGCTGAGCGCGACCGTCGCATGGAGTTTGCTGCTTGCTTATGTGGCAACGGGATCGAGCGTCATTGGCGGCTTTTATCACTACGCAAACTTGCTGCTGCACGATGCCACGGGTCGTGTCTATTCGTCAGTATTCCTGGCCCTGCTGGTTACCGGCGTTTCCATATGGATTGCCTATCGCGACGTAAAAATCTCCGCCCGCCTCATGCTGTGGATCGAAGCTGTGTCAGTCACGCTAATTGTGATCATGGTCGCACTCTTGCTTATGCGCCACGGCTGGCACTGGGACTGGGATGAACTGCATCTGCGCGGAATGACCGGCAGTGGGCTGCGATTGGGACTGGTGCTCGCGCTCTTTAGCTTCGTCGGTTTCGAAAGCGCAACCACGCTGGGCTCCGAAGCGCGCAATCCGTTAAAAACGATTCCGCGCGCGGTGATCCAAAGCGCCGTTCTTGCCGGGGCTTTCTTCACCGTGTGCGCTTACGCGGAAGTGTTGGGTTTCCACACCGCAGGGCAGGACCTCGGGACAAGCCCCGCCCCAATGCATGTTCTGGCCCAAGTGGCCGGCAGCACAGTACTGGGGCTGCTGATTGACATCGGAGCGCTAGTGAGCATGTTCGCCGGAACCCTCGCCTGCATCACCGCCGCGGCCCGCGTCTTGCTCTTAATGGCGCACAACGGCCTCGCCCACGGTTCGCTGCGCGTCACGCATGCTCGTAACCAGACGCCGAGTCGCGCCGTTATTATCACAGGCATTGCGGCAGTGCTCCCGGTGGCCGCGCTTGCCGCACGCGGGGCCAGCGGCTTGGACGTCTATGGCTGGCTGGGCTCGCTCGCGACCTACGGATTTATCGTCGCCTATGCGCTGGTTTGCTTCGCCCTGCCGAAATATCTGCGCAAGCACGGCGCTTGCCGTCCTGGATCCCGGATTATTCCCGTGCTTAGCGGGCATCGCCATGGCTGCTGGCGTTGATTGGCAATCTTTATCCCGTGCCGGAAGGACCGTACGGCAAGCTGCCTTACATTTATCTCGCCTACTTGACTGCGGGCTTGCTGTGGTTCCGTTTTCGTGGGCAAGGCAGGAAGTCGGCGCTGATCGAGAGTTAGGCTTGCCCGTCAGCGTCCGGTTGCGCCACGAATAGCAATACGATGCCAATGACGGCGAACATGCGGGACGCGTCCTGACCGTTCCACATCTTCGACTGCCACATCAGAAACCATTCGCCGCCTACGCTGAGAAAGGCGACCAGCCACATCAGCAGCGCGAGCGTGAGCGCGGCAATTGCAACTCCTTTGGCTCGGTTAAATGCTGGCGCAGTTCCCCGCACGGTCCCGGCAAGCCGGAGCCCGCCCCACCAGCACAGAAGCGCAGTCACCATCTCCCACGCGATGATCGTGACGTAGAACGCGGTGTGCCAAGCCGGTGAATTCACCGCCCGCCACATTCCGCGGTTGCCGAGGAAGGTCGAATCCATCATCATTACGTGGCGCACGAACTGGTAGTTCGAGTTGTAGTCGGTGATGTTGTTGAAAACGACCAGCGAATAGTAAATCGCCACCGCGAAGACCAGTAGGATTTTGGCGATGCGCAGGGTCATCAGTGCTCCTGAGGCGAGGATCGAGAAAGCTTCGTGCGGCAACCGGACTGCGAATTTCAGCCCGGGACGATATAAAAATATCTAATCCGCGCCAAAGAAATTTTCACTGAAAAGAACACTTTCTTTCCGATCGAAAAGCGCGTAAATTCGGTCAGTCATTTCCCGGCACATAGCGGCGGTCGACTGCGAACCGGCGGTCCCGCACGAGTATACTTGAGGATTTTCACGAGGTCACTCATGCTCAAGAGAATGGGATCCATCGCTCTCCTGGCCGTTTCATCGCTGTGGATGCCACTTGTTTTCCCGGATAATGCTCACGCTCAGCAAACCCTCGGCGGCATCACCGGCACGGTCACGGACAAGACCGGCAGTGTTCTCACGGAAACCATTGTGACTATCGTAGGTGACCAGACAAAACTCACGCGCACCCTGAAGACCAACGCGAATGGCAGCTACGACTTCGTCAATCTGCCAATCGGTACTTACACACTCACCTTCACCCACGACGGTTTTCAGAGCGAAAAAATTCCTTCCATCACGGTGCAGGCCGACCGGACCGCGACTGTCAATGCCACGCTGCCCGTCGGCAAGGTGGGCACGGTCGTTGAGGTGCAGGCCGATCCCCTCATGAATGCCGTCGACACCACCAACGGTTACATTCTGGACGAGCAGCAGATTCAATCCATCCCGCTTCCAACTGGCAGCTTCACCGGTCTGGCCATTCTTTCACCCGGAGTGAGTGCCGAACTGCCCGCCGGCACCGGCGTGAACAGCGGCCTGGGCAACCAGCCAATCTGGGCAAATGGCCAGCGCGACACCAGCAATACCTTCCTGCTCAACGGCGTCGATGCCAGTAATCTCTTCAACGGCAAGAGCACCAGCCAGGTAGCCTCGGCTCGCATCGTGAACAACACCGGCGTTGCCGGAGCCTCCAGCACCACCGCGGAAATCATTCAGAGCACCGCATCGCCCTATCTGGCCATCGGCCAGGCTTTGCCGACGCCCGCCCCGGAGACGGTTCAGGAATTTCGCGTCAACACCTCCATGTATGACGCGCAACAAGGATCCACCAGCGGCGCGCACATCGACATGAGCACCGCCTCCGGAACCAATGCCATTCACGGCAGCGCTTACGTTCACCGCGGAACCGACTGGCTGAATGCCGCACCCTATTTCTACAATCAGGACGGCAACATTCCCAGCAACGAAAAAGTACCGGAGTTGCACCGGTACACGGCTGGTGGAACTCTCGGCGGCCCGCTGATCAAAGACAGGCTGTTCGGTTTCTTGAGCTACCAGCACGTCCATGTTTCGGATTTGGAGATTGGAACGTCGCGCACGGCGGTGCCCTCAGGCCTTACCGACGATCGCAGCGCGACCGCGTTAGCAAACGTAACCAATACCAATTGGCCAGGCTCGAACGTAAACCCCACGGTCGGAACCGCCCCCGGCGACATCAACCCCATTTCGTTCGCGCTCTTGAACTACAAATTGGCCAACGGCCAGTACATGATCCCCTCGGCGAATCCGGCGTTCGCTCCCACTCTTAACTTCCCGGAAAATGTCTTCATCACGCAGCCGGCGTATTTCATCTCGGACCAGGTTGTATCCGATCTCGATTACCTGGTGAGTCCCAAAGACACGCTCTCGTTGAAGTATTATTACCAGCATGATCCGACTACAGCGCCTTTCGGGTATTCCTCGGTCGAAGGCTTCCCCCAACACTTGGACGCCGGCAGTCAGGTTGCGAGCATTACCAACACCCAATCCATTACTCCGAACTTCAGTCTTGCGGAGGTCTTCGGCTTCATTCGCGAGAAGGTCTACAGCACGATTGGCCAGCTATTCACTCCACAAGCGATGGGCATCAACGCCTTTGGCTCGACGGTCTTCCCGGGCATTACGATTGTGGATGACTTAGGCAACAACTCCCCGTTGAATACCAATTTCGTTTTCAACGCGGGGATGAATATCGGCTCGACGTCAGCTTCCCAGGGCGCCTTCACCGGCGTTTTCCAAAATCGATGGATGCCTTCCGCCGATGCCGTTTGGAACCACGGCAAACATACCATTAACTTCGGGGGCAGTTTCTCCTACACTCAGCTCGATGCGCGCGACCGCAGAACCAACACCGGGGTGCTCGGCTTCCCCAATTTCGCTAATTTCATCGAAGGCCTGCCCATCACCTATACGGCGAACGGATACATTACCACTACCTTTCTGCAAGGCGATGCCAACCGATACTACCGCTCGAAGGAAAACGGCTTATACCTTCAGGACAAGTTTCAGATCCGTCCCAATCTCAGCGTGAGCGCGGGCTTGCGTTTCGACGATCACGGGGGTCTGACGGAAAAGAACGGCCGCATCTTCAACTTCGACCCTTCGAGCTACAACTACGATCCGACAACGGACACTATCGTCTCGAACGGATTCATTGTCGCCGGCAACAATCCTCTCTACCCGAGCAAAGGAGTCAGCAATTCAACTCTAACCGGGCGCCAGTGGGGCTTGGCGCCGCGCATTGGAGCGGCGTGGAGCCCAAAGATGTTTAACGACAAGGTCGTCGTCCGCACCGGATGGGGAATGTACTATGATCGTGGCGAGCTTTTTACGTATCTATCTCCGGGCTTTGCCTCCGGGTTGATCGCGGGCGGTCCCTTCGGCGTAAACCAGACTCCGCCATGGGTCAATCAGACGGGGTGCAGTGTGTACGGATACGCATTTTGCAGCACTTTCGAAAACCCCTGGGGACCCACGCTCGCTCCTCCACCAAGCGGCAATCCCAAGGATTTAGCGCTCCCCAACGCGACCGCCATCTCGACGGGCATTCCACTATTCTCATTCGCCGATTACAACCGCGCCAACAAGCTTCCCTATACGATGAACGAAACCCTCGACGTTCAATGGCAGCCACGCCGCGACTTGGCTATTGACATCGGCTATGTTGGCAGCCTCGGCCGCCATGAGGTCGTTCCCCTGCCTTTCAATCAGGCCCAGATCGCCTCGCCCACCGCGCCTATCCGGAAGGGCACGCCGTTTGAGCAGGACTATACCTACGGCTATTCGATCCTCACCAACGCCGGCACCTTTGCGCCGGCAAACCTTCCCAACGGACAGCCCTACCTGCAAACCTTCGAAGGCGGAAATGCTGACCTTCGCGTTCCCTACATCGGTTATTCCTCCGAGTCGGAGTCCTATACCGCGGCGGGCATCTCCGCGTACAACGCGCTTCAAGCCCACGTGGAAAAGCGAATGAGTCACGGGGTGCAGTTGGGCTTCTCCTACACCTACTCGCACGCGACCGACGAACAAAGCGCGATGGGACTCTTTTACAACGGCAACAATCCTCTCGATCTGCGGTCAGGTTATGGCCTGTCCGACTACGACCGCAAACACATAGTCAATTTCACCTACATGTATCAGCTGCCGGCGTTCTTCTCGCAATCTTCATTTAAGGGCAAGGTAGCCGACGGATGGGCGATCTCCGGTCTAACCGTCATCCAGAGCGGCCAACCGTACAGTGTGATTGATTACTCCGGCGCAGTGGGAAGCATTTTCTACGGCGTAAACGACGGCATCACGAATCCAGTCGTTCCACTCGACGGTTGCTCGCCGCAGCAGGCGGTCACTGGAGCCTCAGGCGCGGGCTCTACTCCTGCGCTCAAAGCCAGCTGTTTTGGCATTCCTTTGCTCAGTCCTGGCGCGTTGAATGGCGCGATTCCTTCCAACGATCCTTACGAGACCAACTTCATCGACCATGGCCAGCGCAATATCTTCCGGCAACCGTGGCAGAGACGCGCGGATATCTCGCTGCTCAAGACCACCCAGTTAACCGAACGCTACTCCCTCAAGTACAGCTTCGATGTCTTCAACCTAACCAACACCGCGAGCTTCGATATCCCCATCGACGATATAAGCCAGAACATCAACTTCAACGGCTTCCCGGTCGCGGGTACGCCATCGACGTTGAATCCCTGCAATCCCACCTTCTCGGGATCTCTGTACGTCTGTCCGACGTTAAGCGGTCTGGGAATCACGAACAAAACCATCGGAAGTCCACGGCAGATCCAGATGTCACTGCGCCTCGAGTTTTAAAGATCGTTTTCACCACAGAGGCACAGAGTCGCAGAGAAAACCATTCTTAACGAAGCCTGCAAGAATCTTTCGCTTTCTCTGTGTCTCTGTGGTGAAGAACTTTATTCCTCGCCAATATCTTCATTCCAAATCGCAGGATTCGCGCGAATATACTCGCCCAACAGCGAAACGCACTCCTCGGAATCAAGATCAACGACCTTTCACACCGAGCGAGCGCAGCCACTCCACCCCGCCCTGAAAATTGCGGCTCTCCCCGACGACTACCGTGCCGAAACCAAACTGTCGTACCAGCCCGCTACAATACCAACAGGGCGCCAGAGTCGTGACCATGATCAGATTGCGATAGCTGCGCTGGCGTCCGGCATTGCGGAAGGCGTCGGTTTCGCCGTGCAGCGAAGGATCGCCGTTCTGCACCCGCCGGTTGTGCCCCGCGCCGATGAGCTTGCCGCTCGCGTCGAAGATCGCGGCGCCGATCGGAATGCCGCCTTCAGCCAGCCCTTTGCGGGCCTCCGCTATCGCCACTTCCAGCATCGCAGAATAATCGAAGCTCGACATTGAGCTTGATTATAGCGATGAGAACCGGCGTAACTCGAGACGCCGCACTCAAACAGTCGCTCAGCCGTTGATTATCACCAAACGCGCATCAGTAAACGGTGGCGAGTCCGATCCAGCTCCAGAATTCGTCTTTCAGGCGCAAGACTGAATCGGGCAACCAACTCTTGTACCGCAGCAGCACGGTGGCGTGAACGGTCTTCGCGCGCGGCGAACTTTTGTTGCTGAAAATCAGATGGTACACCCCGGCACCCGCCGGCAGCGGCGCATTGATGGTGGCTGCGGCTACAGAACCGCTTTCGTACTCGGTTTGTGCGGAGTATCCAGTACTCCAGACGGCGAACGCGGCGTCGGTCAACACATAGGCTTCTATGTCGGCGTCACGATCTTTCCCAGTCGCATTGCGATTACCCGCCTTGCGCGGAGTGTCGGGCGCTGCGCTGAACTCTCCGGTAATGCTGATACTCTGGGTGCCCGCTGGCACGCTGAACTTGAAGGACGAGAAGCTACGCGGGTTCACGGAAAGCGCAGCGTCGACGATAGTTTCCGAGTGCGACCAGTGAACGAGTTCCTGCACCTGTGCGGCAGGACCTTGGCTCATTGCGACCCACAGCACGGCCCCGAGCAATGGTACGATCAGCAGCCACAACAGATGTGGTTTGGCGAACCACGGCGTTGGCGCCGGGCGCAAGGAGCGCACTATTCGCGGGGGAAACCGCGGGTTGTCCGCAACTCAGGCAGAACTGTGAACCATCCGGCAAGTTCGTGCCGCACTGGCTGCACAACACATCGGCCTCGCTGGGGTCGAAATTTACCCGATAGTAGCACGAGTTTCGTTCCCGCCGGCGCGAAAGCGTCCGGTCTTATGGTCGAGGATCGACGATCGGGCTTGGCTTTGCTGCAAAAGCTGTCGTCGGCTTGGCCTTCGATGTTCGCGATGGTTTCTCCGGCGGCGTTTGAGTCTTCGACCTTTGCCTGCTCGGCCTTAGCTTGTTCAGTATTAGTCTGGACTTGTTCGCACGCTTCTTCTTGGTCGTCGTCTTCGTTTTCTTGCTCGCGATAATCGTCGCGGTTCCAGGGGTCTTCGCCGAGCGGGGTTTGATCTACTGTGCGGGGGTCGATTACCACGCGGGTTTTGATCGTTGGTTCGAAATTTGTGCGGGCAAGGTTGGACGAGGCCGTTTGCAGGGCGTAGAGCAGGAGGCCGGCGGTTTTGCCGTCGAGTTGGCCGCTTAGGATTAGACGCATGACCTGCATCAGCGCGAGTTGGATGGAGTTGGCGTCTTCGAGCAGCGGGAGGTCGAAGACGGCGCGGCCGCGGCGTGCGCGGTTGGCGTCGAGGGCGATGCGGGCTCCTTGCCAGGTTTTGTGGAAGTAGCAGAGGCGGTTGCGGCGCAGGGCGGGCGATCCGCACTGAGTGCCGTTGACTTTGATGTGTTGGCAACGGGGAATGCTATGAGGATATAAAGTGAACATGAATTTTTCTCCATCCCCCCTCTCCCTGTGATCTATTGGAATCATAGGGATAGCTGGGGACTGCGGTTGAAATCTTTGAGTTGAAAGGAGTTACGGGGAAAATCTTGAGAACAAACGGGTTAAGGGTGGGGAAGGGCATGGCGACTTACTGGCTATATATTGGTTATCTGGTATAGCTCAAGTGAAGTCAAGGGAATTGCGGAGAAAAAATTATGATGTTCCCATTTTGGCTTTTTCCTGGTAGAACCCAAGGACTGAAGCCAACGTCCCGGAAGAGCGTTTCCGGATAGCTTTCTGTTTGCCGATCAACTTGGCTTGTCCGAATGTCAGAACTAACGGTCTCACGATATCGGAAACGGGTAAGACACGTGTATTATGGTGCCGTTTTCCAGATCCGCAGCGTAATGCCGATTCAGGATAAGATCGCCTCTTCCCAAGGAGAGCCATGGACGACCAGCTTCTAGCGCAAGTCGGCGATTTGAAACGATTGGCGGAAGCTGCCGATTTCAAAACGCTTACCGCGGCTGAGGAGAGTCTACTGGAGAAAGTCGTCAGAGGCGATTGGGCAGTTTGCGGTACCAACAGCGACGATAAAGACACAAGGAACAACCCTGAAAATGCCGACGGGTGGGGAATCGAGCGCCAAATTGGCGCCAGGCTACTGGTTTGGTTATGCACGGACGAAAAAGCCCGGAAACACGTTCGAGGGCGAGGGATTCAGGTGTACGGGGCCGACATTAACGAAAGCCTCGATCTCGTGAGCTTGAATATTAGTGTTCCACTGAGGCTTCAACATTGCCGTCTGAAAGGGGGCCTCGACCTGAGCGGAGCCGAAATGTCAGAGCCTCGACCTCGCGGGTAGTTCTGTGTACGGCGTAACTGCCTATGGGATGATCGTTAGGCACAACGTCTTCCTGAGTGATCACTTCACGGCTAACGGGGAAGTTTCGCTCCGGGCCTCGGAGATCGGTGGCACCCTCGATTGCACATCCGGAGCCTTCAAGAACGAAGGCGGCCATGCGCTCGACGCCGCAGCAGTGAAGGTCAAAGGTGACGTGTTCCTGAGTGATCGATTCGTTGCCACTGGCGGTGTCCAGCTTTTGGGTGCGCAAATTGGTGGCGATCTGGATTGTGAGAATGGGACATTCAACAATCCCGGCGGCATGGCGTTCGACGCCGAGCGAGTCGATGTGGCTGGCTACGTGTATCTCAAGCGCTCGACTTGTAACGGAGGCGTGCGCCTGTACGATGCACAGATCGGCGCCAACCTTGAGTGTGACGCTGCAACTTTAACCAACGCAGCCGGCGATGCGCTCAACGCCGAACTGGTCCGCGTGAAATCCTATGTCTTTCTTCGAGATGGCTTCGCAGCTAACGGGGAGGTGCGGCTCATCGCCGCGCAGATCGGCGGTTCACTTGATTGCGCATCCGGAATCTTCAAGAACCATGGCGGACTCGCCCTCGACGCCGCAGAAGTGAAGGTCAAAGGTGACGTGTTGCTGCGTAGTCACTTCACCGCTCACGGCGAAGTTTCGCTACAAGGCTCGGAGGTCGGTGGCGCACTCGATTGCTCATCCGGAGCCTTCAATAACGAAAGCGGCCATGCGCTCGACGCCGCGGAAATGAAGGTCAAAGGTGACGTGTTCCTGCGTGGTCACTTCACCGCTCACGGCGAAGTTTCGCTACAAGGCTCGGAGATCGGTGGCGCACTCGATTGCTCGTCCGGAGCCTTCAATAACGAGGCCGGCCACGCGCTCGACGCCGCAGCAGTGAAGGTCAAAGGTGACGTGTTCCTGAGTGATCGATTCGTTGCCACTGGCGGTGTGCGGCTTCAAAGCTCCCAAGTTGGTGGCGATCTCGACTGCGAAGCCGGAACCTTTATCAACACAAAGGGTTACGCGCTCGAGGCCGTGGGACTTAAAGTCACGGACATATTCCTGAGAAATCACTTCACTGCTGATGGCGGTGTGCAGCTTCTGGGTGCGCAAATTGGTGGCGATCTGGATTGTGAGAATGGGACATTCAACAATCCCGGCGGCATGGCGTTCGACGCCGAGCGAGTCGATGTGGCTGGCTACGTGTATCTCAAGCGCTCGACTTGTAACGGAGGCGTGCGCCTGTACGATGCACAGATCGGCGCCAACCTTGAGTGTGACGCTGCAACTTTAACCAACGCAGCCGGCGATGCGCTCAACGCCGAACTGGTCCGCGTGAAATCCTATGTCTTTCTTCGAGATGGCTTCGCAGCTAACGGGGAGGTGCGGCTCATCGCCGCGCAGATCGGCGGTTCACTTGATTGCGCATCCGGAATCTTCAACAATCCCGGCGGCATGGCGTTCGACGCCGAGCGAGTCGATGTGGCTGGCAATGTGTATCTCAAGCGCTCGACTTGTAACGGAGGCGTGCGCCTGTACGATGCACAGATCGGCGCCAACCTTGAGTGTGACGCTGCAACTTTAACCAACGCAGCCGGCGATGCGCTCAACGCCGAACTGGTCCGCGTGAAATCCTACGTCTTTCTCCGGAATGGCTTCACCGCACGAGGAACGGTAACCTTGTCAGGTGGTCAAATCGGCGGGACTTTTGACTGTAGTGACGGGGATTTCCAGGACGCCGCGCTGGACATGACTAGTGTTTCGGCTGGCACACTCTACGATTCCGGTCTAAACGTGATCACTTCTGGTTCAGTTCCTGCTATTCCTGCAACTAAATGGCCTGGGTCTGGCAGACTCTTTCTAGACGGCTTCACCTACGGCCGCATCTCTTCTGAGGGCCGGATCAATGTTGACGATAGGCTTGTGTGGCTAGGACGGCAACCTCAATCACCCTTTCACCCTCGACCTTACATTCAACTTGCAAAGGTCTTAAGAGAATCAGGCGATTCGAGGGGCGCTCTAAGGGTGCTTTCGAAAATGGAAGAATTAGCCAGGCGCGAGGACGAGCAAGGGCGCTTCGTCCGTGTTCAACATTTGTGGAACCGCACGCTGAAAGTGACAGTTGGTTATGGTTACTACCCCGAGCAAGCCATTGGGGCGATTGTACTGCTCACTGCAGTGGGATGGATTATCTACCGCCGAAGCTATCTCGCTGGGACAATGGCTCCAACTGATAAAGATGCCCTCGAAGAGTTCAAGGGCAAAGGTGGAGTTCCCGGTTATTATCCGGCATTCTCGCCGCTTGTGTATTCGGTTGAGAACTCCCTACCCCTGGTCAACCTAGGCCAGAATGACAAGTGGCGGCCGGATCCGGAGCCGCAGGACTGGACGACCGAAAAAACACCTCCTCCAAGACTAGGCCAAGGTGGAACTTGGAAATGGCGCAAATTGTGCAAGCCTTGGCAATTACTTTTAAGTTGGCTAGATGCGATTCTTAGCTGGCTACCACGGCAGTTGCGTGATGCGTTTGCGTGGGTGTCGGATAAGTTCTGTCGGGCGCTAATTGGGGTGGGTTTGAGGGCGAGAACCGAAACTGATCGCCCCGCCTCCTTCTTAGCTCATTTTGGAACATCACCCCGATTCGTGAAGTGGTTCGTCTGGATCCAGATTCTGCTCGGCTGGTTGCTGGCCACCCTGTTTGTTGCGGGGGTCACGGGCATTGTGCATAAAGACTGAGGGAGGAGGCAAACCGGAACTCATCTCGTTTTGGGCTTCGGCTCTGTTCGTGTTAAGTCAGGCGAGGTCCGCCTATGGGTTCCTTTCAGTGCATAATGACGATATCTCTGTTTCCAGGCCCGGTGTCCCGGTTCTTCCCGCTCCGAAATGCGGTGCACCTAGTGTCGTTTCCCGGAAATACGTAGCATAAGTCCGCAGGTTTGTTCGACGCGACCCATAATGCGTTGCTGCTGCGAGCAAAGTACACAGATCCTTCGCTTTGCTCAGGACGACAGCAATAATTCAGGATGACAGCAATAATTCAGGGTGACAGCATTAATTCAGGATGACAGCATTAATTCAGGATGACAGCGCGGACTTGTGACGCGAACTTGCGGGACTCTACACTGGGTTAGCGTCCAAAAAGCGGAGGGCCTGGCGGTTTTCCGGTTGAGGGTATCGGTTCCCATCCTTTCCACAAAGAACGCGGAAAGGATGGGGCACCCTTATTGTCGTTCGACGATCTGAAAGAAAGGCTGGGCCAGCCCCCAAGCCAAGCCCCAGCAACAACGCCCCGGCGGGGGCATCCGACGAGCAACTTTGACGGGGGGTGTGGGTTTAAGGACGCGGAGGAAATACTATGCGCGGCCACGGTGCACATGATCGCTATTGGTTCCTGATTGTGCTCATGGCTATTACTGCGGCAGTAGGAACCTCATATGCTGCGGCGCAGGACAATCCTGGCGACACCAACGGTGCGAGCGTCTGCGCGAATCTAGGTGAATACATTTTCGTCGGCGGGACGGGAGGATTTGACGGGCTCCGGGACGGCGATCAGTTCACGGAGCTGCTCAAGACCGGACACGTGGGACTCTACGAGCATGCCAATGCCGTCATTGCAGCGGAGCAACCGCCGAGTATCCTTAGAGCCATCGAGGACACATTCGCTGGAACCGGATCAGGGCAAGCTGAACTTGGGCAGGTGGGCGCAAATTACTTCACGCTTCCTCCGAAATACGGCTATTACAAGGATGTGTACATACGACACGGCCTGCATCCCGCAGAAGCCAATGTGAACACGCCGCATGACGGTGTCCCACGGAAAGAATTGCAAAAGTATGAGAAGCGGTGGAAAGAGTATGTGGATGCGGCCAGAACCGTGGGGATCGAATCGGTAGCTCCCGTCGTGGGTCCTAACGATCCGAAGGAACCCAAGCGCGGAAATCACGTCTTTGCCACTAAACCATATTACGCACTGGAACGCTATGAGGCGCTTTATGGCAAGGCGATGGCATTCGATGTTCCGCCCAACTTCTTTCTGACCGGAGGAAGCGGACGAGGCTATCAGAAGTTTATTATTCAGGCCATTCAATGGGGCAATGAACATGGCCTGCGTACCACCATGTTGCTTTCGCCTTACCCTTGGCCTTACAACTCCCACGGCAAGCCGGATAGGTTCCGTGAATTCACGAACAATACTTTCAGTCGGGATACTCGGGTTTTTGTCCGCCGTCTGAGCGAAGCACAAGCGATTCCTTCCGAATGGGCGGTTGACAATTACGAAGACCCATACCCGCACGATGTCCCGGCCGTGGTGCCTGAAACCGTCCGCAACACGACGACTGAGGTTGGTCTTTGGTTGGCCCGAAATGCGCCGGTCTATGCGAAGGGGGAGAATGACGAGGGCGCAATCTGCAACCCATCATCTGGTTCATCTGGTGGGCAATGAAGGAAGAATCTCCCTTACTAGCTTGTAAAGAGGCTCGCTAATAAGAGTCTCGTTTCCCACCCTTTCCGCAAAGAACGCGGAAAGGATGGGGCACCCTTAGTTTCGTTCGACGATCGGAAAGAAAGGCTGGGGCGGGATAAAAGTAAGGTCAGGTCGCCAAAGTTCCGCGTGCTTTCTCCTCTTCTAAGAATGAATTCGAATCCGCCGACTAACGATCATTTCGTGACTTCGGCGTAAGTTAGAGCGCGCGTCCAATCGGTGGATTGTTTGCCGTCTATTTCGACGTAGATTTTCGTGAGCGCATTCACCGGCCCATCTTCCTGCGGGGGCTGCATAATGAGGTCTCTGCCGGTGGACCAGGTCACTCGCCGCTCATCGAGGTTCCCGAAATAATAGTCCACTTTGCTGGGGTCGAGCCCTTTGTAACCAGTCGCTGTGGTCAACTCCACCAACTTTTTGTTCTTGTCGGTTACCGGGAACTCCTTGCCATAAATATTTGCCAGCGAAACATCCAGAGGAAGCCAGCCATAGTTCGGGGCGAAGAACTGGATCCAGCAGTGATAGCTGCCGTCGATTTCGACTCCGTTCAGGGTGGGCTTTAGAAGCGAACCGTAGACCATGCGGGTGGGAATGCCGGCTGCCATTGCGAGCGAGGCAAATAGCGAATGAAAGTCGGTGCAATTACCGGTTTTCGTTCTCAAGCAATACTCCGTGCTGCCGACCGGAGAAGCCTTCAGATGGTCGGGATCCTTGACCCAGTAATCCACGTTTTCGAGTGTCCAATTGTAGATCTTTCGCGCGGCGAGAATGGGATTGGTCTCGCCTCCGACGATGGACGCGGACAGCGATTTGACTTGGTCGTTTACGATTACGTGAGTGGAAGGTTGCAGGTAGGCGAATAGCGCCGCGCGTTCCTGATCGGTGAGCGGCCGTGTCCTGGCTGGATCGATGGTGTTGCGGATCTCGGTGCGCGTGAGCTCAAACTCTTCCCGAATCGTGATCGGGCCGGGGGCAGGGGCGTTGACCTCGGCATAGCCAACGCGATTTCCCCAATCGTCCCGGAAATACTGGACCGGAAAATCAGCAGTGACTCGAAATTCGTGAATTGCAGACACAGCATCTTCCTGAGGGACTGCGAACCACATGCGCACCATCTTTGCCGTTTTTGGAGGTTGTATCTTGAATTCATTCTTGATCTGGAACGACGCCTGCTTGGGTTGGACTGTCTTGGAGACGGCTCCGCCGAATGTATGGACGGACACTACCATGGCCGCGCTGGCCGCCAGGAAGGAAAAAAAGATGGGCTTCTGAGGAACATGCAGAAAGTTCATAACATTCATCCTCGTGGGAGTTGCAGAGAGGCTGCACGAATGGAACAGTATATAAGCCATGCTGGCGGGCCCGTCAATCGAATACCAGCGTCCCCAAGAAAGAGCGTCTGGCGGTTTTCTGGTTGAGAGTTTCGTCTCCCACCCTTTCCGCAAAGAACGCGGAAAGGATGGGGCACCCTCACTTTCGTTCGACGATCAGAAAGAGTGCGGACGGTCGCGCTTAGGTCAGCGCTTCTCGAGCGGCAGCCAGTGTTGGGGGTAGGGGGGGCCTGTGTAGTCGGCGCGGGGGCGGATCAGGCGGTTGTCGTCTAGTTGTTCGATTACGTGGGCGGTCCAGCCGCTGATGCGGGATACGGCAAAGACTGGGGTGAAGAGGTCTACGTCGATTCCCAGAGTGTGGTAAGTGGAGGCGGAATAGAAGTCGACGTTGGCGTTGAGTTTTTTGTCGGCCTTGATGAATTGTTCGATGGCGTGCGACATCTGGAACCACTGGGGCTGGCCACTGGATTTTCCGAGATCCTCGGACATTTTTCGGAGATGGGTGGCGCGGGGATCTTCGGTGTGGTAGACGCGATGTCCGAAGCCGGGGACTTTCTTTTTCTCCGCCAACATTTTCTTGATGTACTCCACCGGTTCGGAGCCCGACTGGTCGATGGCTTTGAGGATGTTAAATACGGCTTCGTTGGCTCCGCCGTGCAATGGGCCTTTGAGGCAACCGATGGCGGAGACGATGGCGGAATGTATATCGGAAAGCGTGGCGGCGGTGACGCGGGCGGCGAACGTTGAGGCGTTGAGTTCGTGGTCGGCGTGCAGAATGAGGGCGATGTCCAGGGCGCGCTCGGCGGTTTGCGTGGGCTTGGCGCCGTTCAGCATCAGGAGAAAATTGGCGGCGTGGGAGAGCGAGCGGTCGGGCTCGACTAGCGACTTCCCTTTGCGAATGCGATCGTAGTTGGCGACGATCATGGGAATTTGCGAGGTCAGACGAATCGACTTGCGGAGGTTGGCTTCGTGGTCGTTCTTTCTCTCTTCGGCGTCGTAGAACGACAAGGCCGAGACCGCTGTGCGCAACACGTCCATGGGCACGACGTGCTTGGGAGCTGATTTCAACAGGTCGATGATGGCGGGATTCAGCTTGCGCTCCTCGGCCAGGCGCTCACCGATTTCCTTGAGTTCATTGCGCTTGGGCAGGCGGCCATACCACAGGAGGTAACAGGTTTCTTCGAAAGTAGAATGATCGGCCAGTTCATGGACGTCAATGCCACGGTAGGCCAGAACACCCTGGTCTCCATCGATGTAACAGATGCCGGAGGTGGTAGCGACTACTCCCTCCAATCCTTTGGAGGGGTGCGCGGTAGTCACAGTAGACATGCTTCCTCGCTCGATCTATGGGATACGTTTTGGCCGCACAGCGGGGAGAACAGCGCAGGCCGCAACTAACTTTTATACGCCAAAATGGGGAAGTTTCCAATCGGGGAAGCGGCACTTAGCAGTTAGCACTTGGCAATTAGTCCCTGCAGGTTCTCAGCGAGCGCCACGAAAGGGCGTGGCTGAATGCCAAGTGCTAAATGCTAAGTGCTGCTTTTCTTGCAAGAGTTGATGGATCATTCGTTCTAAACGGTTAACCCGAAGGTACAAGGGCCTGCTGGATATGGTTCGGCATGGTCTGTTCCCGGTTACAATCGGAGCATGCGCATGCGTTGGGGATGGTTTTTTGCTGCCATTATAGTACTGGCGGCGGGGGCTTTTGCGGGCGACGAGCCGCAAAATCTGGCGCTGCTTCCCTGCCCTCCCGCGGCCAGCGATCCCGCATGCAATCCGTCTAAGGCTGATCTGAAGAAATCCAAAATTGCTTTTGCCAGGGCGCTGAAATTGCAGAAAGCGGAGCGCTTCGATGAGGCCTACGAGGAATTTGATACCGCGGCGCGGCTGGTTCCGAAAAATGTTGAATACGTGACCGCGCTGGCCATGGTTCGACAGCAACTGGTGTTCGATCACCTGCAGCGCGGAAACGATGACTTGACCAAGGGAAAGCTGGTGGAAGCGCAGGCTGAGTTTCGCAGCGCTTCTGATCTCGATCCGCAAAACGAATTTGCGCAGGAGCGGCTGCGCGACTCACAGACCGAATGGGCGCCAAAGATGAGTGAGACGCCTCGAGTGGTGGCCGAGTCGTTGGAGCTGAGGGTTGTTCCTGCGCCTGTTTCTCATGAATTCCATTTTCGGGGAGACTCGCGGACGCTGCTGACGCAGGTGGCTGGGGCTTTCGGCGTGGCGGCGGAGTTCGACGAATCGGTTCAATCACGGCGGGTGCATTTCGACATGGAGAGCGTCGACTTCTACACGGCGATGAGGGCGGCATGCGAGGTGACCGCGACATTCTGGGTGCCTTTGTCGGAAAAACAGATTTTTCTGGCACGCGACAGCACGGAGAATCATCGTCAGTTCGACCACATGGCGTTGCGCACCTTTTACCTGCCGGGGGTTACGACGCCGGCAGAGTTGAATGAAATGATGACTTTGCTGCGGACGATTTTTGACATCCGCTTTGTTGCCCAGCAACCACAGACGGGACTGCTGGTAGTGCGGGCGCCGGCGCGCGTGCTGGATGCGGTTACCGCGTTGTTTGAGAATTTCGGGGTGTCGCGTCCGCAGGTCATGCTGGATATACAGGTGTTTGAGATCGACCACCAGCTGACGCGAGACATGGGACTCCATATCCCAAATAATTTCACGCTGATAAACGTTCCAGCCGGGGCGGTCGCCGCGCTGACTGGGCTGCTGGGTGGACTTGGTGGACAAAACATTCAGAGCTTGATTAATCAATTGATCTCGAGCGGCGGAATTAATCAGGCGAATTCCCAGGGCATTGCGGGGCTGATTGCGCAACTGACGGGGCAGCAGAATTCGGGTCCAGCTTCGATTTTTAACCAGCCATACGCTACCTTTGGCGGTGGTCTGACCCTGATGGGATTGAGTTTGGACACGCTGAGCGCGGAACTCTCACTGAACGAGAGTCTTGTGAAAACGCTGGAGCATGCAACCCTGCGCGCGGCGCAGGGGAATGAGACGACATTTCGGATGGGGTCGCGTTATCCAATTCTCAACGCGAGTTTCGCGCCCGTCTTCAACACGCCGGCTATCTCGTCGGTGCTGCAGAATGGCAGCTTTCAGGCGCCGTTCCCTTCGTTTACTTATGAGGATCTGGGTTTGACCTTCAAGGCTAAGCCAACGGTGTATACGAACTCGGACGTCGGCCTGACATTCGAGATGGACTTCCGCACGTTGGCGGGGCAAAGTATCAACGGTGTGCCGGTGATTGCGAATCGCGAATACAAAGGCAGCGTTACTCTGGTGGATGGAGAGCCGGCGGTCGTGGCGGGCTCGGTGAGTCAAAGCGAACAGCTTAGTCTGAATGGGATTCCGGGGCTCGGAGGCATTCCGGGGATCAATAAGATCATGGTTACCAATAGCAAGATGGATGAAACGGATGAACTGCTGGTGGTGATTACGCCGCATGTCGTCGATCTTGCGCCGGGGCAGAGTATGGAAGTTTGGTTGCCGAAGACGGGTCAGTAGTCGGCGATTCGTCGAATTGATTTCTATCGTCATTCCGACTGGCGATGCGACGAGGGATCTGGGGTGCGTGAACAATACAGATCCCTCACTTCGTTTTG